>NZ_JADNHZ010000026.1 GCF_015554145.1 Collinsella aerofaciens | reverse complement strand
GCTAGAAATCATATGACGGGGCGCGGGCCGTGTTCCGCTATGCGGTTGTCAATTTGCGAAAGAAATTATGCGTCACCAGCCGGGCGTGTCGGGCCCCGGCTGGGTCTGGACCGATGCCGACCACCTGGAGCTTAATGGCTACGCGGGCGAGGCCATCGGCGCCGAGGGCGACCTGGTGCTGACGCTTGCCGGGCAGAACTCCGTGACGGAGTCGCATGCGCCCGATGCGGACATCACGCTGTGCGGCATGGAGGTGTGGGGCAACCTGACGCTTCGCGGCACCGGGACCCTGACGGCGACGGGCTCGCAGTGCGGGATCCACGTGTCGCAGGCGCTCGTGGTTGACGGCTGCACCGTCGATGCGCGGGCAGACGGGGCCGATATTACAAACGAGGCGGTCGCCGGCGTGATTGCCGGCGACATGGCCGTGCGCGGCGGCGGGCGCGTCGTTGCCGCGGGCGCCGGGTCCGGAGCGGGCGTGCGGGCTTATGGCGTGTTTCTGCAGGACGCGGGCCTTAGCGCTGGTGTGGACGGCTGCCGGCTTTCCGTCGACGCCTCGTGGCTTGATGCGGCCGGTGCCGACGGCGGCGTTGCGTGCACGGACGGGTCGCTTGTGTCCGCTCGGTTTGTGACGCCTGCCGGTGGGGCCTTTGGTGCTAGCGGCGTGGTAGATGCCGGCGGTTCGGCGGCACCGCATGTGGTGGTTGAGCCCGATGTGACCACGCCGCCGGCGGGGGAGACCGACAGGGGCGAGGTACCGGGCGATGGCGCGGACAAGCCTTCCGCCGATGCTAGCCCCGCTGCCGGAGAGCCCACCACGGGGCCCACGGCAAATCCCTCGCTGAAACCCGCGGCCGCGACAACCAAGACAACAACGACAGCGACCACGACTACGGTCGCCAAAGCTTCCAAGCCCAAGGCTGCCACCGCAACAACTGCGGCGCTCCCCAAGACCGGCGACTGCAACTGGATAGCCTCTTCTGTGGCGCTTTTCCTGCTGGGAACAGTGCTCTTGGCTGCCGCATATCGCTGCTGAGACTGCGCGACGCACCTAGCTGCAATACAAGAACTCTGTTGAAGCTTTAAGGGCAACATTCCCGGATAGGGAGCGTTGCCCTTTTCGCGCATGCAACATCTGACGTGCTAACCATGTGCGTTTTCGCACTGGGAATGGAGCCGAGTACCTTTCTTCAAAATATGATCGCCCCTAAAAACTCTGTTCCGAACTACGCTTAGCTTACGTTTATTGGCTGTGAGATTTAGATACGCATGGAACATGCATGGGCGACATGCGCATTTGATTGGAAGCATTTTTTTGGGGGGGGGTGTCGGGCGAAGTTGACAATCAAGGGAGGAAGCCGCTGACATCGAGGTTGTCAGCAATGAAGTTAGGCGCCAATTAGTATCTAACCCGCATCGAGGGATGGGATTAACATAGGGACGAAGGAGTTTTGCTTGAGAGAATCATAAACCGGCCCATCGCACAAGACGGGCAATGGGCCATCTGATATCAACGTTGGGCGATATGCAATTCGCCTTGACAGCATAGGAGGTGCAATTGGAACGCATAGTAACTAAGCCAACCAGAATCGATCTGCATATCCATTCTGCTGCAAGTGTCGTCACAAAGGACAAAGGCAAGAAGGAACTTTCCGATTGCGACAAAGACCATGTTAACGTGCTGCTTCGCGGTTTGGAGGCTCATGGCATCAACATGTGCGCAATCACTGACCACGATTGCTTTGACAAAGACCTTTACTTCGCTTTGAAGGAGAGGGAGGGGGATGGCTGCCTAAACAAAGTGCTTCCTGGTATTGAGTTCAGCGTATCGATTCGCGCCGATGGCAAGAAGCCGACCGTCGTCCATATCGTTGCCATCTTCGATGACCGGCACCCCGATCTGATTGGCGGCATCGCCGAGGTCGTCTGTGATGAGAACGGGAAACCGCGCTACGACGATCTCAATAATGGCGCTTTCACCGAAGACGGTTTCACCAAGGTCTTGAGGGACATCGGCCTCAACGCCGTCCTCATCGGACACGAGAAATCGGCCGGTCAGGAAGCGAAGCGGGACGTGAGCAGTCTCGGCGCGAATTGCGCCAGCGAAGTGATTTTGACCGAGTTTGTCGACGCGGTCGAAATTCGCAACAAGCGGCGAGAACTCGACATCAAGAGACTCATCGAGACCTATCCCAAAGATGCCGTTCCGTTTGTTGTCGGGAGCGATTGTCATGATTGGGCGACCTATCCAGGGAAAGAAGGCGGTGAGATTTCGTTCTCCAGCCTGAAATGCCTGCCGACTTTCGAAGGTCTGCTCATGGCAATCACCGACCCCTCGAGAATCAAGGTCGGCGACTGCTCGTTCTTCAGCGCCAGCTCCTCGAAGCTCGACTCGCTTGAACTCTCAATTGACGGCAAGTGCTTTGACATACCGCTTTCGCCCGGAATCAACGCGATTATCGGCGACAACTCCATAGGCAAGTCGATGATGATTCACCGCATAACCGGTTGCCGGCATGTAGGCGATTCCAAGTTGGTCGACGGATACGAGGCCTATTGCGCGAAAGAGGGCATAAGCGTCGATACTCTTCTCCCAGATGCGGCTGAGTTCAAGTTTGACGACCAAGACAGCGTTCGTAAAACCCTCGAAGAGCTGCATTCGGGGCAGGGGCAAGACGATTATTTCGGTAAGTATTTTCAATCCCACGTTGATGTCAGCTCAATTAAAGAGTCGCTCAAGCGCTTCTTTGACGAGTGCGTTGTCGCCCTAGAGTCGAAAGCGCGCTTCAACGATGCACGCCGTCGACTTGATAAGCATGAGGTGGTTTTGCGGGACCTGCCAAAGTCTGAGAAGCTTACCATCTCCCGATTTTCGAAGACGATCTCTTTTAAGGACATCGATGATCTCTGCTCTAAATTGCTCTCCTGCAGGAGCGATCTTGCCAACGCAATAATAGATTACTCGAAACTTTTCAAAGAGATGGGGCTTGAAGCCGCCGAGGCCCATGCCGATGCAATGGAGGCGATGGATAGGCTTCTCAAACTTCTCGAGAAGCAAAGGCTGGTCTACAAACGCAATGACGCGAAAACCCAAGCAGTCAAGGACGCTGCGAGCGAGGAACGCAGAGTTCTTTCGAAGAGGAAGACTGACGAGCAGAAAACTATCGATGATTATTCGTCGACTCTTGACGATGTCTCTGGGAAAATTGCCGACGCAGTGTTGCTTGCCGCAAAACGACGCGACAGGAAGCTCGAGTATGCCGTTCCTGTTGACATTAGGGTTCCCAATCCTATGGGGAAATTCATATTTGTCTCCGAGCTCACTTCTGGTAGTACCGACATAAGCTACTGCAATAAGGTCTTTAGGGAGGTGTTTAACAAGCCTAAGCTATCGCTTCTGCTGGATGGCATTCAGTCCGAGACCGAGCTGACTACGGAGGAAATTGTTGCAGCCGTAACAGGTGAAAAACCCTCCATGACGACGTGCTACGATCAGATTCGCAACAAGCTTCATGCGGTGGTTGACCGCGTAACCGAGAGAAGGAAAATCACCAACAAGTCCATAGGCATCGACGCCGAACCGTCGCCTGGCCTGTACGGGACCCTGTACTTCGACCTTTTGGCGGAGGAGGACGCTAAACCAGGGATCTATATTATCGACCAGCCGGAGGATCAAATCTCGCAAGTAGCGATTAAGGAGCACGTCCTTGGCGCCTTTAAGAGGATGAGCGCCAACCGGCAGGTGCTGATGATTACGCACAACCCGCTCTTTGTCGTAAACCTCGATGTCGATAACGTCATCGTTCTCGCACGCGACAAAAATGGAATAATTGACGTGAAGAGTGGGGCTTTGGAATACGAATGCGACGACTACAAGGTGCTCGACCTTGTGGCCAAGACCGTTGAAGGAGGCGCTGACGTTGTCAGGAAACGACTCAAACGCTATGGCTCAGAAGGCATATAAGGTCGGGCTGAAGGATGGGAAGATCGCGATCGAGGGTGTTGACGGCTTTTCCATTGATGTCGAAGACCCGAAGCTGAACGTAGGGAAGTTGTACTCGGCCCTTTTCGCTGGAATCGACGAACCTACGACGATTTCCCTCGAGCCCACGACTGAACTTAAACAGGATCGCAAAGCCTTCTCTTTCTTTGAAAGCTTGAAGAAGATCGTGGACGGCGCTTGCGAAAAGATGAATCCGGGTCTGGCTGATATCGCCAAGAAGGCCGAAGGGCTCGACGCCGACGACGAGGCAAAACTGAGTTGATGCCGAGCTGCTTGTTAGCGAAAGCTAAGGTCAATGGGGGCTTGTATGGATACTTCTGTTTGTGATAAGTACGATTGGGCGCGAATACAAGTTAATTGTCTAGGTGAATCTGGATTTCTAGATATGTACGGTCAAGATTGAGCGGCCTAATTCAGGCCTAATTTAATCCTTCATATTTCGAAATCCCAATCATTTCCTCCGTTGCTTGGGTATACTTAAATCAGAAATTGGTCGTAGGGCGCGACCAACGGAATCAAAAGAAAGCCCACTGAGAAGATTTTGGTCGTAGGGCGCGACCAACGGAATCAAAAGAAAGCCCACTGAGAAGATGCCTTCAATCTCTTTGGGTTGGAGGCATTTTCTTTTTCGGAGGGTCTGCATGAATTCTAAAATCGTCTTTTTGACAAACTCGTTTTACCAAGATCATCCAAACCCGCCGTTCAAAGAGATGGAACAAAAGCAAAATCGTCCTTACATTGTCTTTTTGGTCAAAATCGAAGGTCATACGTGGGCCATACCTTTTCGCTCGCATATTCGCCATGGGCACGCATTCTTTACCGATGCCGAAAACAAATGCGGGATTGATTATTCGAAAGCCGTTGTTGTAGACAGGCCAGAATATATAGATCAACAGGTGCGTCCACACTTGCGCCAGAACGAATATGAAGCTCTCCGTGGAAATGAATTCGCAGTTCAAAAGGGATTTGAAAAATATATCAAGCTTTACAAGCGGGCTGTTCGATCGGGACATCCGCGTTATCAATCGCTTATCAAGTATTCTACGTTGCAGAATTATGATTTGTAGCCTAGTTGGAGCATAGTGGATTCAGACTCCGCCGTATGCTTAAATCACATTCACACAATAACTTGAGGAGGGGACGCTATGTGAAGGCCACAAAGCGTCCCTTCCTTTCTCTGATTGACAGCCGGGGTCCGGCTCGCAGTGTATCGAGCTCCGACTGGGCCTGGACCGATGCCGACCACTTGGAGCTTAACGGCTACGATGCCCAAGACAAACACAACGACCAAGACTACGGTGACCAAGACCTCCAGGCCCAAGACCGCAACCGCAACCACTGCGACACTCCCCAAGACCGGCGACAACAACTGGATCGTCGCGCCCTTAACGCTCTTCATTCTAGGAACAGCGCTCCTGGCTACCGCATATCGCTGCTAAGGTCCCGTTAAAGCTAGACCAAGGGAGAGGTGAAGCAGCTATTGCAGAAGTCTTTAGCCTTCCACTAAATCAATTTCTTAGAGATTGGTGCCGCATCAGCCATCGCTGCGACGGCACTATTTTGTTCAGCTCGACTGCCTCTCGATCTGTTACCGATGGTGAGCCTTACACCCCATCTGGCAGAGCGATTAGATAATTGCAATTCAAATACTGCCGTTTATAAAGCATCATTTGGACCCAATTGCCTATTTCACTTGAGTCATACCATGAGGAAGTACTATCAAATCAAAACCGTCGCATCGGCCCCTCCAAGAAGGCAAATTCAGGCAGGAAAGGTCATTTGCGTTAGCGGGCTAATAATTACCCTTGGCAGCCCATTTATAGCTTGGCTGCTCAGCGTTGGAGTAAATCGCATGCCGTCTTTCCCCATGATATTTTTCGGCTTATTCTTGTTTTTGGATGGTCTCCTAATTATCTTGATCGCTTCGAAGCAGCAAGAAGCACTTCTTAAACTACGCCAATCGCTCCTAGAAGATGATCCTCAAATCGTCGCAAGCGCCGAAGAGTTTATGGCTCAGCGAAAGGCCCTGACACAGCAAGGCGAAATTACTGGCATCTTCATTGTTCATAATGTAACCAAAGATCTGTAATACGTAGGCCAAAGCGAAAAAGCGATTGACCGGGCGGCCATACAGTTTCTCGGTAGGGGCAATTGCGATGTGTTTGCCGACTATAAATACGGCGACTCATTCAACGTGCGCATAGTCCCGCTGTCGGGAAGCGGCTATGAAAATCTCAATGAGCTCAAACGTGCAGCGATACAAGCACTCGAGACTGCTGATGAGGGGCTTTATTAAGGGCGAATGTTAGGATAAATGAAATGGCAAGCTCAAATAACACAGGCAACAACGAGGAATTAACGCCGTCCGTCGAAGAAACGCTTCTTAACGAATCCGGCTCGATTGCCAGAGTCAAATCGTTCTCATGGATCTGGTTTATCAATAAGGAACGAATCCACGACATAGATCCCGTCCAATGCGGCAAATGGATGTTCTTCTTCTCTCCATTCAAAACCGCCCTCATGGACGACATTGTCGGAACCGCAGTTCTTGATGGCGTCGTCGTAGAGGCCAAATACTCGAATCCCGAAACGCTCATCGCGACGGGCTCGAAACAAGGTGTCTGTTGCTTTTACCTAAACGGCAACGATAGAGAAGGCCATAAGAGGGTACTGAGCTACATGCTGGATAACGGGCTGGTCAGGAAGACAAAGAGCGGCAAGCTGTATAACACTTCGTTCAAGTTCGACTCTAAGACCTATGCGGGAAAGTACAAGGGGAGCGGCTTCTCCGGAAAGATTAAGCTCGCGGACTTCGTTGACCTAAAGACTGGGGAGTTTATTTAGGACAGCGGGCGGAGTGATGAACTGGACGCTATGAGAACTCGGTATCCTCGGCATTGGTACTCGCAAAAACCTTACACTGCAGCATCGAAGACCTCGTCTGGCAACCTTGCATATACTCTTGCCAAGAATAGCGATTCTGATAGCACAAATTTATTTTTAGAATCACTCTTAGTTTCAAAAATAAAAAAGGTCAAAGGCTCTAAACCTCTGACCTGATCTTTAGATGGTGGGCGATACAAGATTCGAACTTGTGACCCCATCCGTGTGAAGGATATGCTCTACCCCTGAGCCAATCGCCCGTCGCCTTTCGGCAAAAGAGATACTAACATAGCTGCGCCCGGTTTTCCAAGAACTTTTTGCCTTCGATTTTAAATTCGCGGCCAATCCTTGGCCATCTGTTGACGTCGTCAAGTTTTCAATGCATATCCACCTTGCCGACGTCATCGAACGTTTTCCCCAAAATGATTACGTTCATTCGTTGAATTATTCACTCAATTAGCGAGCAATTATGGAGGCAGGGGCCCTCAAGCCTTGAGCAAGCACCTGCGGTTTTACTGCACACTTCAACTATTTAGCAAAACCCGTCAAGCTTTTGGTCAGTATTTGGTCAGCTTCCGGTACTTACCCGCATGATCCGCACCTAGATAATCGGACTCGCAAGCCGCATGGCTCACGCCCGACACTAGGGGAGACCAACATGGACGAGATCGTTTGTGCAAACACCGCGTTCCGCTACTGGCGCTGCCCGCCCCAGGTGCGCGACCTCTACCCGCGATTGCCAAGCCCGGAAGACGGCTGGCGAGCTCTAGCCCATTCACCCTTCGTAACCGATGTTCTTAAGACTCCCATCATCGCCGTTGCCTCACCAGGTTGTTGCAATCACCACTCGGGCCTACGCTCCACTATTCGCTGGGAAGGGGAATCGGATGTTGGCACCACGATCGATACTCATGTAGGTTTTAGCGTCACCAATCCACTTAACACGTTATTTACCATGACACGCTTTGTGTCCCAAATAGATCTCGTACTCGCTATGTACGAACTTTGCGGCTGGTTTTCTGTTTTCGATCCGACCCCTGCTGCCGAAATACAGTTAAAAATGGCGGCAAAAGAGATTCACCAGAGCAGTACGCAAGATCTATTCGAACTTGATGAAGGCGAAGACGAGGCACCTTGGAAACGGGTTTATGCCCGTGTAACCGTAAAGGCCTCGGAAAACGAAGGGCAAACGGACCGGCATGAGGATAGTAGAAAGGTTACGAAGCTTAAAGGAACCTCTCTCTGGATGAGAAAGCCACTCATCGAATTAAGCGGCTTGCATCAATTCGCCGACAAGGTCAAAAGTCAAATGTGGGGAAAGCAGTTCTATGATGCCGCTCAGCAGGTTATCGGCATTGCCGCGTCTCCGCTCGAGGTTGCAGGAATCTTGCTTCTAAACCGTCCGCGGCGTCTTGGCGGCGCGGGCTTCACGAACGTTTATGCCAACGACTTGACCCCACTTTCCATTTCGGCGCAAAGCATTGCAGGTCAAAAGGTCTGCTACGGCGATATCGTGATCGTAAATCCGATTCTTATGAAAGGTGCAATTATCGAAATCCAAGGTGAAGTCATTCATGGCTCGGGTGCAATACTTGACCACGATGCGGAGCGCATGACTGCGTTGCAGAGCATGGGATTCGATGTATTCTTGGTGACTCACGATATGCTCAACGATTCAAAGCAGCTAGATACCATAGTCAGAAGCGTCTGCGACCGTTTAGGGATTCGCTATAAAGCCAAAACTGAAGCAATGAAGTCCGCCGAGACGCGACTGCGAGCAAATGTTTTGTGCAACTGGTTAGAAATCGGAAATTAGCTGCGACAAGGCATTTAAACGACCATATTTGCATGTTAGTAAACCGGTGCCATTTCAAAACCATGCCGGATTACGGAGCTCAGCCCAGACCGGCCGTCCATGCCCTTCATTTAACTAAATGCACAAGCCTTCTACCTGCTGTTTTGTTTCCACTAATTCCGACATGCTCGGTGGTCCCCGGTCAGCCCCGTAATCCGGCATGGTATTGAAATGGCCGAGTGGACGAAAGCGTGATCGGACCCAATAATGGGACCGTCGTCGGTGGAATAGCAGCCCGGCGCATGGCGGACCGCACTCCGAGAACGAAAAGCGGCGGACGGCGGAACTCGAGATGTCCTGAGGGCGCTGGAAAGGAGGGCGGCAGCGCCGCCCTCCCGCGGGGCGCGCCCCGCGGGCTTAGTCGGGCATCGAGGGGCCCAGACGCCCCGGGTGCGCGCCCGCATCGGCCCCGCGGGCGCCGGCCTCCGCCGTCGCGACCCCGCGGGACTCCGGCGCCCGCGCCCCCGGAAAGTTTTTCCAAAAATGTCCTTGCATCGCCGTCCGAGTTCCCGTATAGTACTTTTTCGCACGGGGGCGTAGCTCAGCTGGGAGAGCGCTTGACTGGCAGTCAAGAGGTCAGGGGTTCGATCCCCCTCGTCTCCACCCGAGCATTGAATGAGGCTCCAACGCAAGTTGGGGCCTTTTTTCATATAGGCACACAAGGTCAAAGGCGGCACCATGATCCTCCTGGTCGACAAGATCGTGCGTTGAACGGGTACCGCGTGCATGGTAGTATTTGACGTCGTGGTGCAACGCTTCTCTACATGGAAGTCCTCCATTACCTTTGCAACCACTAATCACAAGGGCTCTTGGCGCAACGGTTAGCGCAGGGGACTCATAATCCCTGGGTTCTGGGTTCGAATCCCGGAGGGCCCACCAGGTTTTTCAACAGGTCAGGCAATATGTCTGGCCTGTTTTCTTTTTCATGGCATTAGTTTTCACTTGCAAATAGCCTGCTTGCTCATTTCCGGGCGCCCTCGGTCGGCTGCCTGCGATGCCGCCGCCACGAACCCGGCTCATCTACTACGTTTAACCCCGACCCCTCGACCATACCCCGCATTTCGCGAAAACCGCAGGCCGTCTACCTGCGGTTTTATTTCTGCCCGAGACGCCATGGTCGGGGGATGTCGCCCAAACGTAGTAGATGGGCCGGTTTCGTGGCGGGGATCCCGGGGGCGGCCGGAGTGGAGCCTGATAGGCGGGCGGCGGCAGCGCCGCCCGCCCGCATCGGCCTCGCGGGCGCCGGCCTCCGCCGTCGCGACCCCGCGGGACTCCGGCGCCCGCGCCCCCGGAAAGTTTTTCCAAAAATGTCCTTGCATCGCCGTCCGAGTTCCCGTATAGTACTTTTTCGCACGGGGGCGTAGCTCAGCTGGGAGAGCGCTTGACTGGCAGTCAAGAGGTCAGGGGTTCGATCCCCCTCGTCTCCACCCGAGCATTGAATGAGGCTCCAACGCAAGTTGGGGCCTTTTTTCATATAGGCACACAAGGTCAAAGGCGGCAGCATGATCCTCCTGGTCGACAAGATCGAAAAAAGCTTCGGCGCGCGCGTCCTCTTTAGCGGCGCGTCCTTCCAGATCAACCCCGGCGAGCGCTTCGCGCTTGTGGGACCCAACGGCGCCGGCAAAACCACCATGCTCAAAATCATCATGGGCATTGACAGTCCCGACTCCGGCCAGGTCCAGTACGCCAAGGACTGCCAGGTGGGCTACCTAGAGCAGGAAACCAACCTGGAGCAAAAGAACACCACCATCCTCGCTGAGGTCATGGCCGCTGCCAAGGAAATCCGCCGCATGGGCGAGCGCGCCAACGAGCTGCAGGCCCAGATCACCGACCTCTCCGAACAGGGCAAGAACGTCGACGCACTCCTTAACGAGTATGGCCAGGTCCAGGACCGCTTTGAGCATCTGGGCGGCTACGAACTCGAGAGCAACGCGCGTAAGATCCTATCCGGTCTGGGCTTTAAGGTCACCGACTTTGAGCGCCCGTGCTCCGAGTTCTCAGGCGGCTGGCAGATGCGCATCGCGCTCGCCAAGCTCTTCCTGCGCCACCCCGACCTGCTGCTTCTGGACGAGCCCACCAACCACCTGGACCTCGAGAGCGTCCAGTGGCTGCGCGGCTTTATTGCCAACTACGACGGCGCCGTCCTCATCGTCAGCCACGACCGCGCCTTCATGGACGCCTGCGTCGACCACGTCGCCGCACTCGAAAACCGTCGCGTGACCACCTACACCGGCAACTACAGCAGCTACCTTAAGCAGCGTGAGGACAACCTGGAGCAGATGCGCGCCAAGCGCGCCGCCCAGGAGCGCGACATCGCCCACATGCAGGTCTTCGTCGACAAGTTCCGCTACAAGCCCACCAAGGCCGCCCAGGCCCAGGAGCGCATCCGCAAGATCGAGCAGATCAAAAAGGAGCTCGTCATCCTGCCCGAGGGCCACAAGCACATCGACTTTAAGTTCCCCGACCCGCCGCGCTCCGGCGACATGGTCGTGGGCCTCGAGGGCGTCTCCAAGTCATACGGCGATAAGCACATTTACAGCGACATCGACCTCAAGCTCTACCGCGGCGAGCACGTGGCGCTCGTCGGCCCCAACGGCGCCGGTAAGTCCACCCTCATGAAGATCCTCGCCGGCCTGGAGCCGCCCACCACCGGCACCCGCGATCTGGGCACCAACGTTGGCGTCGCCCACTATGCCCAGCACGCGCTCGAGGGCATGACCGAGTCCAACACCGTCCTGCAAGAGATCGACACCGTCACGCCAAAGTGGACCGTGCCGCAGCAACGCAGCCTGCTGGGCGCCTTCCTGTTTAGCGACAACGATTCCATCGAAAAGCAGGTCCGCGTACTCTCCGGCGGCGAAAAAGCGCGTCTCGCGCTCGCCAAAATGCTCGTGGCCCCCGAGGCGCTCCTGTGCCTGGACGAGCCCACCAACCACCTGGACATCGACTCGGTGGACATGCTCGAGAACGCCCTGCAAAATTTCCCCGGCACCATCGTGCTGATCAGCCACGACGAGCACCTGGTGCGCGCCGTGGCCAACCGCGTCATCGACATCCGCGACGGACAAGTCGCGGTCTACGACGGCGACTACGACTACTACCTCTACAAGCGCGAGGACCTCGCGGCCCGCGCCGCCGCCGAGGCGTCCACGGAGAGCGCGCCTGCATCTGCCAAGTCCACCAAAGCCAGCGCCGCCCAGGCCAACACCCCCGCAGATGCCCCCAAACCCGCCGAGGGCAAAAAGACCAAGGAGCAAAAGCGCGCCGAGGCTCAGGCCCGTGCCGCGCTCAATAAAAAGCTCAAGGGAGTGCGTAACCAGCTCAAGAAGATCGAGACGGAGCTCGACAAAAAGCGTGCCCGCTATGACGAGCTTATGGAATTGATGGCGAGTGAAGAGCTTTATGCCGATCAAGACAAGTTCAACGCCGCGCTGGGGGAATATAACGGCCTTAAGCAAGAGCTGCCCAAGCTCGAGGACGAATGGCTGGAGCTTTCCACCCAGATCGAAGAGGAGACCGCGCGTGAACTCTCGTAAGGCCGCTGCCGTGGCGATGAGCATCATCGCCATCGCCTGTCGCATCTGCGGCATCTTTATGAGTGCGATGACCGTGCTACTGTGTTTTAGCGGCCTCACCGCCAAGCTGCAGATCGTAGGCTTTGTCGTTGAGCTTTCGCGCGCACTGCCGAGCGCCATCGCCGGCTATGGCGTCATCACGTCGCCCTTTGGCGGCGTGTTCCGCCTGGATTACGCCATCGTCACCGTGATCCTGTTTGTGATCGACTACCTGCTCACGCGCGCCTCGCGCCGCGTCCGCTAGGGGAGCGCTATGTCCAGCAGCTACCTCATGAACCTGCTCGCCAGCGCCGTCGCCGTCATCGTGGGCATCGTGATCCACGAGAGCGCACACGCCGCCGCGGCCTGGGCGCTCGGCGACAAGACGGCCCGTTCGCGCGGCCGCGTGTCACTCAACCCGCTTAACCATATCGACCCGTTTGGCACCATCATCCTGCCGCTGCTCATGCTCGCGGCCGGCGGCCCGGTGTTCGCCTTCGCCAAACCCGTGCCCGTCTACCTCAACAACCTCAAGCACCCCAAGCGCGACGAGGTCCTGGTGAGCGCGGCCGGCCCCGCGTCGAACATCGCACTCGCGTGCCTTGCCGCGGCACTCATGCACGTGGCGTACGGCAACCTCTACACCGGCATCTCCTTTGCCCTGGCGTCACAGATCATGAACTTCGGCGCCACGTTTATCGTGGTTAACCTGTCACTCGCATTCTTCAACCTCATCCCGATCCCGCCGCTCGACGGCTCGTCGATCATCGTGCCGTTCCTCAAAGGCAAGGCGCTCAACAACTATTATCGTCTGCAGCAATACGCTATGCCCATCCTCATCCTGGTGCTGTACCTGCTGCCCATGTGGACCGGCATCGACGTGATCGGCCGCTATTTCGACGTTACCGTGTATCCGCTTGCTGAGCAGCTGCTCAACTTCGCAATCGCCGGCATCTAAGGTAAACTTACAGGTCGACCGTGCAAAACGGTCGTAACATGCACCCAAACCGCGCCGCGAAGGCGCCGTCAAAGGAGGTCGAAGATGTCGTATCGCGTGTCGACGCAGGTCTACAGCGGACCGTTCGACCTGCTGCTGCAGCTGGTAACCCGCCAAAAAGTAGATATCGGCGCCATCTCCATCAGCGAGGTGGCCGAACAGTACCTTGCCGAGGCTGAGCGCATCGAGGCGCTGGACCTGGACGTGGCGAGCGATTTTTTGCTGGTCGCAGCAACCCTTTTGGACATCAAGGCTGCCTCGTTGGTGCCGCAAGAGGCCCCGCGCAAAGCCGATGACGACGACGAGATTGACGAAGACCTCGAGGAGCTCAGCGCGCTCGACGGCGACGCCCTGCGCGAGGTCCTAATCCAGCGCCTGATCGCCTACAAGCAGTTTAAGGGCGCGGCGGCGGCCCTTGGCGCGCGGATGCAGGCCGAGAGCCGCATGCATCCGCGTGTTGCCGGACCCGACCCTGAGTTTTTGGGCCTCATGCCCGACTACCTGGCCGGCATCACCCTGCGCGGCCTGGCCGTTATCTGTGCCGACCTGGACGGCAAGCGCCAGACCTTCTTGCTGGAGGCCGAGCACGTGGCACCGCATCGCGTGCCGCTCGACCTGACCGTGGCCTCAGTCGACCGCTTTACCATGACGCACCAAACCTGCACCTTCCGCGAGCTGTTGGACGGCGACGCCACCACCGAGCAGCTCGTCGTTACCTTCCTAGCAATGCTCGAGCTAGCCAAGCGCGGCTCGCTCACGCTGAGCCAGGACGAGATCTTCGGAACCATCTGCATCAACCGAGTCGAGGGCGCCGAGGCATACGTGCCCGGCGAGGGCCCCGATCTCACCGAATAGGAGCCGCAACCATGTCAACCCTTTCCACGCTGGAGGCAAACAGCCTCAAAGGCGCCCTCGAGGCGCTGCTGCTGGTGTCGAGCGACCCGGTGAGTGCGCCCGCGCTGGCAGGTGCGCTGGATATCGCCCCCGGCGAGTGCGCATCGCTGCTCGCCGAGCTCAAGGTTGAGTACGAGGAGGCCAACCGCGGCTTTCAGCTGCGTGAGGTCGCCGGCGGCTGGCGCCTGTTTACGCACCCCGCCTACCACGACGTGGTCGAGGCCTATGTGTTGAGCTGGGACACGCAAAAGCTGTCGCAGGCCGCGCTCGAAACACTGGCCGTCATCGCATACCACCAGCCCGTGACGCGCGAGGTGGTCAAGGGCATCCGCGGCGTCAATTCCGACGGCGTCATCGCGTCGCTCGTGGACAAGGGCCTGGTGCGCGAGCTCGGCCGCGATCCCCAGCGCGGTCAGGCCATCATCTACGGCACGACCAACGCCTTCTTGGAAAAGTTCGGTCTGCGCTCCACCCGCGACCTACCCGACCTGGAGCAGTTTGCCCCCGACGAGCAATCGCGTCAGTTTATCCGCGAGCGCCTGAGCGGCCGCAGCATTCAGTCCACGCTCGAGGAGCAGGCCGATGACCTGGACGAAGAGCGCGAACTGCTCGATACCGATGTTGAAGATGTTGAGGCAGTCGAGGACTTGGAGACCCTGGTCGTCGACAAGACCTCGGAGGATTTACATGACGAGGACTAACGAAGTAGGGGAGACGCGCGTCGTGGGCGCAGTACCCGCAACCGACGCCCAGCCCGTCTACCCGCATACCATGCGCCTGCAGCGCTTTTTGGCGCGCGCGGGCGTGGCGAGCCGCCGCGGGTCGGAAGACCTGATGACTGCCGGCCGCGTGACCGTCAACGGCCAGGTCGCGACCGAACTGGGCACCAAGGTCGACGTCGACCGCGACCATATCGAGGTCGACGGCATGCCCGTCAAGCTCAACCAGGGCGCCGTGTACTTGATGCTCTACAAGCCGACCGGCTACCTCACCACCATGAGCGACCCGCAGGAGCGACCTTGCGTGGCAGACCTGGTCCCGCGCGACCGCTATCCGGGGCTCTTCCCGGTGGGTCGCCTGGACCGCGACACCACAGGCCTTTTGCTCTTTACCACCGACGGCGACCTGTCGCAGGACCTGCTGCACCCCAGCAAGCATGTCTATAAGACCTACCAAGCACTCGTGGACGGCCACCTGACCGATCGCGACTTGGGACCGCTCCGCCGTGGCATCGAGCTCGACGACGGCCTGTGCCAGCCGGCGATCTGCCGCGTCATCAACGCGCGCGAGGCAGAGGCTGTGGCACCGCAAGGCGTCAAGCCCGGTACCACCGCCGTGGAGGTCATCATCCGCGAGGGTCGCAAGAACCAGGTCAAGCGCATGCTGAGCAAGATCCACCATCCGGTAATCCGCCTGCATCGCTGCAACTTTGCCGGCCTTGAGCTCGAGGGCGTGGCCAAGGGCTCGTGGCGCGAGCTCACCGACCGCGAGGTGCAGATCCTCAAGGCCGGCGGCATCCCGCCCAAGCAGGCCGTCGGCAAGCGCGCCGGCGCGGCGGCGACCAACGCCGCGACCCGCACGCGTCACCACGGCAGCCACGGCTCCGCACCCAAGCGCAATACCTACCGCGAGCGTTACACCGGCTAGGCAGACCGCCAACCAATACAGCGCCCGCGAACCATACCAGCACGTCAACCATCGAAAGGAAGCACTGCATGATCGTCGCCATCGACGGCCCTGCCGGTTCCGGCAAATCCACCATCGCCAAGGAGATCGCCCGCCAGCTGGGCTTTAACAAGCTCGACACGGGCGCCATGTATCGCGCCGTCACCTTCGCCGCGCTCGACCGCGGCATCGATCTGGACGACGAGACGGCCATCGACGCCCTCGCCGAGCAGATCGAGATTCGCTTTACCAACGGCACCGGCGAGGACACGCGCCTGACCATTGACGGCCAGGACGCTTCGGCCGCCATCCGTACCCCGCAGGTCGACGCCAACGTATCCAAGGTCTCGGCCTACCCGGGCGTGCGCGCCGCCATGCTCATTCACCAGCGCCGCGCCGCCGAGGACCGCGATATCGTGGCCGAGGGTCGCGACATCGGTACCGTCGTATTCCCCAACGCGCAGGTCAAGGTCTTCCTGACCGCTGACCCGCGCGAGCGCGCCCGTCGCCGCGTGCTGCAGCGCCACCAGAACGACGCCCAGACGCTCACCACCGAGCAGCTCGAGGCCGAGGTCGACGAGACCCTCGACGCCCTCAAGCAACGCGATAAACTCGACAGCAGCCGCGAGGTGGCGCCGCTCGTGCCCGCCGAGGACGCCGTGCACGTCGACTCCACCGCCCACACCATCGACGAGGTCGTCTCGATAATCGAGGACCTCATCAACCAAAGGAGGTAGGCCATGCGCCTGTTTAAGCAGACGCCCGAGGATTATTACAACGCTCCCTACGCAGAGTTCCCAGCGCTCATCCGCGGCACCGTCGTCGTAGTCATGGCCATCCTTTGGGCCTTCTCCAAGCTCATGTGGCGTTGGAAGGTCGAGGACGCTGACCTGCTGTTTGAGCGTCAGGAAGGCCGCGGCAGCGTGGTCATCTGCAACCACACCTCGATGGCCGAGCTCTTGGCCGTGGAGACGGCGTTGTTCTTTGGGGGCCGCCGCATTCGTCCCATCTTTAAGTCCGAATTTGCCAAGAGCAAGATTGTGCGCTGGGCCTTTAGCCGCGTTGGCGGCATTCCCGTGGAGCGCGGTACTGCCGATATGAAGTGCCTGCGCGCCGCCCAGCATGCGCTGCAGCGCGGCGAGGACGTCCTGATCTTCCCCGAGGGCACGCGCATCCGCTCGCGCGAGATCAAGCCCGAGGTCCACGGCGGTTTTGCGCTCATCGCTCAGATGGGCAAGGCGCCCGTCAACCCGCTCGCCATTTGCGGCTGGTCCGACATCACGCCCGCGGGCAAAAAGCTCATGCGTCCCAAGAAATGCTGGATTCGTGCCGGCAAGGCCGTCGCGCTTTCGGACGCGCCGGCCGGGCTTAAGCGTACGGAGCGCCTGACCTGGTTTGAGTCCGAGGCCATGAGCCGCGTATACGCCATGCGTGACGAGCTGTGCGCCGAGCATCCGGGCAGGTTCTAGCCATGAGCGAGAACGTGACGAACACCGCCGCGACTGCGTCCGACCAGGCAACCGCGCCTACCATCGAGATCGCCGCCCACGCCGGCACTTGCTACGGCGTGCAGCGCGCGCTCGACATGGCGCTGGCCGCCGCGCCGCAGGCAGGGGAGAGCACTCAGGTCCACACCCTGGGTCCGCTCATCCACAACCCCATCGTGGTGAGCGAGCTCGCCGAAGCTGGCATTGGCTTAGCCGAGAGCCTGGACGACGCAGCATCGGGCACCGTAATCATCCGCGCCCACGGCGTGGTGCCGCAGGTGATCGATGCGGCTCACGATCGCGGTCTTACCGTGGTCGACGCCACCTGCCCCTACGTGAAAAAGGTCCACGTGGCGGCGGAGCGCCTGGTACGCGAGGGCTACCACGTGGTAGTCGTGGGCGAGCCGGGCCACCCCGAAGTCGAGGGCATCCTGGGCCACGCCGGCGATGATGCGCAGGTCGTAAGCTGTGCCGCCGATGCGGACGCGCTGCCGCTCAAGGGCAAGGTAGGCCTCGTCGTACAGACCACCCAGACCGCACAGAACCTCGCAGAGGTCGTAGCTGCCATCACGCCGCACGTGCAGGAACTGCGCGTGATCAACACCATCTGCGCTGCTACGAGCGAGCGCCAGCAAGCCGCCGCCGCACTTGCCAACCGCTGCGACTGCATGGTCGTCGTGGGCGGCAAAAACTCCGGCAACACCCGCCGTCTGGCGCAGATCTGCGCGGACGCCTGCGAGCGCACGCATCATATCGAGGAGGCAAGCGAGCTCGAAGCCGCATGGTTTGCCAGCGCGCTCCACATCGGTATCACCGCCGGCGCTTCCACCCCGCAAGAACACATCGAACGCGCCGTCGCGCGCATCAAGGAGCTTTGCCGCTAATCATGGACCAGACCGTACCCGCATACGCCGCCGAGGTGGCCGATTACGGGCGCAGCCGCGACCCCGAGCCGGGTGAGGGCGCGCTCGTAAAGAGCGTGCGTCCCGAATCGCCCGCGTGGGATGTGGGTATCGAGCCGGGAATGCGCGTGCTTACGGTCAACGGTGAGGCGCTCACCGACATGATCGTGTGGCTCTGGGAGGCTGACGACGACACCGTCGACCTCGAGGTTTTTGACCCGCGCGACAACAGCGTCACCCCCGTCGAGCTCGACCGCTTCCCGGGAGAGGACTGGGGCCTTGAGTTCGATGGTCCCATCTTCGATGGCATGCGCACCTGCGTGAACGCCTGCGTGTTCTGCTTTATGACCATGCTGCCCAAGGGCGGCCGCTCAACGCTCTATATTCGCGATGACGACTACCGCCTGAGCTTTTTGCAGGGCAACTTTGTCACGCTCACGAATCTCACCGACGAAGATGTTCATATCGTCATACAACGCAACATGAGCCCCATGAACGTGTCGGTCCATGCCGTAAGCCCCGACGTCCGCCGCCGCATGATGGGCCGCAACGCCCAGCGCGGCATGGACGTGCTCGAGGCCATCATGGCCGCCGGCATCGAGATCCACGCGCAGATTGTGCTGTGTCCCGGCATGAACGACGGGGAGGAGCTTCAAAAGACCCTACGCTTTTGCGAGGAGCACGAGCAGATCACGAGCCTGGGCATCGTGCCGCTGGGCTTTACCAAGCACCAGAACCGATTTACCTGGTCATACAGCGACAAACCTGAGCTCGCGCGCGAGACCATCGCCATGATTCGTCCCTTCCAGGATCGAGCCTACGAGCGCTTTGGCCGCCACACCTTCCAGATGAGCGATGAGTTCTATCTGGACGCCGGCATCGATCCTCCCGAGGCGGACTTTTACGACGGCTACCCGCAGTATTACGACGGCATCGGCATGATCCGCTCGTATCTGGACGAGACCGACGACGTACTTGCCGCCGACGCCGAGCGTCTGGCCCGCGTCCGCGCTGGCATCGCCGAGCGCAACCAGCGCCTCCTGTGCCTCTCTGGCGCCAGCGCGCGCGACACCGTGGCGCGCTTTGTGGAGTCTCCACGGGGCCTTGCCGGCACCGTCACAGCCATCAAAAACCGCTACTTTGGCGGCAACGTGGACGTGACCGGCCTCATCGTCGCCTGCGACATTTTGGAGCAACTGCCGCAGGACCTGTCGGGGGTTATGCTCTTTGTGCCTAAGCTCATGTTCAACGCTGACGGCATGACGCTTGACGAGTATCATCGTGACGATTTACTCGCAAGCCTTACCAGTCGCGGTGCCGAGGTTCATGTGGTGTCGACCATGCCGCATGAGCTGCTCGATACCCTGGAGCATATCCTTGGCATTGTGCCCGCGGACTCAAACATTTCCACTGACCCTACCCATTAAAGGAGTGCAGATGAAACCTATCGTCGCCGTCGTCGGACGCCCCAACGTGGGCAAGTCCACGCTCGTTAACCGCCTGGCCCAGACCTCGGACGCCATCGTCCATGAGTCCCGCGGCGTCACGCGCGACCGCTCGTACCACACGGCCGATTGGAACGGCCGCGAGTTCACCATCGTCGACACGGGCGGCATCGAGCCGCTCAAGAGCGATGACGTCTTCGCTACGTCCATCCGCGACCAAGCCCTCGCCGCCGCCGAGGAAGCCGCCGTCATCCTGTTTGTGGTCGACGGCCGCACCGGCGTCACCGAGGAGGACGAGTCGGTCGCCCGCATGCTCAAGCGCTGCGACAAGCCTGTCTTTCTGCTGGTGAACAAGCTCGACAACCCCGATCGCGAGAACGACAGCATCTGGGAGTTCTATTCGCTCGGCATCGGTGAGCCCACGCCGCTCTCGGCCCTGCACGGCCATGGCACGGGCGACCTGCTCGACGATATCGTGGCCCTGCTTCCGGAGGAAGAGGACGAGGTCGCCGATGAGTTCCCCGACGCGCTGAACGTCGCCATCATCGGCCGCCCCAATGCCGGCAAGTCCTCGCTGTTCAACCGCATCCTGGGCGCCGACCGCTCTATCGTGTCCAACATCGCCGGCACGACGCGCGACGCCATCGACACCGTCGTGGAGCGTAACGGCAAGCACTACCGCATGGTCGACACCGCGGGCATTCGCAAGAAGAGCACCGTGTACGAGAACATCGAGTACTACTCGATGGTCCGCGGCCTGCGCGCCATCGATCGCGCCGACGTGGCACTGCTCGTCGTCGACGCCTCCGTGGGCGTTACCGAGCAGGACCAGAAGGTCATGGGCCTTGCTATCGAGCGCGGCTGCGCCATCGTGGTGCTGCTCAACAAGTGGGACCTGCTCGACGACGACCGCAAGCGCGAAGCCTGCATGGAGACCGTCGACCGCCGCCTGGGCGTCATGGCTCCCTGGGCCCAGTACCTGCGCATCTCTGCCCTCACCGGCCGCAGCGTCGAGAAGATCTGGGCGATGGTCGACGCCGCCGAGAAGACGCGCTCGCAAAAGATCACCACCTCGCGCCTCAACACCTTCCTCACCGACCTGCGCGAGTTCGGCCACACCGTGGTGGACGGCAAGCGCCGTCTGCGCATGCACTATGTGACCCAGACGGGCATCAACCCGCCGACGTTTACGTTCTTCGTCAACCACAGCGACCTGGTCAACGACACCTACCAGCGCTACGTGGAGAACCGTATGCGCTCGACATTCGACTTCGCCGGCACGCCCATTCGACTCTTCTTTAGGAAGAAGGAGCAAAAGGATGCATAATCCGATTCTGCTGACCGCCATCTGCGCCGTGGTCTCGTTCTTTATCGGAGCGATTCCGTTTGGCCTGATCCTGGGCCGCGTGTTCAACCACACCGACATTCGCAAGGCGGGCTCCGGCAACATCGGAACCACCAATGCGCTGCGCGTAGCCGGCCCCAAGGTGGCCGCGCTCACGCTGCTGCTCGACTGCCTTAAGGGCGCCATCTGCGTCCTTATCGCCCGTCCGCTCATCGCCGATCTGGGCTATGGTTTTCCGCCAAACATCATGGCGCCTGGAGCCCCCGGCGACTGGATGCTCGGCGTCATCTGCCTGGCAGCGGTATGGGGCCACATCTTCTCGCCCTACCTCAACTTCCACGGCGGCAAGGGCATCGCGGTTGGTCTGGGCGTCATCCTCGCCTGGTACTGGCCCATTGGTCTGTCGCTGCTTAGCATGTTTATCGTGGCCGTCGCCATCACCAAGTTTGTGTCGGTGGGCTCACTTGCCGCGGCCATCGGTCTTCCCATCGCCGCCTGCGCGGTCTTTCCGTATAGCAGCCTGGGCCTTAAGTTTTGCATGGCGATGATCGGCATCACCGTGGTGTGGGCCCATCGCGCGAACATCAAAAAGCTCATGACGGGTAAGGAGTCCAAGCTCTCGTTTACCAAGCGCGTCACCGAGCCCGACGATAAGTAGGAGAGAGTCATGAATGTTGCACTGATTGGCTCCGGCTCCTGGGGAACCGCCGTCGCCGGCCTCGCCGCCGAGCGAGCCGAGCGCGTGACCATGTGGGCCCACAGCGAGCAGACGGCCACCGGCATCAATGCCGAGCACCGCAATCCCCGGTATCTGGTGGACTACGAGCTGCCCGGCAACGTTGTCGCCGCCACGGACCTGTCGCAGGCGCTCGACGGCGCCGAGGCCATCATCTTTGCCGTGCCCTCCACGCACCTGCGCAGCGTATGCCATCAGGCAGCACCCTTCATCGCCGCCGACACCCCGGCACTCTGCCTCACCAAGGGTATTGAGCCCGAATCCGGCCTGCTTATGAGCGAGGTCATCGCCAGTGAGATCGGCAACGAGTCGCGTGTCGCGGCGCTCTCGGGCCCCAACCATGCCGAGGAGATCTGCCGCGGCGGGCTTTCTGCCGCCGTCATCGCCAGCAAAGATCCGCAGGTAGGGGAGACCTTTAAGGACCTGCTCCTATCCACGGCCTTCCGCATCTACCTGTCGCAGGACATGACCGGCGTCGAGGTTTGCGGCGCCATGAAAAACGTCATCGCCATCGTGTGCGGCATTTCCGCCGGTTCTGGTGCGGGCGACAACACGCTTGCCCTTATCATGACGCGCGGCCTGGCCGAGATCAGCCGTCTGGTGCACGCCCGCGGCGGTCAAGCCATGACCTGCATGGGTCTTGCCGGCATGGGTGACCTCATTGCCACCTGCACCTCCGAGCATTCGCGCAACCGCACCTTTGGCTACGAGTTTGCCCACGGCGTCTCGCTCGACGAGTACCAGGCACGTACGCATATGGTGGTCGAGGGCGCCGTCGCGGCCCGCAGCGTCAGTGAGCTTGCCCGTTCACTGGGCGTAGACATTCCGCTCACCTTTGCCGTGGAGCAAACGCTCTACAACGGTGTTACTTTGGATAGGGCACTCGAGATTCTTACCGATCGCGTCCCTTCTCAAGAGTTCTACGGACTCACCGACTAGCGCAGAAAGGCTTCTACCATGGGTTCCATCAAAATCGCTCCGTCTGTCCTTTCGGCCGACATGGCCAACCTCAAGGGCGAACTCGACAAGATCGCCGGTGCCGACTACGTGCACTTCGACGTTATGGACGGTCACTTTACCGGCAACCTCACCTTTGGCGTTGACATCCTCAAGGCCGTCAAGCGCTCCACCGACGTGCCGGTCGACGCGCACCTGATGGTGTCGAACCCCGACGAGACGGTTGATTGGTACGCCGATGCCGGTGCCGATATGATCACCGTGCACTACGAGGCCTCCACGCACCTGCACCGCACGCTCACGCATCTGCAGCAGCGCGGCGTCAAGGCCGGCGTGGTTCTCAACCCCGCCACCCCCGTGTGCGTACTCGAGAGCATCATCGACGTCGTCGACATGGTGCTGCTCATGAGCGTGAACCCCGGCTTTGGCGGCCAGAGCTTTATTCCCGGTACCATTGCCAAACTGCACGAGCTTACGGCCATGTGCGAGCGCCACGGCGTGTCACCCCTCATCGAGGTCGACGGCGGCATCTCTTCCAAGAACATTGTCGAGGTCGTCAAGGCCGGCGCAAACGTCCTCGTGGCCGGCTCCGCCGTATTTAAGTCCGAAGATCCCGCTGCCGAGGTTGCGCTGCTGCAGAAGCTGGGCAACGAGGCCGCACAGGAGGCATAAACCCTTATGACCGCAGGTCAAAACCGTATACCCGTGAATCTTGACTATGCCGCCTCGACGCCCATGCGCGCCGAGGCGCTCCTTGCGCAGCGCGAGTACGACGACAGCGAGCTTGCCGGCGTCAACCCCAACTCGCTGCATTCGCTCGGCCGCAAGGCTGCCGCGCGTCTGGAGGTTGCACGTCGCGAGATCGCCCATAGCTTTGGCGCACGCGTCCGCCCGTCCGAGATCATCTTGACCAACGGCGGCACCGAGGCAAACCAGCTAGCGCTCCTCGGACTTGCCGAGGGCACTCGTCAGCGCGATCGCAAGCGCGGTCGTGTAATCGTTTCGGCCATCGAGCACGATTCGATTCTGGACAACCTGCCGCTGCTGCGTGCCGCCGGCTTTACCGTCGACCTGGTACAGCCCTGCCGCGCGGGCTACGTTGAGCCTGCCACGCTTGTCGAGCTGCTCAGCGACGACGTGGCGCTCGTGAGCATTATGGTCGCCAACAACGAGACCGGCGTGGTGCAGCCCATCCGCGAGCTTGCCGCAGCTGCGCACACCGCAGGTGCCCTGTTCCACACCGATGCCATCCAGGGCTACTTGCATATTCCGCTCGATGTCACCGAGCTGGGCGTCGACGCCATGTCCGTCGCAGCCCACAAGATTGGCGGTCCCGTGGCATCTGGCGCACTCTACCTTAAGAGCCGCACGCCGCTGCGCCCGCGCATCTTTGGGGGCGGACAGGAGGCCGGTCGTCGTGCCGGCACGCAAGACCTGCGAACGCAGCTCGCCTTTGCCGCTGCCGCCTCGTCTCTGACGCCCCATGTGGCTCAGGAGCGCGCGAAGCTGCAAACCCTTTCCGACAAGCTCTACGCCACGCTTACGGCTCATCCGCGTATTCATGCCACCATGGGCGACTACGCACAGGCCGATCGCCTGCCGGGCATGGTGTCGATCTACGTTGATGGCATGGACTCCGAGGAGCTCATCGTCAAGCTCGATGCCGCCGGCTTTGAGGTTTCGGCCGGCTCGGCGTGCTCGAGCGGCAGCATGGACCCGAGCCATGTGCTCAGCGCCATGGGCATTGGTCGCGAGCAGGCACTAGGTGCGCTGCGCATTTCCTTTGACGACCGCGTGAATCCGGACGATCTGGACGAGTTTGCCCAGACGCTGCTCTCGATCGTAGGCGCCGCATGATCATCGCGGAACTCGAGCGTGCACTGCTGACACGCTATCCTAAGACGGACGCCGAACCATGGGACCACGTAGGCTTATCCGTAGGCGACCCCGACGACGAGATCCGTGGCGTAGCCTGCGCGCTCGATGCCACCAGGGACAACGTGCAGCGCACCTTGGAAGCCGGAGCCAACGTGCTGCTGACGCATCATCCCATATACATCAAGGCACCCGAGGCCTTTTGTCCGGCGGATGCCACACGACCCCAGTGCAGTGCGGCCCTCTACGAGGCTGCCCGCTGCGGGGTGAGCATTATCTCGCTCCACACCAACCTGGACCGCTCGCACGAAGCCCGTGTCTGCCTGAGCAAGCTGCTGGGTGCCGCACCCGTGAGCTCACTGGAGCACGTGGACGACCCCGAGGCCACCGGCCTGGGCGCACTTGCAACGCTCAACGACCCGTGCACGCTGCGCGATCTTGCCACCCGTGCCGCCACGGCCTTTGGCAGCGACCCGCGTGTGTGGGGCAAAGCTGATCGCCCGTGCCGCACCGTCGCCATTTTGGGCGGCTCCCTGGGCGACTTCGGAGAGCTCGCCATCGCCGCGGGCGCAGATGTTGTCGTGACGGGCGAGGCGGGCTACCACGTGGCGCAAGACCTTGCCTTGCGCGGGCTGCCGGTGATCTTGCTCGGCCACGACCGCTCCGAGGAGCCGTTCGTTGATATATTGATGAACTCTGCAGTTGACGCCGGGGTCGACCCCCGTCATGCGATTAAAATACTGAACCCTTGCCAATGGTGGACTGTGACAAAAGGAGAAAACTTATGAGCGCCGGCGCTACGCTACTCAAGCTGCAACAGATCGATTTGGAGCTCGCCCGCAACAAGAGCGAACTTGCCAATATGCCGGAGCTCAAGGAGCTCGCTTCCAAGCGCAAGACCTACGTTAAGCTCAAGGCCGAAATGACCAAGCTCTACGCCCAGCGCAAGGATCTGGACATTGAGCTCGACGATCTCAACACCACCGAGATTCAGACCAACAACGCCATCGAGGCTGCCAAGAAGCGCCATGTCGACGGCTCCGACTACCGCGAGGTTCAGGACCTGGAGAATGAACTTGCCACCCTGGCAAAGCGTCTGGACAAGATCGAGCACACCCGCAAGGATGTCGTCGTCGCCCATAAGGAGGCACTCGACCGCGAGGCTCGCGCGCAGGCCATCATCGCCAAGTTCGAGGAGGGTGTGAAGGCCGATACCAAGGCCGCCCGCGCCAAGGCCGCCGACCTGCAGGCCCAGATCGATGCCGCCACCAAAGAGCGCATCGCCCTTGCCGCTACGCTGCCCGCCGACGTGCTCACCGATTACGAGCGTCTGCTCAAGCAGTTCCGCGGCCTGGCCGTCGAGACCATCCAGGGCAACATCCCTACGGTCTGCCACACCGCGCTGCAGGCATCGTCCATGAGCGACCTCAACCACGACGGCAGCGAGATTACGCACTGCCCGTATTGCCACCGCCTGCTCGTGCTCCCGAGCAAGGAAGCTTAACGATGACGGCGGCACCCAACAATTCAATGCAACTTGAGGGAAAAACGATCCTGCTGGGCATTACCGGCGGGATCGCCGCCTATAAGTCGTGTAACATCGTGCGCCTGCTGCAAAAGCGCGGCGCGCGCGTCAAGGTCGTTATGAGCGAGCATGCCACCGAGTTTGTGGGGCCGCTTACCTTTCGTGCGCTCACCAACGAGCCCGTCGCGGTGGGCCTGTTCGACGACCCCTCCGACCCCATCCACCACATTTCACTGGCCCAGGAGCCAGATCTGGTGGTCGTGGCGCCCGCGACGGCCAATATCATCGCCAAGATGGCTAACGGCATTGCCGATGACCTCATCTCCACCACGCTGCTTGCCACGCCGCGACCCATAGTGATCGCGCCGGCCATGAACAATGGCATGTGGAAGGCGCCGGCGACGCAGGCCAACATGGCCACGTTGCGCGTCCGTGGCGTCCATGTGGTTGGACCCGGCAGCGGCTACCTTGCCTGCGGCGACGTGGACACGGGACGCATGAGCGAGCCCGAGGACATCGTCGAGGCCGTTTGCGAGGTATTCAACCCCGCACCCCAGGACCTTGCAGGCAAGCGCATCGTGATCACCGCCGGTCCTACGCACGAACCGATCGACCCCGTGCGTTTTATTGGAAACCGATCGTCGGGCAAGATGGGCATCGCCCTGGCGGGGGAGGCCGCTCGCCGCGGTGCCGAGGTCACGCTCGTGCTGGGACCGACATCGCTCGATGTTCCTCGCGGCGTAAAGTGCGTGCGCGTGCAGACTGCCGCAGAGATGCTCCAGGCGGCGTTAAACGCCTTCCAGACGGCCGACGCTGCCATTTGCGCTGCGGCCGTCGCCGACTACACGCCCGCGGCCCCTGCGGACCATAAGCTCAAAAAGGCAAACGAGCGCCTCGATCGCATCGAGCTCGTTGAGACGGTCGATATTTTGGCCGAGCTTTCGCGCCAAAAGGGAGAGCGGTGCGTGATCGGCTTTGCAGCCGAGACCGATAACGTCGTGGAGTACGCTGAGCGTAAATTGGCCCGTAAGGGTTGCGATGCCATTATCGCCAACGATGTCTCGCGCGCCGATTCTGGCTTTGGAACTGATACCAATAAGGCTTGGATCGTGAGCGTAGCAGGGACGCAGGAACTTCCTGTGCTCACAAAACCCCAGCTCGCAGATACAATTTTGGACTTGCTCAAAAATAATTAAAAAAGTTCTTGCACAAGTCCAAAGTTTCGGGTTAATATACTCCCTGTTGCGAGCGAGAGCAGAGCAACAAACAAAAGCTTCGGGACGTGGCGCAGCTTGGTAGCGCACTTGACTGGGGGTCAAGGGGTCGCTGGTTCGAATCCAGTCGTCCCGACCAGAAGTTTGCAGGTCAGGCACCTAGTGCCTGACCTTTTTTTATCAGGAATCAACAAGGTAATCAAAAAGGAATCAACGGCTGTTTTTTAGCTAATAAGGACATGCCCATCTACCTGCGGTTTTGTAGAATCGTGATTTTAATGAATCCCCCCTCCACTTCTATTCCATATTTCGGAATCTATTGATTCCGCATACGCAAACTATTTCGTCTGTCTGGTCTACTTATGCGTAATCAATTTGCCTGCGCCAATCTACTGCGGCTACTTGCGCCGTGGACACAAATCGAAAGCCCCCAAAATCGGTGCAAGCCAGCCCGCGAATCGTGCGCCATCGGCAGATGGCCGCGGGCGCACAGATCGCATCCGTGTCCGATATCGGTATGACCGAGCAGGACCCTAAATAGGGTCCTTTTCAAGCCGACATCCCAATGGGACACCCCCAGACAGCAAACAGTCCCTCAAATCGCCTCTGAGGCTCCGAGACAGGGGATGGCTGATCGGTATCCGTATGTTTCGACCTGCCCTCACTCCACCGTATAGTTCGTCAGGAGCACCTCGAGCACGGGCCTATGCTTCCCGTTGACGATATAGACATGATTTGCGGAGCTGACGTGACAATCCGCCCAGAGCGACTCGATTAAACCATTGCTCCGGTAGTCGCTGCTGCCCCACGATGAGACCATAAAATTGTGGCCGCTTTCCATGAGCGAATCGTGCAGCCTCGTTTCCTTCTCCTCGTCCCAGGAGTCGTAATAGGTGCTTGTGAGTCCGATGTAGGGCGGGTCGCAGTAGATGAACGAACCGTTCGGAGCCACGGCTATCGCATCCTCATAGCGCATGGCCGCGAACTTCCAATCGCTTTTGGCGATTTTCCCCTGCACGTGTTCGAATTGGTCCACGATCTTCGTTATGTACGCATTGGAGAATCGGTCGTTCTTATGCCCGTATGGGACGTTGTAGCGGTGCTGGCGGTTGAACCTCATGAGTCCGTTGAAGCAAGACCGGTTGAGGAAGAGGAAATCATATGGGTCATGCGATTCGTTGAACCGGTCGCGGACCTCATAGTAGTAATCCCCCCCCCCCTCGATTTCAGGCGTGCGCCTTCGGATTCAAGGAACTTCCTACAGCCGGCGGCGGTGAGCTGTCCGTCCTGGATGGACCGATAGAAATCGATGATATGGACGTTCGTGTCCGAGAACAGTGCCCGCCTCGGGGCGAGGTTGAAGCCGACGACGCCCGAGCCCATGAACGGCTCGACCCAGACCGTCCAGGCAGCGGATGGGGCGCACCGCGCGATCCACGGGACGAGCTTCGTCTTGATGCCCTGTGTCTTGATGGGCGGGACGTGGACCTTCTCGGCGCCCTTCATGTTTTCTGCACCTGCGGACTGAGCCATGGAATTGTCCTCTCAACGGAACTACGTCCCGAGACTTTCCCACGGTTCAGATAACCCAAGTTGACTAATGCCGCTGCGGCACGTTATGCCCTAATCTGTTTGGCCCATAGTAACTTCCTGCATGCAATATCAATCCCCATACGAAGGGAGTGTCGCCTATGCATGCAGCGGCAAATAACCTTCGGGGGGGGGTATCTCCTAGAAATACCCGCCTCCGAGGACAGTCAATCATCGAGTACGTCCTGATCATCGCGGTGATCGGTCTGGTGATTGTGTTCGCGGGGCCCGGCGTGGTCGGGGCCATCCGCAACCAGTTCAACCTGGTGGGCAACACGGTGAACAGCGGGACGACAGGCGGCGGCGAGGGAGGCGGCGCGTCCGGCGGGGCCGATTCCGCGACCGTCCAGGCGGCCATCGCCAAGGACGCGAAGGACTGAACTCTGGACGAGCAGAAGGCAGTCGCCAAAGACATCGCCGCCAAGGGAGAGGCCTCGCCTGCGTATTCCAAGGCCAAGGCGGTCATGGACGCAGGCACGATATTCTCTACCAAGCTGACGAACGGTCAGATGCTCGCGTACCGTATAGTTGGCATCAACCACGATGACCTTGCGGACGGCTCCGGCAAGGCCGGTTTGACGTTCGAGGCGACAAACGATGCCATGGGCAGACAGCGTATGAACGCCGAGCTTACCAACGCCGGCGGATGGGAGAAGTCGGAGCTCCGCGGCCGCCTCAGCTCCGGCGACCTCTGGGCGCTTTTGCCCTCCGAGCTTCAGTCCAAGGTGAAGTCCGTCACGAAGATGACCGATAACAAGGGCGGCGGCAGCGCCGGCACCCCCTCGGCCACGACCGACAAGGTCTTCCTGCTCTCGGCGGCGGAAATCTATGGTGACCTCCAGTCAGATGGCAGCCAGTACGAGTACTACAAATCCAAGCGCGTGACGACGTCGAACCATTACGAGGCTTCATCGTCGAGCGAGTATCACTGGACTCGTTCTGTTGACCCGAACAAATCCACGAGCTTCTATTATGTCCTCGATAGCGGCACCTTGATCAGCTACTACGGCTCGGCGAACGCCTTCCACTTGTTTCCCGCTTTCTGCTTCTAGCCCGTCTAGTGAAAAGCCCGCGTAGCCTGTGCGGGCTTTTCTATTGGCAAGCCAACATGATTGCCGTAGCGGCAACGGCCAATCCGAACTATGCGCCTCCTGTACGTTGACTTAAACAAGGTGAGCAGAAAGGTGTCCTATGGCTTCGAAATGCGCGGGACGGGGCGTGCCGTTCGGATATGACCCACAAACTGATAGGTTTGTATGGTTGAGCTCGGTACCGCTCGACAGGTACGGAGAGCGCTGCGGGCTCGTCTGCCCGTCCTGTGGCGGCAAACTGCAGGCCGTGCGGACTGCGACAAATACGCCTCACCCGTACTACAAGTGCTTCAGGCACTCTTCGCTGTCCTCGTGTGGCGGAGGTTTCGAGTCGCAGCTGCATAGGGCAGTTAAGTCTCTTCTGGCCGACTCGGTCGGCAGGGAGTTCCGCCTCCCGATGGTCTCCTTGGCGGACGCCGCGCCGCACGCGTCGAGGATGAGCGATTCCGGACGATGGGTTCACGATTGGCGGCAGACTTTCGAACAGGACGACCGCTGCGTCTATCCGGAGATCTGGGTGCCGTACTCGGCGAGAAAATGCACCATCGAGGCCGTTGAGCTTGAGACGACTCAGGAAAACGGCCTGCGCCCAGATGCCGTCCTGACACTGAAAGATAGCCGTGGGGATCTCGGAAGGGCTGCGGTTGAAATTCGCGTGGAGCACCAAAAGTCGCTGGAAGACGCAGTAAAGTTTAGCGAGATCGGTCTGGACGTTATCGAGATAAATTTTGGCGGTATCGATTTGACCTCGGAGGATTGCGAATCATTGCTCCAGAGGATCGTATTCGGTGATCTGTCCCCGAGATGTCAGCGAGATAGGCGCCGCGAATGGCTTTGGACTGCAAGGGCTGTATCGGTGCTGGATAATTACCATCCCTATGTAGACCAATCTGGTTTTTCTAAAAGTGAAAGGGCTCAGTTTCCATATATCGGCAGACATGCCCACATTGCCGTGGCAAAGGGTATCGGGAAGCAGGATTGGGGCAATCAGCCTCGCCTGACTTGGGAGGATTTGACTCGTCTATGCGATATCGTAGACGAGATCGATAGGGAGGCGGATTCCGAGATCGAGGGACCGGAGCTCGATTACTTCGGAACGATTGAAACGGATGCGGAATCGTACGATATGGCTGACGGGCAGGAAGATCAAGCTGTTCAACCAGATGAGAATGCAGCCGATGAATCCGATGGCTCTAACTCTGATTGGTCGAAAGGGAAAACCGACAAGAAACGATGGTGGCAGCGCAATCCCTTGAGCCGTTTCCTGAGCAGGTTCAAATAGCCGCCTTGCTTAAGCGCCATACCGATGACAGCTTGACTGTTAGCTGATATATCCGCCGTTGCATGTACTGACTTCATGTCACTCTAATCGGACTTCCCATAGAGAGGGGATGACCCAATGCACGGGTGCCATCTCAACGGCGGAGGGCTCAGGGGGCAACAGGACACTCGGCCTTCGAGAGTATTTATTTCGAGAGGCTCGTTTCGATTTCCGCGCGGCGGGCGTTGATTCGATTGCACTCCTCGGCATACTCCGTGGCGTATTCCGAAATGTCATAGAGCGATTCGAAATCCTTGTCGAAAAGCCGATCGCATAATTCAGGATATTTATTCCTTAGCGCTACTTCATTTCCGCAGCTCAACAGTATCGAGGCAAGGGAAGAAGAGTGGATTTCGGTGAGATTTTCGTTTAAAAATTCAATGACCGAATAGGACATTTCGTCATTCCTGCGCGAGAGGATGATAGCGATAGGCTCAACCGTGCCAACCGACTTTTCTTGGAGTTCGATATCGCTCAGGAGTTGAAGGCTTGTCGGGGCGAAGGTTACCGGCCCCGATTTCTTTGAACCGATGTGAATCGGTACCGTCAAGATTCTTTCGCAAATTGATCGAGGCGGCCTCGGCCCCGCCTTGCTCTAGCCCTCCGCCTTCTTGCT
>NZ_JADNHZ010000025.1 GCF_015554145.1 Collinsella aerofaciens | reverse complement strand
CCCTTGACAGCGGATTGGGTCATATGAGCGAAAACCCGCCAGAGCGAGCAAGGTGCCTTGAAACGAGGCGGCATTGACCTTCTGGTCATGCCGCCGAAGTTGAAAGGCAGATTGCCACGCTGGCGGGTTTGCAGCGTCGACCGGTTACGCGGTTTGGTAAAACCGCGTAACTAAATAAGCTTGAAGCCCTTGCGCTTGCCTACGGAGAGGGTGTCGCCCAGCTTGAGGGCGCTGGGATCGATGTTATAGCTCTTGGAAGCCACAGCCTTGCCGTTGATCTTGACGCCGCCGCCGTCGATGTCGCGGCGGGCCTGACCGGCGCTGGCCGAAAGGCCCAGGTCCTTGAGCAGGCCAGCGAGGTAAATCTGGCCCTCGTCGTTGACGGTCAGCTCAACGTGCTTCTCGGGGAAGTCGGCAAGCTGGCCCTCCTTGAACACACGGTCGAACTCGGCCTGAGCCTCGTCGCCGGCGCCAGCACCGTGGTAGGTGTCGCACAGGTCGCGGCCTAGAGCGCGCTTGAGCTCGTAGGGGTCGGCGGAGCCATCGGCCAGGGCGGCATCGATCTTGTCGACCTCGGCCGGGGCGAGCGAGCTGGCCAGACGATAGTACTTGCCGATCATCTCGTCGGGGATGGACATGGTCTTGCCGAACATATCCTTGGGAGCGTCGGTCAGGCCGATGTAGTTGCCATAGGACTTGGACATCTTGCGCACGCCGTCGGTGCCCTCGAGCAGCGGCATGGTAAGCGCGATCTGCGGCTCCATGCCCATCTTCTCCATGAGCTCGCGGCCGGCGAGCAGGTTGAAGAGCTGGTCGGTGCCGCCCATCTCGACGTCGGCCTTGATCTGAACGGAGTCGAAGGCCTGCATCACGGGGTACAGAAACTCGTGCAGGGCGATCGGCGTCTGGGACTGGTAGCGCTTGGTAAAGTCGTCGCGCTCAAGGATGCGGGCGACGGTGAACTTGGAGCACACCTGCAGCAGGCCGGCCAGGTCCATCGAAAGGATCCAGTCGCCGTTGTGCACGATGGTGGTCTTCTCGGGGTCCAGAATCTTCATGGCCTGGCTCACGTAGGTCTCGGCGTTGGCCTCGATCTGCTCCTGCGAAAGCTGCGGACGCGTGGAGTTCTTGCCCGAGGGGTCGCCGATCAGCGCGGTGCCGTTGCCGATGATGAGGGTGACGTTGTGGCCCAGGTCCTGGAACTGACGCATCTTGCGCAGCGGCACGGCGTGGCCCAGGTGCAGGTCGGGGCTGGTGGGATCGACGCCGAGCTTGATGTTGAGGGGCTCGCCCTTCTCAAGCTTCTTGCGAAGGTCGGCCTCGGGGACGATTTGGGCAGCGCCCGAGGTGATGATACGCATTTGCTCGTCAACAGACAGCATTGGGTATCCTCCTTTTGCTATAGCACCCTCGCCGAAAACGGCGGTGCTGGAAGTCCATAAACTCTCATATGATAACAAACTGACGCGACGCGGCACCTACGACAGGAAAATCCTCGTCCTGCCGCACGCGTCAACGGCGACCGGCAGACGTGTACCGTCACGCTCGACCAGATAGCGTACCTGCCGACGACGCAAGCAGTCGCGGCAACGGACCCGTCCCGTCGCATCGGTAGCGCAGACGCCCTCGGCGGTCAGCAGGCAGTGCTCGCACACCATGAGCTCGGGGCAATCGGCATCGACAGGGCTCAGAACACCAGGTTCGGCCGTCAGTTCGGCAATACGCTCCGCATCATTGCCGAGCAACTCGGCCGGCAAGTACACCCGCCCCGCACCGAGTCCGCGCAGCCAGGCAAGCGTGGCCCGATTCGCGCAGAACACCGGCGCCGCCACGTCAAACGTCACGCCCAGCTCGCGAGCGATCACCACCTGTCCCAGGTTGCGGCAGACGACGCGCCCGGCACGCTGTATCAGTGAGCGGGTCCGGTCAGCGTCACCCGTGCGGCACACCTCGTCAAGCACCACAACGGCGTCGGACAAATCGAGTTCTCCGCGCGGGTCGGCATCCATCAGCTGCCAAGCAAAAACCATGTGAGAGGGAACCGCGCGCTCCACCAACTCCGTCGACGCACCGCCATCCACCGCAACGTCCTCAAAGGGCAGCACCTCAACGGCGCGCGCAACGGGCGCAATCGCATCCGCCTCGGCCCGCATGCGCTCCAACACCGCCGCCGTCTGATCCAACACGCCGGCGCTGCGAATCAGGTATACCTCGCAGCCCGTGTCCACCTTACGCTTGCAATGCACGACGACGCGCTTCCCCGCTGCGGCATCCACCGGGCAGGGCACCTGCGGCCAGCGCTTGGGCACATCGGGACGCGCGTCGACACCCGGATAGAACCGAATCTCGAGCGTGTCACCCGCCGCCACGGCGGCATCAAGCTCAACCGTCACCTCTTCGTGGCCCACAGCGACCAAGCGCCCCACGCGCACGCCCTGGTTAATTGCACGCTCAAAGCTCATCAGCTCGGCACCCGAACGCCCTCGCAGGTACGCATCGGTAAACCCACGGTTAAACGACCTTCCCAGCTCGCGCTCAAGCTCTTCCACGACACCGGGGTCCCACGCGCCGTCGCGCAGCATATCGAGCGCCCGGCGCCAAACCCGCACCACGTTGAATACGTAATCGGGGTTCTTCATGCGTCCCTCGATCTTGAGCGACGCAACGCCAGCATCTACAAGCTCGGGCAGATGCGCAATACCCAGATAGTCATGCGGACACAGCAGACGATCCCCCTCAACGGCGACAACGCTCTGCCCCGCCTCGTCCACTAGGTCGTACGCCAGACGGCACGGCTGCGTGCAGTCGCCGCGCATCGCCGATCGTCCACGCCGCAGGGCCGAGAACTCGCACGCCCCCGAATAGCCGATGCAAATCGCACCGTGGCAGAATACCTCGATGGGCACGCCCGTGGCACATAGCGCCGCAATCTCGTCGACCGTCAGCTCGCGTGCCGTCGTCACGCGCTCGACCCCCAGCTCATCGGCGGCAAGCCGCACGGCACCCTCGCTATGAGCGCCCGCCTGCGTGGACAGGTGAATCTCGACCCCGGGAATCGCCGCGCGCAGCGCGCAGGCCAACCCGGCATCGGCGACAATCAGAGCATCGGCGCCCAGCTCCAGTGCATGAGCTCCCAACGCCACCGCGTCGGACAACTCATCGTCAAACACGAACACGTTGAGCGTTACGTACACACGCACGCCATGGGCATGCGCCACGGCGCAGCCGCGCGCAAACTCGTTATCCGTAAAGCCATGGGCGCTCACACGGGCGTTAAAGCCGCCCAACCCCGCATAGATGGCATCGGCGCCCGCGGCGATGGCCGCAAGCATCTGGTCGAGCCCGCCCGCCGGCGCCAGCAGCTCGGGCAGCGCCGCACCGGCAGCATCCAATCCAGTCTCGTATTGTCCGCTCGGCCCCATCGTCCGAATCGCCATCGACAAACTCCTTACCAAGGTATGCATTCACTCTGAAAAATGCCGTCTTCCAGCATACACGAGGCCTCGCGCGCCCCGTTTGGTTTATCGTGTAATTACTTATGTCCATCCTGCCCCGACGGCACATCCACCGTCTGGCACGACATACCTGGAGGTCAATATATGGGTCCTCGCCAACGACAGGGACACAGCCGTTCAAAGACGCACGCCCTGCCCATAATCCTGCTCTCGTTTTTGGGCTTTCTGCTGATTGCGGGCGTGGCGTTTGGCATCGGCATGGTCGGTAACGTCAACCGCTGGCTGTCCGATCTGCCCGACTACACCGACGCCAACGCGTATCTGGTGAGCGAGCCCACCGAGATCGTCGACTGCAACGGCAACAAGATCGCGAGCTTCTACACGCAAAACCGCAAGTCCATCACCAAGGACGAGGTCTCCCCCTACGTGCTGCAGGGCACCGTTGACGTCGAGGACGAGCGCTTCTACGAGCACGGCGGTATCGACCTGTGGGGTATCGCGCGTGCTGCGGTGGCAACCCTCGGCGGCGGGCACGAAGGCGCCTCGACGATCACCCAGCAGCTTGTGCGCAACACCATCCTGCAGGAGGAGCAATTCGACTCGACCATTGAGCGTAAGGTGCGCGAGGCCTACATCGCCATCAAGATGGAGGACATGTACTCCAAAGACGAGATCCTCATGATGTACCTCAACACCATCTATTACGGCCACGGCGCCTACGGCATCGAGGCCGCAGCCGAGACCTATCTGTCCAAGAGCGCCGCCGACCTCACCCTGAGCGAGGCCGCGCTGTTGATCGGCCTTCCCAACTCGCCCTCGCAGTACGACCCCACGGTCAACCCCGGCCTGGCGCTGTCCCGTCGCAACAAGGTTCTCGACAACATGCTGCGCCTGGGCCACATCACCCAGGAGGAGCACGATGCCGCACAGGCCGAGCCCATCACCCTCAACGTGACCGAGATTTCGGGCAGCGGCGTCGACGTATACTCGCAGCCCTACTTTGTCTCCTACGTCAAGCAGCTACTGGAGCAGGAGTTCTCGACCGACGTGCTCTTTAAGGGCGGCCTGACCGTCAAGACCACCATCGACCCCACGATGCAGCAGGTGGCAGAGAATGCCGTCCGCGAGCAGCTCGACACGCTCTCGCTTGACGGCCTGGACATGGGCATGGTCGTCGTCGACCCCAAGACCGGCTACATCAAGTGCATGGTGGGCGGCTACGACTACAACGCCGACGAGAACCACGTAAACCATGCCACGGCCAAGCGTCCCGTCGGCTCCACCTTTAAGGCCTTTACGCTGGCAACTGCCATCCAAAACGGCATGAACCCCAACGTCACCCTCAACTGCAACTCGCCGCTCAAGGCCAAGGGCACCACGACCGAGGTCCAAAATTACGCCAACCAGAGCTACGGCAACATCACGCTTAAGCAGGCGACGGCATACTCCTCCAACACCGGCTACATCCAGGTGGCGGAAGCCGTCGGCAACAGCAAGATCATCTCGCTCGTCAAAAAGCTCGGCATCGACCCCGCCAAGGACAACATCGAGGACGTTCCCGTCATGACGCTCGGCACCGGCTCGATCTCGCCACTCGAGATGGCCGCCGCCTACGCGACGTTTGCCAACGGCGGCTACTATCGCCAGCCGATCGCCATCACCGAGATTGATTCTCGTACCGGTTCGGTGCTGTACCAGCACACCGACAATCCCTCACAGGTGCTTACCGAGGGCGAGGCCGCCGCGGTCACCGATGTTCTGTCCGGCGTCATGAAGGGCAGCGGTACGGGTGCTGCCGGCGCCCTGAGTGTCAACCAGCCCTATGCCGGCAAGACGGGCACCACCGACAACACCACCAACCTTTGGTTCTGCGGCTATACCCCGCAGCTGGCGTGCGCCCTGTGGACCGGCTATTCCGCGGGCGAGATCCCCATCCAAAAGTACGGCACGGACCTGCTGGGCGACAGCACCAACCTGCCTGTCTTTAAGCGGTTTATGAACACCGTTCTGACCGGTACCGAGCGCGAGGAGTTTGCGACCGGAACGGCGCCCACCTACAAGAACAACAGCGTCTGGAAGTTCTACGGCACCAACAACACCAAGAAGTCGGAGAACGACGACAAGGACGAGGACGAAGAGGAAGAGGAAACCACCACAACAACTACCACGACGACCACGACCACCGAGACCACGGGCGGCGACACCACCGGCGACACCACCGGCGGCACCGGTACGACCGGTGGCTCGACGGGCGGCTCCACTGGTGGCTCGACGGGCGGCTCCACTGGTGGCTCGACCGGCGGCGATGGCGGCACGCCTACGCCTACGCCCACTCCCGACCCCTCGCCCACGCCTGACGATACGGTCGGCTAAGAAGTACGCGACTAAAGCCAACAAGGCCCCGAGCAGCTTATTGAACTGCTCGGGGCCTTTTAGTTTGAAACGACCTGGAGGGCGGTCTTTATACCGGCAAACAAAAAGGGGGTACCGACCAACGTCGATACCCCTTACAAGCCACTATGTCAGCGCACACAATGCCGAACGCACGACCCGCACGCCTACTTGCGAGAATTGCTCAACTTATTGATCAGCGCCTCGAGACGCTCGCCGTCCTCGGCCGTCTGGGCAATAACCAAAATCGTATCGTTGCCGGCAAGCGAGCCAAGCACATCGGGCAACTCTGCCGCATCAACGGCGGCGGCGATGCCGGAAGCCGTGCCAGGCTGAGCCTTGATCATAACCAGATTATCGGTACGCAGAACGCCCGTTACGAGCTCGGAAACCATACGCTGCAGGTGCAAGTCCTCTGCCAGAACATAGATGCCCTCAGGGAGCTTACGCAGCCCCATGTCGGCAATATCGCGAGAGACAGTCGCCTGCGTGCAATCAAAGCCCATAGCACGGAGCTCATCAACCAGCACGCGCTGCGTGCGGACATCCTTATTGCGCACAATATCTCTAATGGCATCCTGGCGCCCATTGCGTTTTTTAGCCATACAAACCCTCTCTCCAAAAGATGGCGGAGACAATCAATCAGTGATTGAATAGTTTAACGCTATTTGAAGGCTTTTGTGTATAAGAACGCATTTCGAAACAATTCTATGCAAGTTTGTTTCGTAATGAGCCGTTTAGGCGGTTTTTGCGCCCGTCCGGTTAAGAAAAGCTGCCAGATGCGTACACATCACGCAGCGCGCGGGCTTAGCGCTGGCGATCGGCCCAAACAACAGGCCCAGTCCCCGATGGTTGTCCTTGAGCGCGGCGACCATCTGACGGGTTCGAGGCGCCTCGAGCATATCACGCATGCGGGCGGAACGCTCGATTGACGACACCCCATGCGGGCTCAGACACAAATTCTCGATGCAGGCGACCAGTCCGGCAAAGTAGAACTTTTGGCTTGCCAGCTTGAGCCGGCCACCGCTATCTGCTTCCGAGAGTGAGTCCGCAAGCTCGTCGAGTGCTCGGGTGTCATCGGATACCCTGGCATACATGGTGGGATCAAAGGCATCTGTAAGCTTAGGCGCCACCGCGTGGAAACAAGCGTCGCCGCATCCGGAGACGCGCTGCGCCTGCGAGAGCGCGCATGCCATAAACCCAACTGTGCGAAACGCCTTGTCGCACAAAAGGCATGCCTCAAACAGCGGACGGCTATACATCACGCCAGAGACTTGAGCAACCAAGCCGCCTAAAATCAACTGAGGCAGCCCGGCCACCATCGAAGACTTGTCTTCAATGACAATAGAGGCAGCATCCAAGACACGCGAATGGCGCTCTCGATGTGCATCATAGCGGTCGAGCGACACCGTGGGGAACACTATGTCTGCCGCAGTATCGCACGCGATATCGACCATCTTGGAAAGGGATTGCGGAGCAAACCACTCATCGGCGTTCATGGCGATGATTTGAGAGCCGCGCGAGGCAGCAAAACCGGCACGAAGACACGCGCCGCGCGTCGCGTCCTCGACGTCAATCAAATCAATATGGATGTCCCTGTCGGCAGCAACTTGAAGCGAATGGCGCACACCGGGCGCAGTATCGCGACAGACAACGACAATCTGCAAATCGTAGAGGTCTTGGTTCTGGATACTCTCGAGCGCACGCATCGCATAGCTGGGCGAACCTTCTACCACAAGGATCACCGAAAGTCGCGGATGCGAGCCACGTCGAACCAAATTATCCGTCCTCTCGACAGCAATGAATCAAACCGTGGTTCATGGTACACCCCGGCAATAAAAGCAATGAGACACCGGTTGCATTGCACGCCAAGAACAGATGTTGCACACGCGCAGCCCACAGATGACAGGTGTCGACGCACGACACGTCGAGCCCTACCCTAGTCGAGCACGACAAGCTCGGCGGGATCGTAATCCACGCCCATAAACGTAAGGCCGCAGGCAGGAGCCGTGGGGCCCGAAGCGGTGCGGTCGCAAGCATCGATAACCTCGCGCATCCACTCGGGTTCACGGCGATGCATGCCAATCTCGACAAGCGTGCCCACGATCGAACGGACCATCGAATGCAGAAACGCATTGCCCTCGATGGTGAACGTCAGGATGTCCTCGCCAAACGCAACCTCATGGCCAAATTCGGCACGCATCACGCAGCGATGCGTGGGCTTGCCAACGGCCGAAGCGACCTTGCAAAAGCTTTTAAAGTCCTGCTCGCCCAGCAGTGCGGGGCAGGCAGCAGACATAGCCTCAACATCCAAGGGATAGCGATGCCACCACACGGCACCGCGGGACAGCACAGGGCGCGCATCTCGATCGGCAATGCGGTATGTATACGTACGGGAACGCGCGTCAAAACGCGCAGAAAAGCCTTTACGGGCCTTGTAGACCTCGTTAATGGCGATATCTTTGGGCAGCAGGGCATCCATAGCCCGCAGCCACCTACGGCGCGTACAAGCGAGCTCAGCGTCCGTTACGGGCACGCTGATGTACTGAGCCACGGCATGCACGCCGGCATCGGTACGCCCCGCGCACGTCAGATCGATCGGGCGGCGAAGCAGCGTCTCGATGGCTCGACGTAGCTCACCCGCAACCGTCGTCTGTCCCGGCTGCTCGGCAAATCCGCTATACGACGAGCCATCATAGGCCACGCGAAATACGAGCGTGGCGTCAAGCTCGGAAATCGAATTGAAATCAGACGGCGCAGTCATGGGCGCTCCCAACAAACAAGCAACGGTATCGCGACAAAAAAAGAGGGGTACGCGAACGTACCCCTCGAATATAGCCTATGCAGACGGAATGTCTACTCAGCGGTCTCCTCGGCAGCCTCGACCTTCTTGGGAGCAGCGGCCTTCTTGGGGGCCGGAGCAGCCTTCTTGGCCTTAGGCGTGCAAGGCTCGGTGACGAGCTCCATGATAACGATGGGAGCGTTGTCGCCCTTACGGTTACCGAGCTTCATGATGCGGGTGTAACCGCCGTTGCGGTCCTGCCACATGCCCTGAGCAGCCTTGTCGAAAATCTCGGCAACGAGCTGCTTATCGCCGAGCTTGGCGATAGCCAGACGACGAGAGTGCAGGTCGCCCTTCTTGGCCCAAGTGATGATCGGGTCGACGACCGAACGCAGCGCCTTAGCACGGGTCTCGGTGGTCTTGATGCGGTCGTTCTCGAAGAGGGCCTTAGCAAGGCTCTTCTTCATGGCCTTGGTGTGGCTCGCATCGGTGCCGAGCTTCAGGCCCTTCTTAACGTTGTGACGCATGGTCTAGTTTCTCCTCAAATATGCGAAGCATTAAGCCTTCAGGCTCAGGCCCATGGACTCAAGCTTGTCCTTCACTTCCTCGATCGACTTAACACCGAAGTTACGGATGTTGAGCAGATCGTTCTCCGAGAACTCAACGAGTTGACGGACCGAGTGAATGCTGGCGCGCTTAAGGCAGTTGTAGGAACGGACGGAAAGGTCCAGATCCTCGATCTGCTTGTCCAGCTCGGCGTTGTCGTTGGTGACCTCGGGAGCGAAGATCGAAGCCTCCTCCTCGACCTCGGGGGTCTCGGCAAGGTTCATAAAGGCAGCCATATGCTGGTTGATGATATTGGCAGCCTGGACCACGGCGTCGCGCGGAGCGATGGAGCCGTTGGTCTCGATCTCGAGGACAAGGCGGTCGTAGTCGGTGTGCTGACCGACACGGCAAGCCTCAACGAGCTTGGCGCAACGGGACACCGGCGAGTACAGCGAGTCGACGTGGATCACACCGATGGGATCGTTGTCGCGCTTGTTAGCCTCGCCAGAGACATAGCCGCGGCCATAGCCGATGCGCATGCTCATGGTGAGATGGCCACCCTCGGTGAGCGTAGCGATGTGCTGCTCGGGGTTGACCAGCTCAAACTCGGACGGAATAAAGAAGTCCGCACCGGTGACCTCGCAGGGGCCGTCAACCGAGATGGTGGCGGTCGCCTCGTCGGTCGTGCCGAGAGCCCTGAAGACAAGACCCTTGACATTCAGGACGATGTCGGTGACATCCTCGACCATGTTAGGGATGGTCATGAACTCGTGCTGTGCACCATCGATCTGAATAGCCTCGACGGCGGCACCCTCGAGCGAGGACAGAAGTACGCGACGAAGGGAGTTACCCAGCGTATCGCCGTAGCCACGCTCGAGCGGCTCGACGGAGACACGAGCAGACGTCTCGTTGATCTCTTCGACCTGAACCTGAGGCCTAATGAATTCTGACATGTATTACCTCCAGCCTCAGCAGCCCGGATGGACTACTTAGAGTAGAGCTCGACGATGAGCTGCTCGTTGATATCACCGCTGATCTGCTCACGCGTCGGCAGAGCGAGCACGTTACCAGACAGCTTCTCGATATCGACCTCGAGCCAGCCAGGGACCTCAAAGCGCTCGGAGGAAATCAGGGCCTCCTTGATGGGGAGGAGGTCACGGAACTTCTCGCCGACAGCGACGACGTCGCCGGCCTTGACGCGGTAGGACGGGATGTCCACGCGCTTGCCGTTCACGGTGAAGTGACCGTGACGGACGGACTGACGAGCCTCTTTGCGGGTGCGGGCGAAGCCAAGACGGAAGACGACGTTGTCGAGGCGAGACTCAAGGATGATCATGAGGTTCTCACCGGTGACGCCGTTCATCTTGCGGGCCTTGTTGAAGTAGCCGTGGAACTGCTTCTCCAGAACGCCATAGATGAACTTGACCTTCTGCTTCTCGCGCAGCTGCATGCCGTACTCAGATTCCTTGCGACGGCGCTTGGGCTGACGGATAGATTCCTTCTTGCTGCTGTAACCGAGCTCAGCGGGATCGATCCCGAGCTGACGGCAGCGCTTAAGAACAGGAGTCCTGTCGATTGCCATATTGATACGATCCTTTCAGTTACACGCGGCGACGCTTCTTGGGGCGGCAGCCGTTGTGCGGGATGGGGGTCTTGTCCTGGATGCTCGAGACCTCAAGGCCAGCAGCCTGGAGGGAACGGATGGCGGTCTCACGACCGGAGCCGGGGCCCTTGACGAAGACGGAAACCTTCTTCATACCGTGCTCCATGGCCTGCTTGGCAGCAGCCTCGGCAGCCATCTGGGCAGCGAACGGCGTGGACTTACGCGAGCCCTTGAAGCCCACCTGGCCAGCCGACTTCCAGGAAATGACGTTGCCCTGGGGATCGGTGATCGAAACGATCGTGTTGTTGAACGTAGAACGAATGTGAGCCTGGCCCACGGAAATGTTCTTACGGTCCGCGCGCTTCAGACGGGCAGCGCGAACGTTCTTCTTAGCAGTAGCCATCTATCTAGCGCTCCTTATTTCTTCTTCTTAGCACCGATCTGACGCTTCGGGCCCTTGCGGGTACGAGCGTTAGTGTGGGTGCGCTGGCCGCGGACCGGGAGGCCCTTGCGGTGACGAAGGCCGCGGTTGCAGCCGATGTCCATAAGGCGCTTGACGTTCTGGTTGCGCTCACGGCGGAGGTCACCCTCAACCATGATCTGGTTCTTATCGATATAATCGCGGATGGCGTTAACCTCATCCTCGGTGAGGTCCTTAACGCGCGTATCCACGTTAACGTTGCACTCGACGCAGATCTTCGTCGCAGTGGTGCGGCCGATGCCGTAAATGTAGGTCAGACCGATCTCAACGCGCTTCTCACGCGGGAGGTCGACACCATTAATACGGGCCAACGTAGTCTCCTCTCTTAACCCTGACGCTGCTTATGACGGGGGTTCTCGCAAATGACGAGGACCTTGCCATGGCGCCTAATGATTTTGCACTTATCGCACATCTTCTTGACCGAAGGACGTACCTTCATCGTTCTTCCTTTCGGTAGCGCTCAAACTACTTCCCTACTATCTACTCGCCCAGCCGCAGGCGTTTAAAACTATGGCTGGTCTTCACACACAATCCGACCGTAGGTTGAGCTAAGCCTGCAGCCGGAAATGGAGTGCGTGTATGCGTGCCGCTATTTGTAGCGATAGGTGATGCGGCCGCGGGTCAGGTCGTACGGGGAAAGCTCCACGACAACCCTGTCACCGGGGAGAATACGGATGTAATTCATTCGGATCTTGCCAGAAATGTTGCACAGAACCGAATGACCGTTCTCGAGCTCGACCTTAAACATGGCATTGGGCAACGGTTCCTTTACCGTACCCTCGAGCTCAATTGCGTCTTCCTTCTTCACAAGCAATCATCTTTCTCTAGAAAACGACAGCGATTGAGTATTCTACAATACGCATGCACGTATCGTAGTATCTTCGTAATGGCTCCACAACTAAGCGGAACTTGTTACATTTGAAATGTTAAGGCGTGCATTTGACGCAAGCCCTACATTTCACCGCCCTGCAAGGAACACCAAGCACCCTGGGCATCCGTGGTGAGAATCACCGGACCGTCATTGGTAATGGCGACGGTGTTCTCGTAGTGCGCGGCGGGCAAGTGGTCGTTGGTCGTAACAATCCAACCGTCGGAGCCCGTGCTCACATGGTTGGAACCCATCGTAACCATCGGCTCGATGGCAATGACCATGCCGGCTTGGAGGCGAACGCCCCTCCCCTTCTTTCCATAGTTAGGAACGTTGGGGTCCTCGTGCATCACGCGGCCAATGCCATGGCCCACATAGTCACGAAGCACGCCGTAACCGTGAGACTCGGCGAGGGACTGAACGGCATAACCGACGTCCCCGATATGGTTACCGGGGACAGCCTGCTCGATGGCAGCCTTAAGGCAATCGCGCGTAACCTCGCACAGGGCCTTGGCCTCGGGCGTGGGGGTGCCGACGAAAAACGTCCAAGCGTTATCGCCGACCCAACCGTCGACAACGGCTCCCGTATCGATGGAAATGATATCGCCATCGCGCAGGATCATGTCGGGGTTGGGAATACCGTGGACCACGGCATCGTTGATTGATGCGCAAATGGTTCCCGGGAACCCGCCGTAACCCTTAAAGGCCGGGATGCCGCCATGCATGCGGATAATCTGCTCCGCGAGCTGATCGAGCTCAAAGGTCGAAACGCCGGGGCGCACCATGGCTCCAACGTGGCGGAGCGCCATCTTAGATAGCGCTCCTGCCTTCTTCATCTGCTCGATTTGCGTTGCAGACTTAATCTTGATCATAGACCGAGAGCCTCTTTGACATCCCCGTACACGGTCTCGCGAGCCTGGTCACCGTTGACCGACTTGAGCAGACCCTGGCCACGATAGTAGTCGACGAGCGGGCTCGTGGACTTCTCGTAGACGTCGAGACGGTTCTTGATGGTCTCGGGCTTGTCGTCGTCGCGCTGATACATCTCGCCACCGCACTTGGGGCAGGTGGCATCGGCAGCAGTGCCGGTGTAACCGCAGGCGCGGCAGGTGCGGCGCGAAGACAGACGATCGATGATGACCTCGGGGGCCACATCGACCAGAAGGGCGCAATCGATCTCGCGACCCATGGCGGAGAGATCGGAATCGAGCGTCACAGCCTGGGCGGTGTTGCGCGGGAAGCCGTCGAGAATGAAGCCCTGCTGGGCGTCATCGGCGGCAAGGCGCTCCTTGACAAGGTCGATCACGAGCTGGTCGGGAACGAGCTCGCCAGCGTCCATGTACTTCTTAGCCTGAATACCAAGCTCGGTGCCGCCCTTGACGGCAGCACGCAGCAGGTCGCCCGTGGAAATGTGGGCGACGCCAAACTCGGCGACGAGCTCCTGTGCGACGGTGCCCTTACCGGCACCCGGAGCTCCGAGCAATACGAGGTTCATGAGCAATCCTCCTCTAGCCTATTTAAAGAATCCATCGTAATCATACATCTTGATCTGGCCTTCGAGCTTATCGACCGTGTCGAGCACGACGCCGACCATGATGAGGATGGACGTGCCGCCAAAAGCCTGGATCAGATGGTTACCCGTGAAGGAGAAGATGATCGAAGGCACGATGGCGATGAGCGCCAAAAAGACAGCGCTGGGAAGCGTGATCTTGTTGAGCGCGTTCTTGATGTAGGCCGCGGTAGCCCTACCCGGACGCACGCCCGGAATAAAGCCGCCCTGCTTCTTAAGGTTATCGGCCGTGTCATCGGGGTTGAACACCATGGAGGTGTAGAAGTATGCGAAGAACACGATGAGGACAACGTTAAGCACCCAGTTGAGCCAACCGGTCGAAAGCGCGGAGGCAACTGCCTGAATCCAGCCGATGCCGGGGAAGAACACGGCAATCTGAGCCGGGAAGTACAGCAACGCCGAAGCGAAGATGATCGGCACGACACCCGCGGTGTTGACCTTGATGGGCAGGTAGGTGGTCTGGCCACCCATCATGCGACGGCCCACGACGCGTTTGGCGTAGGAGACCGGGATGCGGCGCTGGCCGCGCTCAAGGAAAACAATCAGCGGAATAACCAGCAGGATGATGGCGCAGATGATCGCCATGGTGATGATGCCACCGGCATTGCCCTCGGTGCTGGAGAAGATAGCCTGCGGCAGGCCGGCCATGATGTTCGCAAAGATGATCAGCGACATGCCATTGCCGATACCGCGCTGGGTGATGAGCTCACCAATCCACATGATCAGCATGGCGCCCGCGGTGAGCGTGCCGACAATCATGAGGTCGAAGATGATCTCGGGAGCACCGGCGCCATTGAAGCTGATGCCGAAGCTCTTAAAGAGGAAGAGGTAACCCACGGAGTTGAGGATTGCCAGAGCCAGGGTGAGGTAACGCGAATACTGCGTAATCTTGGTCTGACCGACCTCGCCCTCGCGGGCAAGCTCATGCAGGGAAGGCACAACGGCCTGGAGCATCTGGAGGATGATCGAGCTGGTGATGTAAGGCATGATGCCCAGCGAAAACACCGACACATAGCTCAACGCGCCGCCAGAGAAAAGATTCAGGAGGGCCATAGCACCTGCGGCGACCGAATTGTTATCGGTCGAGAAAAGGCCCAGCATCCCCTGGAAGGGAATGCCGGGCACAGGAACGTGCGCACCAATGCGGTACACGACGAGCATAGCTATGGTAAAAAGAATCTTTTCGCGCAATTCTTTGATGCGGAAAGCATTCTTAAGACCATTTAGCACGGCAGCTCGACCTTTCCGCCGGCGGCCTCGATCTTGGCCTGCGCAGAAGCGCTGACCTTGTCGACCTTGACCGTGAACTTCTTGGTGAGCTCACCATTGCCGAGCACCTTGACGGGCTCGAACTCGCTCTTGGTGATGCGAGCGGCCTTAAGAGCGGCACCGTCGATCACAGCGCCGTCCTCGAACTTACGCTCGAGACGCTCAACGTTAACAGCGGTGTACTCGATACGACGGGGGTTGCGGAAGCCCGGAAGCTTGGGCAGGCGCATAGCCAGCGGAGTCTGGCCACCCTCGAAGCCGGCACCCTTGGTGCCGCCAGAGCGGGAACCCTGGCCCTTCTGGCCGCGGCCAGAAGTGGTGCCGTGACCCGAAGAATTGCCACGGCCGACGCGCTTGCGGTTCTTGGTGGAACCGGGCGCGGGAGTAAGATCGTGAAGCTGCATTTGCTACTCCTCTACAATCTCGACAAGGTGCTTGACCTTGAAGATCATGCCGCGGACGGACTCGTTGTCAGCAATCTCGCGAACCTCGCGGATCCTGTGGAGACCGAGGGCACGGACAGTACGGACCTGATCCTGCTTGCAACCGTTGGTGCTGCGGACCTGCTTGATCTTGATGGTGTCAGCCATGCTTAGTTCTCCTTACCGACGAACATCTCGGAGACCGTCAGGCCACGGCGAGCCGCGACGTCCTCAGGGCTGGAGAGCTCCTTGAGGCCCTCGACGGCAGCCTTGATGATGTTGAGGCCGTTGTCGGTACCGAGGGACTTGGACAGGACGTTCTTGATGCCAGCAAGCTCGAAGAGGGGACGCACAGCGCCGCCGGCGATAACGCCGGTACCCTCGACAGCGGGCTTGATGATAATGCGGCCGGCACCAAAGTGGCCGAGAACCTCGTGCGGGATGGTGCCCTGCTCGGTCACCGGCACGTGGAACATGTTCTTCTTGGCATCGAGAGACGCCTTGGAGATGGCCAGGGGCACCTCAGCGGACTTGCCCATGCCAACGCCGACGTTGCCCTTGCCGTCGCCAACGACGACGAGAGCGACGAGGCTCATGCGACGACCACCCTTGACGGTCTTCGACACGCGGTTGATGTAAACGACGCGCTCCTCGAACTCGGAGGCCTCGCGCTGCTGCTTCTGATTACGAGCCATGTGCTACATACCTCCTAGAACTCGAGACCGGCGGCACGAGCACCGTCGGCGAGGGCCTTGACGCGGCCATGGTAGATACGGCCACCGCGATCGAAGGCGACCTTGGTGATGCCGGCCTCGATGGCACGCTTGCCAACGAGCTGACCGACCTTCTCCGCAGCCTCCTTGTTCGAGGTGTGGGTGCCCTTGAACTCGGCCTCGAGGGTCGAGGCAGAGACGAGCGTCAGGCTGGAGCCCTTGCTGTCGTCGATGATCTGGGCATAGATGTTGGCGTTAGTACGGGTCACGCGAAGACGCGGACGCTCGGAAGTACCCGAGACCTTGCCGCGAACACGACGCTGACGACGCTTGAGGCCTTCCAGCTTCGCCTTATGCTTGTTCATACGTAAACTCCTAAAAAGGTTGATCTTGCCAGCACCTGACGGGGTGCTGGTCTTATGCGAGTGAGTCGGTTACGACTACTTGGCGGCCTTACCCAGCTTGCGGCGGATGTGCTCGCCAACGTAGTGGATACCCTTGCCCTTGTAAGGCTCGGGAGGACGATGACCGCGGATCTCAGCGGCGATCTGACCGACCTGCTGCTTGTTGATACCCTTGACGTTCACGTGGGTGTTATCGGGAACCTCGAAAGTGATGCCCTCGGGAGCCTCGACGATCACGGGGTGCGAGAAGCCCAGGGAGAACTCGAGGTTCTTACCCTTCTGCTGCACGCGGTAACCGACGCCGGCGAGCTCGAGCTTCTTCTCGAAGCCCTCGGAAACGCCAACAACCATGTTGTGGATGAGGGCGCGGGTGAGGCCGTGGCGGGCACGGGTCTCACGCTCGTCGTCGGGACGGGAAACGGTGAGGACGTTGTCCTCGACGTTGATAGCGAGCTTCTCATAGATATCGAGCTCGAGCTGGCCCTTGGGGCCCTTGACGACAATGTTGTTGCCGTTGACTGCCACTTCGACTCCGGCGGGAATCTGGACAGGCTTATTACCGATACGAGACACGGTGATCTCCTTTCCTTCTACCTACCGAGCGAATTACCAGACGTAAGCGATGATCTCGCCGCCGACGTTGTGCTTGCGAGCATCGCGGTCGGTCATGACGCCATGGCTGGTGGAAATAATGGCGGTACCAAGGCCACCGCGGACGCGGGGCATGTCGGCAACGCCGGTGTACTTACGCAGGCCCGGCTTGGAAATGCGGCGGATGCCGTTGATGACCTTAGCCTTCTTGGGACCATACTTAAGCGTGATGTGCAGAGTCTTCTGGGGAACGGTGTCCTCGACATCGTAGCCCTCGATGTAGCCCTCCTCGTGCAGAACACGAGCGATCTCGACGAGCTTCTTGCTGCTCGGCATGGAGACCGTGGCCTTGTTCACAGAGTTAGCGTTACGGATGCGCGTAAGCATATCTGCGATCGGGTCTGTAAGGTTCATACAGATTCTCCTTCGTTCTTGATGAACACGTGCTCTTGGTTCTTCGCCGCCCTTAACGGCAAAGCCTAACTAGCGCGTTTTCCCTGTTCCAAACGGATGCTTGAAACGCTGGTAGTGACTTACCAGCTGGCCTTCTTAACGCCGGGAAGCTCGCCCTTGAGTGCAAGCTCGCGGAAGCAGACACGGCACAGGCCGAACTTGCGGTACACAGAGTGCGGACGGCCGCAGCGCTGGCAGCGCGTGTACTCACGAGTAGAGAACTTCTGCTTGCGATTGCACTTGACGATCATCGATGTCTTAGCCACTTATATCCTCCTCACATAGAGTATTGTTCGCCCCAAGCGCCGCCCCCTTCTGGGAACGGCGCTCATAGGGCAGGTGAACCTATTTCTTGAACGGGAAACCGAAGGCATCCAGAAGGGCCTTGGCCTCCTCATCGGTATTGGCGGTGGTCACGAAAGTGATGTCCATACCACGCTGGTGATCGACGGAGTCGAAGTCGATCTCGGGGAAGATGAGCTGCTCGGTGACGCCCATGGAGAAGTTACCACGGCCGTCGAAGCTCTTGGCGGAGATGCCGCGGAAGTCGCGGATACGGGGAATCGCGACGGAGGTCAGACGATCGAAGAACTCCCACATACGGTCGCCACGCAGGGTAACCTTGCAGCCGATCGGCATACCAGCGCGCAGGCGGAAGGTAGCGATGGACTTGCGGGCACGGGTGATCATCGGCTGCTGGCCGGTGATGGCGCGCAGGTCACGCACGGCACCGTCGATGGCCTTGGAATCGGTAGCGGCCTCGCCGACGCCCATGTTCACGACGATCTTCTCAAACTTGGGGATCATCATGACGTTCTCGTACTGGAACTTGTCCTGAAGCTGCTGCTTGACCTCGTTGTTGTACTTGGTCTTCAGACGCGGCACATACTTCTCTTCTGCCATTGTTCACTCCTTCTTGGGGTTTTAAGCACGGGGCGTGGCCACGATGGGTTGTCCTCGTGCCTCCTGGCTGCATCCGCGCCGCTCATGGCATTTCGCGGTTTGGACTCGACGCAGCAGGAGCCGACAAAACAATCGGTACTATACGCGCATCGGGAGCGTATTTCCAGAAAAACCTCGTCTGCCTGCACAACTCCACAACTCCCCCGCACAAATTGATCCCTAGGGCACGGAGGAAAACAGCAGTTGCGGTGAGATAGGGACTGTTTGATGGCTTAACAGGCTTTAACAGTCCGTATTTCACCGCAACTCATATATGGGGATGCGATTAGCGCTTGCGGGGGACGAGCTTGGTGCGGCGCAGGTGGATCATCTCGGCAGCGATGGAGATGGCGATCTCCTCGGGGTCCTCGGCCTCGATGGCGACACCGATCGGCAGGTGCAGCTCGTCGATCTGGTCCTGCGTAAAGCCCTCCTGCTCCAGGCGGGCGCGCACAAAGGCCGTCTTGCGGCGCGAACCCAGACAGCCCAGATAGGCGGGCTTGGCGTGCATGGCCTGAATCACCACGTCGATATCGGACTTGTGACCCGCCGTGGCGACGACCACTAGGTCACGCGGGCCGATGGGGCACTGCTTGCTCAGGTTCTTGTAGTCGACCAGACGACGGTCGTAGACACCGGGCACCCATTCGGGGGTCAGTGTGCCGGGGCGGTCGTCGCAAGCCACGACGGCAAAGCCCGCCGCCGTGAGCACCCGCGCCGTCGCAGCACCCACGTGGCCGCAGCCAAAGATATAGGTCAGGCCCTCGGGGCAGAGCGTCTCGATGTGCGCCGCGGGAATCTCGGAGGCCGCGTTGGTGTAGGTGACCTTACTCCCCTCCTCCACCAGCGAAAGCTCGGGGCAGCCCATTATGGTGCGGCGCGACTCCTCGCCATGGTATTCGGCAACGTCGCCTTCATGCGCACTTGCGATAAACGGTTCAAAGTCGATGGCGAAGTCGCCGATGCGCCGATAGGCCAAGACGTCGGCAACCGACTGGAACAACGGTGCCTGGGTCGCATCCAGATGCAGGTAGCACAGGCAGATGGCTCCGCCGCAAATCATGCCGGTATCGGAGTTCTCGCCGCCCATGGTGTAGCGGACCAGACGCGATTTACCCCCGGCCAGCAGCTCGCGCGCCTCGTCCAGCGCAAAGAGCTCAATCTTGCCGCCGCCGATAGTGCCCGCTTGGCTGCCATCGGCAAAGACAGTCATCCATGCGCCCACACCGCGCGGGGACGACCCCGCCGTACCGGCCACTACCACCAGCTCGCACGTCTCGCCAGCACGCAGGGCGGCAAGCGCCGCATTCACAACATCGAGCTTTTCCATTGCCGCCTTCTATCCTCTAAAGACATCGGTGAGCATAGCGAGTGCCTCGAGCACGCCGCCGCCGACCGACGTCGCTTTGTCCGAAATGTAGTTGATATAGCTGGCATCGCCGCGTGGATCGACATCGGCGCATTTAAAGCCCTCAGTCACCTGCACGCCGTTCGCCAAAAGCCCGCGCAGACAGCCATCGATCTGCGTGCACATGGGCGTATCGCCCGCGTAGCCAATCACGTCTCCGGCGCTCACGATGTCGCCGATTGCGCGGTCGGACCGAAACACGCCGGCGGCGGGGCTGTGGATAACACGTTCCTTGCCATAGCCGGCGATAATGCCCGGCACGCCCGTGTTGGGCTGGGGCGAACCTTGGGTAATGACACGGCCCAGGAAATGCCCACGCATGGTCTCGACCACGGCGTCGCAGTCAACCGGCGCGGTAAAGCCCGGCCCCACGGCGATGACGGCAGGCGCCATGTCGCGCGTGGTGCCCAAGTTGCGCTTAGCCAAAATCGCGTCGACCACAGCAGCGGGTTTAAGCTCATCGAGCATCTTGGCCTGAGGGTCCACCACAACGGCGACGTCTCCAGCCTCGGTAATCTCAAGCGCCTCAGCCGGCGTCTGTGCCAAGCGAGCGCGAATGCCTTCGACCTCGACCTCGCCCAGGCGAATGGCCTCGCAAAAACAGATTGTGCGGCGGATGCACGTGGGAACCGCGATATCGGCCATAACGACCGAAACGCCGGCGCGCACCAAGCGAGCGGCGACGCCCGTGGCGATATCGCCGGCGCCGCGAACATAAACGAGCATTCCCGGGGCACCTCCCTGTGCTACGGTTTGAGCAGAGCAAAAGCGGTTCGGCCGCTACTCTGATGATTATTTATTATCACAGTATTATACGGCGGTGAACAGATGGAAACGACGAGCGGAAACCTTGCCTCCGCGCTCAAGATCGAGCCGGGCATTACCGCAATTATCGGCAGCGGTGGCAAGTCGACCTTGCTAAAGACGCTGGGTCTCGAGCTCATGCGCGCTGGCGGCCGCGTGCTCCTCTGCACCACCACGCACATGTTTCCCGTCGCCGGCGTGCCGTGGGACGGGTCAAACCGTCGCCTGGATGCCGCGCCTTGGAAGCCGGGTGCCGCGCATGTCCCCGGCTGCACCTGCAAGGTATGCGCTGGCATGAGCCGCGGAAGCATCTGCCAGGCGGGTGTTTTGGACCCGGAGACAGGCAAGCTCTCCGCCCCCGCCGAGCCGCTCGGCGAGCTGGCACGGCGCTTTAACTATGTGTTGGCCGAGGCAGATGGCAGCAAGCAACTCCCGCTCAAGGCGCATGCCGCCTGGGAGCCGGTAATTCCCGCCGCCACGGCAAACGTTGTCTGGGTCGTCGGCGCCTCGGGGCTGGGCAAGCCCGTCGCCGAGGTTGTCCACCGCCCCGAGCTCTTCTGCGAGCGCTGCGACTGCGAGCCTACCGACATCGCCACGCCCGAGCGCGTCGCCCAGGTGCTCAATGCCGAGATGCAGATGCTGAACCTAAACAATGCCCGTATCATGCTCAACCAAGTCGACACGCTTGCCGACTCAACGATAGCCGACCGCTTCCAGGCAGCCCTCGGCCGCCCCGTCGTCGCCACCAACCTCAAGTAGCTGGCGCTGCCCCAGCAGGCCTATAAGTTGCGGTGGAATAGTTCCTGAAACGGCCTATTTGGCGGCTAAACAGGAACTATTCCACCGCAACTGCGGAGGGAAATCCGGTGATCTTCCTGCTAGCGGGGCACGTAGCGACCGGGCTGGGCCCCGGTGGGCTCGCCGTCGCGCGCGGCCAGCACGCCGTTCACAAACACGGCCTTGGCGCGGCCGTGCGCCTCAAAGCCCTCGAGCGGCGTGTAGTCCACGGCCTGATGCTGCGTCGCGGCGCTAATCGTCCAGCGCGCCTTGGGATCCCACACGCACACGTCGGCATCGGCGCCCTCGGCAAGACAGCCCTTGTGCGGATACATGCCAAAGACGCGCGCCGGGTTCTCGCTCATCAGGCGGCACAGATCCTCGGGACCCAGCTGTCCCTCAAAGCTCGTAGCGATCGCGACGGGGCGATGCTCCACGCCGGGTCCGCCGTTGGGAATCGCGCGGAAGTCGTCGCGCCCGCGGTCCTTTTGCCCGTGCAGGTTAAAGCTACAGTGGTCGGTCGCAATCGTATCGATCTCGCCGGCCACAAGCGCCTCGCGCAGTGCCGCACGGTCGCCGGCATGGCGCAGCGGCGGGCTCATCACGTACTTGGCGCCCGCAAAGCCGTCCTCGCCCTGCTCCAGATAGCAGGTGTCGTCGAGCATCAGATACTGAGGGCATGTCTCGACATAGATGTTCTTCTGCCCGCGCGCTTTGGCAGCGCGAATGGCCTCGAGCCCCAGCTTGGTCGAAAGGTGCACCACGTTGACCGGAGCGTCCCCGGCCAAGTGCGCCAGATACAGCAGGCGGCTCACGGCCTCGGCCTCACACACGTCCGGACGGCTGAGCGCATGACCCTCGGGCCCGTGGATACCCTGCTCAAACACGCGCTTCTGCAGCGCGTTGACCAACGTGCCGTTCTCGCAATGCACGCACAGGATACCGCCCACGCGCTTGAGCTCCTCCAGCACCTCGAGCGTCTCGGCATCGTCCAGGCGCAGATGGTCGTAGGCAAAGTAGGTCTTAAACGACGACACGCCCGCCTCGCGCATGGCCAAAAGATCGGCGCGGTTGCGCTCATTCCACTCGGCAAGCGCCATATGGAAGGCATAGTTGGCGGTGCAGGTGCCGTCGGCGCGATGATGCCACTCGACCAAGGCATCGGGCATGGTCACGCCGCGATCGGCCGTCGCGTAGTCCACAATGGTCGTCGTGCCGCCGCAGGCAGCCGCGCGCGTGCCGGTCTCAAAGCTATCGGCTGTCCAATCCATGCCGGTCCAGCACTGCATGTGCGTGTGCCCATCGATAAAGCCCGGGAACACCCAGCAGCCCGCAGCATCCTCGACGGTATCGCCCTCGGCCGGCTCAATCGCCGCGGCAATCCGTACGATCTTATCGCCATCCATGGCAAGATCGGCGCGGCGAAGCCCTTGGGGCGTCACGAGTGCGCCGTTTTTGATGATGATCATAATTGCTCCTTATTGATTGATGCAGTTGGCCACGCGATCAAAATACGAGCAGGCGGCGATATGCTCCGTTATGCGTCGCTGTCCTTTGACGGTATCGACGTCCCACAGCTCGTAGGCACGCGCCTCGACCAGCACCACGTCGGCACGGTCCTTGAGGATCGAACCGCCGCCGTCCTTACCCTCAAGACACATAAGTGCATCGAACAGTTCCGCCGGAAAGATCACCGGGCTCGAAGGCTCACCGTTGCACGCAAGGCGCACCGGATGCTTGCGGCCACGCTCGTCAAATGCACGAACCATAGCCTCAAAAGAATCCGAACTCACGAGCGGCTGGTCGCCCGGCAAAAAGAGGCAACCTTTCCAGTTGCGTTCGACTCCCCACGAAAGCCCCGCACGGACGCTTTCGCTGCGCAGCTCGCCATCGTGCAGCACACACGGGCAATGCTTATCCTCGCAAATCCGAGCGACCTCGGGCCAACGCGTCGAAACCACAACGTCAAAGCCCCGGGGAACCGAATCAATGGTCCGGGCAATCAGCGGCTCGTCATAGATATCGGCGAGCATCTTGTTAGAGCCAAATCGCTTGCCCTCGCCCGAAGCCATAATCACGCAACCAAGTTTCATGGCGATACCTCCCCTGAAACCATCGTACCCATAACTCGCGTCGCGGGGCATCTACATCGAAAGCGCTTATCCCGCACGCCCACGATGCAAAAAGGGGCACCCCGCCGGTTGGCAGAGCGCCCCCCCTTTACATGGCTTACCTCAACCCAGCTTTAGGCCTGGAACCAACGGGCGGTGTTGCGCTCGTCGAGGGCCTTGAGGGTAGCGGCGGGATCGGCAACCTTCTGCAGGAACATCATGGCTGCGATGGCGTACGGCTTGTAGCTGGCCTCCTTGTACATGCCCACACGGTGCATGTCGAAGACGTCGGCGTTGACCTCGCCGTGCTCGCAAGAAACACCGGAGATGTCGGCGGGCAGCGGGTGCATAAAGATGGTGTCCTGGCCGTTGGCAGTCTTCTCCATGAGCGCGGTCGTGGAGCACCAGTCCTGATGGGTGGCGTTCTGGGCGAGCAGCTCCTTCTCGAGCGCAGCGATACCGGCGTCGTCGCCCTCGGCGTACAGGTTGGTACGCTTCTCCATGGCGGCAAACGGAGCCCAGCTCTTGGGGATTACGATGTCGGCGCCCTCGAAGGCCTCGGCCATGGTGTTGACCTGCTTAAAGGTGGTGCCGGACTCGGCGGCATAGCCCTTGGCGCGCTCAACGACCTCGGGCATGAGGTCGTAGCCCTCGGGGTGGGCCAGGGTGACGTCCATGCCAAAGCGGGGCAGCAGGCTGATCAGCGACTGCGGGCAGGACAGCGGCTTGCCGTAAGAGGGCGAATAGGCCCAGGTGACGGCAACCTTCTTGCCCTTGAGGTTCTCAAGGCCGCCAAACTCGTTGATGAGGTAGAGCATGTCGGCAGAGGACTGCGTGGGATGATCGGAGTCGGACTGCAGGGAGATGAGCGTGGGACGGTGATCCAGAACGCCGTCCTCGTAAGCCTGCTGGACAGACTCGGAGACCTCGGCCATGTAGGCGTCGCCCTTGCCGATGTACATGTCGTCGCGGATGCCGATGACGTCGGCCATGAAGGAGATCATGGTAGCGGTCTCGCGGACGGTCTCGCCGTGAGCGATCTGGGACTTCTTCTCGTCCAGGTCCTGCAGCTCAAGGCCGAGCAGGTTGGCGGCCTTAGAGAAGGAGAAACGCGTACGGGTGGAGTTGTCGCGGAATAGGGAGACGGCCAGACCCGAGTCGAAGATCTTGGGAGAGACGTTGTTCTCGCGCAGCTGGCGCAGGGCGTCGGCGACGATGTAGAGCGCCTTGAGCTCATCGGTGGTCTTATCCCAGGTGTGCAGGAAGTCGCTGCCGTACATACCCTTAAAATCGAGGCCGTTCAGCTGCTCGACGAGCTCGGTAAACTTGGCGTCCATGTAAATATCCTTTCCAAAGATGAAACGATCGCAATGAGTAGATGCGCTCCGGCATGCGCGTGTGGCTAGAACATGCAGAGCACTATGACGAGGACCCGCTACCGTTGAGGAAGCATGGGAGATAACGACCACGGGCCCCAAGTCAACAGGGGGTGCCGGGGACACGAGATGTCCCCGGCTCAACAAGATCGAGGAATGGGACTAATCGATCTTGTTGTTGGTCAGACCGGCGCGGAACACGGTGGCGTCGCCATCGGCCTGGCTCGGATCGTAGAGGTTCAGGGCAGCCACATACATGGCGGCAGCGGTGACCAGGTCGTCCTTGTAGGTGACCTCGTTGGGGGCGTGAGCCTGAGACTCGGCACCCGGGCCGAAGCCGACGCAGGGGATGCCATAGCGGCCCTGGATGGAAACGCAGTTCGTGGAGAAGGTCCACTTGTCGCACAGCGGACGACCGGTGCGCTTGTCCATGCTGGGCTCGCAGCCGATGCGCTCGTCACCGAACATGGCCTTGTGGGCGTCGACGAGGGCCTTGACGTGCGGAGCGGTCTCCTTGTTGATCCACGTGGGGAAGTAAGCCTCGGTCTCGTAAACCTCGCCGGTCCAGGACGGACGGTCGTACATGTACATGGAGACCTTCACGTCGTCGCCGTACTTCTTGGCGGCCGGCAGGTTGCGGATCTCGTCCAGGCAGGACTCCCAGGTCTCGCCGGCGGTCATGCGACGGTCGATGGAGATGGCGCAGGAGTCAGCGACAGCGCAGCGGCTGGGGCTGGTGTAGAAGATCTGGCTGACGGTGCAGGTGCCGCGGCCCAGGAAGCGGGCATCCTCGAAGTGCTCGGGGTTGTACTTGGGGTCGAGCATCTTGACGAGGCCCTTGATGTCGGTCGACTCGTCGCAGCCGTTGTTGTTGAGGGCGCGGACGTCGGCGATGATGTCGGCCATCTTGTAAATGGCGTTGTCGCCGCGGTCGGGAGCGGAGCCGTGGCAGGAGGTGCCGTGAACGTCGACGCGGATCTCCATGCGGCCGCGGTGACCGCGATAGATGCCGCCGTCGGTGGGCTCGGTGGAAATGACGAACTCGGGCTTAATGCCGTCCTTGTTGTAGATGTACTGCCAGCACATGCCGTCGCAGTCCTCTTCCTGGACGGTGCCGACGACCATGATCTTGTAGCCCTCGGGGATGAGGCCCATGTCCTTCATCATCTTGGCAGCGTAGGTAGCAGAAGCCATGCCACCCTCCTGGTCGGAGCCGCCGCGGCCGTAGATGATCTCGTCGGTCTCGTAGCCCTCATAGGGATCGGCGTCCCAGTTCTCGATGTTGCCGATACCGACGGTGTCGATGTGGGAGTCGATGGCGATGATCTTGTCGCCCTCGCCCATAAAGCCCATAACGTTGCCCAGGCCGTCGACCTTGACCTCGTCATAGCCAAGGCTCTCCATCTCGGCCTTGATGCAGGCAACAACCTCACCCTCCTCGCAGGACTCAGAGGGGTGAGAGATCATGGCGCGCAGGAAGCGAGTCATATCAGCACGATGGGACTCAGCGGCAGCCTTGATAGCGTCGAAATCGAGTTCTTTAGCCATTGTTCATAACCTTTCAAACGAAGGAATCTACCTGTGGGGTGGCGGAGCGATACCTATTTACTCCGCCCAGTATTAGCAAGTGGGGTATTCGCCTTCCCAGACGATGCGGCGATACTGATCCGGATCGGTGTCGCCCTCGGTGGAGAAGCAGAGCACGGAGCTCGTCTTGTCCAGGCCGATGAGTTCCTTGAGCTCGGCGTACTCGGGATCGAGCATGAGGGTCTCGACCAGACCGGTGGTCACAGCGCCGGACTCGCCAGAGATGACGCGCGGGTCGCCCTTCTCGGGAGCGCCCAGAGCGCGCATGCCGCGAGCGGTGACCCAGTCGGGGCAGGACACGAAGGCGGTGGTGTGGTTGCGCAGGATATCCCAGCCCAGAATGTTGGGCTCGCCGCAGCACAGGCCGGCCATGATGGAGGGCATGTCGCCGTCCACGATGCGCGGGTCGCCGTCGCCGGCGGCAGCGCCCTTGTACAGGCAGGCGGCAGGCGCGCACTCGACCACGACGAAGGTGGGCGGGTTATCGGGATACAGGTTGGTGAAGTAGCCCACCACGGCGCCGGCGAGCGAACCCACGCCAGCCTGGACAAACACGTGCGTCGGGCGGTTGATGGCCATCTCGCGCAGCTGCTCGGCAGCCTCGGAAGCCATGGTGCCGTAGCCCTCCATGATCCAAGACGGGATCTTCTCGTAGCCCTCCCAGGCGGTGTCCTGAACGATGACGCCGCGCTCGCAGGCGTCAGCCTCGGCGGCGGCCATGCGCACGCACTCGTCGTAGTTGACCTCTTCGATGGTCACCGTGGCGCCCTCGGCGGCGATGTTATCAAAGCGGGGCTTGGTGGAACCCTTGGGCATGTGCACGACGGCCTTCTGGCCCAGCTTGTTGGCAGCCCATGCCACGCCGCGGCCATGGTTGCCGTCGGTGGCGGTAAAGAAGGTGGCCTGGCCAAAGTCCTTGGCAAGCTGATCGGAGGTCAGGTAATCGAAGGTGCACTCGGCAACGTCCTTGCCGGTCTCGTCGGCAATGTAGTTGGCCATGGCAAACGAACCGCCCAGGACCTTAAAGGCGTTGAGGCCAAAGCGATAGCTCTCGTCCTTAACGCACAGGTTGGACAGGCCCAGGCGCGCGGCCTGGCCATCCAGGCGGGCAAGCGGAGTGACGGTGTACTGGGGGAACGACTGGTGGAAGGCGCGGGCCTTCTTCACGTGGTCGAGGCTCATGATTCCCAAGTGCTTGTCATCGCTCTTGGGCATCGTGTTGCCCGCCCACTGGATCTTATCGGCCATACGGTGAACTCCTTAAGTTCTCTCTTGCCGGCCCCCGCATACGCGTTTCAGCCCGATCCCATTCACACGGCTGAACTTTTATGTGGATGCCAAACAAAAAGTTTGTTAGCACTGTTCTATCACACTTTTTGATTGGAAAACCTAACAAATTGTTTGTTGCCGTAATCGGTACCTTTTCGCCGCCGAACGGTCACATAACACAGCGACGATTTCGTTATTTGCGAACAAGTGGGGTTTATGGCAAAGTGTGCCCAAACTAATTTTTAGGAAGGCACCCATGACCCCCGCACAGATTGAGTTTTACAAGCGCCTCGCACACGGTCTGGCGCTCCAATTTGGTCCCAACTGCGAAGTCGTCGTCCACGATCTGGAGACCGAGGACGTGGACCACTCCATCGTAGTGATCGAAAACGGCCACGTCAGCGGGCGCAAACTGGGTGACGGCCCCAGCCATATCGTGTTTGAGTCCATGCACGAGGGCACCACCGACGTACACGACCGCGAGCCGTACCTCACTAAAACCACCGATGGCAAGCTGCTCAAGTCCTCGACCATCTTTATCCGCAACGATGAGGGCAAGCCCGTCGGCATTTTGGGCATCAACTTTGACATTACGCTTATGAAGGCTTTTGAGCGTTCGCTCGACGCCTTTACCGGCACCGGCGGCACGGGCTACACCGAGCCCGAGCCCATTACCAAGAACATCGGCGACTTGCTCGAGGACCTGCTGCACGAGTGCGAGCAGTTTGTGGGCAAGCCCGCGGCGCTCATGACCAAAGATGAGCGCATTCGTGCCATTGGCTACCTCGACCGTCGCGGCGCCTTCCTCATTTCCAAGTCGAGCGAGCGCGCCTGCGAGTTCTTTGGCATCTCCAAGTACAGCTTCTATAGCTACCTCAATGAGGCCAAGGCGGCGGCCGACGACAAGTAGGCACTCGCCCAGATTGCCCCTCCCCTTTTGGGCGCGAGTTCTGGAGAGCATGAATCCAAGACCGAGCCGCTTGGAAAGTTCCATATAATCGATGTCATTAGTATTTCGAAAGGGTGGAACAGAATGGCGTTGAGCAAGGCATCATGCACCGGTCGCGGATTGATTCCGGCAATTGGTGGACATGTGCACCGCATGTTCGATGAGGGTGAAGACGACCTGTTTTCGCTGAGCCTTGACGACGTGATGGATGATCGCCCGTGGACCGCCGACGAACTCATGGGCGGTGGGGTTCGCCCGTCAAGCCCCAATTCCGCACTTGCGCCTAAGCCCGCATCTGCGCCGACTCCTGCGCAGCCGCCTGTTTCGACGCCCGCGTCTACGCCCGCACCCATTTCGGCGCCCACGCCCACTCCCCGCCCCGCAAGCGACCCGTCCGAGACGGCGGCATTTCTCGCTGCGGCGACGCGGAACAAATCGGCCGACAGCACCGTTATGTACAGCGCCCAGCAGTTGCCTGTTCCTGCGGCACGCAAGTCTCCGGTCACAAGGCTCGATGAGCCCGTTGCCCATCAGGTTGCCTACGATTCCTGGGCTGCAGCCGATCTGGATGAGACCTCTACCGGCATGCCGGCGCTCGACGTTCCAGTTAACCCGCTTTTTGCCGCCAACACGAGCGCCGCGGACTATGAGGGCGGTGCGGCATATTCCGATTATTCCGATGGCTATGCTGGCACCGATCGCATCGAGACCGAGGATTATGGCACCGCATCGAGCGATTATCTCAACGATCCGTACGCTGCCACGCCTGCACCGGAATATGACCCGGAGGCCGCGTCCGCGCCGGCGTATACCAAAAGCACGGGCGAAGAGCGCTTCGCCGATTATTACGCCGAGGAAAAGGCACTGCATTTCTCGGAATTTCCGCAGGCAGTCAAGGTTGCCTTTATCGCCATTGTCATTGCCCTGCTCGGCGTCATTGCGTTTGAGGGATTCCGTCTGTTCTCCGGCCCCACCCAAGCGGAGTCGGAGACCCAGCAAAAAGAGAACGATGACGAGTACCTGGACATCAACACCCTCAAGGGCGACCCCAACGACGGAGACGACGAGTAGCGAGGGTTAAGGGAGGGCCGGAAGAGCCGGCGGCATGTTACGGCTCCAAAAGCCCTGCCATAAAGATGGGCAGATACAGCACGTCACCATCGCGGTGAAGATTACATTCCGCAAGTACCAGGGCGCGATCGATTCCGTAGCCCTTCGTCGCGAGCGCGTTGTCGAGCGCCGCATGGGACTTAAAGCTCTTGCCCGACTTGACCTCGATGGCAAGGACCTCCCCATCGAGCGTCTCCTCCACAAAATCGAGCTCGCCGACTTTTTTAGACGTAAAGTAGCGCAATCTGAATCCGTGGGCTTTGAGCTCTTGGGCAACGAAGCCCTCAAACGCCGCCCCCATGTTCATGCCAAAGGCGTCTTCCGCCTCCCCATCAAAAACTCCTTGGGCGACCCTTTTGGAATACGACGACATGAGCATTCCGGTGTCCAAGTAAAACAGCTTGAACAGATTTCGTTGCTCCCCCAATAAAAGGGGTGCCACGGGCGCCGCTACGTTATACACGGGAAGCGCGACACCCGCCTCCGATAGCCAGAGAAAATGATCTGTCACCTGCGAAAAACGTTTGACACCGTTAATCGATGACAGTTTGAATCGCTTGTTTTTGGAGCCGGCCTCGCTGGGAATCAGATCATAGATATCGCGAATAACCAAGCGTAGCTCAGGCGGAGCGTACTTTGCGATGTCATCGCGATACAGGGCGTGAAGATCGCGATGGATGTTTCGAACCTCGTCGACATTGCGCGTCGCCAAGAAGGAATTGACCGCGTCGGGCATGCCCCCCACCACCACATACTGATGGAACAGATTGAGCAAGCGGTCATACAGATAGCCGGGGAGCTCCTTTTCGTCCTTTAGACAACCCCTGAGCATGTCAAACGCTCCGGCAGCAACGCCGCTTGCCCAGCAGAACTCCTCAAAGTCGAGCGGGTACATCTGGACCTGCTCGACATACCCCACCGGCAGGGAATCGATGCCCTCGAGCTCAACGCCAAGGAGCGATCCGGTAAGGATGTATCGAAAGTCGCCGCGCTGGACCAGGTATTTGATAAACGTCACTACGTTGGGGCATCGCTGCACCTCGTCGATAACCACAACGGTCTTGTTCGCAACCATCGGCTGCGTTGCAGCAATAGACATGCGCATAAGCAGGTCATCCGCGCTTTTTGCCGCCAAAAACGAATCGCGCACGGACGCGTCGGCGATAAGGTCGAACGTCACGACATTTTCGAACGATTCGCTTGCAAAGACGTTGACCAAATATGACTTTCCCACCTGTCGGGCGCCCTTGACCAAAAGAGCCTTGTTAGGCGACGAGGCAAGCCAAGATTCAAACTGTGCTTTCGCTTTTCTCTGCAGCATAAGCGTACCCCTTATTACGTGCTGTTTTAGCACTAGGATACACTTTTCCGTGGTTGCTAGGTGCTCATTTCGACACTTTTTCGAGGTTTTAAAGTGTGTATCACGACACTTTTCCGTACTTTTACACGGGATATTTCGACATTTTTTCGAATTTAAGCCTAACAGCAGCCGGCGAAATCAAGCGCCGCCCGCGCGTCATTTCGCAAGCGCGCTTGATTTGTGTCCGCGCGCGCTGATAGACTCCACCGTGCCTGCAAGGAGCGGGCACGTTTTATCCAGAGTCGGGGTAGAGAGTTGGCTCCACGATCCCGACGCCAACCGGCCAAGAGGCACGGTGGCCCTGCCAACATCGATGAAAGGAGTCCGTATGGACAATTTCTCCGTGCGCAGTGAGCGCAACTTCCACAACCTGGTAGCCAAGCCAAAACGAATGCATCTTCTGGACGAGCCGAGCGGCTATGCCTCGGCCATGGTCAAGAGCAGTCTCTCCCATCAGATGCGCTTTACGGTGCAGGCGCTCGAGGAAGAGCTCTGCGTTGCCGGAGACCCTCACGTGCTGCAGATCAAGTTGCTCGGAAATGACTCGCGTGAGCCGTCCAGCTGGAAGCTCTTCGCCGACGGCGCGTGCGTTGCAGACGGATCGGGCGCCTTTGCCCGCGAGTGCTTCTGCGAGGGCGCCGAGGTGTTCCTGGACCTGTGCCGCGACGCCGTCGACGCCGCTGAACTGCGCCAGTGGAGCCAGAGGGAGTACGAGCTGTTGAGTGCGGCGCGTGGGATTGCGGGAGTTTAGGTGGGCAGATAAGCCATCGGCAATTCCGAGATAGCAAGGGCCGAGAATTAGATTCCCGGCCCTTGCCTAGCACTGCTTTATAAGATCGAGCACCGCGGGAATGTCATCGGCATTCCGAAGTGCGACATAGGTCGGTAGACCCGGGCCAAATCCGCCCTGTGAGCGCTTGTCCTGACACAGGCCCTCTGGATCCGTCAGATCGTCAACGCTCTTTGCCAGGCCAACGGCAATCCAGCCACCATTGCTGGTCCTGCCTTCTAGCACGGCGTGCAATTTTCGCTTGCCCGACCTGAAGCCCACATAGTACTTGGCTATATAGGACTCCCACGAAGGGTTACCACTCAGAACGGACTCGCACACCTCATCGAAAAGCCTCTGGTTGAGTCCGCCTTCGGCAAAAGTTGGGTGATTCTCCTGCAGAGTCCAGACAGGAGCCTCGTCAGACTCCCCGCGAGAGGGGCGATACTTGTCAACGACATCTGCCGGAAGATCGGGGTACTTCCATATCTCGCACGCCTCTTTCGCCAGCTCGTCCGCACGCTGCCTAATCTCCTCCTCGCCCCATTTTTCATGCGAGGCGATCGACTTGTTCAGGTGGAGCGGACTGCACTTAAGCCCCACGTCCGGAAGATTGAGCTTGTCCGAGAACGACCGGTTTGAGTACTCCTGGTTGTAGCCCGTCAGCGTTAGATTTCCCAAGTTGTTGCACAGCCTGTCGTGGATGTCTTCCCAGTTCTCGCCAAGCGATTCCTTCCAGCCGTGCTCATCATCGATCGTCTGGGGCATGACGTGCTCGATCTGGTAATCGTCAGCCGAGATGGACTCCTTCGGGTGGTGCCAGTTCTCCATGCGTTCCAGGTAATAGCGCTTTTTGGAGAAGCGATTGTAGCAGTCACGCGTCTTAAACTCCTCGACAAAATGCTCGTCTGTCGGAAAGTACGCAGTCATACCGCTGCTATGGATAAGAAGCATCGCCGTAACATACTCCTCTATATCGTCCTGTTGCTCAAGGTTGCGATACATGCCGGCAAAGAAATTATTTAGGCCCGTGGTAAGCCTGCCGCAAACCGCTCGCCTGAACAGGAACGACTCGATAGTCTCGCAGATGCGAAGGAACGCGTTGCGGTCTAGCCTATTTCTCTCGTAAACCGAGTAGAGCAGCATCAAAAGAGGCCTGATCTGTCTCACATCAAGGCTTACGATTCTGCTGAACACCCGACGTAGGTCAGCGTCCTTTTCTTTGTCTTGGAACAGGCTGGCATACCTTTGCGCATACTCGCGCAACTCCTTGAGCAGACTCTCGGTGTCTCCGTCGTAGTCATCGGTAAAATACCGTTTGAACTCGTAATAAGCCTCATTCTCCTTTGGCTGCCTATTGGGAACCTTGAGCCACAGCCAGTACCAAATGAAGGCGTTAAACTCGCTCTCGCCCCCTTTTCCAAACAGACGCTCAATGGGATGCCAGTAGCCCTCGTAGAGCTTGGTCTGTTCGTCGTTAGGAAGCGACATAAGAACATAGTTGCGTATGAGATCGATGGGCATGAGGGGCTTGCCCTTGGAGTTCATGGACTCAAATATGAGCTGGGCATTATCGACGCCAGCGGTGAGCTTTGTGTCGATGACCTGCACGCGGTTTAGCCCCGCCCAAAGCCTTGCAGGGTCGAATGATTTCCCGCGCATCTTTTCGCGGAAGAACACATGGTTCTCGACGATCCGATCCGATTTTTCATCTGGCATGGGAAACCCAGACACGATGGAAAACAGCGTCTCTTTATCGTCCTGCGAGAGCACTAGCTTGTAGCGCGCCAGACCGTTGTAGTCATCATCGTTAAAGAGGTAGTTCTTCCGCAGCGCTGAGATCTTGAGATCGCCAAGGAAGCCGGCCTTGTCGGGATTATCCTCCAGATATTCAGCCAAGGCAGCGATCATCAACGAAAACGTCGTCATGCGCTGCTGTCCGTCAATCAGAAGCACGCGCGAAATGCTCGTGGCAGAGCTCTCGGACTCGGGGATATAGAGCATCGACCCCACGAAGTGCGATACGCCATCACGACCCGCTCGCATGACGTCATCCCAAAGCACCTCGCACTCTTTTACACTCCACGAGTAAACTCGCTGGTACACGGGAATGACGAACTGCATCTTCGCCACGCCCATAAGGTCGAGCAGATTTGCCTCGGTTGCTTTCATTTGCGCTTGCTCCCCTTTTCTTGTTTACGCCGTTTGCAGTCAGTCCTCCACTGAGCGGAGGGCGCTAAAGACGAGAGCATCGAAGCACTGAAGCAACCGGGATGCTCATATCGTTAGATTCTACAACGAAAGCAAACACTTACGCCGTCATGGTGGCGCGCGATCGCTGCACGCCACTCCCCAAAATCATACGATGTCAAAAGACTGACACTTGTGTATGCCTTTTGACATTGCCACAGTCTTACGGGCTTCTTGTCTCATATGCCAAGAGCGGATATCTAGATCGCTGCCTCTCCCGCCCAAAGGGGCTCGACAAGAACTGATCGAAGGGCAAATCAGACATCGAGCAAGTCGCCGACCTGCACTCAGCCTCGACAAGTGGCATCGAACACAAGCTCACCGGCATAAAGCTTGCGTTAAAAACAAAAGGGCATGTAACATAAATGGTTGGAAGTTAGTAAATTACCGGTTGGCAAAGTAAGAACCGGGCTATCAAGTTCCAACCATTTATTTTACAAATGGTATTAGCACAACTCCAACCACATATTTAACGAACGGGCCGTTGGATTAGCGATCTAAAATCCGTCACGCCTCTGCGGTCTATCCCCGACTTGATGGTCCTTTCGCAATCCCGCTCGGGATCTTCTTCGAGGAAAGACACAACGCCCTTGGCCATGAGGGAGACGAGGCCTTCGAGCTTGATGACGCAATCGTATGCGCACCCCTTCAGGTTCTCCGTACCCGCCCCGGTATGGCCATAGCTCGCGACGATCCCATGAGCGTCGCCGTGAACGCATACCCCGATAACCTTATAAGGACTATAATCCTCCCCTCTGCCTTCGATGACTGATGATCCCGCATGGATAACGGCGCAACGCAGTTGATAGAGGTCTGAAGCTGTGAATATACCTCGCGCCTCTATAACGTCGAACTCCTCGCTTATCTCACTTTGACTCTTCTCGTCTTTTCGCTCTGCCGCCATCTTTTCGCCGGTATTGGGAAGCTCCAGGTATTTAACGCACCAGTCGATGTATCGCATGCCGACGGCTTTTGCGCAGACGTCCGGTATGGTCACGACGAGGTTCAGTGCCGCGAGGAGAAGCCCCGCATCGAAGGCCTTCTCGCATTCCTCCACGAGCCTGCTTGGTGTGCGATGGATTACGGTCGGAAAGCCGTATTCGTTGGCATCGCATTTCAGGCCGCCTGAAGGCCTTGGCTCCCAGGCTGCAATTTCGTCGAGCCTCGAATTCACAGCATCTCTCCCGTCGTTGCGTCGACCTCCACTCCCGACCTCGGGTCTATGAACTCATCGACGGCCTCGTCCTCGCGGTCGGGCTCGGTCACGAAGAGCGGACCGGGTGCATCGATGCGAGGGCCGATCGTGAGCCCGTTGCTCGCGATGATGCGGTCGAGGTTCTGCCTGCGGTAGAGGGTCCTTGCCCGGAGCGTCTCGAACGAGTATCCGCGCCCTCTCATGTCCGTCTCGTTTATGAGCCGGTTCGCGCACTCGGTGTAGCCGTTCGAGATACGGCTGGGGCATTCCCAGTAGTTGAAGATGAACTCGCGGTGATTCTGAACGGCCCGAGCAAGGGCTCTGAACGGATCGAACTCCCTGCCATCGGGAATTTCCCGAATCCAGGCGTCGAACGCCGCCTCAGCCTCCTCGCGTGAGGACGGATGGTCGTCGTAAATGCCGAAGAAGTCCTCCTTGAGGTCGTACGCGGTCATCAGCGTCGAGTAGGAGGAGTCTTCCCGTAGCGCCCTTAGGGCCGACGCCTCGTAGAGGCTGAGGTCGCGCGTCCGCTTCCTAAGGACGTAGGCGAGGCCCTTCTTTAGCTCAAGGCGACCCTTCCTGTCGAGAGCTCCCTGGAGGCCCTTGCGGACCGCGTCCAAGGCCTCGTTGGCTCCCTTCACGACATGGAAGTGGCCGATGACCCATGTCGCGTTCGGGGTGTATTTGGCTATGCTCCTCCAGAACGGCCGGTACATGTCGCTCGAAACCCATCGTACGCGCTCGAGGCCCTCCAACGAGGAGAAATAGGCGTCGAGGTCGGACTGCGTCCTGCCGGGCACCATGTCGAAGACCGTCCTGTGCTCGAGATCAGTGATCACGGTCACCATGCCGACCCTCTTGAGGTTCTTCTCGTCTATGCCCAGGAACGCCGGCACTTTGAAGCGAAGCCTCGAGGCGTTCTCGCGGACGTAGTCCTCGAAGACGCTCTTCACGGTGACGTGCGAGAGCGGGTACTCCTCGGCGACCTCGCGGAAGGTGAGCCTGAGCGAGCGTTGGGCGATGTCGGCGTATGCCGCCTCCGTCATCCGGTGACTCTCGTCGATCCCGCCTATCGCCGGGCGCCACACGTAGCCGCACTCCGGGCATCGCATCCGCGGGAACCCTATCTCGAGCCTCGTCGGGATGCCCAGGTGTGGCGTCGACACAACGCCGACGGTCCTCGCGCCGTGGCTGTGCAGCGTCCCGCCGCACTCGGGACACGATGCGGGGACGGGCCCGCGGTATCTCAGGTCGAACTGCTGGAGCCTCCTACCGCAATCGACCTTGGTCGCGCTGCCGATGAGCTCGCAGTCCCGGACACCAAGCAGCTCCTCGACGTAGCCTGCCACGCCCATCTACTTTCCCCTCGAGAGGTAGGAGGCGAGCTCGGCGATGTCGTAGCGCTTCCCCTGCGAGATGAGGTCGTACACCTGGTCGGCCAGGGGCTCGATCGCCTGCGGGTCGTCGAGCGCCTGCTCGGCGAGGTCTCCAAGCTCGTTGCTCATCATCGACATGAGGGCCCTGATGACGATGTTGCGCAGGCGCCCGTCCGCGAGGACGGCCTCCTTCGTGTTGCTCGTGTTCGTAATCTGCGTGTTGGTCACGGGGTCTGCCGCCACGGCATCGGAGACCGCGTTGACGGCTCGGGCCTTCACGAGGGGGTCACCTTCGTCGCCCCACGTGCGGTTCAGCCTCTCCACGATCCTCGCCATAGTGTCGCGCTTGGGCGCGGTGCCTGAGCCGCCAGCGCCCATCGGCATGAGCTCGCCGCCTTCGACCCCCTCGGGGACCTTCTGGGCCGATATGCGGAAGTCCCGAAGCACGAGGCCGCGCACGTCGACGTCGTCGAGCGAGGTGCCCGCGATCCTGTGGCCGAGCAGCTTTGCGAAGCTGTAGAACACCTCGAGGTCGGGGTCGCCGAAGTCGAGCGCCTGGGACAGGAACGTGTAGGCGGAGCAGTACTTGGAGAGCTTCTTCCTGAAGGTCATCAGCTCCGCGACGCGTCCCGCCGCCTCGTCCGCGCTCCTCTTGGCCCTCTCCGTCCCCTCGGCCTCGCCGGCCGCCTCCGCCCGGTTGGCGCACTCCAGCCAAGTCTCGTAGGAGTCCCTGGCCGCCGCGAACCTCTCGCGGAAGATCTCGGCGGGCCCGGAGACGGCGGAATAGAGGGCGGTCTGTTAGCGCTACTGTAAAAACAACCATTTTGACCAACGCTCAATAACCAATCATGCCAACGCAATCCCGCCATTTGC
>NZ_JADNHZ010000024.1 GCF_015554145.1 Collinsella aerofaciens | reverse complement strand
GAATCCGGCGCATCCGCGTTGGCGCGATTGGCGAAAATACGTTGGTGAAAATGGTGAAAAATATATTGACGCTAACATCGTCCTGGGCGGGAATGCCCTGCTCGACGCGGCCGAGGCACCCGCGGCTGCGCGCAGGGCACTGGACCGCTGAATGCGGCGCTAGTACAATTCCGACGAGAGTTTCAGGAGGTCGAACATGGCGAGGATACTGGCAGTGGATGATGAACGGGCTATCCTCGACGCGCTCGCGCGCGTCCTCGGCCGCGACGGCCATGAGGTCGTCAGGGCGACGGACCCGACGGCGGTCCCGGGGATGGACCTCTCGCGCTTCGACCTCGTGCTCTGCGACGTCATGATGCCGGGGCTCGACGGCTTCGAGCTCGTGCGGCAGATCCGCCCGGACTTCGACGGGCCCATCGTCTTCCTGACCGCGAGCGTGGCCGAGGAGGATGCCGTGGCCGCCTACGGCCTGGGCGCCGACGACTACGTCCGCAAGCCCTTTGGGGCCGCGGAACTGCGCGCAAAGGTCGCGGCCCATCTACGCCGTGAGCGCCGGCCGCGCTCGCACGCTCTCTCCTTCGGGGAGGTGCGGATCGACCTCGGGGCGCGCGACCTCGCCGTGGGCGACAAGGCCGTGCCGCTCACGCCCACCGAGTACGCCATCTGCGAGTACCTCGCGCGCCACCCCGGGCAGGTCATGAGCCGCGCGCAGATACGCGAGGCGGTGCTCGGCTGGGAGAGCGACGCCGACGACGCGGCCATATCCATGCAGGTCAGCCGCGCCCGGAGGAAACTCTCCGAGGCCGGCGCCGATCCGATCGCGACCGTCTGGGGGATGGGGTACAAGTGGCAGCTCTGAAGATCGGAGCGCGAGGTCGCGGGGGCATGCCACTCTCCTTCGTCATCGCGCGCTACTTCGCCTACGCGTTCGCGGCGGTCGCCACGGCGTGGCTCGCCTCGTTCATGGTGCTCTCCGTGGCGATCAACGCGGGCATCGTCTACGAGGCAAGCTGGGGGCCGGCCAATGTTCGCGAGGTCGCGGAGGGCCTGGGACGCGACGGCGTCTGCGGGCAGCAGGACGTGCCGACGGCGTACCGCTACCTCATCCTGAACAAGGACGGATACGTGCTGATGACAGACCTCGAGGGCACGCGGCTCGAGGACGCGAAGGAAATGGCCCGTACGGCACTCGCCGCGGAACCGGGCACAGTGAAGATCGAGGGCGGGGGTTCGGGCCTCACCTACGCCGCGTTCCCGCTCAAGGGCGGCGGGGCCTGCGCACTCATCAGCGAGTACCTGCCGCAGTGGGTCTCGCGCGACCTCGCCGGCCTGCTTCCTAACCCGCAGAACCTCATGCTCGTCGGCGCTGCGGCGGGAAGCGCGCTCGCGCTCGCGCTCGTGGCGCGCCGCGCGAGCCGCGTGATCTCGCGCAAGATGGCGCCGCTCGCGGAGGCGGCGAGTCGCGTCGGCGCGGGGGAGCTCGACTTCGCGGTCGGCAGCACCAACGTGCGCGAGGTGAACGACGTCCTCGCCGCGATGGACGCCATGCGGGCCTCCCTCGCCGAGTCGCTCGAGGCCCGCTGGGCCGCGGAGCGGGGGCAGCGCGAGAAGATGGCGTCACTCGCCCACGACCTCAAGACGCCGCTCACCGTGCTGCGCGCCAACGCCGACTTCGTGGCGGAGGAGCTGGAAGACGAGAAAGACGCCGACCTCGCGGCCGCCGCGCGCGACATAGCCGGCAGTGTCGAAAGGCTCGACGGCTACGTGCGCCTGCTCATCGAGGCCTCGCGCGGGTCCAGCGGGGCGGAGAGGGCCCCCATGCGGCCGGCCGAGTTCTGCGATCAGGTTCTCGCCGAGGCCGCCCAGATCGCCCGGGTGCGAGGCGTGACGCTCGACGCGGCCACGGGCCCCGCTGTCGCGGGCGCGCCCGAGGCCACGCTCGACCGAACCAGCCTGGCGCGAGCCGCCGCGAACCTCGTGGCCAACGCCGCCGAGCACGCACGCTCGCGCGTGGCGGTCTCCTGCGACGTCGCGGGCGGGCGCCTCGTCATCGAGGTTGCCGACGACGGACCGGGCTTTTCTCCCGCCGCCCTCGAACGCGGCTGCGAGCGCCTCTTCACAGACGACTCCTCCCGCTCCTCGCGCGACGGAGGCCGCCACTACGGGCTCGGCCTCCATGCCGCCTCCGAGGCCGCGAGCGCCCACGGGGGCTCCGTCTCGCTCGCCAACAGCCCCTCGGGCGGCGCGGTGGCCACCATCGCGGTCCCCCTGTGCGGGATCTGACGACTTCCTCGATGTCTACCTCGACTGCGATATGTCGCTCGCCGAGGCCGCGACGAGATGGTGTTGCGTCTGCCCCGTTTGGTGCTTCTAGCTCAAATGTGATCTGATGTAAGGCCCGTGCAATTCTGCATGGGCCTTTCTTTTGGTAATTGCTCGACCGATTCGTGGCTTGAAACACAAATTATCGAGTTAAGGAGAAACGGGGTCATACAGCGGCTCTCAGAGCGTCTGCCACACTCCCCCGCCATTACCTCTGCGGGGTCCTCGTGTAGAGCTCATCCTGCTTGGCATTTCGCTGCAACAGCCCACTTGTCCACCGATCAAGTGAACTACTGGAATAAATACAGCGACACGCTTGTTCGTTACAGTCGCTATATCTGTGTAAATCGCCGCGATAAATACAGCCTGTACTCGGCTGTATACCAGCTACGCGTATGTAGATTCATATCGCGTTAATAAATCGGCTCAAGCGCGTGCAAAACGCGCAAGTAACCGCAAAAAGCGATTATCGCGTAGGTAGATTATTGGCACCCTGTTGCTTAATCAAAATTAAGCAATTGCTTAAAACAAAAAAGGTCAGACACTAGGTGCCTGACCTGCAAACTTCTGGTCGGGACGACTGGATTCGAACCAGCGACCCCTTGACCCCCAGACCCCTATTTTTGGCTCTACCTGTGTCTTTTTTATTATAACACGCGCAAATAGCGCATGTAAGCAGTTTACGCATATGTAAATTGACGCAGGTAAACGCAGGTTTCTACATCTCGTTATAATTCGATTTACGAACCCATGGTGCAGCTGTTGATTCTCTGGTGACTCCGGAGCGCCCAGAATCGACAGCACTCAGGTTTTTGCTGGCAGAAATGCCCGTTTGGAATCAAAAAGTGTTTTGGGGAGAATCATGGAAAACGAAAAAGACGACAATAAGAGCTTGCGCATATGTGGAAACGGCTCCGTCAGGAAGAACAAGGGGAAGTGGCAGGCCATCGTCACCCTCGTCGACAAGGAGTCGGGTGAGCGCACGCAGAGGACGAGGAACACGGGCATCGCGTGCTTTGCCGAGGGCACCCGCGGCAAGAAGGCCGCCCTCGACGCGCTCGCGGATTTCAGGCGCGAAATCGAGACGGAACTCGCCGAGGCCGAAGAGTTGAGGGCGGCGGTCGAGGAACGGCGGGCGAAACTCGAGGCGGACGATTACGCGCTTCTCCGTCTGGGGGACGCGCTCGAGAAGTTCATCGACTTCTGCATGCAGATGAACCGGATAACCCCGACCACGCGCGACGACTACCATTTCAGCGCCCTGCATATCGAGCGCGACGAGCTGGGGGCGATTCCCGTGAACGAGGTGACGACCGACGACATCAACGCATGGTCTGCGCGGAGAATCGCGCTCGGATGCGCCCCCGATACGCTCAACAAGGCGTTCAAGCTCGGCAAGCGCCTCTATACGGTGCTTATAAAGAGAAGCAACGACACCATCGGGAAGAACCCGTTCGACGGAGCCCTAGCGCCCCGCATTCTCGGCAAGCCGCGCAACGCGCTCAGGTCCGACCTCGTGCCGAAACTCAATTCGATTTGCTCCATGATGCCCGATTCGCGGTTCAAGAGGGCGGTCGTGCTCGCCCTGCACACGGGGATGCGCATCGGCGAGGTCTGCGCCCTGCGCTGGTGCGATGTGGACTTCGATGCAGGGGCGATCTCGGTCAGGCACTCGGTGGCATACGCAAAGGGAATGGGCTCCTTCATCAAGGATACCAAGACCCATGACTTGAGGTCGATCCCCATCGACCCGGTGGGCCTTCTCCCCTTCCTGAAGGAGATCCACAGCATAGACCTCGGCAAGCTGCGCTCGCGCGGGCTTACCGGCTCGGTCGAGATCGGGGACTGCTACATCCTCTCCGAGCCGGGCGCGACCTTCGCGACAACCAGCTATGTACGCCGTGCGTTCAAGACGTTCTCCGAGACCAATGCGCTCATGGGCACGAACGACGAGCTGATTACCTTCCACGGCCTGCGCCACACCTTCGCGACGCAGTGGATCCGCCAAGGCGGAGACATCAAGGCGCTCCAATCAATCCTCGGGCACAAGGACGCCATGGTGACGCTCAACGTCTACGCCGACATCGAGCCGATTTCCAAGATCCACAATATGTTGCGCGTCTCGCCGTGCCTGTGGCGCGGGTATCTCGGCCTGCGGGTCGATCCGGGCCCCATGTTCCAGCAGCGTATCCAAGAGGCCGTCGAGACGCTTCAGGCGTTCGGCTACGGCATCACCGAGCCGGATGACCGCAACATCGTCATCCGCGACGTGAAGACGATCAGCCGGCTCTACCCCACCGAGTACGCGGCGGTGCTGGGCGCAATCCCGGCCGAGGCGACAGTACTTCAATAGGGCCGCTGCCTTTGGAGCGGGACATTATCTTGCGATGGGCATCCCCTATTTATTGGAGGGGGCGCCCATCGTCTTGACTTGAAATCAATAATTGCTGCCGGGAGTCGAGATCGCGTCATCATCCGGATAGCGGAACTCGACTTGGATGCCCATGCGCTCCAGCTCGTTTGCGATGGCGCGGGAGGTCGCATTTGCCTGACCGTAGGGGCCTGCGTCCCGCCCGCACTCGTCATAGGCGGCTTGGTCCCTGAAGTAGGTTATCGGCACGACTATCGGGCTTTCGGCAAATACCTCGGCGTGCTTCTCGATTACGGAGCGGGCGTATGCAACCTGCTGAGCCTGCACGTCGGCGGCGCGGTCGAGGTATTCCCATGCGGCATCGGAGATGCGGTATCTCGTCTGACGAGGGTTCTCCCAGTTCTTGATTGTTTTCACGTTGGCGTTGAGGGCATCCGCCACGTCCTGCTGAGTGAGTCCCAGCATTTCGCGGCGGGCCCTGAAATCGGCTTTTCCCCTCGCCATCCTATTCGCCTGCCTCGGTCGAGTTCAGATGGACGGTCTCGGTAACCTCCCCCGCGCCCTGGTTGACGGGAATGGGTGGGATCCACTTGACCACCAGCTCGTCTCCGAACTTACCGTCCTCGCGGCCCTTGCGCTTTCCGGTCCAGAAGCTCTGCCAATGGGCTCGGCGAACGTGAGGTGCCACGGTGCGCTCTCCTGTCCCCTGGTGCGGAGCGTATCTGACTCGGCGTGCCGCGCCGATGGCGCTGCCAATCTTGGCTCCGAGCATACGGACAGTCTCGGTGTTCGTGCGCTTGCCGACTTTCTGCCCCCTTGTGGTTTTCGGCGGCGTGTAGACAATCTCTGCGCCGTTCTCGGCAGAAAGTACGAAAAGTAGAAGGTTGAGCGATGCTGTGGCGCAATAGCGCAGGCATGCCAGCTCCTCGGGGTCGGTAATCTTGTTATTTACCATCGCACCGCCCGTCAGCTCATCGAGTACCTCGTCGACGTCGGCGATGTGCGCGAGGCAGGTCTCGAGCGTAGCACCGTCCTCGATTACCAGAGACATACGCGAGCGCGTGCCGTCGTCCATGAGGTAGACGAACGTCATGTCGAGTTCGCCCATGAGGTCACGGTCCAAGTAGGCGAAAAAGCCATCAGCCCAGCGCTTGGTGGTCTGGCAACTCACCGGCACGGGCGAATCGATGTAGATAATCGGGTATGGCATGCGGTGAAGCAGCTCCACCGGCAAATCTCCGTCCAGTTCCTGCTCGACCAGCGCCTCGGACACCGTACGGTCAATCCTGTAGACCTGCCTGCATGCGTGCCACCTCGCAATCCAAGGGAGGTCATCGGACATGACCCAGCGGCCGTCCACGGTCGATGCCGTGTCGGTCAGGTCAATCGGCATCCCTGTCTTCGCCGTGCATGCGTCGAGCATATCGAGTGCCATCTCGAGGCAATTCCTGTCGCCTGAGTTCATCTGAGGATACGGGGAGACGAGCTTGGGCAGCTGCGGGTAGAGGTCGACCAGGCGGCCGTATTCCTTCGATGCACGGGAAAGCGGGTAGCGCTTTGCCATGGTTAAGTCCTTTCTCAATGTCGGGCGCGATCCGTTTTTCGCGGTCGCGCCCGTTGCAAAATGTCCTAGCTGAGCGTTAGCACTCGGCCGCGAAGAGCTTGTAGATAATCTGGTCGAACTCGTCAGAAGTCTGCCAGTCCTGCCACCACTCGCCGCACACATCTTCAAGCACTTCCTTGAGCTGCTCGGCGGTCTTGAGGTCGAAATCATAGAAAGCGGCGGGAAGCCAGATACTGCCGCCGTTGTCGGTGTACGCGCTGAAATCGCCCCAGGCGGAATCCTCGAAGCGGTAGAGCCCGTAGCACTTACCATCGAATTCGACATCATCGATCCATTTGCATTCGCCGGTGATGTAGCTCGGGAGCTGGCAATTGCAATGGTCGGCCTTGTTGGCGAGCTCGCGTAGCTCGGGCATGCGGTCGAGCGGGTCCACAATCTCGATGGTGTCCTCGCCGATAACATCCCCGTCCTCATCAAGCAAGGTCTCACAGACCCCAAAGACATTGCGAGCGATGCCCTGCTTGCAGACCTCGACCTTGCCCGTATCGCGCGGGTCTGCGGCGTACTCGCGGGCAATACGCAGAGCCTCGCCCCTGTCGACACCCTCGTACCACAAAACGGCATCGCCGCAGGGATTGAGATCAACGTTATCGCAAGCGCCCTTGTAGATAAGCTCGCGGCTGCTGACGGTATAGGTCTTCCCGCTGACAGTGGGTTCAAGTTCGGTCATGGTGTTCTCCCTAATCGGTTTGCGGGTTAGACCCGCGCTGTGTTGTTGGTTATAAGTATACCCCCAAAGGGGGTGTAGTGCAACAGGAAGATTGAGTTTGGTGCAGTTTATTTTTCTGTAATTGACAGGTTGACCTATGGTTTCCGTGGCGATCTATCAAAGAGAAAAAGGACAAGAAGAATAATAAGAAAAAAAGAATGAGATACAGGTAAACCTAAAGGCTCTCGATGTCAAAAGGATAATAACAACTAGCTATCCTGCGGGGTGCCATTAAGGGCACCCCTTTTGTTTGGCTAGATGCCTGCTAGATGCTTTGCGTGTAGCTCTGTAGGGGTGTAGGCGTGTAGGGATGTGGCTCGGTATGGTTGACGAGTGGGTTAGGTCGAAAAGCCGTTAATATTTGCCACCTAGGCACGACTGAAGCGGTCGAAATTGCCAGCATTATCCTCAAGCCGTATCTACAAACCCTGAGCGAAGGGAGCCGCATATGCATGCAGCGGCAATTTCGCCTCGGGGGGGGGGTCGCTCGTAGAGCGGCTAGTCTCCGAGGCCAAGGAATCATCGAGTACGTCCTGCTTATCGCCGTGATTAGTCTTACGGTGGCGTTCGCCGGACCTCCGGTCGCAGGCGCCATCGGTAACCAGTTCACAGCGATTGCCGGCGCGGTCGGCGGCAGCATCACGGGCGGAGCCATCGGCGGCATCGGCGGCGGAACGTCCGGAGGCACCCATACGGGCGGCACGGGCAGCGGAAACCATGGCACTTCCGGCGGAACGTCCAGCGGCGGGACCACCATGAAGCCCGGCTCCGGTTCGACCGGCAGCAACACAGGCACGGCCGGCGGCGGCAGCTCTTCTGGCACCGTCAACCCCGGTTCGGGTTCGTCCGGTTCGCAGACGACTAAGCCCGGCCAGTCCGGCACGAATCCAGGTGGCGGCAACACGGGATCGACAGGCAATACCGGTTCGACTGGAAGCGGTACGGGCTCGACTACGGCCAAGCCCGGCTCCGGCTCCACAGGCAACACCGGCACGGCCGGCAGCGGCAGCTCCTCCGGTACAACCAAACCCGGCTCCGGCTCCACGGGCAACACCGGCTCGGCCGGCGGCAATACCGGTTCGACGGGAAACGGCAACACCTCGACTAGACCCAGCCAGCCCGGCACAAACCCCGCCGAGGGCCTTGAGAACAAGGACCCGAAGGATTGGACGCTCATTGACCAGAAAGTGGTAGCCGAGGACATTTCCAAGAACGGCACGGGCAGCAAGTTTTACCCGGCCGCCAAGAAGGCGATGGACGCGGGAACTAAATGGAAGACCGCTCTCTTAAACGGCCAGACGCTGGAATACCGCATCATCGGCATCAGCCACGACAACCTCGCGAACGGTTCGGGCAAGGCGGGGCTGACGTTCATGACGACTTCGACAGGCATCAAGTCGCGCATGAACGCCACGAACACGAACTCCACTGGATGGAAGAACTCCGAGCTCCGCACGAAGATGAATTTCGGCGAGATCTGGAACCTGCTGCCTGCGGATCTGCAAAAAACAATCAAGCCGGTAACCAAACTTACCATCGACGAGCACGGCACCACCTCTACGACCCCCACTTCGACAACCGACAAGCTGTTCCTTCTATCTATCGTAGAAATCGCCCCCAGCGCCCCCAGCAATTGGCATGATGGCGATTGGGATAAACCTAGCTGTCTATGGCAAGAGGGCACTCAATATGAAGCATTCCAAGGCAAAGTGCTGAATAGCGCGAAAGGAAATGACGCCCTCGACGGTAATGCCTACTGGTGGGAACGTACGAACCGTTCTTACGATGAGTCCAGTTTCCTCTATGTTTCCGACACCGGCGACCCTTCGGATCACACTATTGCTTCGAATATCTGCACCGTTTTTCCCATTTTCTGCTTCTAGAACTAACAACCGATGCACACTAAAGGGGTCCCCGCTTATCGCGAGGACCCCTTTCTTTCTGACAGATGAGATTATGGTTGAATCAGGAGAATAGAAAGTCTCGCCGTAAGGAGAACGGCGAGACTCACCGAGCGGCAGCCCCAAAACAAAGCGGACCGCGGAGGGACCCGCTTCATCGAAAGTTATTTAGAACGGGATTTCCTCTTCATGCTCGCCCTCAAGGCCATTCTCCTTTTTTTCTTCGAGCGCCGACTCAGCCGCCCGCGCCATATCGTCCAAAGATTCCTCCGGCTCGGGCAAGCGGGAGAAATCGATATCGAACCCGACTTGCTCACAAGACTCGATGATGTACTCTTTGGAATACCTCGCAGTATCGATCTCGCCCTCGTAGGGGTCCATGTAGCCGTGGAGCCAGACAACCAGATCACGGTTCTCGGCTTCACTCTCGCCGAAATCGATGAGTTCATCAACGGACATGTCGGCACGGTCGCGCGAATCATCCTTTCCCGCAAGTTCCCAGCCGAGCTGCAGGGCGCACTTCTCGTGCAGGCTGAGGTCGTCCATCCCAATCTCCTTGAGATCAAGCGGGTTCGACCACTTGCGATACGGTAGGGCATCGTACTGGAGGGCAACGTTGATGTATCCGAGCGGCTCGAAGATCTCGCGGAGGTCGCAGTACTGGAAGAGAACATCGCAATCGATGTCGGGGTCGCGCGTGATCGCCGCCGCGAGCAGGTTCGCGTCCTCGGCGGTACCGATTTCATTGAGTGGGAGCCACTCGAAAGGCATGAAGCGACCGAGGTATTTCCATCCGCAGAGGCACAGGGATTTCGGTTCGACCCCTTCGCGTTCCGCCTCGCGTGCGAGTTCGTCAGCGAGCTGTGCGGGTGCCAGCGGAAGGCGGATTTCGGCGCCTGCACTCGGGTCGGTACGGTAGGTCTCGAAGGACGCGCCCTGGCGGGCGGTCACCCAGATGACAATTGCGGACTGGCCGGTCTTCTCGTTCAGCTTCATTTGGCTTAACCTCTTCCTTGGAAGTTCCGTTCGGTAAAAGTCTATCGCTGTCGCATCTGGTCGTCTAGATCTCGGGGAGGGAAAGATGGGAAAAATTAGCCAAGGTGAGTTCCTCGGGCGGCTGCGGGAGCATAACTCGCACTACGCCGACGGCGAGTTCGAGGTACTCGGCGAATACGCCGGCATCAGCACACCGCTCAGATGCCGCTGCTTGGTTTGCGGCAACGTCTGGAATGGCAACCCCGACTCGATGCTGCGTCGGAACGCGCGATGTCCCAAATGCGGTCGAGCGGCCGCAGGCAAGTCATCGGGGAAATCGAGGACGTTGACGCATGAGGCGTTTGTCGAGCGGGCGACTGGTTGCTGTCCCGATATCGAAATCGTAGATAGGTACGCAGGTGCTAACACGAGGCTGGCCGTCCGCTGCCGCACCTGCGGCTACTCATGGGAGGCGTTCCCCGCCACGATCCTGCGCTCCTGCTCGTGCCCGTGCTGTACGAACAGGGTTGCTGTGGAGGGGGTCAACGACCTCGCGACCACGCACCCCGATATCGCGGCTGAGTGGGACTATGACAGGAACGGCAAACTGAAACCAGCCGATGTCGTGGCCGGTTCCTCCAAAAGGGTCTGGTGGAAATGTCGGCATGGCCATGAGTGGCAGGCCGTCATATACAGGAGGAAGGCGGGCGGCGGCAGCTGTCCTGTCTGCGGAAAGTAAAGGAGAGGGTCCAAGCCCTCCCCTATCTTTGGCTATAGGCCGTAGACCTCGACCATCGCCTCGCCGATGCGGTGCGGGACGCCCGTGACGAGGGCGTTGCCCATGCAGAAAGCACGGTGGCCATCGGTCATGCCCGTGTCGGTCCAGCCCTTGGGGAATTCCTGTAGCTGGTCGAGCTCATCGGGCACTAGGCGTCGGAAGCGGCCGTCGGGGCACTCTATGACGTGCTTGAAGCGGCTCGCGCCGGTGCCGCCCTCGCCGGTGAGGATCGTGCGGCTCGGCTTCTCGATGGAGTCGGGGAAGCTCATGGCTCCCTCGGAGTAGGTGTAGGTGAAGCCCGTCTTCTTGTTGGTGCGCTCCTCGCGCTTGGCACCCTTGAGGTATCGCCAGTCGGGCAGCTTTTCCTCGGCGATGTAGAACTGCTCGGGGACGTCCGACTCGTCGACCAGCACGTCGCCCAGCACGCGGCGCTCGCCGCGGTAGTCCTCGGCGAAGTCGCAGGTGAGCACGTGGCAACCCTGCATCACGCCGGCGGCCTTGAACTGCGAGACCTTCTGGCCGCCGCCGAAGCGGGTCGAGTTCTCGTAGGGGTCGGGCAGGACATCGAGCTCGGCCATCTCGTCAGGATATATGGCGGGGAACGCCTTGGCCATGACGCCATGGCGCATGCGCTCGGTCAGGTCGGTATCAGCGGCATCCTTCTCGCAGAAGATGTAGACGCGCTTGCGGCGCTGCGGGAAGCCGTACTCGGCGGAGTTGACCACGCGCCACTCGACCGTGTAGCCGAGGTCGGCGAGGCAGCTCAGGATGATGGCGAAGTCGCGCCCGCGCTGGGACGCGGGGGACTTGAGCAGGCGGTCAACGTTCTCGAACAGGCCTAAGCGGGGCTCCTTCATCTCGAGGAAGTGGTAGATGTCCCACCACAGGACGCCCTTCTTGCCCTCGATGCCGTGGGCCTGGTTGAGGGGGCGCGCGACGGAGTAGTCCTGGCACGGGAAGCCGCCGACGACCATGTCGACGTCGGGGATCTGGTTCTCCCCCGCCTCGGCCTTCTCCAAAACCATGTTGATGTCCTCGTTCACCACGGATCCCGCTCCGAAACGCTCGGCGTAGCATCGGGCGGCGAACTGGCGGGACTCGGTTCCGGGCGGCTCCCACTGGTTCGCCCAGACAGTGGTGAAGGGACCTGCCGGCTTCATGTAGAACTCGGGATGCTTGGGGTCCGCGAAGCCCTCTAGGCCCAAGCGGAACCCGCCGACGCCCGCGAAGAGCTCGGCAATCTTGATCTCAGACACGTTTCTCCAATCGCTGCTGTGTCCGTTCTTGCGTGATCGATGATAACCGATCTTGCGGACAACATCAAGGGATGGATTTTGCCGCTGCGGCAAGACTGTCAAGTGCGCCCTGCGTTCGATAGATTGAATGAGCTGGTAAACAAATCCGAAAGGAATGTTCTAATGTCAAAGGTATGCACTGTCGCTCGGGCGCTCGGAATCACTGGGTTGCTTGCGGTTGCCCTAACCGGCACTTCAGGATGCATCCGCCTGGGAAACGACCTGGCAATTGGAACTGACAGCTCCCAAACAGCCAAGAACGATACGAATTTTGCGCTCGCCGATGTTGAAGTTACAGGCGTTGAAGTGCACGATTCCGCCCATGGCAATGGAGAAAAGACCGTCGCGATTAGATGGCATGCCGTGAACAACGGCTCCGTGGACACCTTTGCTGATGGCTATTACTTCAAGGTGTATCAAAACAAACAAGTCATGAGCGTTGGATATGCCGCCGATATAGACGGACGGTCAGACGAGGTTCAGGAACTCGCCCCCGGCGGTGAATATGACGGGACGTCAGTCTATTACATTAACGACCTGTCTCCCATTGAGGTTAAGTACATCGATCCGACAGATCAATCCGTAAAGCTAGACCAGACTTTCAATCTGGAGTAATAGGGTCTAAAGAAAGCGTGCCACACTGAGTCGTTCTACCAACTCCTTGCCCTTGACCCATACGTTCTGACGGTACATCCTCACGCCGTTGACTTCCACAGGCTTGTCGTTCGCATCGGTGCCCGTTCCGCGGACGAACAGGACGCCGTCACGGCTCTTCGGCCAGTTTGGCGCCGTCATGGGTATCCCCGTCTTAGGCGTCACGCGCGGCGTACCGTCCCTTTTCAGGACGGGCGCATCTGCTAGACCATCGCTGAATATGAGGCCGCGCATGCCATCCCAGAGCACCCTAGCGGCATCGAGATAGGTCCCGAGCCAAAGGGTCTTGAATCCCATGAAGAGGCACTGGCGCAGCGGGCAGTCGCGGTATCGCTCCTCGAGCACGGCGACGACCATGGTGGAGTCGATGAAAGGGGCCGCGAATGCGGAGTCCTCGAACTCCACCGAGGGGTCGCACAGCTCATCGAAGTCGATCGAGGGGTTCAGCTTCATATCCTCGGTCCTGCCGCCCGCGGGCGTCAATGTCATCGTCTTGAAGACGATACCAGCCTTGGCGAAGAGCGGGACCTGCGAGATTTTGCCGGCGTGACCTGTGAAGAGCCTGACTACTACCTGCTCGGCGAGGGACTTGTTCTCACGTCCGGATTTCGCCTTGAGCGGCAGGCCGAACGGCATGGCTAGGTCCTCGAGTGTCTGGCCCGCATAGGTGTTTGAGATGCCGTGAAGATATGCCTTGAGCGCCCCCATCGAGGACAGACCGCCCTGGTCGGGAATCATGCGCATGCCGTCATCTAGGCGCTCACGTGCCATCTGGGTGACAAGGGATGCCTTCAGGCGGAATCGCGGCCTATTCGGCCACTTCGGCGAGGTGTCGAGGTAGAGCAGCTGGGGATTGATGAGCGTGGATAGGTTCGGCATCTCGGTATCGACATCGCCTGCGAGGGCGGTGCGGACGAACTCGCGCACGGTTGTCCAGTCCGCCTCTAGGCGGCATCGGTCTACTTCGTGCCACGTGTGGAGGTCGTAACCCTTGAACTCGAAGCCGGCGTACTCGACCGTCACTCCCCTGCCGGGACGGACATAGAGGTAGTAGACGACGAGCAGCCGGGCGGCCTTGTGCCAGAAGGCGGAGGTTGAGAAGCTCTCCGTTACGATGCCTTCAGGAGCCACGGCGGTAATGGACATGGGTTCCTTCGCACGCCAGCCGCCACGGGCGCTTTCTTTTAGACCCGTGGCCTTGACCTCCCAGGGTTGCCCGTCGATGACGATATCGGGACGGCGGTCGGAGTCTGCAGGATAGCCAAGCACCGACTGCTCGATGACTGCACCGATGCGTCCCTTGTTGCGGGATGCCGCCGACGCGGTGAGAACGCCGGCGGCATCGACCTCGGCCACGGTATGGCCGACGATGGCGCCGAAGCGCTTACGGATATCCTGTTCAGTGAAGCTGTGGTTTCCCTTGGCCATGCTCTCCCCTTCTGTCTCCCCTACGACCAAGGATAGCGATCATTCTGGTTTATGGGAGGTATTGCGGGGCGCGGTCCGCTCGGCGGTACGGGCGGGGGCGATATTATGGGATGGCTGAAGCTATTTCCCGCTGCCGAAAAGCAATCTTGAATAATAACAAGGCGCTTGGCTCGGCAGGGAGCCTTTGCGTGGCTCACCTGCCGTTTTGCTGGGTGTGTAGGCTAGAAGATCGGTAGGTTTGTAGTTAGGTAGCTATGTAGACGTGTAGCTGTGTAGTTCGGTAGCCGTGAGAACGGGTAGTGCAGTAGCGGGCTACTTGCACGGTCCCTGCGGGGCGCTGGCTGCGGGGGTGTCGTTGTCGGGGTCGTGAACGACATACCAGCTATCTTTGTAATGGCAGATGTCTCGGCAGGTGCCGTCCCCCATCACCACGCGCCAAGACTCGGACTGATGTTTCGGACCGAGTGCCCATGAGCGGGAGCTGTAGGATTCAATGCGGTTAAATGGGTAAATCTTGCCGTCATACCATTTAATCCCCCAAGGAGCATATTCGCCGTCTGGGCGGCACTCGACCAAGGCGGTGACCAAGCGGATGGTTTTCTCGCTCTCCCCCACGATGATACTCCCTTCAAATGGCTAGCGAACGCATGTTCTATTGTAGCGCAGGGAAAGCAACCGGACCACCGTAGATGAATTGCCGCTGCGGTTCCCTTACACTCGACTGCTCGAATTGAAATATCCCTTCCAGCGCATCACGCGATTATTTCAATTCAGATGCACCGGGTGTTATCACTCCGAGTGCATGGACAACAAAGTGAGGTGCATAAGTTCACACGTAATCAAATAGCTATGTAGCCGTGTAGGCGCGTAGCCGTGTAGGTAGGTAGCTATGCAGTTGGATGACTATGTAGCTCGGTGGGTTTATGACGATATAGGCCCATATCTTGGTAGTTCTCAAATGCGTCAAGGTATTTCGGATTTGTGGATGCTATAATATTCTCGCTCTCGTAAGAGGGTTCAGCCCCGGCTGGTAAACCTGACGTTCGATACGGTGTGCGTGACGTATCTAGCGGGCATGGCCGCGATAGAATTTCCCATGAATAGGGGCACGACCCCAAGCGCTCCGATATCTTCGGAGAGAGTGAACTGGCAGGCAGGGAACCGGGATACAGGCTGTCCAGAAGGAGGGGCTTCGCGCCCCTCCTTCTTTTTTGCCGTTTCGGTCTAAATCCAGAAAAAACTGCACGAATATTGCCAATGTGGATCACGGGCGATTCTGCATAGGTGACGGATGCCGCAGCGGCATGAAAGATGGGGTTCCAATTCACCGGGCCATCCTTGTCGAAAATACAAGGAGGCCACCATGAAAGCGAACAAGAGGGATGTCCGGCGGGTTATCAATCTCGCACGGGGATATGACCGCAACCTGTGCGGCAGGGACTTCCTTATCTGCTACGGCTCGGGAGACGATGCCCGTATGCTCGAGGTGTCGTTTTCCAAGAAGCGCTTTAACCACCTCGTCGGGATCGATATCAACCGATGTAATGTCAAGCCGTGGGTGCTCTATAAGAAGGCTCTCGCGGGTACGTTGACGCCCCACGATCTGGGAAGCTCGCTTTCGCAATACTTTCCGTCCAAAATCACGGCCGCTCGCATGATGAACGCGTTTATCAGCACGGCCACCCACGTCAGCGAGGTCAATCCCCTATCGACAAAAGTCAATGCGGATATATGGGTATCGGGCGATACGGCGCAGTTTGCCATAGGCTGTCTGAAGGTAGATGCCCAATACCACAGTTCGTCCTGCTTTGTGCCGAGCAGTTTGCAGCTCCTGAAGCCCGCCGAGGTTGACAAGAAGTCATGCGGTCAAAGGTTGCCGATTACGGCCATGCTCAGCAAGGAGGCTCAGCTAAAAGCTACGATACCACCCTATATGTTGACAGGGATTTGCTTGAACAGAGTCAGGCGAACCTCGGCTTCATTATCCGCAGCTTCGGAAATACGGACGAACTGAAGAAGGCACACCCGTCCATCATGGACGAGGTCTTGGGGTCGAGTCCGAATGAGAGCATGAGCATCGATAAGCTTGCTGAAGACAAGACCGCGATTGCCAAGGAACTCAATAAGCTCAATCGGCAGCGCGAACAGTTCAAGGTTGCGCCGCGCTCCCCGGGTGCTGAGAAGATCAAGTAGCCATGCGTGTAGCCTTGTAGCTCGGCAGATGTGTAGCTATGTAGCCGCGTAACGGTGTATGCCTGCATGTCGCTACCTTTGTCCTACTGTTTCGTTCTGCCAAATCGGTTGCTAACCTTTGAATAAGGTCAGTATTCATTGGAGGTCGATATGGGTTTTCCTGCCACTGAAAGTTCCGTCAGTCAGATTATCGAGAAACTCGATTCATTACCAATCAGCGCCCGTGATGCAGCCTTAAACAGCAGCATTGTTCTACTCGATAACCTCGGCGGTTTCGGAGAGAGCGTCCTCAAGCTCTACAACGAGTCAAGCCCGTCCGCTCGCGAAGCTATCGCAGAGATGTTCGAACTGGTCTGCAACGAATCGTTCGACAATTGGATGGACAGGGTCGAACGCAGTTGCGATGGGTTTTTCAAGCAAAAAGAGGTCGTACGGGAATTCGATACGCTTCCCGAAGCGATTGCCGATGCCCTCGATTCGGAAGGATGGGCCGTCTCCGACGATGACGTACGCAATCTCGGATATCTGGAAATCGAGCGGGAAACAGACCTTACCGGTTACGATCTCATACTCACCATCGACCTGCGCGGCAAGGATATGGACTCCACCAGCGATTGGATGACTGCAGCCCGCGAACTCGTCTACAGCTGGGATCCGGTCGAGGAGGCGCTTATCGCCGCGGGATGCCCGGACGCTCCATCGGTCGACCGAATCATCGAAGACTTCAAATCTACCTATGAGAGTTCAATTTGCGGTATCGAAGCTGTCTGTCAAATCGTCACCAGCGCATGGGATGAGAAAACCGCGACGGACGACATCCACTCAGAATCGCTCGACCAAATTTGCGAGCATGCCAGCGATGCTATCGATGAATCTGCATCCATTTGTGTTGACATGCAACTCGATAGCGGCGTAGTTCGGTAGGCTTGTGGCTATGTAGCTGTGTAGCTGTGTAGCTGTGTAGGCGGGCAACTCGGTAGTCGTGTAGTGAGGTAGTCCATAATTCGATAGGCGTACGGCTCAGGGAGAACCGCGGCCTAAGCGGATTTGCAATAGCAATAGGCGTCGAGGGATGGCATGAGAAAGGGCCGAGCTTGCAGCCCGGCCCTTAAGACGTTATTGCGGCTATCCTAGCGTATCTCGCCTTCTCACCTCGCGCCACTCACCAACCAGTACGCTAGGAGAATGCAAGATGCTTTCCCTGTTCGCGGCACTCGGTGAGAAACATGTTGATAATGACCTGGTACGGCACGCCCGTACGGGCGGCTTCCGCCTTGAAGTAGTCGATGTTCTCGCCGTCGATGTTCATGGTAACGCGACGGCGCACCTTCCCGATGTAGGGGTTTGGAATGCTGTCGGAGAAATCGACCTCGGCGGGCATCTCCATAATCTCGTCCTTGCTATTCATTTCGATACCTCCAATACTGCCGTTCCTCTGTCCTCGTCGATTTTCTCGCCGAGATTATCCTGATGGTCGAGCCGCCATGTCTCTCGCAGTGGCAGACCGTCAGCACCCGCGATTCCAAGTCCATCCCAATCAGGAAGAATCTCTCTTCGTAGTCTGAATGCCTGGCATCTGGCAAGACGCGGGCATATGGATCCGAGAACGCATCGGCTGCAGACTCGAAGCTCACTCCGTGCTTCTTTACGTTGACAGCAGCCTTACGCTCGTCCCATTCGAATTCTATGTAATCGTTCTTAATCATACTGACATGATACATATTCGGTACATATAAGTCAAGATCTACTTTATCGGACAAAGTAGATATCGAGCTGCGGGCTTTCTATTTATTTGTGTAGCTCGGTAGGTATGTAGTTGTGTAGCTCGGTAGAAACGTAGCCGCATAGGGCGAAAACCTCACTTTGATATAGGTCGGTAGACAGCGATTTAGCTGGGGAATTGCCGCAGCGGCAAGACTCCGTCGGGTTTTTCGGGGTGCCGGAGACTGGGAACCGTTGTAGGTTTGCGGTCAGGAGGACCCCTTGGGCTTTCGCTATGTAAGCATCTTTTCCGGCGTCGAGGCGGCGACGCTCGCCTGGGAGCCGCTCGGCTGGGAGCCGGTGGCATTCTCGGAAATCGAACCGTTCCCGTGCGCCGTGCTGGCCGAGAGATGGCCAGACGTCCCCAACCTTGGAGACATCACCAAAATCGACTGGAAGGAAGAAATCGATGGAGCTATCGACCTTGTTGTTGGCGGATCCCCGTGTCAATCGTTCTCGGTGGCGGGTAAGCGCGAAGGCCTCAAAGGCGCATCCGGCCTTATGTTCGAGTACATTCGATGCGTACAGGAACTTCGTCCTCGCTGGTTTCTATGGGAAAACGTCCCAGGAGCGCTCACGAGCGAAGATGGGGGGGCTTTCGGACAGCTGCTCAGGGAAATGGATGAACTCGGGTATAGTCTCGCATGGCGAGTTCTGGACGCGCAATTCTTCGGAGTGGCCCAGCGACGCCGCCGTCTGTTTCTTGTCGGACATCTTGGAGCCGAATCCCCCGCAGAGGTTCTCTTTGAGCCCGACTGCCTGTCAGGGTATCCTCAATCGAGCCGTGAAAAGAGGAAGGAGCTTGCCCGCCGAGCTGGACGCAGCGCTGCGTGCGCAGGCTTCAAGTACTCCGCTGCGCCCCGAGCAAACACGATAGGCTATGCGGAGGAACAGGCGAACACGCTCACGGCTGACTGGCACGCTCCGGCAGTCTTGCCTCTGAGTGGCACCGACCAACAGGTCATGGCGATGTCCCAGTACGGTACGGAGATCGCGGGGTGCCTCACGGCCCGAGGAGATTCGTCCCCGTGCGCGGATAGGGGCCAAAACATCGTCTGCATGACGGGCACGCAGGCGCACTGCCATATCAGCGATGAAATCGCGGGATGCCTTACCGCACATATGGGCAAGGACGACGCCCCCGTTGTGGTGGACGGCACGAATATTCAGACATATGTCTGCGAGCTCGCCCACTCGAGCAGCAACGGCTTGGGGGTCGGCGAGTCCGATGTCTTCCCGACCCTCGATACCTCATCCGGTCCCGCCGTCTGGGCTCGCGAGAATGGCATCCTGCCGCCCTTCGGATTCGCGCAGAACGTGCACAACGAGGTGCGCATCGTCGGCGATGGGACCCTCAGCGGGGCGCTTGCCGCCAGACCCGGCATGAAGCAGGCCACTTTCGCATGCACGGGCGGCACCTATCCCATCAATGAGCAAATCGCAACCCGTGACAAGAAGCTGGGTCGCGGGACGGGCCTTGGGGTCGGTGCGGACGGCGACCCGGCCTTCACGCTGCTCGCGAACCACCCGCATATGGTTGCCTCTGAAATCGCGGACAAGCCCGCGGAGGTTAACCCTATGCTCGTCCGCAGGCTCACCCCGCTCGAGTGCGAACGCCTGCAGGGTTTCCCCGATGGGCATACGCTGATCGCTTGGAAGGGCAAGCCCGCCGAGGAATGTCCCGATGGGCCGCGCTACAAGGCCATCGGCAATTCCATGGCGGTTCCCGTCATGAGATGGATTGGCAGGCGTATCGCGGCGGTCGATGAGCATTAGGCATCTCAACGGAACTCAAGCTGAATTCAAAGAGCGCCTTCCGGGGCGCTCTTTTCTTGCCAACAGTCTGCGTGTGAACACGCAGTTCAGTAGGCGTGTAGTTATGTAGCTCGGTAGCTCTGTAGACGCATAGACGCATAGACGCATAGACGCATAGACGCATAGACGCATAGACGAGCTTGCCAAACGATTGTCCAGATGAATGAGGAAAAGAATAAGAAGAATAAGAAAAGTAATCATCTGATATGAGGGAGTCTCTTCGAATGTGATCATTTGGCAGCGGTGTAGCCGAATAGTTCTGTAGTTCCGTAGTCGTGTAACAAGATAGCTCGGTAGACGTGCAGCTACGCAGTGAAGCAAAAAAGAGGAGCCACCATTTCGGCGGCTCCTCCTCTCGAGGGGAAAGGGCTTGGGGTCTAGACCGCTAGGATCTAGTGTGCAGCATGGAGACCACGGCGGCGTGCGATGCCCGCTGCGGCAATCGCGGCTGCGCCCATGCCGGAGATGACGCTCACCTCGAGCGCGGTGGAGTCGCCCGTCTGGGGCAGGGCCTTCTGGTCGGAAGCGGCAGCGGCCTGAGCCTGCTCACCCTGGGCCTGTTTGCCGTTCGCACCCGCAGCCTGGTCGGTTCCGGCTCCACCGGCACCGTTGGCGTTACCGTCCTCGGTGCCGGTCTCGGTGTTACCGCCGGCGATGGTGCCGTTGCCATTCTCGGTCTTGGAAGCCTCGTAGGCATCAGAGAGGTTCTTGTAGTCCTGGGCGGCTGCGGTGTAGTAGGCCTGAGCCTCATCCACGGCGGCGGAAGCGGTGTCGACATCGCCCTGAGCGAGCTTGACGGCGGCGGTTGCCTCGATCAACGTGCCATTGGCCTTGTCGGCAGCGGCCTTGAGCTCGGCGAGCTTCTGCTCCGCCTCGTCCTTGCCTGCGGCAGCGGTAGCGGCAGCCACGGCGGCCTTCTGGTAGGCAGTCTCAGCCTCGTCATATGCGAGCTGGGCCGCAGCCAGGTCGGCATCGGCGGCCTCCTTGGCATCCAGCGCCTTCTGCTCGGCGGTGACCGCATCCTCGTAGTCACCCAAGGCCTTTTCGTAGGCGGCCTTCGCGGCGGCACGCTCGCCCTTCTTCACGTCAATCACGGCTACGGCATCCTCGAGGGACTTCTGAGCCTCGACCAAGGCGGTCTGGGCATCGGAAAGCTGGCCTTGGAGCTGAGCGGTCTTGTCATGCGCGGCATCGAATTCATCCGCGCCCTGGTCGTAGGCGGCCTGCTTCTCGTCTGCGGTAGCCTTCGCCTGGTCGCGGACGCCGGCGGCATCCTCAACGCCAGGCTTCAAGCCCTGATACTTGGAGGAAGCATCGGCAAAGACCTTGTTCGCCTCGAGCTGAGCCTGATTCAGCTGCTCGAGATCGCCGGCATGGTTCAGGGCATCATCCAGCGCATCGGACGCATCCTTGGCGGCCTTGTCGGCTGCGGCCTTGGCGTCGGTCGCGGCCGCGACGGCCTGCTGTGCGGCCGCCTGATCATCCTTGGCGGTCTTGAGCTGTGCCTCGCAGGTCGGGATGTAGTTGTTCACGATGTCATCGTAGGAGGCCTGCGCGGCATCGACTGCCTTTTGGGCAACATCGACCGCGGCCTGCTTATCACCGAGCGTGGCGGCTTGGGCCTCACGCTCGTCAACAGCGACCTTGATGTCGTTGTAGATGTCCTGTGCCTGCTGGAAGGTGTCACGGGCGGCGTTGACCGCATCCATGAGGGAGGTCAGCTCTTCCTCGGTCGCGGTGCCTGCGACCTGAGCCTGGTAGTAGGCATTTGCGGCTGCGGTATAGGCGGTCTGCTCCTGCTCGAGCTTCTGCTGAGCATTATCGAGGTTCAGGCGATACTGGGGCAGGGAGTCCGCGATGGACTTGATGAGGTCGTACTCGTCCTGGGCTGCAGCGAGAGCGGCCTTCGCGTCTTGGATGTTCTGCTCTGCCTGGGGAACGGTGGCATTTGCGGCATCGAGACGGGTCTGCTCGTTGGCGACGGCCTGCTTGGCCGCCTCGAGCTTGACGTTCGCTTGGTCGAGGGCGGTTTGGGCATCTGCCGCCTTGGACTGGGCGGTATCCTTAGCCTGGGTCAGCTTCTGGATAGCGGCATCGCCCCACTTGCCGAAGGCATCGAGATAGGCGTGGACCTTGCCGTACCAATCGGCCTTCTTGGCCTCCATGTCGGCCTGCGCCGCATCCAACTCGGCCTGCTTCTCATCGAGCGTCTTCTGGGCGTCTGCAAGCTCGGCGTTTGCCTGGTCGAGTTCGGACTGGAGGGCATCGAGCTGACTGCGGGCGGCATCCTCGGCCGCCTGGGCATCGGATACCTGCTGCTCGAGGTCGGCAACCTTAGCCTCGGCCTCGTCGACGCCCTGCTGGGCCTTCTCGACGGCCTTCTTCGCGGTATGGACCGCTGCCTTGGCGTCGGTCCATACCTGCTTGGTGGTCTCGATCTTCTCGAACGCGCCTGCGCGTCCCGCCTTTGCGGCCTCGTAGGCTGCAGCAGCCTGCTCGGCAGCCTTTGCAGCGTCGGCTCGCTTTGCGGCGGCGACATCATATGCGGCCTTGGCCTCGGTCAGCTTCTGGTCGGCTGCAGCCTTGGCATCGGACGCGGCCTGTACATCGGCCTCACCTGCCTCAGCGTCGGCGGTTGCCTGATCGTATGCGGTCTGGGCGTCGGCTTGTGCCGACTGTGCGGCATTCATGGCGGCCTTCGCGGTATCGAGCTGCTCGTTTGCCTCGTCCAGCTTGCCCTTGGCGAGATCCATGGTCGCCTTGGCATCCTTTACGGCTTGCTCGGTGACCTTCTGGATGTCGGTCTGGGTGGTTAGCTGATCGCCGTCTGCGGATGCCGTCTGGGCAAATGCCATGGGCTGCATGACCGGGGACAGCATGAGGCCTGCAGTCACGGCCATGGTCACCGCCGGCTTCAAAATCGTCTTCTTGTTCTTTGCCTCGCGTTTGCGCATATCGAGGTCTCCTTCCATTCGGAGGTTTTGCTAGCCCCGTGAAAATACGCCAATCCATGCATTGCCATTCACCTGTTGCCGCAGCGGCAGCAGGTGGCGGTCAAGGTTGCGTGGGATTGCCTCGTAAAGCGCCGTCTAGCAGCGGAATCGGCTTGGCTGTAGCCGTGTAGCTCGGTAGTCGGCTACGTGACATGCACGGTAGCCGTGTAGCTGTGTAGCCGGCTTTGATGCATAGCGATGGAAGGAAAAGGCCGAGCGAGCGCCATCGCCGTGGCTTGACATGAGCATGGAGCATGCCGCTGCGGCAAGCGCCCCATGTGGACGGTAGCCGCGTGGGACGCTTAATCAATAAAGCCCGCGGCTTCGCGGGCGTATGGCGATGTCTGTCTTGTGGAGGGCGAATGGTTGGAGATCAGTTGAATCTCGTGGAGGTGTCGGTTGAGAAGGATGCGGGCGGCAACCCGACATGCATCATCTGGCCCGATGGGCGAAGGTTTGCCATCTCGAGTAGCGGTGCGCCGCTCATGTGCCCGTCCCGTACCGCGGGCAGGTTCGCGTATGTCCGCGATGTCTATGTCATCGGTCGCGGGAACAGGACGCACCGCAGGTCGATTATCGCCGACGGCGGCAAGTGGTATGTCGTCTGCCTGAAGTAGCACGGGTATTCAGGCAGCTAGGTAGGCGTGTAGCTCTGTAGCCGTGTAGTTGAGTATCGAGCTACACGGCTACCTGTAAAATCGGTCAGTCGCGTTCGCTCGGCCAGACCATCAGGCGGTTCGGGTCTTTCGCAAGGCTCCTCATTATGCCAATCAGCTCGCCGCGGGTCTCGGTATTGAGGCGATTGAACAGCGTGACCAACTCAAGCCTCTGCCCGACAGGGGCATCGGTGTCGTCGGCTACCGGCATCTCGGTGTCGAAGAGCTGCTCTATGGTTATGTTCAAGACCCGGCAAAGGGCGAGCAAGTTAGAGACGCGGACCGTTCCCAAGTCGGTTTCAGGGCGGATAATCGTCGTCAACGTGCTCACCGGAATGCCGGCAAGGTTTGCCGCCTGGCTGTTTGAGTATCCGGATCCCTTGATGAGCGACTCCAGTTTAGAGTAGGGGCGGTCCTTGCCCGCTACCTGCTTTTTCGGAGCCGCGGTGGGCTTTTTCCCAGCCATGGTATCGAACTCCTATCTTTCTCGATATGTCTGTATAGCGTCATGTAGGCGGCTATGCAGCTACATGGCTACATATGTAGCTCGGTAGCTGTAGCTTGAAAAGCGCCGGTGCCGCCTGGCGAGCTAATCGGCTTCCCCTGCGCCATCCGGATTTGTTTCCACGTCATCAGGCTCTATCTTCTCGACCTGCACCTCGTGATTTCTCTGCATGTTGGTGGGATCCAATTTCATGGCGCTCGATACGCGCATGAGGCAGGATTTCGCCTGCGCGTTGAAGCCCCTGAAATCGCTCACGAGGGATTCCTCGTCGCCCGAGAGAAGCGCCTTCTTTCCTGGGTTCTCCTCCTCACCATCGAACAGGTCTTCCACAAATGTCTCAAACGGAATGTCCAAGCCCTTGCATATCCTCAGAAACGTGGAGATCTGCATGTTCTGGCATTTCGACCTGCCGTTCACGAAGGTGCTCAAGGTTGAAGTCGAAACCCCGCACCTGCGGCTGAGTTCCGATGCCGTGATACCGTACTTCTCAAGAATCTCCTTGAAGGTCATGGTCTCCCCTATCTGTAGATCAGGTTACTACCCGGCTACAGAATACATGATTTGGAAGTCATTTTCGCGTATGTAGATATAAATCGCGCAAATAGGTAATTTCCACGTATGTAAATTACGATTCCAAATTATATTGCCCAGAATAGGAAAAAGGGTTAATATCTCGCTCGTAGCTACGAATGAGGAACACCATTCCACATTCATCAACTATGCCCCAAGTAGTTCGTTAGTTACGGAGACATGATGACCGCAAACCCTGTACTGGAGTCCGCATCCAAAATCCTCTTGGATTACGTCGAGGACACGAAATTGTTCGCCACGGCTATCAATGAATCGGTCGGCGGGGCCGAGCTTCTCGACTGTCAGTGCAACTTCCTTCGCGAGCCGACCGCTAGTGAATTCGTGTTTGTGAGGGCGATGCTGCCCGCGGAAGGCGCCGCCCGTCTTTTGGACGCGTTCGACTCTGCCGTCGAGGAGCAGATGCAGCGCATGGCAAATCCATCCTTCGCGTCTGTCGCGGAGGAGATGTAGCGTGATGAATACCGCAGTCAAAAAGAGCGCCAAGTCCGCATCCTTCAGCGATGAGGAGCTCTTGCAGCTCCCGCTCGTTCTCAACTCCGACCAGGCCGCCAAAGTCCTCGGTTGCAGCCGCTCGAAGCTCCAATCAATGTGTCGCGCCGATACCGTCGAGTACCAACGCCTCCAAAACCGCTTCACCTTCAACCGCGATTATATCTTCAAGCTCGCGGGGATCAGCTACGAGGCTCTCTACAAGAGCGTGAGCGAGCGCTGCCTTGCGAGGGAGAAAATCAAAGAGCAGTACGCCCCGCTCTTCAAAAAATACGGCGTGGATATCTTCGGAGGCGAGACCCTTCTGGGCGCAGGTGCGCCCGATAGTGCGGCTCTTATGAAAAACGACGAAGTTGAGGTGGACGAAGCACTGATCGACCAGACCGGAGAAGCCCAGCTCGGCAAGCTGCTACTCAAGACCCTTCTCAAAAATGCCTAGTTGACAAGCTCGGCATAGCGCCACAAAATCAAAGCATACCGGTTCCCCAAGCCGGACGATAGGAGATGAACTGCATGACCCGCCCTGCTGGGCGTGCAGCTGTGAACGCTGCCGCCTATCTGTGCAATCTGTTAGCTATCGACCCCGAGGGTATCAAGCCCTTCGGGGTCTTTTCGCCATGCACGTGCACTTTGGCAGGTGATCTCAAATGAGTTTCACCATCGACCCGTGGATGATGCGCGATCTCGATTTATCGGGAAACGAGCTCATCATCTTCGCCCTGGTCTGCGAAGCGGGCGAAAAGGGCCTCAGCGTCTCAAAACCTAAGCTCGCGTTCCTCAGCAACACATCGGTCACGACCGTCAGGCGTGTTCTGAGCGATCTGTCCGAACGCGGCTACATCGAGCGCACCCATGTCGGCGAGAACGAGCCGAGCACTTGGGTCGCATGTGTCGGCGAGCAGTCACCCAGCTCTCCCTCTCCTATCGAAACGCCTTCCGGCCGAAACAGCCGGAGCAGAGTCATGTCGATAGCAAAATAGGAGAACTATCATGGATTTCGCGTACAACAATCGTAGCAACAACCGTCTGGAGCAAGAGACCTACTGGAAGCAGTACGGCTGGATGAGCCGTCTCGGCCTCAACAACGCCAAGGCAATCGTCTTCGCGCTCATCTTCGAGCGCGACTGCACCGACGACCCCGCCCGTGAGCGCATCACCTCGAAATATATCGCGCAGGCCCTCGATGAGGGTTGCCCTGCCCCAGCCCGCGGTCGCAGGGCGGCCGAGCACGGCATCGCGCGAGTCTTCAAGACGCTCAACGAGCTTGCTGCCAAGGGACTCGTCTGCGCCGTCTTGGACGAGGACGGCCTGTCGATGAGCTTCAAGTGCGATTACGATGCCGTGGAATCGGTTCTCGCCGATGCCGACAGCGGCACCGAGGATGCAAAGCTGGCTGACGGGTCAAGCGAAAGCGAGGTCGACGACGGTGCCTACGACAAGATGTCCTGATAACGCGCTCGACCGCAACTTCTATACCGTATTCGACTGGATGGTGGACCCGGCCGGGCTGGGTCTCAAGGCATCCAGCGCCGAGCTGTCGGTCTACGCCAAGATCTACTCGATGAGCCATCATTCGGCATACGGCTACTACGTCACGCAGAACCAGCTCGCCCTCGATCTGTATATCTCGCGCCGCTCCGTCCAGCGTGCGCTCGACAGCCTCTGCAAGGCGGGCCTCATCGGCTACACCGAGCTGTACCGTACCGGCAGGGAGGCGAACGGCATGAAATCGCCGCGCTCCTACTTCGCCGTCCAGGAGAAAATCAATGCCGCGATTGAGGCGACGATACCCGTTTCCGCCTCGCGGTGCGGGCAAATCCTCGATTTCGACTTTCAACAAAGCACAGGTCAGGCTGATGCGCCAACTTGTCACATCTCGGCTGTTGAAAACTCGAGCTTTCAACAATCCGCAGGTCAGGCTGATGCGCCATTTTGTCACAACGATGCGCCAAGTTGTCACATCGATGCGTCAACTTGGCGCAACGATGCGTCATTTTGTCACAACGATGCGCCAAGTTATCGTATCGGCGCGACCTGCGCAAACGTCGAATCTGATGAAGATACCGCAGCGTCATCTAGCTGCGGAGATGCAGCAAAACCGCAGGATAGCGACCTGTCTTCTTCTGAACGCGACGTATATATAAATAATAATAAGAATAATAATGATAATTATTTTTCTTATTCTTCTGATAATCCCAACGAGGGAGATAGACATTGCGAAGGGAGTGGAAACGGCGAGCCGGGCGGTGAAGGCGGCTGGAGCGCCGAGGTCCGCTATGCGGCCCGCTTCATCGCCGACTCGTCTCCCAAGCATTGCGACGGCATCTTCCTCGAGAGGACCATGGACGCGATCCGCGATGCCATGAACGCGGGTGCCGATGCCGATGAGATATGCGACGCGTGGGACCTCTATCTCGATGAGCTCATGACGCAGAATTCCGAAGGCGGCTCGGCCGCCTTCAAGCGCTACGCGATGTTCCCGCTCAACTGGCTTCGCCGCGCGGACGGGTTTAGGTTCTATCTGAAGAAGGTCCGAGCGGCCAGCGGAAAATCTGCGGGAACCAGCCACGAGGATGCGCCCGAAAACGATTCGGAATGCGCGAATGAAGCCGAGGCGCTTGCGAGGAAGTACTGCCTCACCGCCAACAAGACGACCTCGGGCATCATCTGGACGTTCATGGGCGATTACCACTCGGCGATGATCGCCCCCCGCGCGAAGAACCGACGCGAGGCCCTTCGCTACATGTGCTCGGTCAAGGGCATCGAGGTGCCGAAGGATATCGACGAGTTGACGGAAAACTAAGATCCGATTGGAGAAGCAATGGGACAATTGCCTGCAGACGCCCCCTGCAAGGCGGCTCACAGCTCACGTAACCGCGCACGGCGCATGAAGGCCGCTCGCGCCGAGGCCAGACGGCTCGTTGACGAGGCTCGTGATAAGCGCGATTCGGCCTTGGCCGAACTTTCGTCCGTAAAGGCCGAGCTCGCGAAAACCAAGCAAGAGCATGAGCGCAAATGCGAGGAGTTCAAGCACAAGTGTGCCGAGATGGCTGCGGCGGTGGAGGCTGCGGCAGATAACGCCGCAGCCGCAGATGAGATTGAGAACCTCAAGCGCATCAATGCGGAGACGCTCGAATCCCTTGATAGCGAGCGGAGCAAGACGCAGGGCCTCTTGGAGCGTCTCGGTGAGGCCAATGACCAAATCGAGAGCGAACGCAGCGAGAAGGAGGAGTTCCGTCAGGAAGTTCTCGGCCTGCGCTCCCGTTTAGAGAACACGAGCGGGATGTCGATAGATGAGGTCAACGGCCTTGTCGCTCGGGCACAGGAGGCCGAGAATCGCGCTAGCGAGCTGGCCTTCGACATGTCCACCCTCCAAAACCAGGCAGAGGACCGCGAGAGGCAGCTCGAGGAAGCTCGGGAGAGCTGCTGGCAGCTCAAGGCCGCTGCGGATGAGCAGATGAAGAGGCTCGAGAACCACAACGCCGCCTTGCACGATTCCGTCGCCCAGACCAAAGCCGAGCTCGAGACGGTTTCGGCCGAGCGGGACGAACTGCTGGGTAAGCTCGGCGATTCATCGAGCCGGATCGAGGAGCTGGAGTCTTCGCTCGAGGTCGAGCGGCAAGGCGCCAGCCACCTGCGCGACAGCGAACAGTCGAGCGCCGACAAGATCGGCGACCTCGCGCGGGAAAACGAGGCCCTCGGTAGAAGCCTCGCCCAGACCCAGAAGGCACGAGCCGATGCGGCCGCAGCCCTTGAGGCCGTGCAGGCGAACAGCGAGTCGATCAAGGCGGACCTTCAGGCGGCACGGGAGGAGAACCACCGCCAGCGCCATGACTACGATCAGAAAATCGGAGAGCTGGTGCGCGGTCAGGAGCGGCTACGCGAGCAGGTGCAGGCGGCACAGGGCAAGCTCGAAGAGGACGCGGCGGAATACGAAAAGCGTATCGCGGAGCTTCAGGAGGCGCTCGATTCCAAGCAGGAAGAGGTCAACCGTGCCGTCAGCGATTCGCACAAGGATGAGTTGGAGCGTCTCCAGAAGGAGGTCGAGTCCGAGCGCGAACGAGCCGACCGAGCCGAGGGCAAGGCGCGAGCCGTAGAGCTTCTGCGGGAAGACCTGGAAAGCTACAAGGGCAAGGTCGGCGCCTTGCGGCAGCAGCTTTCGGTATGCTCGAACTTGAAGGACGACCTCGAGGATGCGGAGTCCAAGCTGATGGAAGCCACCGCACGCGCGACTGATGCCGAGGGCCGCGCACGTGCGGCCGAGCGGGATTCAAGCAGACTCGCCAAGGAACTCGAGCGCGTCAACATGAAGCTCGCCGATGAGTCATCGCGTGCGGACGGGGCCTCGGCGGCTTTGCAGGAAGCCGACGGCGTCAAAAGCCTCGCCCTACCCCATGGGCTTCTCCCCGGGGAGGTGACCACCGTCGCGTTTGGGTCGGGATTCCAGAAGTTCCTCGTCAAGAAGCTCATCTACAAGTCCGACGGCAGCATCCTCGCCGAAAACGAGCACGGCCAGTCCGTATCGATGGGCGTTTGGCGCTAGATGGCACCTTCACTCCCGTTGAGTCGATGCGAAACGGTTGAATCTAACCGCTGCGGCACGACCCGAAGGGGGTTTCTCTCTCCGATGTAGCCTGCGCTGTGGCTGAGCATTGGGCTTGGCCACAGCGACCTTCGGAGGTAGAGGATATGCCATCAATTTCAGATGAGGCCGGAATCAAGCTGCTCAACATACTCGAGATGTTCGGCAGGGAGATGCTCAGGAACAAAATCAATGAGTCGAACCGCTTGCGAGCAGAAGCCCGAGACGCCAAGTCGGCGGCCAAGGGCCTATCGAACAACGGCAAGGGGATGAAAAAACAAGACTATACGACGACTTGGTTCGATTCTCCCGCTGAAGCGCAGGCGACCCTTCGCGAGTTGAAGCAGATCTCCCCGAAACTATTTGCCAACTCCACCGTCGTCGGCCACTTCCTCGTCCATCCGAAAGACGGAAAGGACAGTCACGGGAAGCGCACCCACACCATTCAAGATGCCATCTACGACATCAGCCGAGACCATCGATATGCCGCCCGCATCATCAATCTCGACAAACTCGATAAGGGCAAAGCGGACAAGGGCTATATCAAAAGCCTGCCCGATGGGGACTGCACCCGTTTCACGTTCGGAGAGTTCGAGAACGAGGCATCCTCGTTCAACGCCGCCTACTATTGCTCCATCTTGCAGGATTACGACATCAACGCCCGCCATATCGGCAACCAAGTCATCGTCAACAAAGGCGATGCAGATCACGCCTTGGAAGCCCTCGATATCGAGGGAAAGAAGATCCAAGCCATGGGACCCGAGCGCGGCGAGCTGTTCATGCGCCAGCGCTACAAGGACCGCATCGGCGTGGAATTCGAACCTCCGCTCATCGAAGATGGGACTGATGGATATGACGAGGCAGGCGGCGATATGGGTGTCGATATGCCGACGTCCGAGGTCGAGCCCGAGCATGGAGACGATAATCGTGCAGATGCCGATGAGCGTGCAGATGAGGGTGTAGACCCAGATCATGATGTGCGCGACCCGGACGATGGCGGGGTCTTCGCCCCGAGTCTCGATGACGTCGATGAGACACGCGGTGAGGAGAGTCCCGCCGGCAACGCCGCAGACGGCAAGACCGGACCTGAATCCACGGAGGCTATCGCCGAGGAGGAACTGGCCGAGAAGACGGTGGAGTCCGCGCCGGCAGTCCGAGCCGATGGCGATTTGAGCGCCGCCGATGCGGACGAGGCGCTGTCGCGCGAGACCCGCAAGGCCGAGCTACACGAGGATATCTCCAACAGCAAGACCACGGCGGACTGCGTCCAGGCTCGCCCCGATGCCCATAACGGTGACCTCTCCACGCCCTATGCCGATGGGCAGGATGCCCCCGGCACCGGGGACTCCGACGGAGACGGCATTCGCGATGCCGCCGAGGACCGCGATGGGGACGGGATGCCCGACAAGCTCGATTCGGATGCCGAATGTATCGATGACGACCCCGATTACGAGCCCGTCAGCATGAAGGAACGCAACATCGACGAGCTGATGAGTGACAAGGGCGAAGAGGCCGCATATGTCGCATCCCGCTCCGCTGCCCAAGCCGAGAAGGACGTCTCGCTCGAGACGGTGAACCGCTAATGAAGGTCACGAAAGAGGTGGCGCCGCTTTTGGGCGCGGCGGCTGCCACCCTCCCCTTCGCCTACCTCGGCAACAGGTTCGTCGACTGCGCCTGCTCCTATTCGGATATGCTCGAGGGCCTCACGGCCGCCCCTGCGGAGATGTGGGGCTTCATCGCCGCCCATCCGTTCCGTCTGTTGACGAACGACGCCGGCATGCTCGGCATGCTCCTCGGAATCTGCATCCCTTGGGCAATTGCCATGGTGTGCCTGGTCTATGGGCAGAAGAACACCCGAGTCGGCGAGGAGCACGGTTCGGCGCGGTGGGCCACCACCGAGGAACTCGCGCCTTTCATCGAGGATAAAAATCCGCAAGGATCTGCGAACGCGCTGCTTCTCTCGAAGAGCACCGGTCGCGCTTGGAGCCGCGAGGGCTTCTCGATGAACTACGACGGCAACATGAACGTGCTGGTCATCGGCGGCTCGGGCGCAGGCAAGACGCGCTACTATGTGAAGCCCAACGTGTGCCAGATGAATTCCGACCTGTTCATCACCGACCCCAAGGGCGACCTCCTGCTCGATGTCGGCAACATGCTCACGAACAACGGCTATGAGATCCGCTCGTTCAACACGTTCTTCCCCGACCGCTCCCTGATCTACAACCCGCTCCACTACGTCAGGACCGACCTCGAAATCCAGTCGTTCGCGGGACTTCTCATCTCCATGACGACGCCTCCCAAGTCCAGCTCGGGAGACCCGTTTTGGGAGAAGTCCGAGAAGATGCTCTACATGGCGCTCATCGCGTTCATGCGCGACTACTGCCCCGCCCAGGACTACAACATCGGCGGCCTTCTCAAGCTGCTGTCGATGGCCAAGGCATCCGAGTCCAACGAGAACTACAAGAGCCCGCTGGACCTCATCTTCGACGAAATCGAGACCGGTATGCGACGGGTCAAGCGCAACCCGAAGAATCCCGAGGTCAAGGAGCGTGCAGCTCAGAACCCGACCCCCTCGGACGCACCGGAGGAGATCTCGGTCTACACCGGCGCGGACGGCGAGCGCTTCGACCTCGTCCCGTCGGCCTTCCGCCGTCATTCGGACAACAAGCGACCGTATGACAACGTCCACAAGAACGGAAAGCGCGGGTTCGACCCCACCGAGGACTACGCCTTGGAGAACTACCGCAAGTTCCAGTCCGCAGCCGGCAAGACGCTCAAGTCGATTCTGATCACCTGCAACGCACGCCTGGCGCCGTTCACCGCCGCCGAAGTGAAGCAGCTTGTCGTCGGCGAGGATCAGATGCACCTCGAGCGCTTCGGAGACCCCGACTCGAAGAACGCGATCTTCGCCATCTTCGACGACACGGACCAGAGGACGCTGGGCTTTCTGCACGGAATGATGGTCTACCAGACGGTGCGAGTCCTGTGCCACAAGGCCTTGGAGAAATACAACGGCAAGCTGCCGCGCCCGGTCAACTTCATCCTCGACGAGTACCGCTCCCTGTCGCTTCCCGCCGACATCTCGGGCTTCATCTCCGTCCTGCGCTCGCGAAACATCGCGATGTCGGTCATCTTGCAGGCCAAGTCCCAGCTCGCCGAGCTCTACGACGAGGCGACCGCCGACTCCATCGTGGGCTGCTGCGATACCGTCCTTTATCTCGGCGGCGGCAAGGCCAACAAGGGCACGACCTCGACCTGCGAGTTCATCTCCGATTCTTGCGGCCAGCAGACCGTCTTCCAGGAGAACTACTCTCAGAGCCACGGAGGACAGGGCAGCTGGTCGAAGAGCGGCCAGACCGTCGGCCGCGCCCTCATCGATCCCGCCGAGGTGGCAAAGCTCCCCAAGACGGAATGCGTCGTGCTCATCAACGGCGCCAACCCCATCGTCGATGAGAAGTACCCGCTCACGGAGCATCCGAACTACAGGATGATGGCCGATACGCCCGGATTCGATATCAAGAAGTACATGGCGGAGAAGCGCCGCCGCGAGGAACGCGAGTACTCCGCACGCCTCGCGAGTCAATCCAAGTCGATGCCGCGGCGGATGCCTTTGCGTGGTCGATCGGATGCCGAGGTCGGCAAGCACTACAAGTCCCGCGATACGGATTCAACCGGCAAGGCGGAATAGAGGGCAGCGGCTCTATTGATTCTGTGCAAGGGGTTCACGGGAGCGTCCGGCGAGCCCTTTTTTGCATCTGCCCGAGGTCGTTAACTGCGCGAATGCCTCGATGTTGCCGCTGCGGCAAGACGTGGGTGCCTTTCGGCCGCGCCGTGTATCTTCGTGGCGTCCATTGGGTCGGCACGCCGCCGCCCTGTACCCGGTACGGAGGATCGCATGTCTACCGAAGCACCTGAAAAAGAAAAGCGCCGGACCCGTGACGGCCCGACGCCTTGACATGCGGTGCGCACCCCGGCCGCGAACGACCTACCTGCATTCCCTTGCGGGCCCCAAACAGTTCATGGGTGCGCTAGACAGGAGATGACAGCGGTTCTCACGAACCTCTTCACCCTGGCGCCTTATCGGCGCATACGCATAGTAACACATTCGGCGCATTTGGACCAATAAGGCATTTTCAAGCTACTTGGTCGATTTAGCACATCTGCACCGATACACCTGAAAGGAATACACATGAACCCGATTTACCACGCCCTTGCCGTAGCCACCGTCCAGCTCGGCCAGCTCGATTCCGCCGGCGGCATCCTCGGCAACATCACCTCCCTGCTCAAGGGCGGTATTCAGATGCTGGGCGCCATCATGGTCGTCTGGGGCGGCGTCACCATCGGCATCAACGTCCACAACGGCGCCTCGGGCAACGGCGCTGCTATCGCCGCTGGCGTCGGCACGCTGATCGGCGGCGTCATCGTGTCTGCCGCAGCCCTGTACTTCGGTACGCTCGACACCAGCTGGGTGCGAGGCTAAGCGGGTGCTGTCGGTACCGGTCCACAAGGATGTAACCGAGTATCAGCCCAAGGTCATCGGCGGCCTCACCGCACGCACGATCATCTGTATCGGAGCGGCGGTGGGCTGCGCCTTGGCTTTCGGCTTGCTCTGCACGTTCGTGTTCCACGTGGACATCAACGACGTCATCTACCTCGTATGGCTCGCCGCGGCTCCCGCCGCCCTCATCGGCTTCTATACGCCCCACGGCATGAACTTCGAGAAGTTCGCGCCGCTGTGGCTCGCGCACAACTTCAACGAGCAGTGCCTGGTCTACGTCAGCGCCAGCAACCGCGGAGAATTCAAGGCCGAGGCGGACTCCCTCAAGAAGGCGTATGCGGACGAGCGCAAGAAAGCCAGCAGCAAGGTGCTGACGAAACTCTACAAGACCAACGGCCTGGAGATGTGGGAACCGGGCGGGCCGCTTGAGCCGATGAACACCACAGCCCCCAACAAGAGACAGATCGAAGAATTTTGGAGCGACTAATGGCAAACAAGGACGAGAGCTTCAAGAACATGGAGACGCTCGCCGAGGGTCTCCGCCGCCCGGGTGAGGTCGGTTTCGAACTCGACCCCGAGTTTGCGAAGATGAGCAAGCGGGAGCGCAAGCGCTACGTCAAGAAGGTGCATAAGGAGCTCGACCGCGAGCTTGCCGGCAAGCGCCATGAGATTCGCGATGCCCGCGCCGCGGCGAAGGAGGCGGAGCGCACGCAGGCGAAAAGCGCCGCAGAGGTGACCAAGAAGCTCAAGGAGCGCAGCTCCAAGAGCGACAAGCTCACCGCCGAGCAGCGACGTCGCCGAGACAACGCCAAGAACGTGGTCGATGCCATCGGCTACAACCGAATGTTCGAGAACGGCATCTGCGAGGTCGAGGAGGGCTACTACTCCGAGACCCTTTCCTTCGACGACATCACCTACCAGAACGCCCGCGACGACGACCAGAAGACCATCCTCGCGGCGATGTGCGATATCTACAACTATTTCCCCGCCGACACCACGGTGCAGTTCTCCGTCGTCAACACGCCGCTGCGCCATGACCAGATCCGCGACCGCCAGTTCTACGACCCGTCGCGCCAGGCGAACGACGTCCTCAAGGAGGACGCCGAGACGATGAACGAGGTGCTTTCCGATAAGCTCGCCGAGGGCGTCTCGAACATCAAGCGATCCCGCTACATGACCATCGGCATCCATGCGAACAACCCCATCGAGGCACGAACCCGCTTCTCGCGCATCAACACCGACCTGACGGGCAATTTCGAGCAGATTCGCTGCGATGTCACGCCGATGACGGGTCTCGAGCGCCTGTCCGTCCTCGAGTCCCTGCTGCGCCCCGACCGCAAGTTCACGTTCGACTACGAGCGCGACCTGTCGATCTACAGTCCCGACAGCTCGAAGGACTTCATTGCGCCGATGAGCATCAACTTCAAGCCCGACGGCTCGAACATGTACTTCAAGGTCGACGACAAGTACTGCCAGGTGCTGGTCATGCGCAAGTACGACTCCCCCCTCGAGGACACGGTCGTCGCGAACCTCGTGAACATGTCGATGCCCATCGAGGTGACTTGGTATCTTCAGCCCATGGAGAAGTCCAAGGCGATCAACTTCGTCAAGACCCGCCGCGCATGGATCGATGCCGAGACCATCGAGGAGCAGAAGAAGGCCGTCCAGCAGGGCTACGACTACTCGATCCTACCCTCGGAGCTGCGATACTCCCGCGAGGAGACCGAGGATCTGCTGACGCAGCTCCAAGGCCAGCAGCAGCACCTCTTCATGTTCTCCGGCCTTATCTACACGTGGGCGGAGTCCCCCGAGAAGCTGACCGAGCAGGTACTCCAGATCCTCGACGTCGCGTCTTCTGCGGGCGTGCAGGTGGAGACCCTCGAGTACCGCCAGCGCCAAGGTCTGAACTCGATTCTGCCCCTCGGCCTCAACCACATCGAGATTTCCCGCCCGTTCACCACGTCGGAGGCGTGCATCTTCGTCCCTTTCGCCACCCAGGAGCTCGAGCAGGAGGGCGGTAGCTGGTACTACCAGAACAAGCTGTCGAACAACCTCGTGTTCGGCAACCGAGCCAACCTGGCAAGTCCCGTCGGCTTCATCTCCGGCAAGACGGGATCGGGCAAGGGATTCTTCGCCAAGAACGAGATTGAGGGCACGCTGCTCTCGAAGCCTGACGACCAGGTTATCATCTTCGACCGTGCCGGCGAGTACAAGCTGCTCGTCGAGCATGCGGGGGGCACCTATGCCTCGTTCGGTGTCGGCCTCGACGCGCACCTGAACCCGCTCGGCATGGACAAGCGCCGCGAATCCGAGGATTTCGGCACGCAGGTTGCTTTCAAGGCCGATGCCATGATCGCGCAGGCGGCGGCCGCGGCCAACGAGACCATGACCGTATTCTCCGAGGAGGAGCGCTCCATCATCCAGCGCTGCGTCGAGAACATCTTCCGCCGCTACAACATGGAGGGGGGCCGCGAGCCGATCCTCGAGGACTTCTACGAGGAGCTGAAGCGCCAGCCCGAGCCGATGGCGCAGAATATCGCCCTGCGCTATGAGCGCTTCGTCAGCGGCTACTCGAACTTCTTCAACCACGAGACCGACATCGACCTCACGGCCCGCACCGTCGGATTGAACTTCAAGGACGTGCCCGACTCCATGCTCGTCTTCGCGCTGATCTCGTTCTGCGAGACGGTGCGAAACATCATGTACAGCAACTTCGACCAGGGACGCAGGACATGGCTGTATATCGAGGAAATGGAGTCGCTGTTCAAGTACCCCTCGGTACTCAACTATTTCCGCCGATTCGCCAACGAGTGCCGTAAGTTCGGCATGTACCTGACGGGCATCACGCAGTCGACCGAATCCATGATCCGCAACCAGGATGCCAACGCAATCGTCAAGAACTCCGATTTCATCATGCTGCTCAAGCAGTCCAAGGAGGATCGCGACTACTGGGCGGACGCCTTGGGACTGTCGCCGCTCGAGGTCGCCTGCATCGACGAGGGCGCCCCCCGCGGTTGGGGCCTTCTCGTATTCGGGTCGGCCCGCGTGCCGATCAAGGGCGAGTTCCCGACTGATAACCACCTCTATGAGCTGTTCTCCACGGACCCGAACGAGTGGGCCGAGAAGAAGGCGCGAGAGGCACTCGATGCGGCAAAGCACGGCGGTACGGCCGAGAATGTCGCCCCGCAGGACGAGTTCCGCCGCCGCAAGCGCGTGCGCGGCCGCAAGAAGAAGCGCAACGAGCCGAAGCAGGGTTCTGAGAGTTCTGAGAGCGGCTCGGACGTGTAGCCAAATGTGAAGACGGGCAGTTGCCGCTGCGGCAACTGCCCGTCTATTACCGAGTGCCGGGTCGATACTTCGAGGCCGTAACCCAAATGATTTTGGAAGGAGGACATCTTGCCAGACGATTCCAAATATGGAAACGCAAGTTCCTCGTCTAACCTGAAAGATGGCAGCACGGCGAGCATGTCCTCTGCAGCAGAGCGCCAGCGGCAGGCTGCGGCGGTATATGACGATGCCTTGCAACGCACAGCCGGGGCTGGCGCAGATTTCTACCGCCATGTCGATGTGGCCAGTTCTGGATATTCCGCTAGCGCCGATGCGGCAAGCACGCCCAGCGCGGTATCGACTGTTATCCGCGATGCTGTTCCTAGTGCCTATAGCGCCGGCGTGATGGGGACTAACCATCAAACAGGCGGCGTGGAACAGGGTTTCGTTGCTGCGGCATCTCAGGGTCCTGCCGCCCCGATTGCCGCGCAGCCAATCCAACAGATCCCCAGCGCCTTTACCTCCCGCATGGAGCAGCAAGGTACTGCCACCCAGTTTGCGGGCGGTGCCGACCGTGCCGCCGCCGCGCAGCGAAACATGATGACCTCTTTCGACGGCATCGATGCGGCCGGTATCGCCGGCTCCCGAGATTTCATCGAGGGCGCTGCCGTGTCCGTGCAGGCCGATTCACGCGATGCCTTCTCCGGCGCGTATGATGCGGGCGTGGCGGGATTTTCCAAGTCCGTGAGCGGTGCGGGGCAGAGTTCGGCACCTATGCAGGGAGGTCAGCAACCTTTTGGCGGCGGCTCCCCTATGGCTGCCAACACGGGCGGCGCGGAGGAAAAAACCGAAGCCGTATCGGAGGCAATCGGTTTTGGATCGCACCAGGGTTCATCCGCATCGTGGGCATCTGCCGATATGTTCACCGGCGGCAAAGCGAGCGACGTACACCTCAGCAAGAAGATTCAGGAAAACCTGGATAACTCGAGGGCCGCCTATTTGCAGGCTAAGCAGGACTTCGCTGCTGCCGAGAAGGACGCCTTGGAGACGCTCGACGCCTCGGGATGGAACTCGGGCGTCCAGGCATCCGCATTTTCCGATTCCGCATCGAGAGCCGAGGGCTTCAAGGACGGACTCGGAACGAGCGCCAACGGCATCGAGCGAGCCGGGGTATCTGATTCCCGTGACTTCGGATTCATGACCCAGGCGGAGCGCGATGGCGCGGGTGGAACCGCCGCGCGTATCGGTAAGCCCCGCGGCGGGGACAACCATGGCAATGTGACGGGTACCGTATCCAATGTCGCCGATGCCCCCGATAGCGTCCGCGCTGCCGCGCAAAAGGTGGTCGCCGAGAAGGAGCACGTCCGGGCGGCCTCCGATGATATGGTCGCGGCCCACAGGGAAGCTTCGGCATTTATCACCAAAGCCGAGCAACGCGCCAAGACCGCCGCGAAATTCAAATCCGCTGCGGCAAACGCCTTGGTGAATTCAGCCGTCGCATCCATCGGGGACGATTCCGTGTCCGGCACGGCCATCCGCTCTACTGCCCGCGCCGCAGTCTCCGCCGGCCGCTCTATCAGGGCCAGCAGGGCCGCCGGAAAGCAAGCCGGGGCGCGGGGCTTCTTCTCCTCGTCCGCCGAGGCCGCCAAGTCGGCGGTTTTCGCGTTCGATGAGGAGGGCAGTCTCGACGGGGTCGAGAAGGCGGACGAGGCGGTACGCGCCGGACGCTATGTGCGCGGCAAGGCTCAGGACTTCAAGGCAGCCCGAGCCAAAGCCAAGGGCGGCAGCAAGTCGCAGCTCATGTCGCAGGCCGAGAAGAAGGCTGCGCGGGTGGCGGAGGACGGGCAGCGTGCCGCCTTCTCTAAATCGATGCAGCGCCGCTCCATGTCGATCGACAGGGCGAAGGCTGCGGCGGGCGAGGCCGTCGAGGCCGAGCAGAAGGCCGCGCTCATCGGCAAGCTCACCGCCGGCCTCAAGGCGGCAGCGCAGCATGCCGTCGCGGCACTCCAAGCCCTCCTGAAGTCACTTGCCGCCGCTGTCGCCGGAGCAGTCGGCTCCCTTGCGACCGCTATCGGCGGCTCGACTTTCGGGATGCTCATCCTCGCCGCCGTTCCCGTACTAATCCTTTTGCTGGCTCTATCCGGCGGCAGCGCCGATCAGGAGGTTCAGGGAATGAACGAAGTGGAATCGCAGGTCGCATCGTTCTTCAGGGAGAAGGGGCTCGATGACCTGCAAATCGCCGCCATCATGGGAAACATGTACGCCGAGAGCGGCATGAATCCGGGATCGGAGGAAGGCGGCGGCACGAACGCCAACGGCATCGGACTTTGCCAATGGACGAATGGTCGCCACACGAATCTCGTGAACTATGCAAAGTCCGTCGGCAAGTCCTGGATGGAGGTTCAAGTCCAGCTCGATTTCTTCTGGGACCACGACAGCTGGGGATATTGGAGCCGCGCCTATACCATCAGGTCCGAGCACGGCCCCGATGGCTCGGAAAACCGTTCGCTCGATCCCGTCGGGGGAACCTTGGTCTCGGGAAGCAAACGGGCCTTCTTGGCATCCACCGACCTGAAGGATGCCGTCAGGCAATTCTGTTACGGCTGGGAAGGGGCGGGAATCCCGCGCCTGAAGGTGCGCTATGAAGCCGCCGACAGGTATTACGAGCTGCTTACGAACCCGTCGGACGGCGATGGAGACCATGGCAACGGGACGGGCGCCCCGCAGATTGCGGGTGCATCGGCCCGCCAGCAGACCGTCGTCAACATGGCTTATGCCACCCCGTCTCCCGGACAGGGCTGGTGTGCCGCCTGGGTCACCAATGTCTTCCGCGCGGCGGGAGTGGGCTATTTCGGCGGCAACGCCTGCGATATGTGCCGGTCCTGGTGCCATAGCTCCAATAGGTCGGAGCTCAAGGTGGGCATGATTATCGCCGATGTCTCCCACCCGGGTACCGGTGCTCCCGGACTCACGTACGGACACGTCGGCATCTACATCGGCAACAACAGGGTCATGAGCAACGAGGGCCCCATCACGGTCAAATCGCTCGATACCTTCATCAGATTCTACGGCGCCGGTACCGGCTGCAAGTGGGGCTGGATCGGCGGAATCGACCTTTCGAAATAAACCTCAGACTGGAAAGGAGACAGGATGGATAAATTCATGGAGTTCCTCAAGAACAACACGGCGGTCGTCGCGGTCGCAGCGGGCATCGTGTTGTTCATCGCAATGAACGGTATCACGTCTTGCGTCGCGAAGGGCGGCGGGAACGACGCCCCAGCCGATGCGCAGGAGCAGCTGGAGCAGAAAAGCGAGCAGCCATCTCATAAGGGGGATGCCGCCGATTCCAAAACCGAGCTGACCGAACGACAGCGCTCCGCCATCAGAGACTACGATCAGGCCACCACGCAAATCGTCGAGCAGATCGAGAATTCGAAATGGGCGGCAAATGACGGCAGCGGTTCGATGACGATCAAGGACGGCATCATCACCGAGTCTTACGGAGAGTCCAAGGACTCGGTCAAGAAGACCAAAAAGCAAGTCCAGACCTTTGCAATCACTGCGGTGGATACCATCGCCGGCGACCAGACGGGAGCTTTAAGCTGGGAGGTCTTCTCCGTAATCGACGCGTCCGGCAACGACCACATCATGACCCTCAGCAGGGTCGATCCCGCCGCGCTCACCGGCGAGGGCAACGACACCTATTTCGAGCTCAAGTGCGATATGTTCCACAATGAGAACGGCTATTCGAACAACCGCTCCGCCGAGAGCGCCAAATTCAACGGCATCGAGGGCGATAACTTCAAAAAGGCCATCGATGGCCGCACCAAGGAGTTCAAGCGCTCCGTTATCGAATACCTGCTCGCAAACCATTCCACCACGACCGAGCTGACGTGGGACGGCACGGTCATCGAGAACTTCAACGAGTCCACCCGCACCCTGACGTTTGGCATCAAGAACGCCACGAACGCAGCTGAGGATTCCCTGCCGAGCATTCTCGTCATCTACCACACCGACACCCATGAGTTCGAGGAGGTCGATGTCCAATGATGGACGTAGCCGCCATCAGGGTCGAAGCCCTCGATTACGCCCGCAATGAAGGCGTCCTCAACAAGGCGAAGCATCATCTCGTCGCGGTCGCAAAGTCTGTTGAGTGCAAGCTCGATGGCATCAAGTCCCCATCGGCCAGACGTGCGGGCGCGTCTTTCGCGCTGGCGCTCGGAATCATGCTGCTGTTCATGCTGCTGACCCCGCATTGCGCCGCGGCTTTCGGCTTGGATGACTTGGTCAACAAGGTCGGGGAAATGATCGGCTCTTGGACCGAGGCCATCGGTCAGGGCATCATGAAGTTCCTCAACGGAACCTTAGTCCAACCTATTGCCAACCTCATGCTCAAATGCACGCTGGGCGATATAAAGAATTGCGTCTCGGCGTCGGACCTGCTCTGCGACTTCGACCATCTCTTGGGAAATACGAGTGGAAAAATTAACCTCGCCGCCCTGGTCACCAACGTGTCCGACAGTGCCATCAAACCAGTCGCCGCCACCCTTCTCGCCATGGGCATGCTGCTCCAGCTCCTCAAGATTGCCAAGAAGATGGACCAAGGCGGCGGCATGATGCCCTCGGTCCGCGAGGTCGTCGCACTGTTCGTCTGGTGCGCCGTCATGATGTACATGGTCCGCAACGGCGTCGGAATCGTCAAAGACCTGTACTCCATCGTCTTGGAAATCATCAAGACCGCCAGCACGTCCGCCAGCTCGCTTGGAGCCAATGTCGGCACCGACTGGTGGAGCAAGGACAACCTTATCGTCTTCCCCGAAGACGGCAATATCATCGAAAGCCTGGTCATCCTGCTCGAAGTTGCCATTGCCTATATAGTCGCACAGTTCACCCTGGTCATCTCGTACGCCATGATGATCGGTCGCGCCATCGAGATCTACCTCACCGCCATGTTCGCACCCATCCCGTTCGCCCTCATGGGCTTCGATGAGACCCGCAGCTGGGGATGGGGATACCTCCGACAGTTCCTCTCGCTTTGTCTCGCCGGCGTCGTAATGGTCGTGGTCCTCTACATGTTCCCCTATCTGGTCGTGTCTGTCGTCGGCGATATCGGAACCGGCCTGAGCGGCATCGGGAATGTCGCCCATACGCTCGTCAAAATCATCGCTTGCTGTGGCGTAGTTGCCATGACCCTAGCTAAATCGACGCAGCTCGCCCGCGCAGCCCTCGGCGGCTGATAGCCATGGTCGCGGTCGATCCCGATACCGACCGCACGGTCGCCCTGCGCAAAGCCCGTTTCAAGGTGCGTCTGCGCAGGGCCGCCGAGGCGTGCGGTTACGAAAACCTGTACCAGCTCGGTCGCGTCTGCGGCATCAGCAAGGACTCCTTCAAGAAGTACCTGTCGGGGACACGCTTGCCGAACTATGAATGCATCCTGCGCCTGTCGCTGGCACTGGGGGTACCCTGCGACTGGCTCATGGGAAGCGATGAGGGGCCGATGCTCCGGGCCGTGCTGAAAGCGCGAGATATCGATTGCGCCTGTAAAAAGAAGAATCCAGTTACTACCCTCCCCTCCCGTGAAAGGAGCCGCAATGATTCTCATACTCGCAGAGAAGCCGAGTGCTAAGCGCAACTTCGCAAAGGCGCTCAGCGGGACCTCCGGCTCCTATGCCGGCGTGCAGTATAAAATCTGCGCCCTTCGAGGTCATGTCATGGGCCTGCTCCCGCCCGACAAGCAGGTGCCTGCCGGGCAGTCCGAAGCCATGCAGAAATGGTCGCTGGAAGGGCTGCCCTGGGACCTCGGACAATTCGCTTGGAAGAAGGGCGTGCTCAAGGGCTGCTCCGATGTCATCTCGGAGCTGAAGCGGGAGCTTGCCGGGGTGGACGAGGTCTGCATCGCGACCGATGTGGACCCTTCCGGCGAGGGTGAGCTTTTGGCATGGGAGGCGCTCGAGAAGTGCGGTTGGCACGGCAAGACGAGCCGCATGTACTTCACCGACGAGGCTCCCGCGAGCGTCCAGAAGGCCTTCAAGGGCCGTAAGATGCTCGGGGCCATGGAGGAGGACGGAGACTTCGTCAAGGCCCACGTGCGTGAGCGGTGGGACCTCGCATCTATGCAGTTCGTGCGTGCCGCGACCTGCATCGCCCGCAACCATGGGTTTCGCACGGTCGTGCGCGAGGGGCGCCTGAAATCCGTCATGGTGAAGCTCACGGGCGACCAGCTCGAGGCGTACAACGGCTATGTCAAGAAGCCGTTCTTCGAGGCGCGTTTCCGCGACGAGAACGGCAACGTCTTCGCTCGTACCTATGAGGACGGGGATGAGTGGCGTTTCGATAGCGCCGAGAAGGTCGACTTAGGCGCGTTCCATGTGTCGGATGTGGTCGAGGACTCGAGGACGAAAAAACATACCGCGCCCGGCAAGCTGCTCGACCTTGCGGGGTTATCGGGCATCCTCGCCCGCCGCGGGCACAAGCCCGCCGATGTCTTGGCCTGCTACCAGAAAATGTATGAGGACCAGGTGGTCAGCTATCCGCGTACCGAGGACAAGCAGATCACACCCGAGCAGTTCAATGAGCTGCTGCCCCTCGTGGACAAGATCTGCGCGGTCGTCGGGGTCGATCCCGCTATCTGCTCCCACAGGACCGCCCGCAAGACGCACGTCAAGGAGGGCGGTGCGCACGGCGCTAACCGTCCCGGTCCGAACGTTCCCGCATGCCTTGGGTCGCTCGATGCATATGGCAAATGCGCCCGCGATATCTACGTCGTGCTCGCCAAGAACTACCTGTCGATGCTCGCGGAGGACTATGAGTATGAACTCGTAAAGGCGCACGTGGAGGATTTTCCCGAGTTCACGGGGTCGACGCAGATACCGCTGTCGCGGGGATTCAAGGCGATTTTCGATTCCGATGCCTCGCAGGAGGAAGCCCAGGAGGGCGCCGAGAAGGAGAACACGGCCGAATTCGGTAAGACTGCGTCACCGTTCTGCTTTGAAGGTGCCAACAAGCGCCCGCAGAAGCCGACCATGAAGTGGCTCACCAAGCGACTCGAGAAATACAACGTCGGCACTGGCGCCACGCGCACCAGCACGCTCGCCGAGATCACCAAGGACGAGGACCGCGCCCTCATGAGGGAGAGGAAGGGAACGCTGTCCCTCACCGATTGCGGCGCAGTGTCTTACAAATTGCTCGGAGGGTGTCAGATAGCGTCGCCTGAAGCCACCGAGAGGCTCTTCAACCAGATGGAGGCTGTCGGCAGGTTCGAGCTCGATGCCGACGATGTGGTGAACTCCGTCACCGATATGGTTGTCCACGATATCGAGGTCATGGAGAAAAACGGCGAGAAGCTCGGCAGCTTGGGACCCGTTGGGTCCAAGGTCATCGGGAAATGCCCGCGATGCGGTGCAGATGTCATCGACCGCGGCTCCAAGGCCAAGACGTGCAGCTGCTCATCCAACAAGGGGAAGCGCGACGCAGATGGGAAATGGGTCCAAACCGAAGGGTGCGGATTCGAGATCTGGAAGAGCGTGGCGGGAAAGAAGCTGACGGCGGCTCAGTTGGGCAAGCTTCTCGAGGGCGGTACGACCGGGAAGATCTCGGGGTTCAAGTCGAAAACCGGTAAGGAATTCAGTGCGAAGCTCAAGCTGGCTGCAGATAAGTCGGGCAAGGTCGAGTTCGTGTTCGATGAGAAGGGGAAACGGAAATGAACGGTGAATTAGGGTGCCGCGACACGAGGGGTGCAATGGGTAGAGCGAATGAGGTCACGGTAATCGTGCTCAGGAAGCCCGATTGCGGCAGACATGTGGATAACGGCGAGGCGTTTCGGCTCGTCCGCCCCCTGTTCGAGACGAACGGGCTTGATGTCGGCGACTTCGCCAATTTGGCGAACGGGTTTCTGTTCTCCATTCGCCCTCGCACCGAATCATGGAACGGCACGGAGCGCGATGCCATCATGGCGGGACTCTCATGCCTGGGGTCTCTGGGGTTCTCCGGCTATATCGCGCAGAAAGTCCTCGAGGACGAGGTGCCAATCGATGCCTGCGCGGTCGCCCTCGGGGTCGTCGCACTTGTCGCGGGTACGGCAGTCGTGGCGGGCGGCATCCTTGCCGGCATGAAGGGCATCCGCGCCATCGGCAGGCATCTGTTTGCAAGGAGGCTCGCGTGAACCAAGTCGAAGCCGAGTCCGAGGGTAACGGTATCCCTCTGCGCTTTGCCTTCATCGCGCCCGCGCTGTTCGATGTCTCGCTTCTCGGCGCGGGGCTGATGACCCTTTCGGCGGGTCTGCCCGAGGATATCGCGCATGCCGTTTCATCGCTGGTCGCACTTGCGGCCATGGCATGGCTGTACCGGTCTTTCGGACTTGGATTCAACCGTCTCGGGGTCGTTGCCGTGCTTTCCGCTGTCAGTGCCGGGGTCTTGCTGCAAGCCGTCTCAATCGGCACTATCGCGATAGTCTCTAAAATCGATACTGCGGCGACGGTCGCCATCACACTCCCCTATCTGCTACGGCTTTGCGTTATCGATCCGGTTGCGGAGGAGCTGTGCTTTCGCGGCGTCTCGCTGGCGGCATTGGAGCGGTGCGGCTTGCCGTTCTGGGTTGCGAACCTCATCCAAGCCGTGCTGTTCGCCTGCTTCCATTTCAATGTCGTGCAGTCGGCATATGCCCTTGTCTGCGCCTTGGTCTTGGGCGGTCTCAGTCAGCGCGACGGGATCAGCTCGAGCATCATCGCGCATTGTGTCTGCAACCTGACGGGTCTGGTTCTCGGCTTGGTTCTCACCTACTTCGCCTAGCGATAGATCTTGTGGGCATTTCCGACGGCGAGCCGATAATCTTTCTGCAATTTATCGCCGTGCTATCATTATGTCATAGGCCGTACCCCAAGCGGCTTTCGAGATAGACAGGATGAAGACATGAAGCGAATTATCGTTTCCGCAATGACGGCTGTCGCCGTTTTCGGTTTTGGTGCGGGTCTCGCTGGCTGCGGAGCAAGCATACAGAGCGGTCAATCAAACACCATTCAATCTGCGAGTGCGGAACTGGGCGATTCCTCGGTGAATATCAGCGTTGTCGGATATCGCCTGGGACGCGGGTCTTGGGAGGTCAATTCCTCAACGGAGACGGGAACCTCGTCCGGTTCTCTCGGAGCGCAGAAGGTACTCGTCTGCGACCTGCTGCTGACGAACAATTCAGACACCAAGATGATCATCTCGCCAATCGATATGCTGTCTGCGTCGCAAAATGGAGATACCCTGCAATTCGGGGCTTTGTACGATGATGAGGGCAACTATCGGAACCCCGAGTCGGTCGAGGTCGAACCGGGGCAGACTGCGTGCGGGATTGCCATCTGGAATATCGACGACCTGCAGGCACCCGTGAAAATCAAATTCAAGTGCGGCGGCGCGGTACTGCTGACGATCATGCCACGCAAGCTCACAGAGGGCGAGTAGGCAGTTGGGTGCCTTGGCGGTGTGGGGCTACTTCTGTCCCGTTGCTGCGCCAGTGGACGGCAAACATCGAGTATGGAAGCGGTAAACCGCTTTGAAAGGACCTGCTATGAGTCAGATTGAGAACAAGATGGACGATTTCATGCCCTTCGGGGGTGAGATTCGAAGCAAATATCCGGAGGACGATGAGACAGTTCAGCATGCCATCATCGATGCATGCTTCGCTGCATTGGATGACATTATGTTTCCCATGGACGATCGGGGAAAGCGACCTTCGGAGTGCCAGGTGTTTTTCGCCGTGCAGCGCATGTACGGTGCCGAGGGGGAACGGGATTATTTCCTTCTCAGCGATGCCGATACAATCCCCGATGAGCACCCCTTTACACGCGATGGTGCAGACTGGGGTGAGTGCGGCGGAGCCCTTGCGTGTAAGGTCCTCAGCGAACCGCCGACCCTTCTGACGTTCCATGAACTTGTTCCCGCCGGTGTCGATACGCTCCGCGATGAGGACGGCTACCTCTTCGATGTGCCCAGCGAGGCGGTTGAGAAGGTTTTCGGCGATGAGACACTCACCATGCCTTCGATGCTCACGCTTCTGGAGGTTGAGTTGAAGGTCGATGATGCCCTTGCCGAGCTCGAGGCGCAGCCCGAGGCCACTGAGTCGCTCGATGAGCTTGTTAGTGCGAAGACCGAAGAAGCTTCGCTTGATGCCGAAGAGGATCTTGGGGAGCGTGGGGACGCAAACCGTTGACGGTTCGGCTTGGTGTGTAGCTCGGTAGGCGCATAAGGCGCTACCGAGCTACACGGATAAGAAGAATAAGAAGAAGAAAAATAAAAAGAAGGATAAGAACGAGGAAAAGCAGGGGGATATGCGGATGAGGAAGGGTTCGTAGCACATACGGCTATAAATCTAGTTCGCATATGTAGAAGTCGTTTACGCAATCACGAGAGCTACTTGTGTCCCGTTGGGATTTCCAGCTTGTGCCGAGCGCGATGATTCGAGTGTGACCACCCTGACTGTCTGGAGGAACTATGAACCGCATCGGTTTGAAAGACTACCTGCTCAACGAGGCAAGCGATAGCGATTTGCTGGACTGCGCGAAAGCGTATGATACCGCAAACCAGTACGGCCATTTCGATACGTATGATTCCGTGGAGGAAGCCGCTAAGCTCTGCGGCTGGGACGTGGAGACCGCTCTCAGCGAGAGCCGCCACGTTGAGTCGGATGCCGACTGCTACCGCTTCAACGGATATGGGCACCTCGAGGCCGTCAGCAACGAGAGCCTGCTCGAAGATGCCCGCGACAACATCGACGATATCATCGATTGGCTCGAGGGTGCCAGCCGATATGACCTTGAGGGTGTCAGCTCCGATGTCGAGCCTTGATTCTCATCTTCATTGCAACAGGCTCAGGACTCAGCGCAACGCGTTGCGCTGAGTCCTGAGGCGCGAATCCG
>NZ_JADNHZ010000023.1 GCF_015554145.1 Collinsella aerofaciens | reverse complement strand
GCGGTGTCCCCTCCCTTTCAAGAAAGGGCGGAGGCGGGGCATGCCCCGCCTCTTACACCACATCTCTGTGCGCTACCGCGCGCGAGCCTTCCAGTTGACCAGAATGGCCGGCTTAGGACTTGGAGACCCGCTTTTAATAAACAGATTCTTAACTATGTTCATTATTTTCTTGGTCGTAAATGCTATCGGCCAGACAACAGTACTCATATTTGGCATTATTTGTCCACTCACATATTACTAACCCCCTATAACAGGCAAAATACAGGCCGCAACCCATGGCAGCGGCCTGTTTGGAGTCCAAAAGAGGCGCTAAGCGCTGTAGCCCATCGCTTGCAAGACAAACATAACAACCGTCAGCACCGTAATCACACCAATGGTCACCCACGTGAGCACGTTCCACACGCGGCCGTTGCGGTTGGCACCCATAATGTGACGGTCGGCGGCGATAACCACCTGGAACACCAGAACCACGGGCAGTAGCACGCCATTGATGACCTGCGAGGTCATCATAATCTGAAACAGATCGACACCGGGCATAAGCACCAGCACGGCAGAGATGCCGATGATGGCCGTAATGATGCCGCGATAGACCGGGGCCTCGTCCCAGCTGCGGTCGGCACCGCGCTCCCAGCCAAATGCTTCGCAGATAGCGCTCGACGTAACGCCCGGCAGCACGCAGGCAGCCAAGAAGCTCGCCGCGACCAGGCCCGAGGCAAACAGTACCGTGGACCACTGACCCGCAATAGGCTCCAGCGCGCGGGCAGCATCGGCGGCATCGCTAATCTGAATACCCGCCGGGAACAGCACCGTGCCGGTTGTGATGATAATAAAGCCCGCAATGATATCAGCAGCGATCGAGCCGCTCACGGTATCAATACGCTGCAGCACGATATCGTCCTCGCCCGCGTTCTTATCGACCACGTTGTTCTGCGCCAAGAAAATCATCCACGGCGCGATGGTGGTACCGATCGTTGCGACCACGAGCGACACGTAGCTGGGGTCATTTTGAATGTTAGGCACGACTAGGTCGACCGCGACCTCACCCCAGTTGGGGCCAGCCATAAACGCGGCGACGATATAGGTCACGAACACGCAGCTCACCAGCAGCAGAATCTTCTCGATGCGCTGGAAGCTGCCCGACATGGTAAGCATCCAAACCAGCAGCGCCACGAGCGGCACCGAAATGCTCGCCGGCACGCCAAAGAGGGCAAGGCCGCTCGCGATACCCGCGAACTCCGAAATGGTCACAGCCGTGTTGGCGATCAACAGCGCCGCCATAGCAAGTACACTCTTGCGCACGCCAAAGCGCTCACGAATGAGCGATGCCAGGCCCTTACCCGTGACGCAGCCGCAGCGCGCCGCGGTCTCCTGCGTCACGATGAGCAGCACAGTCATGACGGGAAGCATCCAGAGCATCTTGTAGCCATAGCTGGCGCCCGCACTGGAATACGTTGCAATGCCGCCGGCGTCATTGCCCGAAAGCGCCGCCAGCAGACCGGGACCCATAGCGCCAAAGATGGCCGCGATGGTCAGCTTTTGCTTGGTGCCCGACTTTTGCTTGGTATTTTGCACGCGACCACCTAACCCATGACTGACATGGCGAGCAGCACCGCGGCGATGCAATACGCCACACACGAGATCATGACGGCAATGACGTTCATGGCGGTGCCCGACGTGTTGAGGTCATGCTCGTCACGCCAGAACAGCACCATCAGGTAAATCACGGCGCTCATGTTGCCAACCAGGCAAATGATGGCAGCGATATTAAAGCACCCGGTAAAGAGTTGCTCCTCAAACATGGGCGCATCGGGGAACGCGGTGGTGCGCACCAGCTGGGCGCACAGGTAGGTCACGAGTGACAGAATCAGGCCCATGCCCGTGCTCTGGAAGAAGAACCCCAGATACGGCTTGGGTTCGTCGTCGTGACCGTCATACTCCAGGAAGTAGTTCTTGACGAACGACACCATGCGCGAGGCCGCCAGCAGCACGAGCGGCATGGCGCACATGGGGAACACCACCAGATGCGCGGAGCCGAGCGCCGTCCCCAGCACGGTCGCCATGATGCACGACGCGATGCCCCATACAACAACCCAGTACTGGCGATGCACGAACCAGCTGAGCACGTTCGTCGAGTCGTCCGACGCGCTATCGCCCGAGCCGACACCGGCGATCTGCAGGTCCTCCTGATGCTCCTCGGCGATAACGTCCATGGCATCGTCGAAGGTCACGATACCCAGGATATGACGGTTCTCGTCGCAGACAGGAATGGCAACCAGGTCGTACTTGGTCATCTCGTCCGTCACGTCTTCCTGGTCCTCGTCGGGCGACACGTAGACCAGATCGCGATAGGCGAGCTGGCCCAGCGTGGCGTCGCGGTCGGCCACGATCAGCGTGCGCAGCGAAAGCACGCCCGTCAGCATGCCGCTCGGGTCCTCGGTATAGACGTAGTAGACGCTCTCGAAGTCCTCGTCGAGCTCGCGAATCGCCTCGATGGCGTCACCGACCGTTGCCGTGGCGGGCAGGGAGACAAACTCCGAGGTCATGATGCGGCCGGCGGTGTTGTCCTCATACCCCAGCAGGTTACGAATCGCCTTCTCCTCCTTGACGCCCATCAGGCGCAGGAGCTTCTCGGCCTTCTCGTAATCGAGCTCGTCGATCAGGTCGGCGGCGTCGTCCGGGTCCATCATGGCCAGCATCGACGATGCGTCCGTGTCGGACAGGCCCTCGAGCATCTCGGTCATAAGCTCGTCGTCATCGAACTCCGAGATGGCCTCGGCGGCCTGGGCGGTATCGAGCTGCGCAAACACCTGCGCACGTAGGCGCGGGTCGAGCTGCTCGATAATGTCGGCGATGTCGGCAGGGTGCAGCTCGCCGAGCGTCTTGTGCGACACCGAGAGCTGAATGTTCTTGGTCGAGCGGTCGAGCAGGTCCATGTAGGACCAGGCGATGATGTCCTCACTGAGTGGCTTGCCCAGGTGCTTCATAAAGCCTTCGACGATATGCTCGAGCGCGGGGCTGATGGCGCGTAGCAGACCGCGGGCACCGACCTCGGCACCCAGCAGGCGCAGCTGGTTTTCGCCCGACATGGAAAACTTGATGTCGTTGACGCGCACGACCTTCATGCCCTGCGTGTCGACAATCTGCTTGTTGAGCACGTCGCGGGCAAGCAGGAGCTCGGTCGGCTGCAGGTACGAGAAGCGAATATTGGTGGCAGACGTGTTGAGATACACGCCCGTCTCATCGATACGGTCGACCCATTTGCGCCAGCTGATCATAAACGGCGTCTTGCCGGGCCCACGGAACGCAAGCGACGTCACGTGCGGAAAAACTTCGCCGGTAGCAATACCAAAATCGTTGACCACGCCGAGCTTTTCGCCGTCGACGTCCAAGACCGGCAATTTGAGCATCTCACTCAGATAATTCAATGGTGCTCCCCATCATTATTCCTCCGGCCGCGGCCGCGCGTGCGGCGTCCGGGGGCTTCTGGATATGTATACGCATGCGCGGGCGGCACGCCGCTCGGCGCTCACACCCCGTGCATGCGCAAAAAGCACCTGCATGGGGTCATCGACTGTATGGTCGAGGTTTGGATTTCACCTGTAACCTTTCTCTTGACCCTCATTAACCGCAGTAACTATAGCATCAGCATCGCCCTGCGGCATCGAATTTATGCGCTGCACATTGCAGGCATACCAAACGCTGACGCATCCGTGACATAGCCATTCGGGACGTTCTTAAACGACTACCCAATGACTACTCTGTGGTGTCATCGTCCTCGGCAAGTTGGGGGAACACGGCGCCCTTGGGCATGGTGACCTTCGTCAGCGAGGTGAGCTTTTTGCTCAGCGACGTGTCCGTCTTGACCAGGTCGCTGAGCGTCACAATCTTGTAGCCGTCGGCGACAAGGCCGTCGATAATCTGCGGCAGCGCCTCGAGCGTCTGCTCGGCGCATTCGTCCCTATCGGTGAGCAGCACAATATTGCCGGGCGTCACCGAATCGAGCACTGTCGAGACCTGTTCGTCGGCACCGTTGAGCAGCCAGTCGCCCGAGTCAATATTCCACGAGACCACGGCGGAAACCAGGTCCATCGCATCAATCCAGTTTTGCTCGTCAAAGGCAGCGTAGGGGGCACGCAGCAGCATCGTCTTCACGCCGGTCGCCGACTTAATCGCATCGGTGCCTTTCGTGATCTGCTCGCGTACCGCCTCACGGTCCTGACCCTTGAGCGAATCGTCGCTGTAGCTGTTGGATCCGATTTCGCACCCGGCATCGACGATCGCCTTGGCCGTGGCAGGCGAGGCCTCGGCCGCATCGCCCGAAAGGAAGAACGTCGCGGTGACGCCCTTTTCCTTGAGCACCTGCAAGATCTGTTTGGTGGCGCCGCTCGGACCCTCGTCAAACGTCAGTGCCACGTACTTTTTGTTGCCCTTGGGCGCCACGCTGGCGCACGCAACAACGCAATCGGTGGCGGGCACAACCTCGCCGCGGTCTTGCGTCTTGCCTGACTGCTCACCAACCCACACCTCGGATCGGCCCTGGACACCCCATGTCTGCACATACTCGATAGCGCCCGTGCCCTCGACCTTGAGCTTGGGCTCGATAACCGTAGCCTGAACCTCGTGCTTCTCGTAAGTGTTACGGCCATCCTTGACCGTCACCTTCTCGCCGCCCTCGAGTTCGCGGCTATCCCATTTGCCCTGCTTCACGCGCTTGCCGTCGACCTTCACCGACAGCTTTTCGCCCCCATGGCGCTTGAGCACGCTGTCATCGACGGCCAGCAGGTCGCCTGCGTCGTAGGTGTCAGTCAACTCCTGGTCGTCGATGAGATTCTGCAGCGTAGAGCCCACACGCACCGCGGTCTTCTGGCCGTTGAGCTCCACGTCCACACTGCGGTTGACGTAGCCCACGACGGCAGCGATAAACAGCACGAGCGCGCAGCCCACGGCAATGAGCGCATAGGGCAGGCGAGACGAACGACGGGGTGTGCGGCTGTTGCCGATGCGAGCGCTGCGGTCGCTAAAGCCGCGGCTATGGTTGAGATACATCGCGCCGGGCTTACGGTGACGCTTGCGCTGACCGCTGGGCAGCTGCCCTAGGTCGCGGCGCGCCGTCGGACGCGCACCCGAACGCCCGTTTAAGTTGGATCCGTTTTGGCGCATGTGCCCTCCCCCATAAACACAGCAAGCCGGAGCAACAGGTCTCCGGCTTGCCTCCCATCATTTGGTACGTCGCTATTTTGTAGCTTTTGACGAGCCTCCGCTCGCCTTTTGGTATTCGTCCTTAAAGGCCTTGAACATGCCGCGCGTCTTGCCGAGCTGCTTGCCCAGTGCGCGACTGCCCTTGTCCACGGCAACCGATCCCTTGTCGTCGAGCACCTTGGCGCCCTTTTTGACCTTGTCGCCCACCACGACGCTGGCCTCGGCGGCCTTGGCAGCCGCACCGCCCGAATACCCGAGCGACTTGACCTCGTCCGAGACGACCATCGCGCCGTTCTCGTAGCCGCGCAGCATCGTCGGCGGCACCTGCGTGTCACCAACCAAAACACTCGAAGCAGCACCAGCGGTCACATAGAATGCCTGCACGATGCCCGAGCGCGGCTTGAACTCAACGTCCGAGCAATAGCCCACGACGTCGCCCGATTCCGTGCGCACGTCCATACCGACCCAGATGATGCAATCGTCCAGGTTGATGTCGAGGCGCTTGGCCGCAGCGGTATCGTAGGTGCCCTTGACGTCGTCAACCGCGATGGCGCCCTCGTAGACACCAATGGCGTCGAGCGCTACGAATCGGTCGGGACGCTCGATCATACCCGCGATATCGGACTGGCGGACCATAAAGCCGACCACGCGCGTACCGCCCGGGGTAAAGACCGGAAAGTGAATCTTTCCGAGCTTTTTAGGGCTGCGCGGTGTGCCGTCCTTTTTGGTACGCTTGTCCTCAGTAGGCTTGCGATAGATCTTGGCGCCGACAAAATCCCCGGCGCGCATTATGCCTCGGTCGAGGGCTCCGCAGCCTCGGTATCAGCCACGACGGCGTTCTCGACCACGACGTCGGCGGCAGGCGTCACGTTGCCGCCCGAAATGGCGTCGTTGAGCTGCTCGCGCAGCTGGTCCATGCGCTCGCGGGCCAGGTCGACCTTGGCGCGCAGGTCGTCGGTCTTGGCGTCGACCATCGGGCCAAAGTCATTCACCGCAGCACGGGCCTCCTCGGCGCTGTGCTCGTAGGTGTCGCGCATATTGTCCCAGGCGTCGTTGGCGATATCGGCGGCCATGGCGCGGGTCTCGGCGCCCGAGCGCGGGGCCAGAGCAACGCCGACAATAGCGCCGGCAGCGGCACCAAAAAGTGCGCCGGAGACAAAGCTGAAAGTCTTACCCATGATCATTCCTCTCCTGCGGGCACGTCGGTGCCCACCGTTTGAATGCTGTCCATTATACCCGCAGCGCATCACTTGCCGCTCCGCTCATCTGCGTACGGCAAAGGCGCAGGTACGTGATGGTGATAAACGCGTAGGCCTACTCCTGAGGCATAGCCGGCATGGTCACCGTGGCACCCGGGTCCTCGCCGGCGCCGTCCACGAGCGGCAGGCCGCCCTCATGCGCAGGTCCTGCCGGAACCGTCGCCGCACCGCCAAAGACGGCAGCGGAAGCCTCGTGTTTCTCGGCAACCGCACCCTCGGTATCAATCGCCACCTGGGGCTCGTCGTCAAAGTTGGGGACACCCTGGGGCTCGGTGGGAACAGGCTCGGCGGTCGCATCGGCAACGGGCTCGGCGTCGGCCGGCACATCGCCCTCGTCAGCGCCCTCGTCCTCGGCAGCATCTTCGCCGTTCGCAGCGGCGACGGCCTCGTGAGGATCCTTGCCCTCGGCCTCGGCGCGCATGCCCAGCACCAGGTTGCGCAGACCCGCGACCGTGCCTTCCACGTCGGGGGCAGGCTGGTCGGCGTGCAGGTACGCCCAGTCCATCATAAAGGTGGCCGACGACAGCGCACCGATGGCCAGTGCGTCATCGGGGCACGAAAGCTCAACCTCAAAGACGCGCTCGTCGTGCTCGCTTACGCGCGTGCGGCCGCACGAGATGCTACCGGCAAGACCGGTCTCGTTCATGAGCTCAACCGTCACGTGCTCCAGCAGGTGGCAGAGCTCGGTCTGGCCCATGCAGTCCTGGAACTCGCGACCGGAATCACCCAGGCACAGGTGCTTGGCAATCGCCGGCACCAGGTAATACACGCGCGCCGTGGCCTCGATATCCTCCGAGGTCATGAGCGGCATGCCGGGGTTCACCAGCACATGCGCGCAGATCTTGTCCTCGCTGACGGTGACCTTAAGGATGTTGAACAGGCCTGCCATAACTCTCCCCTACTCTTCCTTGCCCTACTCGTCGCCATCGTGCGGATCCACAGAGCCCGCACCCGACGCCGCCGGCTTCTCTGCCGAAGACTCGGAATCCTTCTTATCGGTTTCGGCCGGAGCGATCACGCGAATGAGCGAGATGCGCTGGCCACGCATCGACTGAACTTTAAACTTGTACCCCGCGACCTCAAACACCTCTCCGATGTCGGGCACCGAGTCACAAAGCTCCAAGATCCAGCCGGCGATGGTCTCATAATCATCGCTTTCCTCGAGCGGCCAACCAAGCTCAATCGCGTCATCGCACGAAAAACGCCCATCAACGAGCCACTCGCGGCGCGAAAGGCGCGTGAGATACTTGTTGTCGGGGTCGAACTCGTCCTCGATCTCGCCGACGATCTCCTCGACGATGTCCTCGATGGTGATAATGCCGGCCGTACCGCCGTACTCGTCCACGACCACCACGATCTGGTCGTGAGAGGTCTGCATCTCGGACAGCAGCGGCAGGATGTCCTTGGTGTCGGGCACAAAGGTGGCGTCGCGCAAAAAACCGGCGATGGGCTGGTCGCCCTTGCCGTCGAGCGCGGGCTGAATCAGGTCCTTGATGTGCGCAATGCCGGCGACGTTGTCGGGATCCTCGTGATAGACGGGAATGCGGCTGAAGCCGGTCTGGCGCATGGTGGACAGCACGTCGGCGACCGTCTCGTCGTCCTCGCACATGGTGGTGTCCACGCGCGGCACCATGACCTCGCGGGCAACGGTGTCGCCCAGGTCGAAGATCTCGTGGATCATGCGCTTTTCCTCGTCGAGCAGGTCGTCCTGCTCCGAGACCATGTACTTGATCTCTTCTTCCGAGACGTTCTGGCGGTCGTCGGCACTCTTGATGCGCAGGATGCGGGCCAGGCCATCGGAGCAAGCGCCAGTCAGCCACACGAGCGGACGGGCGATCTTCTGGAACACGGAAAGCGGGCCCACGACCTGCTTGGACACGCCCTCGGCATTGGCCAGGCCGATGCGCTTGGGGACGAGCTCGCCGATCACGATGGATACGAAGGCGACCGCGACGGTAATGATGACCGGCGCCAGGCCGCGCGCGATGGCGGAGAGCGGCGCGATGCCAAAGCTCGTGAGCCACGTGGCGAGCGGGTCGGACAGACTCGTCGAGGCGACGGCGGACGAGGCGAAGCCCACGAGCGTAATGGCAACCTGGATGGTGGCGAGCAGCTGGTCGGAGTCGGCAGCTAGCTTAATGGCACGCTCGGCGCGTTTGTCGCCTTCCTCGGCCTCGTGCTCCAGCACGGCGCGCTTGGCCGTGGTGAGCGCCATCTCGGACATAGAGAAGTAGCCGTTGATGAGGGTCAAAACGAGGGTGGTGATAAGGGAGATGGTTATGTCCATCGGGAGTTTCTCGAACCTCCAAGATTCGGGACGTCAGGTCAAAACGTTAATGGCGGATAGGGCAGTTGCACCCGGCGGGCGCCCGGACGGGCCCGCGGGCGCAGGCGCGATCGCTAGATTACGAAGAGGATCACCGCCATGAACTGGAAGATGCTGCCGGCGAGTACCCACAGGTGAAACACGCTGTGAAGATAGCGCACGTTTTTGGCGATATAGAACGGCACGCCCGCGGTGTAGCACACGCCGCCGACGGCGAGCAGGGCAAGCGCCACGGGGTTGAGCAGCGCCACAAGTTCGGGCAGCTTAAAGACAACGAGCCAGCCCATCAGCAGGTAGACCAGGCCGCTTACCCAGTGCGGTTGACGCTCGCGCATAAAGCACTCGAGGGCGATGCCGATAATGGCGATGGCCCATACGGCAAAGAACAGCGCAGGGCCGCCGTCGTTTGCGAGCGTGATAAGGCAAAACGGCGTATAGCTGCCCGCAATGAGCAGGTAGATGCAGCTGTGGTCGATGATGCGAAACACGCGCTTGGCGCACGCGGGCTGAATCGCGTGGTAGAGCGTGGAGGCTAGGTATTCGAGGATAATGCTGACGCCATAGACAATCGCCGCGGCCATGTGGGCCGGGCCTCCGCCGCGCAGGGCGGCGAATACAATCAGGAGCACCAGGCCCGCGATACCCAGCAGGCAGCCGACACCATGGGTGACGGAGTTCATGATCTCCTCGCCCACTGTGTAGTGTGGAACGGCCGCGGTCTTGGGTCGCGGCTTAGAACTGTCGCTCGAATCGGACATGCCGGTTACATCCTCCAACGTAAAGAGTTCTCAACACTATATCAAAGCGTCTAGGTACGTGCGAAATTTGCACCATACGTGACCCTTTGTTTACCCATTCTTTGCCTGTTGACGCATCAACGGCGAACGTCCATAATGCGCTTGCATTAAATGTTGATGTATTAACATCTTATAGGAAAGCTTCTTATGTCTCAAAACGCACGTTCCCATCGAAAGCTCAAGATAACCGGCGTCGTTGCGCTGGTGCTCGTTGTCGCGTTGCTGGGGTTTGCCGGCAACTTTCTGTTTGACTTCGCGCTGAATCCCCGCGCGCCATACACCATGAAGATGATGCAGGATAGCAAGAACGACAAAGAAGGTGAGCAGCCGGATGCCGAGGATACCGAGGCGCGGGCATGGTTTAAAGAGAACCGCAAGAGCAGCAGCCTCACCGCAGATGACGGAACCGAGCTCGCCGCCTGGTATTTTGCTGCGTCGGAGAGCACACACGACTACGCCGTCTGCCTGCATGGATATACCAACGAGCCCATCGGCATGGCTCGATACGTCAAGCGATTCCACGACCGCGGCATGAACGTACTCGCACCCGCCGCCCGCGCCCACGAGCGCTCCGGCGGCGACTATATCGGCATGGGCTGGCCCGAGCGGCTCGATGTCGTTGCATGGATTGGGCGGATCGTTGCAGCCGACCCCGAGGCGCGCATCCTGGTCTTTGGCGAGTCGATGGGTGCGGCAACTGCCATGAACGTCGCGGGGGAATCTCTGCCCGCAAACGTGAAATGCATTATCGAGGACTGCGGCTATACAAGCGTTTGGGACGAGTTTTCCCTGCAGCTCAAGGATGTATTTGGTCTGCCCAGCTTTCCCTTGCTCGATGTAGCAAACTTGGTGTGCAACGTGCGCGCAGGCTACGACTTTCATAAGGCGAGCAGTGTGGAGCAACTCAGACACGCGACGGTTCCCATGCTGTTTATCCACGGTGACCAAGACACCTTTGTGCCGTACAGCATGCTCGACCAAAACTACGACGCGTGCGCCAGCAAGGTCAAGCAAAAGCTCACTATCCATGGCGCCACCCACGCCAAGAGTACGCAAGTTGACCCCGAGCTCTACTGGAACACGGTCGACAACTTCCTCGACGAGAATTTTTAGGCAAATAGCGCAGTTTACTGCTTTATCTTGGCCCCCTAGCACTTTCAAAAAGCCGCCCGTGGGCACTGTGCTCACGGGCGGCTTTTGCTCAACTAACGCTACAAAGGCGCTTGTTTTGTCCAATAGCTAGGCGCTACTTGACCTCGATAAGCTCGTACTCGCTCGTGCCCAAGCCGATCTTCTCGGCGTGCGCGATGCACACGCGCCAGTCGGTATCGGGATGCGTGATGCAGAAGGGATCCTTGGCCTGCTCGCCTTCCAGATGCTCGTGGTTATGCTCCATCTTGGCAGCGCTGTCAGTGAGCTCGGTGTTGGGCAGCGGCTCGGACGCCATGACGGCGTCGGCACAGGCCTGGTCGATGGCGACCGGGTCGAAACTCGCGAACATGCCGATATCGTTGACGATGGGTGTGTCGTTTTCGGGATGGCAGTCGCAGTTGGGGCTGATGTCCATGGCGAGCGAAATGTGGAAGCTCGGGCGGCCGTCGACGACGGCCTTGGTGTACTCGGCGATCTTACAGTTGAGCACGTCGGCCGCGGCCTCATAGCCGGGCTTGATGGCGTCCTGATTGCACACGCCGATGCAGCGGCCGCAGCCCACGCAGCGATCGTGGTCGATGGCAGCCACGTGGACAGTGCGGGTGTTGCCGCTGGCAAGCTCGCGCTCGCGGGTGTCGTCAAACGAGATGGCGTTGTGTGCACAGATCTTTTCGCAGGCACGGCAGCCAACGCAGTGCTCGGTCGCGACGTTCGGCTTGCCGGCGGCATGCTGCTCCATCTTGCCGGCACGGCTACCGCCTCCCATGCCCAAATTCTTCATGGCGCCGCCAAAACCGGCCTGCTCATGGCCCTTAAAGTGGGTGAGGCTAATCACGATATCGGCATCCATGAGCGCCTGACCGATCTTGGCCTCGCGCACGTACTCGCCGCCCTCGACCGGGACGAGCGCCTCGTCGGTGCCCTTGAGGCCGTCGGCGATGATGATCTGACAACCCGTGGCATACGGGGTAAAGCCGTTCTGGTAGGCGGTGTCGATGTGCTCGAGCGCGTTTTTGCGGCTACCCACATAGAGCGTATTGCAGTCGGTGAGGAAGGGCTTGCCGCCCAGCTCCTTCACGACATCCGCGACGGCGCGGGCGTAGTTGGGGCGCAAAAAGCTCAGGTTGCCCAGCTCGCCAAAGTGAATCTTGATGGCGACAAACTTGTTCTCAAAGTCGATCTGCTCGATACCGGCGTGACGGATGAGGCGCTTGAGCTTGTCGAGCTGGCTCTCGCGAGCATGCGTGCGCAGGTTGGTGAAGTACACCTTGGCGGGTGCTGCGGGTGCAGTTGCGGTCATATATATCCCCTCGGTCTATATGGCGTTACAGACATAAGGGATGGTACCAGTTAAAGCAGAGTTAATGTCAAGCGCGGCACCTAGTCATTGGGGACAGACTTAAATGACTGAAACCACTCATTGGGGACGGACTTAAATGAGTGCCTCGCCACCTGGCAGCTAGGGACGTTCCTTTCCTGCCGGCAGTTGGGGACAGTCCTTGCCAGCACGGCCGGCGAACCGGCGAATCGGCAAAGACTGTCCCCGATGACTACTCCTGCACCTTGAGAGCTTCGGCCAGGCCCACACGTTTGATGGAACGCATGTGCAGCAACGCCACGACCAGGTAGGTCGCAAAGCCAATGCCGACGCATGCAACCATGGACCAAGCGGGCGCATAGATTTCGATATTGCCGTTGTAGGCGAGCAGCATCGAGCGGAAGATGGCCGTGAGCGAGCCAATAATGACCGGCAGACTCAGCACGAGCGACGCCGCCACGCACAGCGTGATCGAGCGGATGTACAGATGCGAGATCTCGCTATCGCGATAGCCAAAGACTTTCATATAGCTAATCGAACGGGCGCTGTGGTCGATCACAGCCTTGGTCAGTAGATACATAAACAGCAGGAAGATAAACACCGCGAGGCCAACCATCATGCCGATCATTTTGCTCATCATGCCGATGAACTGGTCGCCCACGGCCCGCATGTCGTCGGGCGTGGTGTCGCCGGCAAAGTAACGAGCATCGAGGTCGAGCTTCTCGTCGCTCACATAGCCGTTAAAGTAGGTGGCGTCATTGCCGAACAGCTCGTTAAAGTCATCGATGCTCATATAGATATTCATGTCCGACTTGGAGCCCCAGGCACAGTCCTTGCCCATGTACTCCAGCGAATAGTCCTTGCCCTCGCACTTGTCGCCGAGCGTGACCTTCTGTCCCTCGCTCCAGCCAAACTTGTCGAGCAAGCCACCGCCAAAGACAACGCGCCCATCGCCGACGTTGAGATCTTTCCAATAGCGCGAGTTGGGCGAGATGCCGTAGACGGAAATCGTCTCCTGCCCATTACCATCGCCGCGGTCGTATTGCAGCTGGTAAACGGCATATTTCTCGGCCTGCGCGATTGCGCCCGCGCCGTTGTCGGTCGTATTGACCGGGTGGATATCATCGTTGTCAGTGTCGATCTTAGAGGCCTTGTCGATCAGGTCGATAGCCTCGTCGCGGTCGCAGCCGAGGGCATCGGCAAGGTCATCGAGGCGCGCATAATGCGCATCCTTCTTGTCCTGGACCTTGGCGAGCGCGTCCTGCGCCGCGGCCAGGCTCTCGGCAGACGGAGCGCTGGTCGCGGCATCGGCTGCTGCCTGCGCTGCATCGGCCGCGTCGTCAAGCTCGTCATCGGCATCCTGAGCGGCAGAAAGCAGTGCGCCGTCAACCGACTGCAAACGCTCGAGTGCCGACCACTGCTCGCGCTCCTCGGCGGTGCCCTCGAGTTCCAGCGGGGCCTTGAGCGTGTACTGGTGCTCGGCGACCAGGCTTGTCTCGAGGTTGTCCGCGTAGTGCGTCATCGTGGGCAGAATCGCCAGGCCAAAGAGCAGTAGCAGCGAGGCAAACGCAATGCCCACGAAAAGCGTGGCGAAGTTGCCCAGATTACGCAGGAAGATGCGCAGGCGGAAGCGCGAGACAAAGCCCATGCGCTCCGGCAGCTGCAGGCCGCGCTTGGTGCCCGACTTGCCGCCCGCCTCGTGACGGAGGAACTGCAACGGCGTCTTGCCCATTTTGCGGAGCAGGCCCACCAGCGTAATGAGGATAAGCGCGGCGGCGGGAACCACGGCGCACTTCACAAAGATCTCCCAGCTCCAGTACACCTGGAAGGGCGGCAGGCTGTACGAGCCGTAATAGAGGCCGCGCATGGGCTCGGTAAAGAACGCAACGCCGAGCGCCGTGCCCAAAAGCGCCGCGACCACGCCCACTATGGCGGGAAGTGCCAGGTAGTGCAGCACGATCTCGCGTCGACGATAGCCGCTGGCGAGCAGCGTGCCGATGATGGCGCTCTCCTCCTCGATGGTGGCGTCGGTAAGGACCACAAAGATAAACGCCATGATCACGATGATGATGTCGAGCAACGTCGTCCACATCATGGAGTCGCCGTCTACGTCGTCGCGCGCGTAGCCAATGCCCTGGTTGGAATCGGCGTCGATGAGGTCATCCACGCGCGCATCGGCATCGGTCAGCGCCTCGACCATATCCTGCTCCGCATCGATGCGATCCGCGGTGGGGAGGTCGCGATCGGTAAAGGTAAAGGAGTATGTGTAGGCAGGCGCGCCGCCGGCATCCTCGAGCGCGGCAAAGCCGGCGTCGGTGACCTCGGCCACGCCATAGGTGATGGTGTTCACCGTAAAGTCGGAGTTGTTGAGGAACAGCGCCTGGCTATCGGGCTGAGTCATGATGCCGCAGATGGTGTAGGTGCGACCCTCGAGCTCGACTTTATCGCCCACGGACAGGTTGTTATTGGTGGCGAAGACGCGGTCGATGGCCACCTCGTCGTCCGCCTTAGGCCGCCTACCTTCGCAGTAGGACGCGATATCGACCTTGGTGCGATCCGCATAGGTGCGCAGCGTGCGCTTGGTGCCGTCGTCGCCGGCGGTCTTTTTGACCATGGCGTCGATGGAGAAATTCTTGTAGAGCGCGACGCCGCCGACGTCGCCGGCTGCATCCTCGGCGGCCTTGAGCTGGTCTTTGGTGGCCTCGAAGGAAGTGGTCACGCGGCCGTCCTCGATCGTGTACGCATCGCGCATGTCGTCGATAAGGCAGCCGATGGAATGCGCCGCGAGCAAAAAGCCCGAGGTAAGGGCGATGCTCCCGCACATAAGCAAAAAGATGCCCAGGTACTTGCCGATATTGCGGCGCAGCTCGCGCGGGAGACGTTTTGCGAGAGGTGTCATGACGCCGCCTACCAATCGAGCTCGGCGGCCGCGACGGGCGACTCGTTGAGCTCGTCCTCGACGATGCACCCGTCGCGCAGGCGCAGCACGCGATTTGCCATGCGCGCGATGGCGGCATTGTGGGTGACAATGATGATGGTGCAGCCGTAGGTGCGGTTGACATCCTCCATGAGCTGCAAGATTTCCTTGGACGTCTTGTAGTCAAGCGCGCCCGTGGGCTCGTCGCACAGCAGCAGGCCCGGGTTTTTGACGAGCGCGCGGCCGATGGCGCAACGCTGCTGTTGGCCGCCCGAGACCTGGCGCGGGAACTTGTTGCGGTGCTCGTAGAGGCCCAGCGAACGCAGCAGGTCGTCGATATTGAGCGGGTTTTTGGACAGGTGCGCCGTGACCTCGATGTTTTCCTTGATGGTGAGGTCGGGCACCAGGTTGTAGAACTGGAAGACAAAGCCCAGCTCGCGACGGCGGTACTCGCCCAGGTCGGTAGGGTTGAGCACCGTGAGGTCGCAGCCGTCCACCATGATGGAGCCGCCGTCGGCATCCTCCAGGCCGCCAATGAGGTTGAGAAAGGTCGACTTGCCCGAGCCCGAGGGCCCCAGCATGACGCAGATCTCGCCGCGGTTGATGGACGTGTCGATGCCGTCGAGCACCGTCAGGCGCGCATCGCCGTCGCCGTAGTGCTTCTTGAGCCCGTTGACCTGGACGTAGGCTTGCTTTGTCGACATGCTATCCCCCGTTGTTAGCCTTCCGCTACTTTTCTAGGCTAATAGTAAACCCGGGCGAACTATTTTTAAGCGACGTGCGCGAACTATTTTCCAACCTACTCATTGGGACTACTCATTGGGGACAGACTTAAATGAGTGAAATCGCTCATTTAAGTCTGTCCCCAATGAGTGGTCCCCAAGTGCCGACATATTGGGACAGTCCCTGCCAGCCCTGCCGGCGAATCGGCAAAGACTGTCCCCGATGACCAGGTAGCTAGGCGTGGGATTTGGCGCGGGTGAGGGCCAGGCCTACGGCGGCGATGGCGGCGGCGAAGAGCACCGTGACGCCCAGGTCGCAGGCGATGTCGCCCAGCACGGCAGACGTCAGGTCCGAGGCAAGCGCCTTGCCGATCGCGTCGCTCACCCAATACGTCGGCACAAAGTGCGCCGCCGTCTGCACGGCCGGACCCATCAGCGACAATGGCATCCAGGCGCCGCCCAAAAACGTCATGAGCAAGCCGAGCAAGTTGCCCACGCCGTTGAGCAACTCCTCGCGAGCGCCCAGGCTCGACAGCGTAAAGCCAACGGCCAGCGGCGTGCACGCCAGGGCAAACGTTGCCGCCAGCGCCAGGCACACGCGACCCACGCCGACCTCGGCAACCGCGCTGGCAAAGCCCACGACGCCCATCATGCTCGACACGAGCCAGATGCAGACGGTGAGCACGGCGGCGGCCGCGAACACAGCGAGCGAACGCTGGCGCTCAGAGACCGGGCTGGCATCCATGCGGCGCACGCGCTCGGGCTCGTTCATGCCCGAAAACACCAGTCCCACCGACACGATGACCGACGAGATGATCGCGTACGCGCCAAAGTTGAAGTACGACTCGAGCGTGGTAGCAGCAGTCGAGTCGACCTTGACCTGCTCGATCTGGACCTCCGCGCGCTTTGCGGCCGCGTGCTCGGCGGCCCTTGCGACGTCACCGTTGGAGGCAGCGGGTTCAAGCGCCGCCGCAGCGCCCGCGAGCGAGATCCAGCGCGAGGCCTCGGCGGACGAAAGCGCCGCCGCCATGGTGCCGGAACCATAGGTCACGTCGAGCTTGGGCAGGGCCTCCCCCGCACGGGCGGCTGCAACAAGATCGTCCTCAAACCCCTCCGGGATAAAGAACACGCAATCGGCACTGCCCTTGGCGCTGTTGCTCTTGGAAAGCGCGTCGGCAAGGTCGTATGTGTCGTCGCCGACGCCCGTGACCAGGTCAAAGCGTGAGCCCAGGTGCTTGGTAAGCGCCCGCGAAAGGTCGCTATTGTCGCGGTCGACCACGATCACGTTGGTGTCGTAGGGCTTGTACTCGGTAAGCTGCGACGAGTTCCAGCTCACCGAAGCCGCGATGAATACGCCCATGAGCGAGATGAACACCGTATAGATGAGCAGGTAGAACGGGTGCGCCAGCGCCATGCGAAGCGCGGTCTTAAAGGTGCTCATAGCGGCTCCTTCCAAAGATCAGCGTAGCGGCGGCGACAAACACCAGGGCCATCAGGACGAGCGCGCCGGCGCGAACAGCGAAGGGCCCCAGGTCCTCAAAGAAATACAGGCGATTGAACATGTCGCAGATGAGCTTGACGGGGTTGAGCCAGCACTCGACCGGACAAGCGCGGGCGACGTCGTCGGCAAGCGCCATCGCCGGCTCGCCGTAGAGGCCGGCGAACAGGGCGCACGTGGTGGCAAAGCCCGTGAGGATGCCCGACTTGGATGCCTTGCCGCCCTTAACGGGAAGCGTGCCCACAAAAAGCCCCAGGCCCGTGGCGGCAAGCGCGGATGCAGCCCCGCCCAGCAGGCACAACCCCTCGCGCCCGCCAAAGTCGACGCCCACGACCAGGCGCACGTAGCCGATCGCAACCGCCATCGATGCAAAGGAAACCAGCCACGAGCCGACAAAAATGCCGGCCAGCGACGCCGTCTTGGAAAGACCGCCCACGCAGCGGCGCGCGCCGAGGCCGGACAGATTGGGCTGCAAATCGACGACGCTCAAGGCGGCAAACTCGGCAGACATCATCGCGACCAGGCCAAAAAGCGCGTAATAGTAGATGACCGTGCCATCGGGCGTGGCACGAGTCAGGCTCACGCGGCGGGTTCCGCCCTCGAGCGACAGAGCGCGCGCAACCGCCTCCGGGTCGGCGGGCGCCGCCGGGTCATCTTGAGCAATCTGGGCCATGAGCTCGGCATTTTGCGTATACGAGCTTGCCACCGTTTCAAGGATGCTGCGGTCGGTAAGCACCGACGAGGCGCGCGAGCTGTCGTAACTCGATAGCAGCGTGAGCCTGGGCGTGCCCGCGGCATCAACCGTATAGATGCCCGCGACCTCGCCGGCCTTGAGCGCTTTGCGCGCGGCAGCCAAGTCTTCGCACTCGCTCACATCGAGCAGCTGATCGTCGCTTGCCTTGGCAAGCGAAGCTGCCACGTCCTTAAAGGTCGAGGCATCCCAGGCCTCGTCCGCCACGACGGCAACCGGCACCGGGTCGACCGTGCCGTCGGAGCTGAGGTTCGCAAACATAAACATGAACATCGTGGAAAGCGCAATAGGAAAGAGAGCGCCCCAGACCCACGTGCTCGGCCGGCGCAGCAGCGTCTTGACCGTGGTGATGATGGTGTTGAACATGGCCGCCCCCTAGTCGCGCAGCTCGCGGCCGGTGATCTCGAGGAACACGTCGTTGAGGGTCGGCGGTTCGGAATAGATGCGGCCGAGCGGCACGTCATGCGAGCGCAGCGCATCGAGAATGTCCGTCAGGTTGTGCGGGCTCGCTTCGCACGAAAACGTGAGCTGTCCCGCCGTTGCCGAAAGGTCTAGAACGTGCGGCAGGCTTGCGACGGCACCGAGCGCCGCACTCGGAACCTCGCCGACCTCGATTACAATCTTCTCGCCCATCTGAATCATGCGCTTGAGCTCGTCGTTAGTGCCCTGCGCCAGCACGCGGCCGCCGTCCATGATCATGATGCGGCTGCAGATCTGCTCGACTTCCTCCATGTAATGGCTGGTATACACCACCGTGGCGCCCTCGTCGCGCAGGCGGCAGATGCCCTCCAGGATGGCGTTGCGGCTTTGCGGGTCGACCGCCACCGTGGGTTCGTCAAAAAAGATGAGCTCGGGCTTGTGCGCGATGCCGCAGGCAATGTTGAGACGACGCGCCAGGCCGCCCGAGAGCTTGCCGGGGCGGAACTTGGTAAAGTCGCCCAGGCCGACAAAGTCGATCGCCTCGTCCACCAGCGCGCGGCGGCGCTTGCGGTCGTTGACGTAGAGACTGCAGAAATAGTCGATGTTCTCGCGCACGGTGAGCTCGTCGAACACCGCCACCTGCTGCGGCACCACACCGATGCGGCGCTTGAGGTCGTAGCGGGCGGGCGTCATGCGCTCGCCGAACAGCTCGATGGCGCCCTTGTCGTAGGCGAGCAGCTGCAGGATGCAGTTGATGGACGTGGTCTTGCCCGAGCCGTTGGGGCCCAGCAGGCCAAAGATCTCGCCGGGGGCGATGCTCAGATTAAAGTGGTCGAGCGCAATAAGATCGTCGTAGCGCTTGACGAGATTTTCGACGTGGACGATGTCTGTCATGAGGCGGCCCTTCTGTTGCTTGCGGCCCGGTACGATTGCATCATCGCAGGAGCTGACGGCGCGCACCAGTGAGCTTTGTCACGAGTGCGGGGCGGTCGCGTAGCCTGCTGACGCGACCGCCCCGCCGCGTGGGAGGAATGTCACGGTTGCTTTGAGTGGCGCCTCCCCCGTGCGCGGCATCGCGTACAATACCCGTATGAACAGGCTATTCGACAAATCGATCGCGCTGGCGTGCTGCATCGCAGCCGCCACGGGCCTTGCTGTGGATGCTCGCCTGGTCGCGGCGTTTTGCCTTGGCGTTGTCATCGCCGCACTGGCCGAGGTCGCGCAGGGAGAACGCGCCCGTCGCGCCAGCGAGGCCGGCAGCTACGCCTACGTCATCGCGGCTGTCTTCGTGCCGCCGTTTGTGCCGTTCGCACCTCTCGCCCTCTATGACATCGCGCGACGCGTGCGCCGTGAACGCATCTGGCCCGCGCTGGCAATTGGCTCCGTGTTTGCCTGCGCACTTGCCACGGACCTTCGCTGCGGCGCGCTCACCACCCGAACGCTGTTGCTAACCGCCATCCTTTCGGTCGCCGCCACGTTGCTGTCACTGCGCACCGCGCAGCTGGAGCGCGAACAGGAACGCATGCGTCGCACCCGCGACAAGCTGCAAGAACGCGCCCTGGCACTCGAGGCACGCAACCGCGACCTCGCCGACCGCCAGGACTACGAAGTCGAGCTCGCGACGCTCGCCGAACGCGCCCGCATCGCGCGCGAGATCCACGATAACGTGGGCCACCAGCTCACGCGCGCTTCGCTTCAAACCGAAGCCCTGCGCGTGGTCCATGCCAACGAGCCCGGCGTTGCCGCCGATTTCGCCGACGTCAAATACACCGTTGACGAGGCGCTCCAGCTCGTGCGCGCCAGCGTCCACGCGCTCAACGACAATGCAACCAACCTCTCCGTGCAGCTCGAACGCATCGTTGAAGGCGCACGCTCGGACAGCGGTCCGCAGATTGAGCTTGAGGTTTTGACCGAGCATGCGCCCGCCAACGTCGCCAACTGCTTTGCGGCGGTGCTGCGCGAGGCGCTTTCCAACGCCATGCGCCACGCCCATGCCAAAACCATTACCGTGCGGTGCATGGAGCATCCGTCGTTTTACCAGCTCATCGTTACCGATGATGGCGCAGACGCGACCCCGGCGAGCAGCAGCAACGTCGCAGAAGGCATGGGGCTCGTCTCCATGCGCGAGCGCGTCGAGGCGCTTGGCGGAACCTTCACCGCCGGCCTGCGCGCCGGCGCCCCCGGCTGGCGCGTGTTTGCCACCGTCCCCAAACAGCAAGGAGATGACGCCCGATGAGGCTCATAGTTGTCGACGACGACCGCTTGGTAGTCGATTCGCTCAAGATTATCCTGGGCGCCCAGCCGCAAATCGAGGTAGTGGGCACTGGCGCCAATGGCGACGACGCGGTCGCGCTCTACGCTGAGCACGCGCCCGACATCGCGCTGCTCGACATCCAGATGCCGGGGCGCGACGGCCTATCGGCGGCGCGCGAGATCCTCGAGCACGACCCTGCGGCGCGGGTGGTGTTTCTGACGACATTCTCGGATGACGAGTACATTGTGTCGGCGCTCAAGCTAGGCGCCCGCGGCTACCTGATCAAAACCGATGTCGCCGCCATTCCACCGGCGTTGGCGCAGGTCATGGATGGCAAACGCGTGCTCGAGGGCAAGGCGATCGAGGATGTCGACTTTGATGGGGCGAACGCTGAGGCCGGTGCGACTCGCCGGCCCGCGGCCTTTGCCGGTCTGACCGACCGCGAGTTCGAAGTCGCCGAACTCATCGCCCGCGGCCTCGACAACAAGGAGATTGCCGCCACCGCCTATATGGGCGAAGGCACCGTGCGCAACCACATCAGCTCGATCCTGGCCAAAATGGGCCTGCGCAACCGCACCCAAATCGCCATCGCCTACCTGCGAGGGTAATTACCCAACGGCCGACCGCTCCGGCATAGCAAAATAGCTGCCACCGATTTAATACCATTTCAAAACTATGCCGGTTTACGGGGCTAAACTCAGGACCCCCATCCATACCCGCGTTTTCTGCAAAATGACGACTCGTCTACCTGCGGTTTTATTTTCACGCTTTTCGGTATGGTTTGGGATTCGGAATCCGGCCCCGTAAACCGGCATAGTTTTGTTCGAGCGACCCCGCACGAGTACCTCCGCAAGTCTCGCGGGACCAAAATGATCCGTTTTCCTCCGTCCCCGGGGGATCATTTGGCGGCGCCAACCACGAAATCGGCCCATCTACTACGTTTGACTCGATACCCCCAACCATACCCCCGTTTTCCAGAAAATCGCAGGCGTTCTACCTGCGGTTTTGTTTTCGCGTTTTTTGGCATGGTTGGGGTAAGGGGATAAACGTAGTAGATGGGCCGATTTCGTGGCGGCCCTTCCTCCCCTGCGCACAAAAGTGCCGCCACGGAGAAGGGAGACGTCTCCGTGGCGGCTGGGGGTGGGGGTGGGGCTATGTTCTGGCTCCCCGCCGGCCGCCCGGGGCCTTTTGGCCCCGGGCGCTGCCAGCGTGCCTAGCGCTTACGGATACCCCAGACCAGGGCTCCGACGCCAGCCATGGCAATAACAAATGCCATGAGCAGTGCAGCGGCCTGCTGGTCACCCGTGGTGGGCAGGAAACCCTTGACCGTCTTGACGATGTTCGTCACGGTCTTGGGCGTGCCGGGATCGGGCGTCGGCACGGGCGTCTCGGGCTTCTTGTACGTGTTGTTGAACACGATACCCTCGACGCTCTTGTCGCCCTTGGTAAAGGCGACGTTCGCCTTGAGGTTGCCCTCGCCGTCGTCGACCACGTTGACGGTCGCGGTAAAGACGGACTTGTCGTAGGTCATACCAGCCTCGTCGCCCTTGACCTCGCTGATGGTGTAGGCGTACGTACCAGGCTCGTCGTACTCGAACTTGTCGAAGTTGATCTTGCCGTCGGCATCGTTGGTGACGGTAGACTCGATGTCCTCGCCAACGAGCTTAAAGCTAAACTCGTCCTTCTTGAGCTCGCGTCCCTCGAGCACCTTGATGGCGCCGATGGAAACCTGCGTGGGCATGGCGTGATACTTGTTGGTAAAGCCAGCCGACTCGGTGGTTCCCTCGAGCTTGTGCGTCGCGGTCAACGTGCCGTCGCCATTGTCGGTGACGGTGGTCACGATGGTGTAGGTCGTGCTGTCATAGGTGACGCCCTTGTACAGGCCGAGCGCGTTGGGGCAAGCCTCGCGCAGCGTGTACGTGTGCGTGCCGGGCGCCTCGTAGCGGATCGGGCTCAGCGTAACGTTGCCGCTGGCGTCGTTGGTGCCACTAGCGACAGTCACGCCGTCCTCGAGCAGCTCAAACGTGAACTCGCCAGCTGCAAGGTCGCGGCCGGTCAGACGCTTAACCGTCTTGACCTGATCGGTCACGACAGAATCGGTGGGCGTTACGCTGTACGTGTTAGTGAACGTGAAGGCCGCACCGTCGTCGCCGTTGCGCTTGACGATCAGATGTCCAGCACCGTTATCGGTCACGGTGTAGGAAACCTTGCGCGTGGCGTTGGTGTCGTTGGTCACGCCAAGGGCGCTACCGGACTCGGCCACCGTATAGGTAAAGGTGTGCGAGCGCGGGGCGGCGGGGACCTCGGGCGTGGACTCGTCCTTGGTCTCGTCACCGCTGGCGTCAGCGTCAACCTCGGCCTCGTCGGCGTTGGCTTCAGCGTCGCTCGATGCATCGCCAGACGCATCAGTCGTCACGCCCAGGGCGCGGTTGAGGTCATCGAGCGTAAAGTGAATCTTGCCAAAGTCAACGTTGCCGGCCGCGTCGTTGGTCACGGTTGTGTGCTCGGGCATCGGGGCGCCAGCCTCGTCGGCAGCCACGGTAAAGGTGAACTTGCCCGCGATATCGGCCGGGGTTAGGCCCTCGGCGGCCTGGAGCTTCTTGGTACCGGCGAGTGCGGCATCCGCAGCCTCGGCGCCATAGACGTTCTCGAACACGGGCTCGGTGCCACCGTAGTCGGCCTTCGCCGTCAGGGTTCCGTCGCCGTTGTCGACAACGATGACCTTAAAGCTAAAGCTCGGCGTTGCGGCGGTAATGCCCTTTGCTGCGAGCGGAGACGTGTACTCGAAGGCCGTGTAGTTGATGGTCCACGTAAGCCTGGCATCCGTGTCGGTACGGATGGCGCGGTTGGCGTTTATCAGGTCGGCGAGCATCTCGGTCGTGTAATGCAGAGCACCAAAACTCACTTGGCCGTTAACGTTGGTAACGCACGTACCCTCGATGGCTTCCGTCTCGCCTGCATAGGCGATGCCGAAGTAGAACTCGCCGTCGACCATCGGACGACCGGTCAGGGTCTTGGTGGCGACAATCTGTGCAGAAACGCCCGGGTTATCGGTCGATGCGCTATAGCTGTTTTTGAACGGGACCAGAGCGCTCTCAACCTTGTTCTCGCCGCTCTTGTGGATCGTCTCGTGCGTGCCCTCGGGACCGCCGGAGACGGTCGTCGTGGCGGTGAGCGTGCCGGCGGTGTCGTCGGCGATGGCGATCGTCACGGTGCGGACAGCGTCGTCGTAGGTGTAACCCGGCTGGCCGTCGTTCTTCTCGGCCACGGTGTACGTAAAGGTCTTGCCGGCATCAGCCTGCGTAAATTTGACCTCATGGCCCGCCAGAATGTCAATCTGGCCGACTGTTCCCTCTATCGTTGCGGGGGACTCAAAGTTGTTGGCCCCGGGCAGCAGACCAAGTGCGTTGGCCGAAGCCTCGTCGGCGGGCGTCACGGTAAAGCTAAACTGGCCCTCAGTCATGGGACGTCCGGAGAGGGTCTTGCTGAGCTTGAGGCCGCCGGCCGCGGCGTAATCGAGCTCAGTGCGGTACGTGTTGGTGAAGCGGCCGCTTTCCTTCTTGGTGACGTTGGCGGTCAGCTTGCCCTCGCCGTTCTCGGTCACGGTCACTTCGGCGGTCGCGACATGTCCGTCATACGTCATGCCTGCCGCATTGCCCGCGTTCTCGCGGATCTCATACTTGTAGGTTCCGGCAGCCGTGTAGCGTATCTCGCCGAAGTTGATGGCGGCGATGCCGTCCTTCGCGTCCTTCTTGCTCACGGTCACGGTTGCGGGGTCGGGCAGCGGGGCGTCCGTACCCTCGGCTGCGCTGATGGTAAAGCTGAACTTATCGGCGTCCGTCCAGTCGCGGCCGTCAATGGCCTTGCTCAGGCCAAAGTCGAGCTCAGTGTCGAGCGGGGTCACGCTGTAGGTGTTCTTGAACTCGGCGGGCTCGGCGCCCTTCAGGACATGCTCGGCCTTGAGAGTGCCGTCGCCGTTATCGGTGATGGTCGTCACGATGGTGAACTTGGCATCACTGTAGGTGACGCCCTTGCTGGTGGTTCCACCGTTGACCTCGCGCAGCGTGTAGGTGTGCTTGCCGGGCTTGTCGTACTTCACGGCGCCCATCGTGATCTTGCCATCGGCGGCGTTCTTGCCGGTGGCGACGACCTTGGCGTCCTCGCCCTCGCCCTCGACGAGCTCAAAGGAGAACTCGCCGTCCTTGAGGTTGCGCCCGGTCAGGGACTTGGTCGCGGTGATCCGGTCGGTGACGCTGAACTCGCCAGGATTCGGCTTGTAGCTGTTGCTGAACTTCGCCTCGTCGGCGCCCTTCAGCTCATGTTTCGCCTCGAGCTCACCCTTGCCGTTGTCGGTGACGGTCGTCTCGATGGTGTAGGTCTTGCCGTCGTAGGTGATGCCGTTGCCGGCGTCGCCCGGGACCTCGTGCAGCGTGTAGGTATGCTTGCCGGCAGCGGTGTACTCGATGGAGCTCATCTTGATCTTGCCGCGGGCGTCGTTCTTGCCGGTGGCGACAACATCGTTGCCCTCGACGAGCTCGAAGGAGAACTCGCCTTCCTTGAGATCGCGCCCGGTCAGGACCTTGGTCGCCGTGATCTGATCAGTAACACTGAAGCTCTTGGGGGTTACGGTGTAGGCGTTCTCGAAGGTCGCCTTGTCAACATTCTGCAGCTTGTGCTCCACGCTGAGGGTGCCATCGTTGTTATCCTTGACGGTGGTCACAATAGTGTACTCAGCGGTGCTGTAAGTAATGCCGTTTTCGGTGGTGCCGACCTTGGTCTCGCGCAGCATGTAGGTGTGCTCGCCAGCCGCAGTGTAGGTGATCTTGTCCATCGTGATCTTGCCGTCGGCCGCATTGGTGCCCCTGGCGACGACATCGTTACCCTCGACGAGCTCGAAGGAGAACTCGCCTTCCTTGAGGTCGCGGCCTGTCAGGGTCTTGGTCGCGGTGATCTGGTCGGTGACGCTGGACTTATTCGGGGCAGTGTTGTACTTGTTCTCAAAGCGTGCCGTCTCGGGACCCTCGAGCGTATGGGTCACCTTAAGCGTGCCGTCGCCGTTGTCGATGACGCTCGTCTTGATGGTGTAGTTCGTCTTATCGTACGTGATCCCGTTGCTCAGCCCCGCCTCGTTGGGGAGCTTCTCGCGCAGCGTGTAAGTGTGGGTGCCGGGCTTGTCGTAAGTGATCTTGTCCATGGCAATCGTGCCGTCGGCAGCGTTAGTGCCCTTGGCGACGACCTTGTTACCCTCGACGAGCTCGAAGGAGAACTCGCCCTCCTTGAGGTCGCGCCCGGTCAGGACCTTGGTCGCGGTGATCTGGTCCTCGACAGGCTTCACGCTATAGGTGTTCTTGAACTCGGTCTCGCCCGAGGTCTTTTCAACGTCGGCCTTAAGCTCGCCCTTGGCGTTAACCGTCACAGTCACCTTGAACGTGGCAACGTTCTTGCTGTAGGTAATGCCACCGGCGTCGCCCTTGACCTCGCGGACCTCATAGGTGTACTCGCCCGGCTTGTTGTAGGTGATCTCGCCGAAGTCGATAGCTGCCTTGCCCATGTCTAGGTCAGCCTTGTGCACGATCGCAGTCGTGAGCGCAGGCATCGGGGCATCGTTCTCGGACGTCGCAGCGAGTTCGAACTTAAACTCGTCCGCATCTGTCCAGTCGCGACCCTCGAGCACCTTGGTCAGGCCAAAGCTAGCCTTGGTGTCAACCTTTGCCGGCGTCATGTCGTACTTATAGCTGATCTTGCCGTTGTTGCCCAAGTAGGAATTGACATGCGTAGCACCCGCCTTGGCGGACACGTTGTTCCACCTGGGGTTGAGCACGTCGAGCGCGGTCTCGGTCAAGTTGCCGCCCACACCCTCCTTGGTGGTGTGGAGCTCGTCGATAAAGGCCAGGCGCGCGGTTCCCACGCTAAACGAAAGGTTATCGTCCTTGTCGCGAACTATGGCGCCGTCAAACTTCGCAGCGTCGCCGCCGATAAACTCGATGACGGCAGTGGCGGACTTGGCCTCGTTGTTCTCGCCCTGCTCCTCAAACTCATCCTTGTAGTAATAGGTGCCTTTTTCTGCCAGTGAAATCTTTGCAGGCTGCGTGCATTCCTTATCGGTGTAAATGGGAGTCTGCTTCTGGAAGTAGTAGTAGCGGTTGGTATCGGCCGGCTCAAAGGTCGCAACCGTATCACCCAACGCACCGGTCTTCCACTTGTTTGCGTAGAAGCTCACGGTCTTGCTGTCATCGTCGGCAACGGTCGTATTCTTTTCGATGTAAGTCTTGAGCCCCGTGACCTTCTCAGGCGTAAATAGGTTGTCGAGCGCAACACTCTTCACGCTCGAAGCATACTTCACCTGGATGGGCTTAACGCTGTCGACCGAAAGCTTGCCGTCTACGGTCTTAAAGTGGCTCAGCGGAATCAACGATGCAGGAATGTTAACCGTTACGATATCGCCCTTCTGGGGATTGTCATCGCCGGCACGCTGCACGGTAATGAGCAGGTCTTTTGCCTTGCCGGTGAACTCATATGTGTCGGTATTGGTTTCTTCATTGAACGTCTTGCTCGCCTCGGTAAACGGCGTGCCGTTGATGACGACTTCGGTAAATCCGTCGACCTGCATAAAGTCGCCCAGCTCGTCGGTAAACGTGATGTAGCCGGACTTGGTCTTGTCGTAGCCCTTATGGATTTCGGTCGGATAAGGCGCCTCCGATGTGATGGCCTGTGAGATGTCGTCGAAGACCTTCTTGAGCTCTTCGGCATTGGTCGCCGACTTGTAGTAGTCGGAGTTTTCCGCGCGTGTGCCGTGAGCGTTCCATGCCGTGGCATTGGGGTAGTTGCTCGATACGGCCTGCATGAACTTGTTCTCTTTTTGGCTTTTTCCCGAATCCTGGATACCAGCGCTGGGGTCCGCGCCATCAAAGATGCCGATAGTATAAACGGTGGCCTTGCTGTCCTTCATGTTCTTGGCAGCCTTCACAGCAGCGTTGGCGACACCCGCATCGAATTTATTTTGCTTTGTTGGCGTACCGTCGGTAAAGAACACAATAATCTTCTTGGCGTCTTTGCGGCCAGAAGTGATAGTGATTCCCTCGGCCAGCTCTAGGCCATAGTCGGCGCGCGTGGCGCCGGCAGGCTGAATTTGATTAATTGTATTCTTCTTGAGATCATCCGCATTGCTGCCGGAACAGTAGGTCAATTCTTTCATAACCTGGGTGTAATTGTAGGAGTACCCTCCGTCGCGATACATATTGTTGCCGATATCGTTGGACTTCTCGCCCGCAAACTTAACAATGGCAACCCTATGCTGCCTATTGACGCCCTCGATGCCCTCGTTTTGCTTGGCAATGGTATCGATAAAGCTATTCGCAGCGTTCTTCAACGCATCGATACGCTTAGGTGAGTCTCCACCGCCCATATGATCATCCATCGAGCCAGAGGCGTCCAGCACCATCACGATGTCGAGTGGCGTGGTAACCGTTACGGTTGAATTAGACGTCGAGGACATCGCCGAAAGCGTAGTCACAAAATCTGACGCTTCGTTTTTTCCGGCTTTCTTGACCGTCTTGTCGGTCCAGATTCGGCCGACGTTTTGAGTCGTTACTTTGTTACCGTTGTGACCGGCTGCCCAGATTTCCCAGCGTCCGCTGGTGTCGGGGTCGACGACCGTTCCGCTTACTGTCGGCCCGTCCATTCCGGTGCTGGACCTGGCGTTGGCCTCGGGCAGCATGGCGAATGCTGCGGCTGGCAATACCAGCACTACGGCCAGTATCACCGCCAAGAGACCCTTCGTGTACTTACTCATCGCGTCTCCCTTCTCGCGGTCTCAGACCTTGCAACAGCCTAAAGTTACGAAATGAGACACAATTTGGGCAGGTGACACATGTTCCAGATTCTGTTTTGGGCGTGAGACAAATGTCTCACCAAAGTTGAGACACGGCGTTTTCGCAGGAAAACAGGTGCGACTCGGTGCCATCAGGCAAAAATGATCCACTTTCCTCCGTCCCCGGGGAATCAATTGGTGGCGCTCGCCACAAAACTGGCCCATCTACTACGTTTGACTCGATACCCCCGACCATACCCGCGTTTCATGAAAAATCGCAGGCGTTTTACCTGCGGTTTTTATTTCACATTACTTGCCATGGTTGAGGGTAGCGGCCTAAACGTAGTAGATGGGCCCATTTCGTGGCAGACGGGTCACGCGGCAGCCCTCGCAAGGCCAAAATGATCCGTTTCCCTCTGTCCACGGGAGATCAAGGGATGCTACGGATATGGTGGTATTTCAAAACTATGCCGGATTACGGGGCTAAAGTCGGGACCCTCATCCATACCTCCATTTTTTGAAAAACGGCAGGCTATCTACCTGCGGTTTTGTTTTTGCAATTTTCGATATGGTCGGAGGTTCGCTATCCAGCCCCGTAATCCGGCATAGTTTTGTTCGCGGCGGCTCCACCGCTCGTTTAAGCGCGGGGCCGGTGGGGCATTTGCCCCATCGGCCCCTATCCCAGCCCTATTCCGGTTTGGTTTCCACCGTGGGAGTCTTGTCCGCTGCGACTGGAGTGCGGGTGGTGTCCATAGTCAGGCAGTGCTTGGGGCAGCTCTCGATGCACTCACCGCACACCACGCAGGCATACGGGTCAATCGACCGCGTTCCGCCCTTGCGATCGACCGCAAGTGCACCCGCCGGGCAACGGCGCGCGCACATGCCGCAGCAGATGCACACGTCCATATCGTTGACGATATGCCCGCGCAGGCGCTCGGGTGCCGCGAGCTTCTCCTGCGGATAGCGCACCGTTACCGGCTGCTTGACCATAGAACCCAAGGCCGTCTTGGCAAATGTCAGCAAACTCATGCCGCGCCTACCTTTCCGTGCAGCTAATACAGGGGTCGATGGTCAGGATAATCATGGGCACGTTGGCAATGAGCACGCCCTGCAGCGCATGCGTCAGACCCGCCAGATTTTGCGACGTCGGCGTGCGCACGCGAAAACGGTCCAAGTTCTTGGTGCCGTTGCCGCGCACATAGTAATACGCCTCGCCGCGCGGCTGCTCAATCACAACCTCGCCGCGTGCGCCGTCGGCCGGCGTAAGCTTGGTGCGCCCGCCGATCCCGTCGTGCGGAATCTTGCCCACAAGCTCCTTGATGATGTCCATGGCCTGCGTGACCTCGGCGCAACGCACCTGGCAGCGGGCATAGCAATCGCCATCGGTAGCAACGATGGGCTCAAACGCAGCCAGGTCCGCATAGGCACCGTCGCCGAACATGCGCACGTCGTAGTCCACGCCCGAGGCGCGCCCAAACGGGCCGACCATCGAAAGCTCCAGCGCGTCCTTCTTGCTGATCACGCCCACGCCATGCAGGCGCTCGCCGCAGCTATTGTCGTCCAAAAACGTATGCACCAGGGCCTCGTAGTCGGGGCGCATGGCATCGAGCGCCTGGACAATGCCCGCCAGCTCAGAGTCCTCAATGTCGTGTTTAAGGCCGCCGATTTCGTTGATCGACAAAATCACGCGGCCGCCGCACGTGCTCTCAAAGATCTTGAGAATCTGCTCGCGCAGGGTCCACGAACGATAGAACAGCGCCTCAAAACCAAAGGCATCGGCAAGCAGACCCAACCACAGCAGATGCGAATGAATGCGCGAAAGCTCATGCAGAATGGTGCGGATATACTGCACGCGACCAGGCACCTCGATGCCGAGCATACGCTCGCAGGCGCTGGCGTAGCCGCAGCTATGGCCCACGGCGCAGATGCCGCAGATGCGCTCGGCGATGTAGCCAAACTGATGCATGTCGCGCTTTTCGGTGAGCTTCTCGAGTCCGCGGTGCACAAAGCCGATCTGCGGAATTGCCTCGATGACGCGGTCGTCTTCGATCACCAGGTCCAGATGAAGCGGCTCGGGCAGCACCGGGTGCTGCGGGCCAAACGGAATAACGGAGCGATGTGCCATGGACTTTACGCCTCCTTTTTCTGCTTGTCGCGGGCGGCCTTGGCGGCAAGCGCCGCGCGGACCTTGGCCGCTTTCTCGGGATCCATGGCGGCGAGCTTTGCCTCCATTTCGGCGGCCTTGAGCGCGGCCTTCGCAGCGGCTTCATCGTGCTGAGCATCGGAGCCGGCAGCCGCAGTGGGCTGAGCAGCGGCGCCCGCGGCATCGCCGGCGCCCGCAACGCCCTCCCCTGCAGCAGCCGCAGCCGCGGCGGCCTTCTCGGCAGCGGCCTTGTGCGCCTTAGCCTCGGCAGCCGCGCGGACCTTCATGGCTTTCTCGCGCGCGGCCTTCACCTCGGGCGTGATGACGCTCATGGGTTCGGCAGTCGAGACCTGGTAGAAAAAGCCGTTGAAGTCGACCTGCATGTCGGTGATGGCAAGGCCAAACAGGTCGTGCGCCTCGTTCTCAAACGGGAACACCGCCGGATAGTACGAGCTAATCGAGGGAATGTCCTGGAGCTGATCGATGCCCTCGACCACCAAGTTCTCAAACGCATAGCTGCCGTCCTGCGCAATCTGCTCCTGGGCGGCATGAATGTTGATAAACGTATAGACCAGGCGATACGTGCCGTCGTCCACGCTGCGCTCGGCGTGCATCTGCACAAAGCGCGCGCCGGCGCCCTTGAGCGCCTGTACATGCGACAGCAGCGCATCGAGCTCGACGGTGGTGTAGATTGCCTTTTGCATTACTCGGCCTCCTTTGCGGCAGCGGGCGCGGCGGGCATTCCAGCAGACGCGGCAGGCGCCCCAGCGGGCGCGCCACCGGCCTTCGCAGCGGCAACAAACCCGTCCTCGACCAGCTCAACGCCACCGTCCCAGGTAGCGGCACCGCCTACGGTGAGCGGATCGCCGCCGGCGCGCATCACGGCCTCCTTCTGGTCCAGGATGCCGCACGCCTCCACGATGGCATCGATCACTGTCTCGGGGCGAATGGCGCATCCGGGCGCGTACACGTCCACAGGAATCGCGCGGTCCACGCCGCCAATCACGTTGTAGGCATCGCGAAACACGCCGCCCGAACACGCGCAGATGCCGCAGGCCACCACGCACTTGGGCTCGAGCATCTGGTTGTAGATCTGGCGCACGACGGGCAGGTTCTGGGCATTGACCGAACCCGTCACCAAAAAGATATCCGCATGCTTGGGGTTGCCGGTGTTGACCACACCAAAACGCTCCGCATCGAACAGTGGCGTGAGCGAGGCCAGCACCTCGATATCGCATCCGTTGCAGCTCGAGCCGTCGTAATGAATAACCCACGGCGAGCGCGACATTTTATGATCCATGGATGCCGCCTCCTAAATAAACACGTCGACGAGGATGGGCATAAGGTTGAGCAGGCCAAACACCAGCGCCACGCCCCAGCCGAGCTTAAAGCAGCTACGCCAGGTGCTGCGGGCAAAGGTGTTGTCGATCAGCACCTCGACAAAGTACGTCGCAGCCATCACGACCAGGGCTACGACCCAGCTCACGGGGTTGTCCCAAACAAAGAACATGCCCACCCACATCAAAAACAGCACGGTCTCGCACCAGTGCATAAGGGTCATCTTGGCCAGCGTGCCGCCGCTCATCTCGGTGGCGACGCCCTGGACGATCTCCTGATGCGCGTGATGCGAGTACGAAAGGTCAAAAGGCGATTTGCGCAGCTTGATGGTAAGCACCGCGAGCAGCGCGAGGAAAATGGGCGCGCTGTACACGATGATGGGGGTCGACTGCCCCGTCACGGCGATGGAATCAAAGCTGTCGGTGGCAAGGTACAGGCCCACGCTCATCAGCAGAACGGCGGGCTCGTAACTCATGACCTGCAGCAGCTCGCGGTCGGCGCCAACCTGGGCAAACGGGCTCTGCGTCGAGGCGGACGCCAACACCACAAAGATCGCGGCGAGCGTCACCATAAAAGCGCACAGCAGCGTGTTGGAGCCCGACACAAAGATGCCGCCGCCGACGACGGTGAAGATGAGCGCGCACGCCATGTAGGTATCGTCCATGGTGTTAACGCTGGCGGGTGCCTTGCGCAGCAGCTTGGCAACGTCGTAGAAGGGCTGCAGCAAGCGCGGGCCCACGCGGCCCTGCATACGAGCCGAAAGTTTGCGGTCAACGCCGTCGATCAGGCCGCCCACAAGCGGCGCCAGCAAGGCAAACGCCACGGTGCCAATAAAAATGCCCACGACACCCGAGCCTTCGAAATACTTACCGCGCAGCACCGAGGGCGCGCTCATGGCAAGTCTCTCGGGCCCAATCCACGCGCAACACAGCAGCGCGAACAGGATAATGCTGCAGCAGACGACGCTACCCGCGGGGCCAATACGCTTCTCGCCAAGGGCGTCCTCCGAGTACCAATTGCGCTTTTCGGCCTTCACCTCGTGTCCCATCGAGCCGCGGAAATGGCGGTAGTTGTCGGTCCCCACACCCGAAAGATATACGTTTACGTGCGGTTTGTTGCTCACGCGGAATGAAGTCAGCAGCACCACGGCGATAAACGCCACGATAACCACCATCAGATACATGGAGTCCTTGCCAATAACGTACGGCACGCGGCCAAACACCATGGCCAAGTAAGGCGACACCAGACCGCTCGAGATAACCGGGAACGCCACGCAGCACAGAATCAGCAGCGCGGCGATGGTGTTAAGCGCCATCCATTCGGTCTTATGGACATTGACCTCAACGTTTTGAGCCGTGGGGTCGACGCCCGAAAGCTTGGCAAGCCACTTGCCCCAGAAGAAAAACGTCGCAGCCGAGCCAAAGGCAAGCACCATGATCATGAGCACGTTGCCGGTCTGCGCAAACGCCACCAGGGCGCCCCACTTGGACACGAGCATGCCAAATGGCGCCACGAACATGCCCATGATGCCCAGCATCATCAGACGCGTCAGGTGCGGCATGCGGCTGAACATACCGTCCATGTCCTCGATATTGCGGCTGCCAATATGATGCTCGGCCGTGCCCACGCACGGGAACAGCAGCGACTTGGCCACCGTGTGGAACAGGATCAGGAAGATGGCGGCCCATACGGCCTCGGGCGCGCCGACACCCAGGCAGGCACTGATGAGGCCCAAGTTGGAAATGGTGGAGTACGCGAGGACGCGTTTGGCGTTGCTCTGCGAGATGGCCATGAGGGCAGCGAGCAAAAACGTGATGGCGCCCACGCTCGTGACCATAAAGCCGGTCACGGGATAGGTAGCGTAGAGCGGGCTCAGCTTGACCATCAGGAACACGCCGGCTTTGACCATGGTCGACGAGTGCAGCAGGGCGCTCGTGGGCGTGGGGGCGACCATGGCGCCCAGTAGCCAAGTGTGGAACGGCATCTGCGCGGCCTTGGTGAGCGCGGCGAGCGACAGCAGGACGACCGGCATCACCAGGAGCGCGGACTGCGCGGTGCCGGCGCCGGAAAGCTCGATCATGCCCGAGATGGTCAGCGGCATGCCGTTGACGTGCAGGAACATAAGGCCCGCCAAAAACGCGATACCGCCCAGCATGTTGAGGATGATCTGGGTGAAGGCGTTTTTAATGGCCTCGGGCGTGCGCGTATAGCCAATCATGAGGAACGAGCACACGGTGGTGATTTCCCAGCCGCAGAACAGCCACTCCAGGTTATCGCTCGTCACGATGACGAACATGGCCGAGAGGAACAGGAACATGAGCGCCAGGAACTGCGGACGACGGTCGGGCGCGGTCTGCCCGCGCAGTGCGGCCTCGTGCTCGTCGTGGGCCTGGAAGTCCTTCATGTAGCCCAGGGCGTACACGCAGATCAGGCTGCCGACGATGCCGATGGCGAGGACCATGATCACGCTCATGTAGTCCAGGTGGAGCGGGGTGGCGGTGACGACCTCGGCCGCGGGCAACGTCATGGCCGCAAAGGCGACCGAGCCCACCAGCTGCACCGCGCCGAGCACCGTGGTGAGCGTGCTCTTATATTTACGCGCGTTGTACAGAATGACGGCGCACAGGATCACGTCGATGGCGGAGCTGATGATCGAGAGCACTTGCGAGGTGCCGGGGGCAACCTCAAAGCTCTGCGGACCCGTGCCAAAAAACATGACGGCGACTACAACTGTCACCGACATAATAATGCCGGAGCCCATGAGCCCTACTGCATCGCGAGCGCGGTCACCGCGCGCGAGCAGCATGCCCAGCGTCGGTACCAGCGGAAACAGGGTAAGGAAATACAGTAGCGTCATACCATCACTCCCCCATGCAAAAACGCTGCAATTGTTTAACGTTATAGCTCAGTTGAGGAGTAGCGGCGGCGGGTTTTCGGTAAACTGGGGAGTTTTAGGCGTACGGGGTAAGGGCACGTCCGCCTTGGAGCAGAGAGGCGACACTCCCCCTATCGCAGCGACGGGCGCGCGGGCCACTGTGCGCGGTTTATTGGCCACGTTGAAGGATGTCCCGATAGGCACGCGGCGGTCCGAAAAGTTGGCGCAGCAAGAAAAATGCGCCCCTGTGGGCGCACCCTCTTGCTACTCTGCCTGCTTAACGCGCGGCTTGCGACCGCGCGGCTTATCGACCAGCGCAGATTCACCGCTCTCGCGATACTGACGACACCAAGCCTTGACCGAAGACTCGCTGGGAATCTTGTGCTTGATCATGGCCTCGCGAACCGTCAGGCCGTTTTCCAGGCGATCCTTTACCACGGCGAGCTTGACGTCATACGAATACGTGCGGTGATGCGAGCCCGCGTTGAGCACGGCGTCGGCACCACCCACGGCATATGCGCGGGCCCACTGACGAGCCGTGGCCTGGGGAATGCCAAGCTCCGCGGCGAGGGCGCGATGACCGACCCCCTCTTGGAGGATCTCGACGGCGCGCTGCCTAACCTCGGGCGCATGCGCGCGAGTCCTAGTTGCTTCCGACATACCTGCCACTTCTTAGCCTTAACCGTTAATCTGCTTTCTTACGTGCAAGTTAGATAGTAGCATTTTACTGTTTGCTCAAAGCAGTTAATTAAAATAGACGCGGCGTTATCTGGGCATTTGGCACCAATTTACGACATTTCTTTATCGATTATTTACGCTGGTAGCTGACTCGCAGCCAATCGTCATTCGCCTGTCAACAAAATTGACACCTCTTTATGTCCTTTGCTATAGCGGATATGATTATTAACCCCTCCCCCAATAATTTTGAGTAATCGGCAAGGCAGTAGACGTCCTTACTCCTCATGATTACCGCGCATTGCCATCCACCGGAGCAAAACAAAAAGGGCGGGGCCTGCTGCGCTTGCAGGCCCCGCACCGGTTGACACCCGACGGGACACAGCCGGGCGAGGCGGATCCGTGCTACCGCCCCGCCTGGCCGCGATGTTCAACTACAGCTCGTTGGCCGCGTGATACGCCGTGCGAATGGCGCTCGCAATGTCGGCGGTGCGCTCGCCCGAGCAGTCGCCCACGCAGGTCACGGGCACCGTCACGCCGTCCAGATCAAACGCGTTGGCCTTGGAGCCCACGGCCATCACCACGTAATCGCAAGCGATCTTCACCGGCTCCTCTGCGCCGTCCTCGGTGGTGTGAACAGTCTCCACGCCCTCGTCGGTAATGGCGGTCAGGCGGGTCTTAACGTGCTGCTCCACGCCGTGCTCGGCAAAGTCGCTCATGATCAGCGGCAGAATGGTCTCGGACTCGCCCGCGGCAATCTTGTCGAGCATCTCGACGATCGCCACCTCGCAGCCGTGCTGCAGCAGGTACTCGGCAGTCTCGGTGCCCACCAGGCCACCGCCAATGACGGCGACGCGCCCGCTGAGCTCCACCTTGCCGGCCAGCACGTCCCAGCTCGAGACGACCTTGTCCGAATCGGCGCCGGATACGGGAATGACCACGTCGTGTGCGCCCACGGCCACAATCGCGGCGTCGGCGGCGTTGAGATCCGCGGGGCTAGCGGCATGGTTGAGCTCGACCTTCACGCCCAGGCCGGGCAGAATCTTCTCGTAATACTCGACCGAGCGCATAATCTCATCCTTGCGCGGAGGCGCGGCCGCCAGCACAATCTGGCCGCCCAAGTGATCGCTCGCCTCATAGACGGTCACGTCGTAGCCGCGCTTGGCCGCCACGCGTGCGGCCTCCAGGCCGGCAATACCGCCGCCCACCACGGCGATCTTCTTGTCGCCCTCGCCCGGCTTAATGGCGATGGTCGCCTCGTCGCCGTTCTCGGCGTTGAGCACGCACGAGATGTACTTGCGGTTTTGAATCGCGTCGACGCAGCCCTTGTTGCAGTTGAGGCACTCGCGGATGGGCTCGCCGGTCGCGGCCTTCAGCGCAATGTCGGGGTCGCACATGAGCGAGCGGCCATAGGCGATAATGTCGGCCGCGCCGTCCTCAAGAATCTTCTCGCCGGCCTCGACCGAAACAACACGGCCGACGGTGGCCACCGGCACGGAGACCAGGGCCTTGACGCGCTCGGCCACCGGCAGCGTCCAGTTGTAGGGCATGGCACCCATGGGCGGAATGGTGTCGCCCATGTTGCCGGTGTGGTTGGCCTGCGCGACCTGGATCATGTCGATGCCCGCGCCCTCGAGCAGCTTGGCGAACTCGCAGGCCTCGTCGGGCTGCAGGCCACCCTTGCCGCGCGGCGTGCCGTCGGGGTTCTCCATGATCACGGGGAGCTTGTACTCCACCATCAGCTGCGGCGCGGCTTCCTTAATGGCGGCGACGACCTCGAGCGCATAGCGAACGCGGTTCTCGAACGAGCCACCGTACTCGTCGGTGCGCTGGTTGAGGATGGCCGAGCACAGCGAACCCACCAGACGGTCGCCGTGAACCTCGATGGCGTCGATGCCGGCCTGCTGCGCGCGGGCGGCCGAGGCGGCGATGGCCTCCTTGATCTGGGTGAGCTGCTCTACGCTCGCCTCGTTCACAAAGTGCTGCATATCGTGGTGCAACTTGGCGTAGGCCTGCTTGCGGATCTCGTTGGACTCGGCCATCTTGGCGGCGAAGGTCTCCTCGTCGCCGGCGGCCTTGGCCTCCTGCGCGGCCTTGGCGGCGGTCATGGAACCCATGACCATGCGGCCGACACCGGGCACGTCGTACTCGGGGTGGAACAGCTGCAGCGCAACCTTGGCGCCGTGCTTGTGGACGGCGTCGGCCAGCGCCTTAAACGTGGGAATCTGAGCGTCGGTCGCCAGCTTGGGCGTGGGGCTCGCGGTCATGACGGGAGCGACGTCGCCGATGACGATGTAGCTCACGCCGCCACGGGCCAGGCGCTCGTAAAAAGCCAGGCTGCGCTCGCCAATGGAACCGTCGCGCTCCTCGTAGCCGGTGGTAAGCGGCGGGAACATAATGCGGTTCTTGAGCTCAAGGGGGCCAACCGTAATGGGCTGGAGCAGCTTGGATGCAGGTGCGGTCATGGACATTCCTCTCTTGTAGGCGCGGCGGCGATGTTGCCGCGTAGTTATCTAGAGGATATGGCATGGGAGCACGGTGACGCAACGGAAATCGGCAGATAGCAGGTAGCGGCAGGTGGATGGGGCGGGGCGGCCCGTCGGTTTGTCTCGATCTGTAACAGTAAGACCCTATTTTGCCGAGCAACTGTTACAGATTGAGACAAACCAATCTAGCCTGCCGAAAGATCTAGATCTGTAACAGTTACTCAGTAAAAACCGTCCCTCGTGTTACAGATTTAGACAAACGAAGACCGTCCTGCCGAAACATCTCAATCTGTAACAACTACAGACCAAAACCGGACCCACCTGTTACAGATCGAGACATTCTCCAACAACAGCGCCACCCCGTTCGAGGAAACGACCGCCACACTCACCTTTTTAAACAACCTAATACTGCACAGCCTGCAATAATAATTTGGTCACGCGTCGACTACGGCGAAGACGCGGCAGAAGGGACACCCATGCAACCGAGTACCACCGATACGTCTACCGCAAAGCAAGCGCTGCTCGAGGCGCTCTTGAGCGACGCGGGGCTCAAGAGCCTCACGCAAACGGCCTCTGCCGCTATGGACAACCCGGTGCTCGTCGTCGATCCCGTGTACCGCTATGCCGCCCGCGGCGGCTTTGAGCTCGACGATGACGACGACTCCCCCTTTGCAGCCATCACCCGCGCCGAGCTCTCCGAAGGTGACATGCTGCAGGACGAAGCCGTGCGATACATCATCAAATGCGGCTTAGACGAGGAGATTGCCCGCTCGACAGGCCCGCTTACACGCTATAACGACATGTTCCGCCTCAACACCATGACCGATGCGATCAAGGTGCACGGCACGTGTCTGGGCCGGGCGATGATGATCGAACGCAATCACGCCTTTGGCGATAGCGATCGCGAGGTCTTTGAGTTCTTTGTCCGACTGCTCGCGCAAGAACTGCAGAAAGGCGGCTTTCTTTCGTTGGGCGGCCCGCAACAGGGGCCATATTTTCTCTCGCGCCTCCTGGACGACGAAATCCCCAACCCCATCACCTGCACACGCAAAATGCAGCTCGTCGGCTTTGCGCCGCTTCCCGCCCTCTACGTTGTATGCCTGCTCAAAAAAGATTCCCAGCTCGAGGCGCGCGAGGCGGAGAGCATCCGAGGACAATTGCAGCCGCTACTGCACCATAGCCTTATCACCATGTACGAAGGTGAGCTCGTGGCGCTGGTAAGCCGTCCGCCCTCCACGCAGCTACCCGCCAACGATGAGGCGATCCTTGCCCGCGTTGCTGCCACGAACAATTTGTTCATTGGCATCAGCAACGAGTTTTCCCAGGCAACCGATGTGCGTTCGCACCTCAATCAGGCACGCGCCGCTATTCGATACGGCTCGACCTTTACCAAAATCCTCGAAGACACCCATGTGTATCGCTATTGCGAATACACCTACATGGAAATGCTCGACATCTGCAACGACCACATCAACCTTATAAACTACTGCCATCCGGCAATCTGGGCACTTTGGAAGCATGACCAGTCGCACGATTCCGAGCTGGTCGAGACGCTCTTTGCCTTTATGCAGCACAGCTGTAACACGGTGCGCACCGCCGCGATCTTGTCGCTTCACAAAAACACGCTGCTCTATCGCATTAACCGCATAAAGGAAATCACCGGTAACGACTTGGCATCGGGAGAGGACCTCTTTTTGTTCCACCTCTCGATTCGCACCCTAATCTACCTTGGCTTTCTTGAGCCGAGGATTAAGCCCCGCACCAGCGCCGACCTGCACTGCCGCAAGTAGGCCGGGCGGGGCTTGGGCAAAACTAGTCGCGCTTAATCTCCAGCGTGGGGAACGTCATCTTGGCGTACTTTTCCATGAGCGGCTTTACTTCGTCCATGTGGGCGAAGAACTCGTCGCGGGTCTTGTTGATCTCGTTGAGGTGCTCGGCGCGCGCATGGTCGTCATTGCGGTCGCGGATCAGACCGTTCTCGGCAATCTTGAGCTTGGGACGCCCGGTGCGCTCGTCGGTCACGATATCGCCGCCTGCGCCACAGACCGCACACTCCCACGGAAACTCGACACCGTCCCAATGCTTGTCGCCGGGGTACACCAGGGAGCTGTGGCAGTTGGGACACACGCCGTCATCCGGATCGCCCAGCCAGCAGCGCTCGTCAACAGGCGTGCGAATGGCCTTGACGATGTTCTCGCCCATCTTGTGGGCGCGGGCGATCTGTCCGCCCCACTCCACGTCATCTCCCCACACAAACGCATTGCCCGGGCGGCCGTCGCGCTGCGCCATATAGCGATCGACGACAGTCATCGACATGGTAAACATAGTCGCCTGCAGGCTCTCCAGTGCCAGGGACTGCCAATCGTGCATGGAGCCGCCGACGGAGATGAGGCCGGCAACGGTATGCGGATTCTCCTTTACGGCACCGATGGCAAGCAAGAACGAAAGCTCGTATGCCAAGAAGCGCTGGGCAAAGCGGGTGTACACCGAGCTGGGCGTAAGGTCGTAGGTCGGAACCGAGAAGATCACGCCCTGGCAGGTCTGCAGTTCGCGAATAATCGCATCTACATCGTCTTTGTTTTTAAGAACGCAGCCGTGATATTCCTTTTGCAGGCCGGCGCCCATCTTTCCCATCTGCATGGTGCAGCCCTCGCAACCGGTGCAGGGCAAGATGTTATAGTCGAACAAATTGATCAGCTCGACCTCGCCGCCAGCCTCGCGCACCGCGCAAAGGGCCTCTTTGGCCAAAGCCTCGCCGTTACCACCGTGCCTACCGGCACAAATCGCCATCACTTTAAACGACATGGTCGCTCCTCTCCAGAGCATTTTGGACACGGATTCTGCCCGTGTGTACTTCGCAAAAAGCGTACGGCAGACGCAAAACATGCGCACCGTCCAGACAACCAAGGCCCGCTCGGTATTTGCGGAATACCTCGTGCAGATAAACAAAGGCCCCTCCCGCATGCCTACAAGGGACAAAACGGAAGGGGTCGGCGCTCTTATTTGCGCTTAAAGGGAATGGGTTTGGGCGGGCACTTGGGCTTGACGGCCCCAGCCGTGACGATCGCGCCGTTGTCGCAAATGTCCAGGCAGGCACCGCATTGGCTGCAGGCCTTTTGGTCGATCACATGGATAAAGCGCGGCCTTCCCAGAATCGCGTCCTCCTCGCAAACGTCCGAATCGACACACTTGTTGCATGCCTGGCATTTGGAGGCGAGGATATGGAAGGTCAAGAATGCCTGGCATTCCCCGGCGGCACAGACCTTCTTGGTGGTGTGCTGCATAATCTCGCCCTCGAACAGGTCGAGGAACGACTGCACCGTGCGCGCCAGCACGCGACCCTGCTCGCACAGGCACTGCGCCTGCATCACGGGGCAAAGGTCGCGAAGGAGCGCCAAGTCACCCGGCTTGCCCTTCTTGCGGCAGATATCGGCAAGAATCGTTGCAATCTGATGCGAGCCCTCGTAGCCAAAGACACAGCGTCCGCAGCTCTCGTGACGATAGAGCGTGCAAATGTCCAAAAGCGCCTTTGCCATGCAGTTTTTGGCGGTGTAGACGCGCACGTAGTCGCTGCATAGCTCAATCTTTGAGGTGTCATCGGGCCTCAGCAGCAGACCGCTGGGATAGCCAATCCCCACCGCTTTAGCGTCGTCGGCGCCCGCCGCGGCAACCAGGGATTCCGCACTCACGACACGGTCGACCTCAACGGGCTCCTCGGCCCCGTCAATCCACACCCAGCGCTTGCCTTCGGCGGCAAGTAACTCTGATCCGCTCAGGCAGCGGTCGGCGCCATCGCCCTCGCAGCAAGATGGGAGAGGCTTTTCGCCGTCGAGCATCTTGGCCGCGGCCGAACCGTTAGCATAGACAAAGCCCAGGCTCGGGTCGCACTCGATCACGCGGCAGGACTCGCCCAGCGCATCCGCGAGCGCGGCAGAGACCTCATCGCCTGCCGGTACCAAAACCGCCTGGGCACCGGCCCCTGCAATTTTTTCCGCAGCGGCCGCCACGTCCTTCTTAAGGAGCCAGAGCGCGACGGGGGCCTGCTTATGCGCAGGCATAAAGTTGATGATCGTCATGGGTTATCGCTCCTTTCCTAGTATTCGTTCCACAGGCGCGGCGTACTGATCGTTAGGCGCAAATCGCACTGCAAGCAGCGGCTCGCCTCGCACGTAGCCTCATGGTCGGTATAGGGGCACTCAAACGTATCGAAGTTATCCTTACGCGTCTGGGCATCGACAAACTCGGGCTGTACGGCATCGTCGTAGAAGCCCTCGGGGACACGCCCAATCCACTGCTCGGGAGCATCATGCTCGGTCAGCTCCTCGTCGATGTTGCCATCGCCACCCAAAGCGCGGTCGATGGCCGAGGCGCACGTGCGACCTGCAGCGATTGCCGCGATCACCGATTTGGTACCCGTCACGCAGTCGCCCGCCGACCAGATGCCTTCAACGCTCGTCTTGCCTTCGGTATCGGCCACGATATACGGGCCGTGCGTAAGCTCAAGGCCCATCTGGGCCGTGCCCTCGGGCTTTTGACCCACGGCAAAGATCACGCAGTCGGCATCGATGGTCTTCTCGCCGCCGTCGAGCAGTTCGGTGACGGCACGGTGGTTCTCGTCAAAGTAGAACCGCTCGATCTTGTGGATCGTCATGGAACCGACCTTGCCCGAACCGTCCTCGGTCTCGTTAATGCTGGTAAAGGCATAGGCATCGTGCAGGACCACGCCTTCCTCGGCAGCCTCGGCACGCTCCTCGGGCGTCGAGGTCATCGCGTCTTGGGCCTCAAGGCAGGCGACATCGACCGAGGCGGCACCCAGACGCACGGCAGTGCGGGCGCAGTCGTACGCCACGTTGCCGCCGCCAAGCACCACGACGCGCTTGCCCGTCAGGTCCGGGGCGCTGCCCATACGGGCGGCCTTCAGAAAATCGGTGTTACGCAGCACGTCTTCGAGGTCGTGGCCGGGCATGGGAAGCACCGTTCCGTCATGCGTGCCCACCGCAACCAGCACGGCATCGAAGCCCTGCTCCAAAAGCGCCTGGGGCTCGGCGATGCGCTCGCCACAGCGCAGCTCAATGCGCGGCTCGGCGTCATCACCCTGGGCAATCTCTAAAATCGTCGCAACCTCGGCATCGACCGTGGCATCAGGCAGGCGATACGCCGGAATGCCGTAGCGCATCTGGCCGCCGACCTTCTCGTTGGCCTCGAACACCACGACCTTGTGGCCCTTCTCGGCGCAATAGAGTGCGGCGGTCAAGCCGGCGGGACCGGCACCCACAACGGCGACGCTCTTGCCGCTCAGCGGCTCATGGCGCACGTTGGCCTTCCAGTCGCCCGTATCGCGCACGGCCGCGGCGCGCTTAAGACGGCAAACCGAAACCGGCGTGCCGTTGAGCTCGTTGCGCTTGCAGGCATCCTGACAGCTATGGACGCAAATGTCGCCCAGGCTCTCGGGGAACGGGACCTTCTCGCGCACCACCGCGGCAGCGCGGGTGTACTCACCGTTGCGGATGTGACGCAAGTAGCGCGGGATATCCACGTGGGCGGGGCAGCCCGAGCGACAGGGGACCACGTTATCGGCATAGGACTTGTTCTCGTCAAACATATTGAGCGTGTCGACGATCGAGCCCGTGGGACACACTTCGATACAGGCACCGCAAAAACGGCATCCGGCCTCTTGCAGGCTCACGCTGCCGTCCGTACCAATGCGAATGCCGTCCTCGGTGCGCTGGTAGTCCAAGACGCCGGCGCCGCGCAGCTCGCGGCACGCGCGCACGCAGCGACCGCACCGAATGCAGCGGGTGAACATATGGGTGACCAGCGGGTTCGATTCGTCCGTGGCGACCGGACGGCTCTTGGTGCGCCAGCGCGCAGGCGAAACTCCCATGTACTGATACATAGACTGCAGCTCGCACTTGCCGTACTTGGGGCAGCCGGTGCAATCGGCGGGATGCGTGGCCAAGATCAGCTCCATTGCCAGCTTGCGCACGCGCTCGGCCTGCTCGCCTGTCGTGTTGACGACCATTCCCTCGGCAACCTGCGTCTTGCAGGCACACACCGGCTCATCTTGGCCTTCGATCTCGACCATGCACAGACGGCATCCGCCGACGGCCTCAAGATCGGGATGTTTACACAGATGCGGAATATAGATACCGGCATCGAGCGCGGCTTCCAGGACATTTCGCCCTTCGCGTGCCTCGACCTCGGCTCCATTAATCGTTAGCTTCATTCGTTCCCCTCAAAACGTCGCTCTTGTCCAGAAAGGCGCCCGGGACCAAAGCGATCCCGAGCGCCTCGCTTGTAGGGCAAATCCCCGCCCGCACCCAACGCGTGGGTGTCTGCAGGCGCGAATAGCTGCGGTGTTACGACCACTCCTCGTCGCCCGTGTCCTCAAAGAGGGCTGCGGCGGCGTTTTCGCCGGCGATGCGACCCGAGTTAAGGCAGAAGCCCATGGTGTTACCCGGGATGCAGTAGTTATAGGAGTCGCCATAGATGGTGCAGGCGTCGGTGCCAACGCAGTACAGGCCGGGGATGACCTCATAGTCGTCGGTCATGACCTCCATCTTGTGGTTAATGAGCACGCCGCCCAGGGTGCCGTAGGCGCCACAGTACTGCTTGCAGCAATAGAAGGGGCCCTTCTCGAGCGGCTTCATAAACTCGCGCTCTTTCTCAAAGATGTCGTCCCAGCCGTTGTCGCACATCTCGTTGTACTCGTCGACGTTAGCGAGCAGACCCTCCACGTCGATACCCGCCTTCTCGGCAAGCTCCTCCAGCGTATCGGCCTGGCAGATCGCCGGATAGCCGGCCTCCAGGTCGCAGTTCCACTGCTCCTCAAAGCCGTCGTACAGGTCGTGCGGATGAACGTGGCTGACGATATCCGGACCATCCTTCTTCCAGTGCTTGAGCATACGGGAATCAAAGATGGCATAGGCGACCTTGCCGGGAAGATGGTTGATGGCGTTGCCGACAAAGGTGGTGTTGAAGATCTCGTCCTCCGGCATAAAGCGCTCGCCCAGGCGGTTGCACCAGTAGCACGGCTGACGGAATGCGCCCTCGACATAGAAGTGGTTCATGTTGTCGGGGATCTGATACATGAGCTCCATGGTCACCGGGGTGTGGCCGCCGCCGACCTCGTGGCACATGTTGATGCCGTCGCCGTCCATGCCCGGAATGGCAAACGAGAACAGGTCTTTACCCCACTCAAAGTCGAGCTTCTCCTTGATGAGCTTGGCGTTGTGGCCAAAACCGCCCGTGGCGACAATCGCGGACTTACACGAGATCTGGTACTCCTCGCCGTCCTTGTCCTTTGCGGTCACGCCGCAGATGGCGCCGTCCTCGCCCTTGATAAGGCCGGTGCCCGGGCACTCAAACATAAACTCGACACCCAGGTCCTGGGCACGCTCGGTCATGCGCTTGGTCATCGTGGTCGCCGCGCGAGGACCGGGCTCCAAGCCATCCTCGGGCTGCACGACATGCCAGGTGTACTCGCCGTCGGAATAGGCACGCGTGCGCTCGCGGGCGCGGAACGCCGGACGCACGGAGTTAAACACCACGCCCATGTCCTGCAGCCATGCGATGGTGTCGCCCGACTTAAAGTAGTAGTCGCGTACCAGGCGAGCATCGACCTGGTAATGGGTGTAGAACATATGGCGACGGAAGAGCTCGCCAGGCGTGACCTCGATCATCGAAGCCTTCTGAAGCGGAGAGCCAGCGGCGGCAGGCCCCATGCCCATGTTGGCGGCGCCACCGGTAATGGGGGCCTTCTCTAGGGCAATGACGCGAGCGCCTGCCTCGGCTGCAGCGACCGCTGCGGCAAGGCCACTCAGACCCGCGGCAACGACAACGACGTCGGTCTCTAACTGTTTCATGCGAATCCTCCTTCATAGGGCTCTTGGACGAACCCGGACTTCATGCGAATTGCATGCGTATCGACAGCCATACTTTCGCTCGAAAACAGACTCAAAGCCATGTGCAGGCGCACCGATGTTTGCCCATAGCGACCATGGGCTTTGTGCGGATGAACCATGCGTTTGGGCAACGCTTTCGAGCGCATGGCCCTGGCGCCACGCGTACAGGGGGGGGCGGTGTGCTTCACGGCGTTCGCCCCTGATAATCGAGTTTTCTTATTTATGGTTCCGCCGTGCCTCGAGCACATCGAGCGGCGTAAGCGCCTGAATAGCGCGCTCTTTTCCAAAGATTGCCGAGCACACGAGCGTTCCCGACATAACCAGGCAAACCGCGAGCGCGATTCCAAAGGCCCAGAATGCGAAGAGGTGGCCAAAGTTGATCGGCTGCTGCAGCATAAACGTGAAGAACGACGTGGCAAGACCCATAAAGACGCAGGGCACATTGGAGCAGATCGAGACAAACCAAAACCGTCCCGGCAGAAAATCTCAATCTGTAACAGTTACTCGGCAAAATCCATCCCTCGTGTTACAGATTTAGACAAACCGTCCAGGCGGGGACTCAACATCTCGATCTGTAACACCTAGCCGTCCAAATCGGGTCTAGATGTTACAGATCGAGATTTTGTTTGAGAGGCTGAGAATTGGACCGAAAAACACGGTCCCGGAATAACAAAAAAGCTCGCCGGCTAGGCCGACGAGCTGCAAGTTCTTGGTCGCGGGGGCAGGATTTGAACCTACGACCTCCGGGTTATGAGCCCGGCGAGCTACCAGACTGCTCCACCCCGCAATGTCTGGGCGCCTCATGTGCGCAAGAAAGAATATTACGTGGGAGTTCGGTAAACGGCAAGGAAAATCTCGTAGAGCATAATTCCTTCATATTTAAACCCCTCGACCCCTATCACCGTAAACGAATCGCAGCCGAGCGCCGTCGACGGCACGTATACAATGGTGCGCGTCCTTTTATGCCGACACCGGGAGTAGACATGCTGCTCGCTATCGATATGGGAAACACGCAGACGGCCATGGGTCTGTTTGACGGAGACGAGCTGGTGCAGTCGTGGCGCATGCCCACCGACCGCTCCTATACCGCCGACGAGATCCATGTGCGCCTGATGGGTTTCTTTAAGATGTACGGCCTTTCGCTCGACGCGGTCGACGCGATCGCCTTTGCGGGCGTGGTGCCGCAGCTCTCGCGCGAATGGCACGCCGTGGCCGACCGCATTGCCGCGGACGCCATCGTCATTGGGCCGCAGACGGCCGCCGTGACCAAGCTGCGCGCGGCGCGCCCCCAGGCCGTGGGCGCCGACCGCGTCGCCAACGCCGTCGCAGCCGAGACTTTCTACGGCGCGCCGGCAATCGTGGTGGACTTTGGCACCGCGACCAATATCGACGTCATCGATGAGGACGGTTATTACATTGGTGGGGCGATCGCGCCGGGCATCCGCATCTCCATGGACGCGCTTGCCGCCCGAGCCGCCAAGCTCGCCAGCGTGCCGCTCGAGGCGCCCGAGCACGCCATCGGTCGCGACACCGAAGAGTGCATCAAGGTCGGCGCCGTGATGGGCGCCGCCGCCATGGCCGAGGGCCTGGTCACGCGCATGAAGCGCGAGCTGGGCCGCGAGGATGCCACCGTTATCGCCACGGGCGGTCTCGCCGGCATTGTCGCCGATTCGACCGATGCCTTCGACGTGGTCGACGGGCAACTCACCATCAAGGGCATCTGCGAAATCTACCGCCGCATGCAGGAGCTGGGATAGAGTAAACGCCAGGTCGCAGCAACCAGCCGCCAATCCTATTCCTCAAAATCGAAAATTTTTCAGTTTTGAGGAATAGGATTTTTTGCTAAGCCTCGCCGCACAACCACCTCGCCAGGTCCACGATCTGCACCCCATCGCGATCCGTGGCCTCGTGATGCGTGCGGGCAAGAATCATCTTGGGATACGCATCGCCAATGCTCAGCAGTGGCGAAATCTCGCGTTCAAACGTCTTATCCGAGCTGATGTCGTCGCTCACCTGAATGTAGAGCTTCTCGCTTCGCTTGATTGCTACAAAGTTTATTTCCTTTTTATAGAGCACACCGACGTATACCTCGTATCCGCGGCGCAGCAGCTCGATGGCCACCATGTTCTCGTATACGCGTCCCCAATCCATATCACGTGTACCAAGCAGTGCGTATTTGAACGCGTGGTCTGCCAGGTAATACTTCTCGCCGCTCTTAAGGTATTTTTTGCCGCGAATGTCGTACCGACGAACTTTATAGAAGGCAAACGCATCGCACAGGTGCCCCATGTACGTGCCGACCGTCTTGTTCGTAATCTTTAGCCCATCCGCATTCAAAACATCTGTAATGTTGCGTGCCGACGTTATGTTGGAGACGTTGTCCATCATGTAATCGGCAATGCGCAGCAGTGCCGATTCGTTTCTCACGTTATGCCGCTGCACGATATCCCTCACGATGAGCGTTTTGAAGACATTGGAGAGATATTGGTAGCGCTGCTCCTGCAGTGGATAAGGGTAAGAGCCGGACATACCGCCGATTCTCGCGTACCCATCGAAGTCGCGATCGACCTCGCCCTCGTCACTATAGAGGCGATACTCCTCAAACGAGAATGGGAAAACCTCGATCTCGAACGTGCGCCCCGTAAAGAGCGTCGACAGATCGCTCGACAGCAAAAAGGCGTTCGATCCGGTGATGAAGATGTCGTACTGCTCGGATGCATGGAGGCTGTTGATCGCGCGTTCAAAGCCGTCGCACATCTGAACCTCGTCGATAAGCAGGAAGTTTTGCTTATCGGACACTCGATGCTCTTTCACATAGGCGAGCAGGGCATGATATTCGAGCAGGTTCTCGAACTCATCGAGGTTGTAGTTGATATGGATGACATTCGAATTGGACAGATTTGCCTCCACGTAATCGCGGAGGGCCTCGAGCAATTTTGACTTACCGCTACGGCGAATGCCCGTTATGACCTTGATGTCCGGTACGCCAATAAGGCTCGTCAACGTGTCCATATATGACGTTCTATTGATGAGTTTCATTGGTGCCTCCCTGCGGTCTTCTATCGCTATTCCTCAAAAACGAAAATTATTCAGTTTTGAGGAATAGACTCTGCAACGAATATACCTCGTTAAAGGCCGAGCTGGCTTAATTCTATTCCTCAAAATCGAAAGATTTTCAGTTCTGAGGAATAGGGTGCTGACAACCCATTCCCCAGACAACAAGACCCTCCCCGGCACTGAACTGCGTCCCAAATCTTGGACGCCCTAAATAGCGACTAGGCCGCGAGGGCCTGATTCCGGAACTCCTCCGGGGT
>NZ_JADNHZ010000022.1 GCF_015554145.1 Collinsella aerofaciens | reverse complement strand
GCGGTGTCCCCTCCCTTTCAAGAAAGGGCGGAGGCGGGGCATGCCCCGCCTCTTACACCACATCTCTGTGCGCTACCAGTTTCAAGTCGAGTTTTGCCGATTTCGACCAAAAATCGCTGCTACTAAAAAGGTAACAGTACTCATATTTGCCCTTTTTTGGCCACAAGCCCTAAAACAAGCCTCGCCAAGGTCGGGAAGCGGGCCAAATTGCCGGCCTCGAGGCTTATTCCACCGTTCCGTAGACGGCGCCCCAGCCGTGGGCGGCCAAGGCGGAGTTGAGCTGGTCGCAAAGTGACTGGCGGTCGTAATAGCCGGGCGGTAGCAGGTTGACGATTTCCATGAGATCGGGCGCCAGGTCCAAGATTTCGGCCTGTACGATCAGGTCCAGGCGGTCGATGGCGTGGCGGTCGTAAAACAGCCCGTCGACCAAGCGCTGCAGGTCGCCGAATTCCTCGGCCTGAAACGATCCGTACTCCATAGTGCCTCCTTGGCCGCCCCGCGCCGGCATGCGCGGCGATGTCGTAATTCATTGCGATGAACTTAATCTATCACGGCTTCATAACGTTGGGGCGGTGGCGGTCTATACTTAGACGAACTGCAACGTCCCGCTTCGCGAAAGGTCGCACCCATGCAGACGATCTACCAGAAGATGGAAACCACCGAACTCGATGCCGCCATCGAGGCGCTCAAGGCCGAGGTCGCCGAGGTCAAGGCCAAGGGCCTGGCGCTCGATATGGCCCGCGGCAAGCCGTCGCCTTCCCAGGTGGACATCTCGCGCCCCATGCTCGATATTCTCAATGCCGACGCCGATCTGCACGACGGCAACGTCGACTGCTCCAACTACGGCTGCTTTGAGGGCATTCCCTCGGCACGCAAGCTGGCGGGGGAGTTCCTAGGCTGCCCCGCCGAGCAGACGCTCGTGCTGGGTTCGTCGAGCCTGCTGATCGAGCACGATATTGCCGGCATGTTCTGGCGCTGCGGCTCGTGCGGCAGCGAGCCGTGGGATGCCTACGAGGCCGCGCACGATGGCAAGAAGGTCAAGTTCCTGTGCCCGGTTCCCGGCTACGATCGTCACTTTGGCATTACCGCCGATCTGGGCATCGAGAACGTTCCCGTCGCGATGACCGAGGCCGGTCCCGACATGGACGAGGTCGAGCGCCTGGTCGCCGCCGACAATTCCATCAAGGGTATCTGGTGCGTGCCCAAGTATTCCAACCCCACGGGCATCACCTTTAGCGAGGACACCGTGCGCCGCCTGGTCGAGATGCCCACGGCCGCGCCCGATTTCCGCATCTTCTGGGACAACGCCTACTGCGTGCACGACCTGTACGACGAGACCGACGAGCTCGCCAACATCTTTGACCTCGCTCGCGCGGCGGGCACCGAGGATCGCGTGGTGGCCTTTGCCTCGACGTCCAAGATCACCTTCCCGGGCGCCGGCATCGGTTTTATCGGCGCGAGCCCCGCGGTCATCGCGGAGTTCTCCAAGCGCCTCAAGGCCGGTCTGATCAGCGCCGACAAGCTCAACCAGCTGCGCCACGTTCGCTTCCTTCCAACCATCGAGGCGGTCAAGGAGCACATGAAAAAGCACGCCGAGTTCCTGCGCCCGCGCTTTGAGGCCGTTGAGCGCAAACTCACCGAGGGTCTGGGCGAGACGGGCTGCGCTACCTGGACGCATCCTCGCGGCGGCTACTTTGTGAGTTTCGATGGCCCCGAGGGATCGGCCCAGAAGGTTGCGGCGCTCTGCGCCGAGCTGGGTGTTAAGCTCACGCCGGCCGGTGCAACCTGGCCCTATGGCAAGGACCCGCGCGACACCAACATCCGCATCGCGCCGAGCTATCCCACGGTCGAGGATCTGGAGGCCGCGCTCGACGTACTGGTGCTGGCCGTTAAGCTTGTCGCTGCCGAGATCGCGCGTGCCGAGCGCGCCTAACGCGCAGCTTCCCGTACTATCCGCACTTTCGATACGTAAAGGAGCGTATACATGGATTTGGGTATTTCCACCAATCCCACGCCGGAGCTCTACACCATCAAGGTGACCGGCGAAATCGACATCTCTAACGCGGACAGCCTGCGTAACGCCATCGACCTGGCGCTCGAGCAGCCCACCGAGGCCGTTGAGCTCGATTTTGCCCAGGTGAGCTATATCGACTCGACGGGCATTGGCGTGCTCGTGGGCGCCGCGCACCACGCAGCCGATCACGGCAAGCGTTTTAGCTGCGTCAACGTGCAGCCCCCGGTGATGCGCGTGGTCCAGCTGCTGGGCGTCGACCAGGAGATTTCGATCACGGCGGCATAATCCCTGCCCCAAAAGGGGCGTGCCGTTTGGCATATGTTTGTGATGCGCTCGGACGTTTTGGCGTCCGGGCGCTATACTTGACCGAATGAATAGACGAGTTCCGGCCGAATGGCGCGGTGCGGGCTCGAATCACATCGAGCCTTGGAGGTATGTGTGTTTGGTATTGGAGAAGGTGAGCTGGCAATCATCGTGGTCTTCGGCTTTTTGCTGTTTGGCCCGGATAAGCTCCCGCAGATGGGCCGCACGATCGGCCGTGCCATCCGTCAGTTCCGCGAGACGCAGGAAAAGATGACGGCGGTTGTCCAGACCGAGATTATCGATCCGGTAAGCGAGGCCGCTTCGGCGCCGGTTAAGCCCAAGAAGGCTGCCGCTGTCGATGACGATTCCGATGCGGACGATGATGCCGCCGACGCCGCTGCGCCCGCAAAGAAGGAGACCTTTGCCGAGCGCCGTGCCCGCCTTGCCGCCGAGAAGGCCGCGAGTGAGGGTGCCGCAGAGGGCGAGGATGCTGAGGAGACGGAGGCCGAGGGTGCAGAGCCTGCCGCTGCTGCTGATGCTGCCGTCGAGTCCGAGCCTGCTGCAGAGCCGGAGCCCGAGCCCGAGCCGGCAGAGCCCACGACGGCTGACCTCTACGCCCGCCGTCCCCGCAAGCGCAAGGCTGTCGTCGACCAGCTCGCTCGCGAGCTCGAGGCCGAGGACGCTGCCGAGACTGCTGCCGCCGATGCCCCGAAGGGAGGCGATGAGTAATGCCTATCGGACCTGCGCGTATGCCGCTCTTCGATCACCTGGGAGAGCTCCGTCGCCGCCTGACCATCGTGGTCGTGTCGGTGTTTGCCGCCGCCATCGTGCTGTACTTTGCCACGCCCGTGGTGCTCGATATCCTCGAGGATCCCATCCGCTCGTTTGTGCCGGACGGTAAGTTTTACATCACCACCACGCTCGGCGGTTTTGGCCTGCGCTTCTCGCTGGCCATCAAGATGGCCGTGGTCATGTGCACGCCCATGATCATCTGGCAGATTCTGGCATTTTTCCTGCCGGCACTGCGCCCCAACGAGCGCAAATGGGTCGTACCCACGGTGCTCGCCTCGACGGTGCTGTTCTTCCTGGGCGCCATCTTCTGCTACTTCATCATTATCCCGGCGGGCTTTGAGTGGCTCATCGGCGAGACTTCGGCCGTCGCCACGGCGCTGCCCGACCTGGAGAACTACGTCAACATGGAGCTGCTCTTTATGATCGGCTTTGGTGTGGCGTTTGAGCTGCCGCTCATCATCTTCTACCTGTCCGTTTTCCACATCGTGTCCTATGCGGCCTTCCGCAGCGCCTGGCGCTACGTGTACGTAGGCCTGCTCGTGGGTTCGGCTGTGATTACGCCCGACGGCTCGCCCGTTACGCTGGGTCTCATGTATGGCGCCCTGCTCTCGCTCTACGAGATTTCGCTCGCCATCGCTCGCGTGGTCATTACCGCGCGCGAGGGCAAGGAGGGCCTGTTCGTGAGCCGTCTGGACCTGTTCTCGGACGACGAGGACGACGAGGAGTAAATCGGTATGCACGAGGTTGGCATTGTCAACGGCATACTCGATACAGTGATTCGCGCGGCGCGTGGGGCGGGGGCCTCGCGCGCCGTTTTGGTAACGCTTCGTATCGGGGATATGACCGAGGTCGTGCGCGAGGCACTCGACTTTGCGTGGGAGACGTTTCGCGATGAGGACCCGCTCACGCGCGGCTGCGAGCTTGCCGTGGAGGAGGTCCATCCACAAAGCGAGTGCCTGGACTGCGGCGAGGTCTTTGAGCACGACCGTTTCCATTGTCGCTGCCCCCAGTGTGGCGGCGCCAACGTGCGCCTGCTGCACGGCCGCGAGCTCGATATCGCAAGTATCGAAATCGAAACCCCCGACGATTAGCCCGCTAGCCATCTAATGATGGGGTATAAAGGGGCCAAAGTAAGGAGCGCTAAGTATGGCCGAGAAAACGATTGATATCGCGTCGCCGATTCTGTCGCGCAACGAGCGCTTGGCAGATCAGCTGCGTCAGCGTTTTAATGAGACAAACACCTATGTGATCAATGTACTGTCGAGCCCTGGCTCGGGCAAGACCACCACGATTCTGGGCACCAACGAGCGCCTGCGTGACAAGGCGGGCCTGCGTTGCGCCGTCATCGAGGGCGATATCGCCTCGGATGTCGACGCCATTACCATGAAGGAAGCCGGCATGCCCGCCATCCAGATCAACACGGGCGGCCTGTGCCACCTCGAGGGCAACATGATCATGGAGGCCGTCGACGCCTTCGACCAGGCCGTCGGTCTGGAGAACATCGACGTCATCTTTATCGAAAATGTGGGTAACCTGGTCTGCCCGGTCGACTTTGACCTGGGCGAGAACCTGTCCATCATGATCCTCTCGGTGCCCGAGGGCGACGACAAGCCCATCAAGTACCCGGGCATCTTCCAGCACGCCGGCGCGCAGCTGCTCAATAAGGTCGACGTGGCCCCGGCTTTCGATTTTGACATGGATAGGTATACTAAGACACTCGATGACCTCAATCCGCAGGCGCCGCGGTTTGCCGTGAGCGCGCGCAAGGGCGAGGGCATGGATGCCTGGTGCGATTGGCTCATCGGGCAGATTGAGCAAGCAAGGGCGTAAGTCGGCCGCCATACGGGCGGGCGCAGCCGCAGAGATACGAGATAGGAGCCTCTTTTGAAGCTCATCATCGCCGAGAAAAACGATGCCGCGCGTCAAATCGCCGAGCGGCTGTCCACGGGTAAGCCCAAAAAGGACAAGGTGTACAACACCGCCATCTACCGTTTTGAGTGGAAGGGCGAGGAGTGCGTGACCATCGGCCTTGCCGGTCACATCCTGGCACCCGATTTTTGCGACAGTGTGCTGTTCGATAAAAAGCTGGGTTGGTATTCGGTCACCGAGGACGGCGAGATGTTGCCGGCCGATATGCCCGATGGCCTGGCCCGCCCGCCGTACGACACCAAGCGCAAGCCGTTCCTTGCCGATGGTATCTCCATCAAGGGCTGGAAGCTTGAGAGCCTGCCTTACCTTACCTGGGCGCCCGTCATTAAGCTGCCGGCCGAGAAGGAGCTCATTCGTTCGCTCAAGAACCTTGCCAAGAAGTCCGACAGCGTCATCATCGCCACGGACTTCGATCGCGAGGGTGAGCTGATCGGCTCGGACGCCCTCAACAAGGTGCGCGAGGTCGCGCCGGACTTGCCGGTCGCCCGCGCTCAGTATTCTTCGTTTACCAAAGCCGAGATTACGCAGGCCTTCGATAATCTTGTCTCGCTCGACCAGAATCTGGCCGACGCCGGCGAGAGCCGCCAGCACATCGACCTTATCTGGGGTGCGGTGCTCACGCGCTACCTGACGCTCGCCAAGTTTGGCGGCTTTGGCAACGTGCGCTCCGCCGGCCGCGTGCAGACGCCGACGCTTGCCCTGGTGGTCGAGCGCGAGCGCGAGCGCATGGCGTTTGTGCCCGAGGACTATTGGCAGATTCGCGGCATGGGTGCCGCTCAGGGTGCTGCCGAGGATGACCGCTTTAAGATTGCGCACAAGACGGCACGTTTTACCGATAAAGATGCTGCCGAGACGGCGTACGGCCACGTCGACGGCGCTACGACGGCAACCGTCGCCGCGGTGACCAAGCGCTCCCGCAAGCAGCAGCCGCCCACGCCGTTTGCGACGACCTCGCTGCAGGCTGCCGCCGCGGCCGAGGGCATCTCGCCTGCGCGTACGATGCGCATCGCCGAGTCCCTCTACATGGCGGGCCTCATCAGCTATCCGCGTGTCGACAACACCGTGTACCCCGCGACGCTCGATCTGGGCGCCGTGGTGAGCGACCTGGCAAAGATCAACCCGGCGCTGGCGCCCGTGTGCAAAAAGGTACTCGCCGGCCCCATGAAGCCCACGCGCGGCAAAGTCGAGACCACCGACCACCCGCCCATCTACCCCACGGGCGAAGGCGATCCGTCCACGCTCGATGGCGGCCAGCGCAAGCTCTACGACCTCATCGCCCGCCGCTTCCTGGCGACGCTTATGGGTCCCGCGACCATCGAGAATACCAAGCTCGAGCTCGACGTGAACGGTGAGCCGTTCGTGGCTTCGGGCGATGTGCTCGTGACCCCGGGTTTCCGCGAGGCGTACCCGTACGGACTCAAGCGCGACGAGCAGATGCCGCCGCTAGAGCAGGGCGACACGGTCGACGTGTTCGACATTAAGCTTGAGGCCAAGCAGACCGAGCCGCCCGCGCGCTACAGCCAGGGCAAGCTCGTGCAGGAGATGGAAAAGCGCGGCCTGGGCACCAAGTCCACGCGCGCGAGCATCATCGAGCGCCTGTATGCCGTGCGCTATCTCAAAAACGATCCCGTTGAGCCGAGCCAGCTGGGCATCGCCATCATCGACGCGCTGACGCAGTTTGCCCCGCGCATAACGAGCCCCGATATGACCAGCGAGCTCGACGGCGACATGACTCGCGTCGAGCGCGGCGAGGACACCGAAGAGCATGTCGTGACGCACTCGCGTGCGCTGCTGGCCGGCGTGCTCGACGAGCTGCTCAAGCATACGCAGGAGCTCGGCGACGCCATCAGCGACGCCGTCACGGCTGATGCGCGCGTGGGCGCCTGCCCCAAGTGCGGCAAGGACCTGGTTATGAAGACGAGCGCCAAGACCCGTGGCAGCTTCATTGGCTGCATGGGCTGGCCCGACTGCGACGTGACCTATCCGGTCCCGAGCGGCGTCAAGGTGAGCCCGCTCGAGGGCGAGGCCGCCGTGTGCCCCGAATGCGGTGCGCCGCGCATCAAGTGTCAGCCGTTCCGCCAGAAGGCTTTCGAGATCTGCGTGAACCCGACGTGCCCCACCAACTACGAGCCCGACCTTAAAGTGGGCGAGTGCAAGGTGTGTGCCGAGGCCGGACGCCATGGCGACCTGATCGCGCACAAGAGCGAGAAGAGCGGCAAGCGCTTTATCCGCTGCACCAACTACGATGACTGCGGCGTGAGCTATCCGCTGCCGGCGCGTGGCAAGCTCGAGGCGACGGGCGAGACCTGTCCCGAGTGCGGCGCCCCCATCGTGGTGGTCAACACGGCGCGCGGTCCGTGGCGTATCTGCGTCAACATGGACTGCCCGACCAAGGAGAAGAAGCCCGCCCGCGGTCGCAAGACCACAACCAAGGCGAGCACGGCGAAGAAGACAACGGCGGCCAAAAAGACGACGGCTAAGAAAGCTGCTGCCGCCAAGAAGTCGACCGCGAAGAAGTCGACTGCCAAGAAAGCAGCCGCCGACAAGTAATCGAGCACATATAGACACGGCGGGGCCGGGCGCGCAAATGCAAATGCGCGCCCGGCCCCGCTTCTAAGTTGCGGTGAAATAGGGACTGTTTTTGCTGGTAAAAGGTCTAATTAATCCCTATTTCACCGCAAGTTTTGATCAGTTGTTGGGATTACTTCACTTCGACGGGTGCGGCGCCGGGGTAGCGGTCCTCAAAGTCCAGACGGTATTTGTTGTCGTTGGTGCCCGCTACGTTGTCGCGCGCCAGCGGCGCCACGATCTCGTCCTTGTGGTTGGCGGGGCTGGAGTACTCAAGGCTGATCTCCCAGGCATCGCAAATCACGTCGATGCGGTTCTCCAAGTCGTCGTAGAGCGTGATGATGTCTTTCCACGAGCTGTAGTTCTGCGAGTCGATGGGAACGTCCAGGTCCTCGACCTCGTCCTTGAGGTCGCCGATCTGATCCTCGAGCGCCTCGGCAGCATCGCTGGCCGACTGACGCGAGCTGCGGTCATCCTTGAGATAGTACGTGTTAAACGTGGTGGCGCAGTCGCGAACCTGCTGATCAAAATCGGAGAGCATGCTGTAGTAGGAGCTCAGCTGGTCGTAGACGTTCTGCTCGCCGATGGCGTCGTCATCGTCGGCGTCATCGTCATCATCGTCAAACTTGTTGGGGTCGCCCTTAACGGAGACGTCATCGTCGTCGTGGTCGATTTTGACCTTTTCGATCGTCGTGCCCTTGGTATCATCGGCGCCCTTGTCGAAAGGCTTGATCATAAAGAACACGACCAGCGCGATAATCACGACGACTAGCGCGGCGATAATGCCGATGAGCAGCGCATTATTGTTCTTGGGAGCAGCGGGGGCGCCGGCCTGCGGAGCGGCGGTCGGCATGGGCTGCTGCGGCGCGGAGCCGGCTGGCGTCGCCCATTGCTGCGTCGTGCCGACTTCGGGCTGGGGAGCGGGCATGGGCTGATGGGCGGACTGCACGGTCACGTCCGCCTGCTGGGGCTGAGCCGCCGTGGGCTGCTGCGCAGACTGAACCGTGGTCGCGGCGGTGTCGAAGGCGGCATCGGGCGCGGCGGCATGTTCGGCTGCCTGCGCATCCTCTTGCGACTGAGAAGCCTGGCCATCATCGGTTACCGGCGTTCCGCAGCTGGTGCAAAAACGCTCGTCGTCTTTCAGAAGCTTGCCGCAATGGGTACAAAACCGGGGCATGATGGTTCCTTCCATTCGATGTGTTGGCTAGATTATAAGGTGGTTCAGGTGCGGTTGGGCCGCGCCGACCCAACTGGTTATGTGAGGATAGTCGTGCCGCGCAAGCCCTGTCGTATGCGTCACAATGAGTGCGGCGTGCTGGGTGTCCGGCGCGGCCGTTTATCGACGGCTCGGTAGAATGCGATGGTGGGGAGTGAGTCTGTGTACTGCGGCGAGCAAGGTCGGGGTGGCGGCGACAACGTGGAGGCGTTCCGGTTCCCGCCGGGGGATGCGCCCCTCGCTGTGTGCGATTGCTCGCGTCGGGTGTTTTGTGCCGGGATGTTGACGGGAGCGCTTGCCTCGGTGATGAGTCTCGGCGGTTGTGCTGCGCGCCGCAACGAGGCTGAGGGCTCTGCTGTCCCTGCCAAACAAAAGGCGAATCATCCGTCCACTCAAAAGACGGAAGCTGTCTCCCGGGCTTCTTGGATTGCCGGCCTTCAGCAAGATATCGAAGCCCTTGTCGAGCCATATAGTGGGTCTACCTCGGTCTATGCTGTGGCGCTTGACCCTCAAACGTTCGCGTCGCTCGATGGTGAAGTCGCTGTGGCGCCGGACGCGCGACGTGTGGCGGCAAGCATCATCAAGCTTCCCATTCTCGCATGTGCGCTCGAGACCGTGACGGCGGGAGAGCTGTCCCTCGACGAGCAGATAACGGTAACGCAACAGGATATCGTGGGCGGCAGCGGCAACATTCAGTCGCGCGGCGCGGGTGTGTCGTACAGTATTGACGAGCTGCTGCACGCTATGATCGCCCAGAGCGATAACGTGGCAGCGAACCTTGTTATCGGCAGGCTTGGCATGGATACGGTCAACGAAACGTGTGCCGCATTGGGGCTGACCCAGACCGTGCTCGCTCGTTTGATGATGGATGCCGAGGCCCAGGCACAAGGTCGCGAGAACTATACGAGCGCCCGTGATGCTGCGGCCGTGTTGCAACGGCTGGCGGCGGGGACAATCGCGACGCCTGAGCTGTGCGAGCGAGCACGCGGATATCTGCTGGCGCAGGAAGACGCGCGCGGTATTGTCGAGGGCGTTCCCGGCGGCGTTTTGGTCGCGCACAAAACGGGCAGCCTGCCGAATGCTCAGCACGATGCCGCAATCGTCTACGCCGAGCGCCCTTACGTGCTGGCAATCCTCACCCAAGACCTCGAACGCGAGCAGGCCTTGGCCTTGGAGCGCGACATCTCCTCCGCTATCTATGCCCGCGCCCACTCCTAACTTACGGTGAAATAGGGATTGTATTTGCTGTTAGAAGGCGTATCCAGTCCCCATTTCACCGCAACTTAGAGGGTCGGCACTGGGGGACGTTCCTTTTCGGCCGGCAGTTTAGGAATGTCCCTAACTGCCGCCCCAATGACTAGGTCCGATTTGGGGCGCGCCTGCCCCTGGGGTATCATGACTTGGTTGATATATCTGCATTTACGCGCCTTGTAGGAAGGGGCTGCGCTCATGGCTTTTGAGCCCGCTCAACATAGCTTTATCACGCTCGAGGGCGTCGACGGCGCCGGCAAATCCACGCAGGCGCGCCTGCTGGCCCGCGCGCTCGACCTCGCTGGCTATCAGGTCGTAACTCTGCGCGAGCCGGGCGGCACCGCCATCAGCGAAAAGATTCGCGCGCTGCTGCTCGACCCCGCCAATACGGCAATGGGCGACACCTGCGAGCTGCTGCTCTACGAGGCCGCGCGCGCCCAGCTGGTGCACGAGGTCATCGCGCCCGCCCTCGCTGCCGGCAAGGTGGTCCTGTGCGACCGTTTTTACGATTCCACGACCTGCTATCAGGCGTTTGCCGATGGCCTCGACCGTCAGATGGTACGCGATGCCAACAACCTGGCTGTCGCCGGTACGCATCCGGCGCTCACGCTCGTCTATCACATCACGCCCGAGCAGGCGGCGCTGCGCATGGCGGCCCGCGGCGCGGCCGATCGCATGGAGGCCAAGGGCATGGCCTTCCAGGAGCGCGTCTACCAGGGATTTTGTGCCATTGCTGCCGAGGAGCCCGCCCGCGTAAAGCTCATCGACGCCACTGCGTCGATTGCAGACGTCTTCGCGCAGACGGTCGAGCTGGTTCGTGCGCACGGCCTCGACATCCCCCAGGATGCCGTCGCCGCCGCGCTTGCCCAGGAGGCTGAGTAACATGGCCCCCGCTCAGGCAAGCCTGCTCGCCAAGCTCGACACCCAGGAACGCGTGCGCGACTTTTTGACCAATGCCATCGCAAGCGGCCGTGCATCGCACGCCTACCTGTTTTTGGGCGCGCCCGGTGCCGGTAAACTCGACGCCGCATGGGCGCTCGCCCAAGCCTTCCTGTGCGAGCGGGACGGCTGTGGCTCGTGCGACAGCTGCGTGCGCGTCGCGCGCCATACGCATCCCGACGTGCACTATTACACGCCCGAGAGCGCCACGGGCTACCTCATCGCGCAGACCCGCGAGCTGCTCGACGACGTGCCCTTGGCGCCCATCCGCGCCAAGGCTAAGGTCTACATCATCGATCGTGCCGAGCAACTGCGCGCCAACACCGCCAACGCACTGCTCAAAACGCTCGAGGAGCCGCCCGAGGGCGTCATGTTCATCCTGCTGGGCACCTCGGCAGACGTGATGCTGCCCACTATCGTGAGTCGTTGCCAGTGCGTGCCGTTTCGGCTGGTATCGCCCGCTGTGGCCGCGCAGGCCGTGAGCCGTGCCACCGGTCAGGACCCTGCGCGTTGCCGTATGGCCGTTGCCGTGGCGGGAAGCCCCACGCGTGGCATCGAGTTCCTCAAGAGCGCCGAGCGCCAGGACGCCCGCCGTCAGATGGTTCGCGCCATCGATTCACTCATCGCCGCCGATGAGGCCGATGCGCTCAGTCGCGCCAAGTCGCTCATCGTCGCCGTCAAGGCGCCGCTCGCCGAGGTCAAGTCCACGCAGGAAAAGGTGCTCGAGCAAAACGCCGACTACCTGTCGCGTGGAGCATTGAAGCAGCTTGAGGACCGCAACAAGCGCGAACTCAACGCGCGCGAGCGTTCGGGTATCATGGAAGCGCTGGCGAGCGCGCGGACGCTCATGCGCGATGTGCTGCTGACGCTTCAGGATGAGGCGGCAGACGTTGTGAACGAGGACATGCGCGACACGATCGGGCGGCTTGCCGCGGCGACGAATGTTGCGGGTGCCACCCAGGCGCTCGAGGCGGTTGCCACCGCTGAGCGCAACATCGCCAGAAACGTTACTCCCCAGCTGGCCATCGAGGTCATGCTGTTCGATATCAGGAAGGCACTGAAATGCCGTTAGTCGTACCCGTTAAGTTTACCTACGCCTCGCGCGACCTGTGGTTCGACCCACAGGATCTGGATATCCTCGAGGCCGATTATGCCATTTGTTCTACCGAGCGCGGAACCGAGATCGGCCTGGTCACGGCCGATCCCTTCGAGGTGCCGCAAGACGAGATCGGTCAGCCGCTCAAGCCCGTGCTGCGCGTGGCGAGCGACATCGACCTGCAGCTTGCCGACGACCTGGCTATCCAAGGTGACGAGGCCATGGTCGACTTCCGCCGCCTGGTCAAGGAGCTCGACCTCGAGATGAAGCCGGTCGGCGTCGAGTACCTGTTTGGCGGCGAGAAGGCCGTGTTCTACTTTGCTGCCGAGGAACGCGTCGATTTCCGTCAGCTCGTCAAGGACCTGTCCTCGACGCTGCACATTCGCGTCGACATGCGCCAGATTGGCGTGCGTGACGAGACCCGCCTGGTGGGCGGCTATGCCCAGTGCGGCCAGGAGCTCTGCTGCACACGCTTTGGCGGACAGTTTGAGCCGGTTTCGATCCGCATGGCAAAAGAGCAGGACCTGCCGCTCAACTCGTCCAAGATTAGCGGCGTCTGCGGTCGCCTGATGTGCTGCCTGCGCTACGAGTTCGAGGCGTACAAGGACTTTAAGAGCCGCGCGCCCAAAAAGAAGACGCTGATCGATACGCCGCTTGGCAAGGCACGCATCCAGGAATATGACACCCCGCGTGAGCAGCTGGTGTTGCGCCTGGAGAACGGCAAAGTCTTTAAGGTCAACCTGGCCGACATGACCTGCTCTGAGGGCTGCAAAAAGAAGGCCGCCGAGCAGGGCTGCAACTGCCGCCCCGACTGTGTGACGCGTGACGTGCTCGAGCGTATCGAGTCGCCCGAGATGCGCCTGGCGCTTATGGAGCTCGACCGCGAGAACGGCGTCGACGTGGGCGATGGCCTGTCGAGCGCCGACCGTCTGGCGGGGACGACGATGCCCAAGCGCCGCCGTCGCGATGCGGACGCCGATACCCGTGCCGGTCAGAGCCAGGGCGAGGGTCGCGGCCGCGGTAAGGGCCGCGGCAAGGCCGAGGCACCCGAGGCTGAGGAGGCTGCCGGTGGACGTCGCCGCCGCAAGCGCTCGGGTGCGGGCGATGCCGGCGAGGCCGCTCCCGCAGGCAAGAACTCCTCCCGCGAGCGCGAGGCCCAGCAGCCTCAGCAGCAAAACCGCGGCGGTGGCATGAATCCCACGCGCCGTCGCCGCCGCCATTTGTCGAGCGAGGAGCGCGAGGACGCCTTCCGCGCCGCAGCCGCTCGCGAAGTCGGTGCCGCCCCCAAGGGTGGTTCGGGTTCCGATACGCCTGCCGACAAGGGTGGCAAGCAGCGCAACGATGACGAGCGCGCCCCGCGTCCGCGCCGCCGCCATTCCTCGGGCACGCAGCAAAAGCCCTCGGTGCCCTCCGTGGCCGATCAGGTCTCGGATGGCGAGGTCAAGGTCACACGTCGGCGCCCTGGAGATGGCGGAGGGGCGGCTGCCAAGGCCGCGCGCGGCGCTGCTCGCGACGAACGCGAGTCGCGCGAAGATCGTGGTGGCGAGGGTTCGGCCGACCAGGGCCAGAAGCGCCGTCGCCGTCGTCGTTCCCGCAAGCCGCGTCAAGATGGTGGCGAGGGTTCGACCCCGTCTTCGTCTGCGCCACAACCGCCTACCGGTGAATAACGCCCGCGAGCGGATTTAACCTGCCTGACCCCAAACGCGTCGGGGTACCATAGCGCTGAATCAACAACCCTCCCTGCGACCGAACGTAGGGAGGGTTGTGTCGTGAAGAGACATTTGAACGTGTTGGGATGCCTGCAAGGTGCCGGCATTCTGCCGTTTGCGGACGAATTGCTACCGTTTGCCGAGCTGGCGGCGCACGAGGCGCTTGAGGCGTTGTCGCCTACGCGATGCGCCGGCTGCGAGCGCTCCGGCGCGCTAATTTGCCAAGACTGCTTGGCGGCGCTTGCACTCATCGACCCGCGGCATAGCTGCACTCGATGCGGCGCCCCGTTTGGAGACTTGCTGTGCACCGAGTGCTCGGTCGAGGGTACGTCTTCGGCGATGGCCGAAGCGCTCGACCGGTGCCTCGCATGTGCCGTTTACACGCATCCGCTGCCGCGGATCATTAAAGCGTACAAAGACGCGGGCGAGCGACGCCTGGCGTCGTATCTGGCAGAGCTGCTCTACGACACCGCCCTGCATGCCCAGATCGTAGCGCCCGAACGCTTAGGAGGTGTGCTGTCCAGTGCGGATGCGGTGGTGTTTGTGCCTGCGACAGCGGCAGCGTTTCGGCGGCGTGGTTTTGATCATATGGAGGCTATTGCGCGCCCATTTTGCGAGCTGTCGGGTGTTCCCCTGCTCGATGCTCTCGTCAAGTACGGGCATGGCGACCAGCGCGAACTCGGTCGTGAGGAGCGCCGCGAGCGTGCCCGAGGCATGTACGAGACGGTTGAGGACGTGCACGGCCGCCGCCTACTGCTTATCGATGACGTTATCACCACGGGCGCGACCATGGCAGCAGCCTCGGCGGAGCTCAAGCGCGCCGGCGCTGCGGCAGTCGATGGCCTTGCTATCGCACGTGTTTGGTAGGGGTGGTTTTGTGGCAGTGAAGATTGAGCGGCGCAACGAGCCGACAGGCGAACAGCTAGCGGCTTCCGTAATCCTAACAGGCGCTTCAGCGCTGCGCATGATGCGCGCCGAGCGCCGGCAGATGGGCTATATCAGCTGGAAGGACCTTAATCCCGATGAAGAGCGCCGTGTGCTGCGCATGTCGTCGCCCTCGACCGAGGATATCTATCTTCCCGACTTGGTGCGAATTGGAGCCAAAAGCGGCGAGGTGCAAGAAGATCTGTGCTTGCTGGTGGGATCTGCGGCGCAGCGCCGCCGCATGCCTGGCGTGGGCTGGTCCGTGTGTTCCGGGTTGCCTGCCGGCTCGATTCTAGAGGTGGAACCGGGGGTGTACAGTCTATCTCCCGAGGCCCTTTGTGTTGCCGTTGCCCGCGAGGTCGGCTGTATCCAGGCATTTGCCCTGGCCCAGGAACTGTGTTCCAAGATTTCACTGAGCGATCGCGGGAAGTATCTGCCTCCCTACACCTCGCCTGTTGCGAATAGGCTTGCAAAGGACAAGGACCAGCCAGCAGACGTGGGCTACTTTGAAGTCGAACCGGCGCTGACGCCCGATCGCCTGGCAGATTACCTTGCGACATGCAAGGGGAATGTGGCCAAACAACTGCTGCGTCTGTTTCCCTACCTGTCAGAAAACCTGCTCTCGCCCATGGAGTGCATCATGCTCGCTCTGTTTTCGCTTCCGTTTTCCTATGGCGGATTTGCTTGCGGTCCCTTTAAGACCGACTACAAGATCGAGTTCGATGACCGCGCGCAGGCAATCTCGGGGATGCCGCATGCAGTTTGCGATGCGTATCAGGAAGCAGCCCGGTTTGACCTGGAATACAACGGTGAACTGGGCCATTCCTCCCGGAGGGGACGTATCCATGATGAAAAACGTAACACGGGCTTGATTGCTATGGGAATCGAGGTCGCGACGGTCAACAACGAAATGCTCTGCGACATGGAGGCGATGGAAGCGCTCGCATGGCGCATTCACCAGCGTATGGGTAAGCGGTACCGGAATCGTGTCGATGCCCGCAGGAAGAAGCAAGAGGCGTTGCTTAACGCGCTGCGGGCGTGTTTTGGGCTTAAGCCGGTCTAATTCACGTCGAAAATAGGGGGTTAATCATATGCCCTGGCCAAAATATAGCAAATATGAGTACTGTCACTAAATCAGTAACAGCAAAATCAAGGAATTTAGGACTCGGAGGCGTCATAAAGTAAGAAGATAATAAACAAATGTAGAATAACTAAGCATCAGGTTGGCGACACTGAGCGCATAATCTGTCCGAGAGGCCAAAATTGCCTGTTACTAAATTGGTGACAGTACTCATATTTGCCATTTTTTGGCCACAGCACCCTAGGAAGGGTGCCCCGGAGCTCCCCATAGGGGGAGCTCCGGGCTTCACAGGGGCACGAATAGCCCACTCCGACCTGCGAAATCTGTACTCGCGATGCGAATGACGCCCCTAACCTTAAACTTTAGCTTGAACTTAGCTATAATGCGCTACGTTCCTACCAGGCTGTGGTTGCGGACGGACGAAACGCCCGTCCTAGTCCAAGACAGACGCGGTCAAAGGGATCCACGTAAGCGACCGCGTGCGCGCGGCGCGATCATGGCGCGTCCTAGATGTAAGCCGCACCGTCCGTTCTACTTTCTTTGGGGCAATACCGCCTCGCGGGCGAGCGGGCCAGTCGTGAAGGTGGCTGCGGCCTCCCGAGCAAACACCCCGGTGCGCAAGTGTGGGGTCAAATACCAGGTCAGCTGGTGGGAACAATCTGATATTCCGCGCGACGCACGGATCGTATACGACACAGAAGGCAGGGTAGTGGACATGGTGAGGGGCAGCTTGATGCACGCGTCTCGGTTAGGTGCTGGGACCGCAGCGGTCATCGCCGTTTTGGGCCTGAGCGGATGCGCGTTCAACCCGCTGTCTACGTTCACGACTCCCACGATCGACCAGATCGAGTACGAGACCGTCACGCCCACGGTGTCGGATGATGCCCTGGTCACTCCCGGTACCCTGACGGTCGCCCTCGATACCTCCGATGCGCCGCAGGCCATGCAGGGCGCTGACGGCGAGCTCACGGGGTATGCAGTCGACGCTGCCCGCGCCCTCGCAAGCCGCATGGGCCTTAAGGTCGCCTTTGTCGATGCGTCCTCGGCAGGTTCCGCGCTCGGCGACAAAAAGGCTGATATCTTTATCGGCGAGATCAACTCTACGGACGGGGACGTTAGCTCGCTCGGCACCTGCCTGTACGATGCCGCTTCCGTGTTCGGTAAAACCAGCGATGGTGGGTCGCTAAGCGTTTCCACCGATACCCTTAACACGTCTACTCTGGGTATCCAGATGTCCTCGGCCTCGCAGGAGGCGCTTGCTAAGCAGAGCATCACCGCCAACCAAAAGACTTACTCCAACATCAACGAGTGCTTTGAGGCGCTCGAGTCCGGCGAAGTCGACTATGTGATCTGCGACTCCACGGCCGGCGGCTACCTTGCACGCCTGATGAGCGAGATCTCCTATGTCGGTGCGCTCGAGGCGCCCTCGACGCTTGGTGTTGCGGGCCTCTCGTCCAATGACGAACTGTGCCGTGCCGTGAGCGATGCCCTCGACGGCATCACGGTCGACGGTACGCTCGAGGCAGTCCACTGCGTCTGGTATGGCACGATGCCCTACGACCTCACCACTAAGACAGTATCTGGTGTCAACCTTCAGTCGTCTGGCTCCGCATCCTCCGGCAGCGAATCCTCCGATTCCAACAATGAGACCGCACCCTCCGAAGACAAATCGTCCAGCCAGGAAGACACCATCACCGACGACGACATTAACAAGCTTAATAGCTAGTTATTGCTAGGGGTGGCGTCTCCTATGCGCTAGGAGAGATGCCTCTTCACGGTCTCAACACGCACTGCCGGGCTTCCCCAATAGGGGAGCCCGGCTTTTTCATCTCTATAAAACCAGCAGGTCAAAGCCAATTTTCGGGACCAAATACAAAGTCGCCGGCTCCCTCCTATAGCGCACTTTGCCACAGAAAAGTGCGAGACTTCGGTATGCGGTATCAAGCAATCGTTATTCGGGTCTTTGGGAATCCGCGTGATTAAATGCACGGCAATGGGTACATAGCCAGTACAGTAAGTCCCCGAGGCAGATTGGAGCCACGTATGGATATCAAGGTTTCTGGACGCAAGACGACGGTAACCGATGCTCTGCGTGCGCATGTGGATGAGAAGATCGGCGAGGCGCTCAAGGTTTTCGATATCGAGCCCATGACGGTCGACGTTGTACTTCGCTATGAGAAGAACCCCTCGAACCCCAACCCGGCAATCGTCGAGGTTACGGTTCGTGCCCGCGGTTCGGTGATTCGCGTTGCCGAGCACGGTGCAGATATGTACGCCGCCATCGACCTCTCCGCCGATAAGGTCACCCGCCAGCTGCGCAAGTTCAAGACCAAGGTCGTGGACAACCGCCAGGGTGGTGCCAGCGCAGCGGATGTTGCACCGGTCGAGCGTGTCGAGGATCTGGCCGACCTGCTGCTGCCCGAGGAGGACGACGACCTGCTCGTCCGCGAGAAGGTCATCGATGTCACCCCGATGACTGAGGAGCAGGCGCTGGTGCAGACCGATCTGCTGGGCCACGACTTCTACGTGTTCGAGAACGCGACGACCGGTCTCATCAATGTGGTGTATCACCGTAAGAATGGTGGATATGGCATCATCAAGCCCCGCATCGAAACACTTGACGAGTAAAATACGTTAACTTGCATGAGTTAACGGTTGGCGGCCATCCCATGCGGGTGGCCGCCTTTTTACGTAAGGAGTCGCTTTGATGGACAAGGCCGCATCCGCCGGTCATTCGGACCGTTGCCGCATCGTCGTCGATACCTGCTGCGACTTTAGCCCCGAGGTCGCCGCGAACCTTGATGTCGATATCCTGGGTTTCCCCTTCATTATCGATGGCGAGGAGCGCACGGACGACATCTGGTCGAGCATGAGCCCTAAGGAGTTCTACGACCGCATGCGCGCTGGTGCCCGCGTGTCCACCTCGGCTGTGTCGCTCGGTCGCTATATCGAGTTCTTTACCGAGTGCGCCAAAGAGGGCACGCCCACGGTTTACCTGTGCTTTACCTCGGCACTGTCGTCGAGCTACAACTCCGCGTGCCAGGCGGCAGATGCCGTGCGCGCCGAGTATCCCAACTTTGAGCTCTACGTGGTCGACAACGCTCTGCCCTGTGCGACCGGCGCACTCTTGGCGCTCGAGGCCGTGCGCCAGCGTTCGGCGGGACTGACCGCCAAGCAGCTGGTCGATTGGGCAAACGAGGCAAAGACCTACGTTCACGGCTACTTTACGCTCGAGAGCTTCGACGCACTGGCTGCTGGCGGCCGCATTCCGCCCGCGGCGGCGCAGCTCACGGCAAAACTCGACGTCAAGCCCGAGCTTTCCTACGACCTTGCCGGCTCGCTGTCGCTGATCGGCGTCAACCGCGGCCGCAAGAAGGCGCTCAAGTCCATCCTCAAGTCGTTCCGCGAGAACTACGTGCCCGACCGTACCATGCCCATCGCCATCATGACGGCCGATGCCGAGAAGGACGGCGACTGGCTCGAAGCCGCCATCCGCAAGGAGGAGGGTTGCGCCGACGTCACGATCATTCGCAGCTCCGTGGGTCCCACCATCGGCTCGCACGTGGGCCCCGGCATGGTGGCCTGCGCGTTTTGGGGTAAGAACCGCGCCGACAAGGCGTCGCTTTCCGACCGTATCGCCCGCCGCGTGCGCGGTCAGTAGGCAAGCGCTGCGTCCGTAATCGCCCTCGACTCACAGCCCAAACGCTGGCACCGAGTATTCAACCTGGTAATAACACCCAACCCAAAAGGAAAGGTTTCATGGCAAACAAGCTCTCTGTCGCATTTATCGGCACCGGAATTATGGGTGCCCCCATCGCCGGCCACATTCTGGACGCCGGCTATCCCGTCACGGTCAACAACCGCACCAAGTCCAAGGCTGCAGCGCTCGTTGAGCGCGGCGCCGTCTGGGCCGATACGCCGGCAGATGCTGTGGCGAACGCCGACGTTGTCTTTACCATGGTGGGTTATCCCTCCGAGGTCGAGGAACTCTACCTGGCGGGCGACGGTCTGCTCGCGTGCACCAAGTCCGGCGCGGTCCTGATCGACCTCACCACGAGCTCGCCCGAGCTGGCGCGCGACATTGCCGAGGCCGCCCAGGTTTCCGGTCGCATGGCGTTTGACTGCCCCGTCACCGGCGGCGAGTCGGGAGCTATCGCCGGCACGCTCACGGCTATCGTGGGCGCTACCGAGAACGACATCGCCCCGGTCCGCGATATCCTTTCCACCTTTGCGGCAACCATCTGCTGCTTCGATGGCGCCGGCAAGGGTCAGGCTGCCAAGCTCGCCAACCAGGTGTCGCTGGGCGCCTGCATGGTCGGCATGGCCGACGCCATGGCATTTGCCGAGCTGAGCGGCCTTGACCTGGAGAAGACCCGCCAGATGATCCTGGGCGGTACCGGCAAGTCCGGCGCCATGGAGAGCCTAGCCCCCAAGGCGCTCGACGGCGACTACAAGCCCGGCTTTATGGTCGAGCACTTCATTAAGGACCTGCGCTTGGCGCTCGCCTATGCCGACGACCGCGAGCTTGCGCTGCCCGGCGCCGACGTCGCCTTTACGCTCTACGACATGCTCGACGCCATCGGTGGTGCCAAGCTGGGCACCCAGGCTATCACGGTTCTCTACAAGGAGGAAGCCGACGCCATCGCCGCCGGTCTGGACTGGTCGCAGTATCGTCCCGAGGAGCACGGTGCCCACGAGGACGGCTGCGGGTGCGGCGAGCACGGCGACGAGCATGAGTGCGGTTGCGGCCACCATCACGGCGAGGACCACGAGTGCTGTGGCGGTCACGGCCACGATGACGGCCACGAGTGCTGCTGCGGCCACCATCACGAGGAGTAGCGCTCATGAGCTGGACGTTCGTGGTGCTTGCGCTGGTGCTCTTTCTCTTTGCGATCTACATTGGCTTTTTGTGCGGCCAGTGGGCCTGCGAAAAGCGCGTCATCACCAAGCGCGACTACTGGACCGCCAACTTTGCGGGTGCGGCGGCAGTCGTCCTGCTGACCTGGGTGTTCTCGCTGTTCCCGCTGGTGCAGTTTGCGCCGATCGGCTGGCTCGGCGGCTTTATCGCCGGCCTTAAGATGAGCTTTGGCGAGTCCGTCGGCCCGTGGCGCAAGCACGACGAGGTCTTTAACGTCAACAAGGCTCACCGCGCCGCCGCCGACGCGGGCGATGCCGAGGAACGCCGCCGTGCACGTCGCAATGGCGCGGCCGACCGACAGCTCATCTCGGTCACCGATGACAGCAAGGGTGCTGGCAAGCATGCTAAGAAATAGTAAGAAGAGGTAACTATGGCAGAAAATAAAGACGAACAGCTCACCGACGAGGAGCTGGCACAGCTCCAGCTGGCAGAGGAGAACGAGAACGCCGTCGACCGCCTGGTCCAGGAGCTCGGCTGCCCCACGCGCCGCATCCGCCAGTTTGCCGCCCGCGTGCTGCACCTGCTTGCCGAGCGCGATCCGCAGCGCGTCGTGCCCTGCGTACCCGCGCTGATCGAGGCGCTCGACCGCCCCGAGGCGCAGACCCGCTGGGAGGCCCTCGATGCCCTGACGGCGCTCGCCACCACCTGCCCCGAGCAGTTGGGCGATGCCTTTGAGGGCGCCGAGACCGCACTGTTCGACGAGATCTCCTCCACGCTGCGCTATGCCGCCTTCCGCCTGCTGTGCGTGTGGGGCGCCACGAGTGTCGAGCGTTCGCGCGAGGCTTGGCCCATCCTGGACGAGGCCATCCAGTGCTACCACGGCGACCTTGAGTATCGCGACATGCTCGGTTGCCTGTACGAGTTTTGCCAGGGCGAGATCGACGCCGAGGTTGCCGAGAAGCTTGCGCTGCGCCTTAAGTTCGATGCCGAGAACGGCAAGGGCAGCTATCTCAAGGCGCGTTCGAGCGAGATTTGCGAAATGCTTGTTAAACGTTTTGGCCTGGATCTCTCCAAAAAGAAGAAGCGTGCTAGCGTTAAAAAATCTGACGACGCCGAAGACGAGGAGTAACAGATTATGGCGCACGATGTAGTCCTGATTCCCGGTGACGGCATCGGTCCCGAGATTACGCAGGCCATGCGCCGCGTGGTCGAGGCCACCGGTGTCCAGATCAACTGGAACGTCCAGGAGGCCGGTGCCGGCGTCATGGACGAGTTTGGCACGCCGCTGCCCCAACATGTGCTCGATGCGGTCGCCGAGACCAAGGTTGCCATCAAGGGCCCCATCACCACGCCGGTCGGCACAGGCTTCCGCAGCGTTAACGTCGCCCTGCGCAAGCACTTCGACCTGTACGCCTGCGTGCGCCCCTGCCTGTCGCAGCCGGGCGACGGCTCGCGCTTCCGCGACGTCGACCTGGTCATCGTGCGCGAGAACACCGAGGACCTCTACGCCGGCATCGAGTTCGACGAGGGCGCTGCCGAGGTCGAGGAGCTCTCACAGCTCGTCGAGCGTTCGGGCCAAAAGACCTTCGCCGCCGATTCCGCCATCTCGATCAAGCCGATCTCCATCGCCAAGAGCCGTCGCATTGTGGAGTATGCCTTTGAGTACGCCCGCCGCTGCGGCCGCAAAAAGGTGACGGCCGTGCACAAGGCCAACATCATGAAGGCGACCGACGGCCTGTTCCTGCGCGTGGCGCGCAAGGTGGCCGCCAGCTATCCCGATATCGAGTTCAACGACAAGATCGTCGACGCCACCTGCATGGGCCTAGTCCAAAACCCCAACGACTTCGATGTCCTGGTGCTGCCCAACCTGTACGGCGACATCGTGAGCGACCTGTGCGCCGGCCTGGTGGGCGGTCTGGGCATGGCACCCGGCTCCAACATCGGTGCCGACTGCGCAATCTTTGAGGCTACGCACGGCTCCGCGCCCGATATCGCTGGCCAGGATGTCGCCAACCCCACGGCCGAGATTCTCTCTGCTGCGATGATGCTCGATCACCTGGGCGAGAACGACGCCGCCAACCGCATTCGCGCCGCCGTCTCCGCCACGCTTGACGAGGGCGAGCAGGTTACCGGTGACGTGCGTCGTGCTCAGACCGGCTCCGTCGAGGGGGCCGTGGGCACGCAGGCCTTTGCCGATGCCGTTATCGCGCACCTGGCCTAAGGCACGCACGCTGCAAACGCCTAAATAGTACTTAAGTGTTTGCGTATAACCTAAGAATGAATACGCCCGGCGCCTCGTCGGGCGTATTCTATTGGGGACTATGTTTCCTAACAAGGAGTAATTGATATGGGTCTGATTCAAAAGAAGGACGAGAAGGACGAGAAGGACGAGATCGACGGTATCCAGATCATCGAGCGCGGCGAAGGCCCCGACGGTGACGAGGACGAGAAGATCGACCTGGTCGCCGGCACGTCTGCCGAGCACATTGCCGCCGGCACGACGGCCGAGGAGGAGGACGCCCGTCTGGAGGCTCAGATTGCCGCGGATGCCGCTGACGAGAATTTGATGCCCGAGGCCCAAGATGAGGACGACGATATCCTGGGTTCCGACGAAGACGACCACGCATCCAAGCACAAGAAGACGATGATCGCCGCCTTCGTGGTTGCCGTCGTTATCGCTGCCGTGGTCGGCTTCTTTATTGGCGATGGCGGCTTTGGCGGCAAGGGTGTCGGCTCGTCGACCCTGACCGAGGACCAGCTCGATTCGACCGTGGCAAGCTATAGCTACAACGGCAAGAAGAGCGACATCACCGCGCGCGAGGCCATCGAGAGCCAGTACAGCCTCGATACCGTCAAGGATAGCGATGGCAACTACACCGCTCCTTCTGCCGATGTCATCCTGTCCTACGTGCGCAACAAGATCCTGCTCGATGCCGCCGAGGACGAGGGCATTACCGTCTCCTCTAAGGAGATGAAGAAGTACGCCGAGGATTCCATCGGCACTTCGGACTACAAGACCATGGCCACGCAGTATGGCGTGTCCAAGGACCAGGCCAAGCAGATCGTCCGCCAGTCCGCGACGCTGCAGAAGCTCTACAAGAAGAAGGTGGGCGATAGCTCCGCAAGCATGCCGACCGCCCCAACCGAGCCTTCTGACGGCAACGAGGAGACCGCGAGCAAGGATTACGCCGACTACATCATCAACCTTGCCGGCGACGAGTGGGATAGCGAGAAGGGCACCTGGAAGGACGCCGATGGCACCTACGCTAAGGCGTTCGCCGACGATGCCTTTACGGCCGATAGCGCGACCTATAAGCAGGCCATGACTGCCTATTACACCGCCTATCAGCAGTACTCTTCGCAGGCTTCGAGCGCCAGCTCCAAGTGGACCGAGTATGCTAACGGTCTCTACGCCAAGGCCAACATCAGCATCTACGGCCTGTTTGCGTAAGATCTGTCTGCACTACTGCGCGCTAACCGATCTACCTGATTAAGCCCGCTAGAACGACAACGTTCTAGCGGGCATTTTGTTACCGAAACCACTAGGATAGGACTTGCGCCCGCGCAAGTGCTTCATCGGGTATCCTCAATTCATCCGGGAAAACGGCCGTAAACGATTGCAAATTATCGGTGAACGGTCGAAAACTACCGTTCACCGATAATATCGAAACTGGTTCTAACTGGTATTAAGTCAAAAAGACCAATTCACAAATCTTCACAATGACCTGCATTTTTCTACACGCCATTTTTAGCCACCCTGCGTTGTTTAGACACGAAAAAAGTTCCGATCTTTCGTCAAATCATTTCGAAACGGTTTCAAAACCGCAGGTAGAAGTGTTAATGAGCGGTAAACGGTCGATTTTTCGCCGTGAACGGTACAAAAACGTTTTACTGTATGAATCAACGAAAGCAACCTCTTCTGTGGTGATATAGTGACAACAACACGTCACGTGGTTACTACCAGTTGAGAAACCACTGGTCTTCAAAGAACGCTTTCCAAGAAGCTTTAAGGGCACCCGCCCGCTGGCTTCCGAACATCATCGGACTCAGATCGTACACACCTTCGGAAGGGAAATTTGAATGGTTGGCTTTATTCTTACCGGTCATGGACAGTTCGCACCCGGCCTCGCAAGCGCTATCGCTATGGTCGCTGGCGACCAGCCCGCTTTTACCGTCGTTCCTTTTGAGGGCGACCAGGCTGCTTCCTACGGTGAGGATCTCCGCGCCGCTATTACCGCCATGCGCGAGGAGTGCGATGGCGTGCTCGTCTTTACCGACCTGCTTGGTGGTACCCCGTTCAACCAGGCAATGATGATTGCCCAGGATGTCGACAACGTCGAGATTCTGACTGGAACTAACCTTCCCATGGTTATTGAGCTTCTGTTCCTCCGCGGCAACGCCACGCTCGCCGAGCTTGGCGAGCAGGCCGTGACCGTTGGCCAGACGGGCATCACCGCCCAGACGGTCGCTTCCGTCGCTGGTGCCGAGGAAGAGGATATCTTCGGCGACGAGGACGGCATCTAATGGCCGATTTCGGAGCCAGTGTTCTGAGTTCCTCGGTCGCCCTTTTAGGCCTGCTTGTCATCATGGGCTTGATTTACACCATCTGGTCGCAAATCAACATGAAGAAGAAGCAGAAGTACTTCAAGGAGCTGCACACCGAGCTCAAGCCGGGTCAGGAGGTTCTTTTCGCCGGCGGTATCTACGGAACCGTCAAGGGCATCGAAGGCGAAAAGGTCCAGATCAAAGTCCGATCCGGTGCCGTCGTAGATGTTTCGCGTTACGCGATTCAGGAGATCAAGTAACTGTCGTCAGCAAATAACGAAAGGAAGCTGATCAACATGGCAGAACCCAACATTCTTCTTACCCGCATCGATAACCGACTGGTCCATGGTCAGGTCGCTACCCAGTGGAACTCCACCCTGGGCTCCAACCTCATCCTCGTCGCCAACGACGATGTGTCGACCAACACCATGCGCCAGAACCTCATGAAGATGGCCGCTCCCGCCGGCGTCGCTACGCGTTTCTTCTCCCTGCAGAAGACCATCGACGTCATTGGCAAGGCGAGCCCGCGCCAGAAGATCTTCATCGTGGCCGAAACACCGGAAGACGTGCTTACGCTCGTCAAGGGCGGTGTGCCTATAAAGAAGGTAAACATCGGCAACATGCACATGTCGGAAGGAAAGCGCCAAGTCGCCACCTCCGTCGCAGTTAACGACGAGGATGTCGCTGCGTTTAAAGAGCTGCAGGAATTGGGGGTGGAGTTGGAGATCAGGCGCGTTCCGAGCACGCCTGTTGAGGACACGAGCAAGCTCTTCTCGTAATCCTCGTGATCCACGTTGTCAGGAGTGAAACCCTGACGTTCTGTACGTGATATCCAAAGTGCGTACATACATTTTGAAAGGAGGAGCAAGATGGAATACTCGATCATCCAGGTCGCTCTGGTCTTCATCGTCACGTTCGTCGCGGCAATCGACCAGTTCAACTTCCTCGAGTCTCTCTATCAGCCCATCGTCACCGGCGCCGTCATCGGTCTTATCCTTGGCGACCTCAACACCGGTCTTCTCGTGGGTGGTACCTATCAGCTCATGACGATCGGCAACATGCCGATCGGAGGCGCTCAGCCGCCTAACGCCGTCATCGGCGGCATCATGGCAGCCATTCTCGCTATCGCTACGGGCCTCGAGCCCAACGCGGCAGTCGGCCTTGCCATTCCGTTCGCTCTGCTTGGTCAGCTCGGCGTTACCCTGGTCTTCACGCTTATGTCGCCCCTCATGTCCTCCGCGGACAACATGGCTCATAACGCTGACACCAAGGGCATCGAGCGCCTGAACTACTTCGCCATGGCTCTGCTCGGCCTGATCTTCGCTGTCGTCGTCACCCTGTTCTTCATCGCTGGCGCTACCATCGGTCAGACCATCGCTTCCGCCATCCCGACTTGGCTGCAGACCGGTCTGTCCGCTGCAGGCGGCATGATGCGCTTCGTCGGCTTCGCCGTCCTGCTCAAGGTTATGATGAACCGCGATATGTGGGGCTTCTTCCTCATGGGCTTTGGCCTCGCGCTCATCACCGTTGCCAACGATTCTCTGGCAACCCCTGCCCTGCTCATCCTCGCTCTCATCGGCTTCGGCATCGCTTTCTGGGACTTCCAGCAGCAGACCGAGCTGAAGGGTGCAGCTGTTTCTGACGGAGGTGACTTCGAAGATGGCATCTAATGAGTATGTGATCCCGGAGCACTACGAGGATCTCACTCCTGCTCCGCAGCTCGACCAGAAGACCCTCAACAAGATGGCTTGGCGTTCCTGCTTCCTGCAGGCCTCGTTCAACTACGAGCGTATGCAGGCCGCTGGTTGGCTCTACTCCATCATCCCCGGTCTGGAGAAGATCCACACCAACAAGAACGACCTCGCGGCTTCCATGAGCCACAACCTGGAGTTCTTCAACACTCACCCGTTCCTCGTCACCTTTGTTATGGGCATCGTGCTTTCGCTCGAGCAGAACAAGGTTGACATCCCCACGATCCGCGCCGTCCGCGTCGCCGCAATGGGCCCGCTCGGTGGTATCGGTGACGCCCTGTTCTGGCTGACGCTCGTGCCTATCACGGCCGGCATCACCTCCAACATGGCCATCAACGGCAACGCCGCTGCGCCGATCATCTTCCTGGTGATCTTCAACGTCGTCCAGTTCGCACTGCGCTTCTGGCTCATGAACTGGTCCTACAAGCTTGGCACCAGCGCTATTGACGCTCTGACCGCCAACATGCAGGCCTTTACGCGTGCCGCTTCCATCATGGGCGTCTTCGTCGTCGGTTGCCTGGTCGTCACCATGGGTGGCACCCAGATCAACCTCCAGATCCCCAACGGCACCACCCGTGGCCTCTCCGCTACTACCGTGATCGTCTCCGAGAAGGAGGCCGAGAACTTCACCGGTATGGAGGGTATCGATACCGAGACCGCTGAGGCCGGTACCATCGCCATGACCGATGAGGACGGCAACGCCCTCACCGCTTCCGATGCTGACGGCAACGCTGTCGAGTGCGGCGTCACCGATCTGGGCAACGGCATGGAGTCCGTTACCTACGGCACCGTCACCGAGGATCCGGTCAACTTCTCTGTTGCCGACACCCTCAACACCATCGTCCCGAAGCTCGTCCCGCTTATGCTTACGCTGCTGCTTTACTACATGTTCGCTAAGCACAGCTGGACCCCGACCAAGGGCATCCTGCTGCTCTTCGTCCTGGGCATCCTGGGCGCTGGCCCGCTTGGTCTCTGGCCGAGCATCTGGTAAGGCTCTAGCTTGAGGGGTGTGTCCCTACGCGGCTCACACCCCGACCCCTTAAGCCATGTGTATGTTATAAGCCGCGTGCTCGAAAGAGCGCGCGGCTTTTGTTTTCTTGATGATTCGGGTGTGGCAGACCGATAATGCTTAACGCCCTAGGTAGTTAGCCGAATTCGAGCAAAAGGGAGGATAGGATGGCGATCGGAGCGCGTAAGCAACCGCTGTACGATCAGCTGGTCGATATTCTGACCGAAAAGATTGACCATGAATATCGCGCCGGTGACATGATTCCTTCCGAGCGCGAGCTTTCGGAGCGCTATGGTCTCTCGCGCACTACGGTACGTCTGGCTCTGCAAGAACTGGAGCGTTTAGGACTGGTGGTTCGGCAGCACGGTCGCGGTACCTTTGTGACCGACCGTTCGGCAAAGGCAACCAATCTTATGCAGTCCTACAGCTTTACCGAGCAGATGCGCGCGATGGGTCGCGACCCCGAGACCACGATTCTCGAGTTTTGCGAGATGGAGGCCGATAAGAATCTGGCCGAGCATATGGGATTGCGTATCGGTGATCGCATTTTTAAGCTCAAGCGCCTTCGTTCTGCCGACAACATGCCCATGATGGTCGAACGCAGCTATCTACCGGTTCGTCAATTTCTGTCCCTAAAGCGACCGCTGCTGGAGCGTAAGCCGCTTTACGATGTGATTGAGCAAGACTTTCAGCAAAAGATACGCGTGGCCGAAGAGGAGTTCTATGCGAGCATAGCCCGTCCCACCGATGCCCACCTTTTGGAAATTGTCGAGGGCTCGCCTGTGCTCGATTTGGTTAGGACTACGTATAACGAGTCAAACGAGGTTGTGGAGTATACGCTCTCGGTTGCTCGTGCCGATCAGTTTAAATACAAGGTTTACCACCAGCGTAGCGACTAGTGTTGGCATCGTTTCCATATGATGATTGTTTGTATTTAACTGGTTACTACCAGATAACCAACCGAAGTGTATAATTGCACGTCAGAGGATTACTTCTAGAGAGAGGTATTAGAAATGTTCGAGAAGAGTGTCGAGGAGCTCACCGAGCTCGGCGCCCAGATCACCACGGCCGAGATTGCTCAGCAGCCCGAGCTTTGGCGTGATACGCTCAACATCTATCGCGAGAACAAGGAGGCCATCGAGGCCTTCCTGGCCGAGGCTCGCGCTATGGGCGAAGGCCGTCTGTCCGTTGTCTTCACCGGTGCCGGTACGTCCGACTACGTTGGCGATACCTGCGCCCCGTATCTGCGTCACGCTGGTAACACTGATCTCTACGACTTTAAGCCCATCGCCACGACCGACATCGTGAGCGCACCGCGCGACTTCCTGCGCGCCGAGGATCCCACGCTCGTGGTTTCCTTTGCCCGCTCTGGCAACAGCCCCGAGAGCCTTGCCGCCGTTGCCGTTGCCAAGGAGCTCGTCCACAACGTCAAGTTCCTGAACATCACCTGCGCTCCCGAGGGTAAGCTCGCCGTCGAGTCCGCTGATGATCCCAATGCGCTGACGCTGCTCATCCCGCGCGCCAACGACAAGGGCTTCGCCATGACCGGTTCCTACACCTGCATGACCCTGCTCTCTACCCTCATCTTTGACGAGGCTTCCGACGAGCAGAAGGCCGAGTGGGTCGAGACCATCGCCAAGATGGGCGAGGAGGTCATCGCTCGCGAGTCCGAGGTTGCCGACTACCTCGCTGGCGACTTCAACCGCGTGACCTACCTTGGCTCCGGCTCCTTTGGCGGCCTTGCTCAGGAGAGCCAGCTCAAGATCCTCGAGCTTGCTCATGGCCTGGTTGCCACTTCCTACGACACCTCCATGGGCTATCGTCACGGACCCAAGTCCTTCGTCGACGATAAGACGCTCGTCTTCGTATTCGTGAACAACGACGCCTACACCCGTCAGTACGATATCGACATCCTCAACGAGATCGGTGGCGACAAGATCGCTCAGCACACCGTTGCCGTTCAGCAGGATGGCGCTACTGTCTACGAGGGTGAGTCCTTCACCTTTAAGGGCTATGAGGCGCTCCCCGAGGGTTACCTTGCTCTGCCGTTCGTGATGTTTGCTCAGGCTATCAGCCTGCTCAACTCCGTGCGCGTGGGCAACACGCCCGATACGCCGAGCCCCACCGGCACGGTCAACCGCGTGGTTAAGGGCGTGACGATTCACCCCTTCACCGCTTAATCGCGTCCCCCTGTAAGGGCGCCCGTCCGCTCATAACGGCGGGCGGGCGCTTTTTGTTTTACGTGAACTGGGTATAAGCATCACCACAGTCAACTGCTTTAGAAGCGAGGAGTGCATATGAGCACGTACGCAATTAAGGCTGACAAGTTCTTCTTGCCGGCAGGCCCGCAACTGGGCGGCTATCTTATGGTCGAGGATGGCGTCTTTGGCGCCTGGCAGGCCGACGAGCCCTCTTGCGAGATTAAGGACTACACGGGATCGTGGATCGCGCCGGGTATGGTCGACACCCACATCCATGGCTTCTATAACCACTCGACTACCGATAACGATCCCGAGGGCATCGATATCAGCTCGACCGAGCTCGCCCGTCGCGGTACCACCAGCTGGCTGCCCACGACGTTCACCGATGGCGTCGAGCAGATCAAGGATGCCTGCGCCGCCATCGCTCAGGCGGACGAGGGTCGCGGCCCCGATTTCTGCGGTGCTCGCATTCAGGGCATCTACCTGGAGGGGCCCTTCTTTACCATGAAGCACGTGGGCGCGCAGAACCCCGCTTATCTTATCGATCCCTCCGAGGAGGTCTTCGATCAGTGGCAGGAGGCTGCGGGCGGTCGCATCGTTAAGAGCGCCATGGCTGCCGAGCGCGATGGCGCCGCTGCTTATGCGGCTGCTCTGAACGCCAAGGGTGTGGTGACCAGTATCGGTCACTCCGACGCCACCTACGATGAGTGCATCGCCGCCATCAACGCCGGTGCCAGCTGCTTTACGCATACCTATAACGGCCAGCGCGGACTGCATCACCGTGAGCCCGGTGTCGTGGGCGCTGCCATGTCTACGCCCGAGACCTACGCCGAGATCATCTGTGACGGCAAGCACGTGAACCCTGCCGCCATCAAGGCGCTGCTGCAGGCAAAGGGCTGGCAGCATACGGTACTCATCACCGACTGCCTGGGTTGCGGCGGCATGCCCGAGGGCAGCTATACCAGTGGTGGCATGGACGTCATCATGAAGGACAACCTGTGCTGGCTCGCCGACGGCAAGAGCATTGCCGGCTCGGTGCTCACGCTTGCCCAGGGCGTCAAGAACATCGTCGACTGGGGCATCGCCAGCGCCGATATCGCCATTCGCATGGCAACCGAGGTGCCGGCACGCTCCGCGCACATCGAGGATAAGTGCGGCAGCATCATGCCGGGTCGCGACGCCGACTTTGTCGTGTTCGACCACGAGCTCACCCTCGTCGAGACGTATGTTGGCGGCCAGAGCGTCGGCAACGCCTTTACCGAGTAACGATAGAAAAAGACGGCGGGCCCGAATCTGCTCGGACCCGCCGTATGGGTTAAACGCTCAAAAGCACCTTAACAGTTACAGCTTGTTAGCGATCTTCTTTGCCGTGCGCTTAACGCCGGCCACAAGACCTCCTGCAGGATGCTCCTTTTCGTATGCTAGGCGCTTCTCGCGCTTGGCGTACTCTTCGACGATGATGTCGCCATACTCGTCTTCGATCTTGTCGAAGAAGTCGACGGCGCCTTTAATCTCTTCGGCGGTCGGGTGTCCCTTTTGGACACCGCCGGTGAGTTTGAACGGCCCCCACGTATCAAAGCCGGGGCAGCCGTAGACACCCATAAAGATGGCCTGCCTCATGCGGCAGATGCCATCGATATCCTTGCCGTACCACTTGTTTTTGCCACCGTAGGTCATAAGGCCAAATACCTTGTCCTGCGGCTGCAGCACGTTAGTGAGCACGCGCGCCATATCTTTGTCGATCTCGGAGTAATAAATGCCCGTGGCGACGCCGATCAGATGGTATTCGTGCAGGTCGGGGTACTCGTTTTTACCGAGTGACTTCACGTCGAGGGTATCGATTTCGGGGTGCGCCTCGACGATGGCGTCCACGAGCTTTTTCGTATTGCCGTGGTGGCGTGAGGCATAAAGGATGATGGTTCGCATAAGAAGGCCTTTCAGCTGTAATTGCATCAATGTCTGTATGGTACCCCGTTACATGGCCGGGATACCGGACGCATCGATGAGCGTGCGGGTTTGTTCTATGGTTAGGATTGAAACGGGCGCTTGCGTGAAATAAAGCAGTTGTTCGAAAGGATGGACAATGGAATACGCTCTCTCCAACGATTCGATTTCTATCAAGGTCTCCACGGCCGGCGGCTCGTTTACCTCGATTGAGGCCGGAGGTCGCGAGTACTTGTGGCAGGGTGATCCCACCGTGTGGTCCGGCCAGGCGCCGATTTGCTTCCCGATTTGCGGAGGCTTGCGCGACAACAGCGCCATGACGTTTGCCGGGCATCATGTAAAGCTCGCTCGCCACGGCTTTGCGCGCAAGCAGGAATGGAAGCTGCTGAGCCAAGGCGAGAACGAGTTGGCTATGTGCCTGGCTTCGGAGGATAACGCCGCGCTGCTGAGCGATTATCCGTATCCGTTTAGGCTCGTCGCCCGCTATACGCTCGAGGACGCCGCCGTGCGTGTCTCCTATGAGGTTACCAACGAGGGCACCGAGGACATGCCGTTCTTTATCGGTGGGCATCCCGGCTTTAGGTGCCCGCTCGATGAGGGCGAGGCCTATACGGACTACGAGTTGCGCTTTGAGAAAGAAGAGGCTGCAGAGCTTTGCACCGCTGTCCCTTCGACTGGCTTGATTGACGTGGACAAGCGCTCCAAGAACCCCATGGTGGGAAAGACGCTGCCCCTGTCGCACGAGCTCTTCGATTTTGCGGAGACCATCTTTGACGTGCTCGAGAGCCGCCAGGTCACGCTTTCCAAAAAGGGCGAGGACAAGGGCGTCCGCCTGAGCTTTGAGGGCTTCCCATATCTCATTGTGTGGAGCAAGCCCGAGGGTGATTTTGTGGCAGTTGAGCCTTGGGGCGGCCTTTCGACCTGCTCCGATGAGGACGACGTGCTTGAGCATAAGCGTGGCTGCCTTGTCGCCAAGCCCAAGGAGACCGTCGTTCGCTCGTTCACGATTGAGATTCTGTAATTCCGTTTTGTCGACTCGTATCGCGAGGCACAAGGAGCCTGCGAGATAAGGAGCTAAAAATGATCCTCACCGTTACGATGAACCCGTCCGTCGATACACGCTATCAGCTCGATGAGCTCATTATCGACGACGTTAACCGTGTGACGCCCGAAAAGACCGCCGGCGGCAAGGGTCTCAACGTGGCCCGTGTACTGGGTCAGCTGGGCGACGACGTTGTGGCAACCGGTCTACTCGGCGGCCACATGGGCGCCTACATGGCCGAGCTCATGGATGCCAACGGCATTAAGAATGATTTTGTACCCATCAAGGGCGAGACTCGCATTTGCCTTAACATCCTCCACGCCGGCAACCAGACCGAGCTACTCGAGAGCGGCCCGACGATTGCCCCCGAGGAGCTCGATGCCTTTACCGCCAAGTTCGCCGAGCTTGCGAGCAAGGCCGCTGTCGTTACCATCTCGGGTTCGCTGCCCCGTGGTGTCGAGGCAGGCTACTACGCCAAGATCACGGGTATTGCCGAGAACGCCGGCGCCAAGGTGCTGCTCGATACCTCGGGTGCTTCGCTCGAGGCCGCCCTTAAGTCCGAAATTAAGCCCGAGCTGGTCAAGCCTAACCTGACCGAGATTAACGGCCTTCTGGGCACGAGCTTTACCACCGACGATGTGGACGAGCTCCGCGCCGCGCTCGCCTCTGATGCCCGCTTCTCCGATATCCCCTGGGTCGTCGTGTCCATGGGCGCTGCCGGCTCCGTGGGCTTCCATAATGGCCGTGCATTCCGCGCCAAGACCCCCGATATCCCCGCCGTTAACGCTACGGGCTCTGGCGATTCGACCATTGCCGGCTTCGCGCATGCGATTGCTGCTGGCGCGGATGACGAGACGGTGCTGCGTACCGCCAACACCTGCGGCAAGCTCAATGCCATGGATCCCATGACTGGCCACTTGGTTATGGATCGTTGGGACGAGGTTTACAACGGCGTTGTCGTGACCGAGCTGTAGGAGCTTGTGCGCCGCCCCCGGCATCGGTTGCTTGCTTGTGGTTAGAGTTGACGGCAAGTGCGGTAGCATTATGCCGGGGCGCGACGCCGATGCTGTCGTGTTCAATCCCGACCTTACCCTGGTCGAGACGTATGTGGGTGGCAACAGCGTCGGTAATGCATTTACCGAGTAGCTGCCAAATAAACGATCCGAGAGGGGATTTAGATGATTTACGGTGCATTGGGCGATATCGAGGAATACCGCGGAATGCTCAAGGGCCTCGACGTGCTGATCGACTGGCTCGAGGAGAACGACCCGGCACAGCTCGAGGTCGGCAGCCATCCGATTTTGGGTGAGAAGGTCTTTGCGAACGTCATGTCTCCCACGACGCGTCCCGAGGCTGAGGCTCACTATGAGACGCATCAGCGCTATCACGACCTGCAGATCGACGTCGAGGGTCGCGAGGCCTTCAAGGTCGCTACGGGCAGCCTGACGCTGGTCCAGGAGTTTGACGAGAAGGACGACTATGATCTGGTCGATTCCGACGCCTCGATCGCCGGCGATCTTGCCGACGACAAATTCGCGCTGTTCGTTGCCGGCGAGCCCCACATGCCCACGCTCGAGTTCCCGGGCGATGGCGCACAGCCGGTCAAGAAGATCTGCTTTAAGTTGCTTGCCGACGCCTACTGGGAGGAGTAGCGAGCTGCTCGGCTGAGCTGTTCGTCTGATGGCGTGATTCCCCTAGGGAAATCACGCTAGGACCCCGCCAAACGGGTTTTCCCTAGGGAAATCACGTTTGGCGGGGTTTTCTGTTTTGAATAGGGAAGCCTCATTTATTTGCGAAGAACATCGGCTAGCCGCAGGATTGAAATCATCGACCGATAAGTGAGTTCCACTTTTTCGCCCGCAAGCAGTCGTTTCGAGCCAATCTCATCTAGCCCCACAAGCCGAGAAAACAGCGGGCCGCTCATCGTGCCCTCGTCAATTGATTCCCTTATGGTCTTCAAAACGTCCGTATCATGAAGCGATGCCGAGCTGTAGGGGGCAACACGAGCGGAACTCTCAATTAACGACGAGACAAAAGGATGGAGATGCTTTGGACATAGTCCATCAAACACCACATCCCCATTGTCGTTCGAGCCGACCAGGCGCCAAGTATAATGATCGACCCAGTCATCCCCGTCGTATATGGCGTTCATGAGCAACTTCCCGTCTAGAGAGAGAAACCTATTTGGACATCGGGGCGCAAGACCGCAATCCATATCGGGCCTGCAGCAGCTCCAACCCAACGCACCACATAGGTTCCCTTTCGTACATGTGTATCAATCTGCCCCGAAATGCCGGTGAATGCAATTCCAGACCCGTTTGTCGGATAGCAATCGACGTATTTTTGTTTTCCGCTCACAACCTTGTATAGATATATCGTTCCAGCAAAAGAGAAGGGATCGTTCGCAATTTTGTCCGGAAGAACTTGCCACCTCAAAATCCCGCTACCAATATGGTCAAGCTTGACCGTTCCGCCGTCCCCCTCAAAAGTGGCAAGGGGATTTACCCAAGACTGAGAGTCGGCATCGCCCTCCTTAGCAGTTATCAGCAGACTGCCCGTATAAGACTGCTGAGGCTCACCTTCAGGACAGACAGCCTTGGCCCAAGAAGGGCCACTCAGGCAGAACAGTCCGAGCAGCATCAATACCAACAAAAGAAAACCCTTAGTTCTTTTCATCTATATCCCCAACGTCTCTCGACATTTGTATATCGTGACTATTTTAGATCTATATGGCCAATTCGAGCCCTCACCATGGCAATTGTTGCAGCTGGGTTTCTTTTCATTAAGATTTCACTTTGGTAAATCCCCGCCCCTAAGCATTAAACCCGAAGTCCACCGAGTGGGCCGCTGTTGACGTGGCGATGCTTGGATTGGCGCGCACGCACTCAAAATCGGCAACAAAAAAGCCGCCCGAAGGCGGCTATCTTGAGCAATGGAGCCAGCGACCGGGCTCGAACCGGTGACCCCCGCTTTACGAGTACGTGAATTCGGCATTTGACGAGATGAGGCAAATTTCACTGAATTTAAAGGAAGTGCAGGTAGAAATAGGTAATTATTAATTATCGAGCTAGCTATTAGAATAATATTTCCCACTATTTTCACACTTATAGAGACTTGAAAGTGTGAAAAGTTTCGATTAGGCTTGCAGGCAAAGCCTTTAAAGCTTTGCCTGCAAGCCTAATCGAAAATCTAACGAGGGATATGATTGCAGGGATTGATAAAAAAGACCGCTCGCGGCACATCGGAATGCATCGATAAGAGCAAAGGCGTCTATCGGATTTATTTTTCCCTGGGAAAAGACCCGGAGACAGGACGGTACCGCCGTAGTCCGTCACGCAGGGTTCACTGCAGAAGCAAGAACCCGAAAAACTGGCCGAGTGAAGTCGCCAAGGCGCTGGAGGCCTATAGAGCTGAACTTGAGGGCACTTCCAACCGTGGCAATGGTCCTCTGGGCCTATCAGATTATGCGGACAGGTTTCACACGAACAGGGAGTCGACCATGGGATCACCTCTTGCTTATGAGCGTGAAGGTTTGGACATTCGTCACATACGCGAGCTGTTCGGTAATCCCGATCTCGATCGGCTTAAATCGGATGAGATTCGTGCCGTGTATGCCAAGGTTAGAAAAGATGGGCGATTCAGCGAGAGCGAAATTCGTCGCATCCACATCAAGCTTAAACAGATTATGGAGGACGCGGTCGATAACGACCTTGTAGGAAAAAACCCGTGCAGGGGAGTGAAGCTGCCCAAGCAGAATGTTGAGGCTCGTAAGGCGTTGAGCGCCGGGGAGGCCGCAAGGTTGCTTGCGGTCCTTTTGGAGGAGAAGCCGTCTCCCTTTATCACGTGCACAATGCTTCTGCTTCTCTGTGGCTTGAGAAAAGGAGAGGCCCTAGGTCTTTCATGGGAGGACTATGACCCTGACGCCAAGACCTTAAGGATAGTAAAGCAATACACGAATGACAGGAGGCTGAGGCCGCCTAAATCAAAGATGAGCAGGCGTAAGATCTCGGTTGGAAATGAGCTTGCCGATTATTTGGACAGATGGAAAGTCATCCAGCGAGATGAGTTCGATTCCTTTGCAGTGGGCCAGACCGGCGAAACGCCCATTGTCCATTCCATTGGGGTCGTCGATGCCGTTGACGGCAAACGGGCTTTTGTGACACGGATGGACGGACATAACTATTCGAGGGCGTTTAGGCTGTTCTCGGCGAAAAACGGCTTCGGTACTTTTGAGGAGAGCAGGGAAGTCGTTGGGAGTGACGGCGTCAAACGTACCCGCTATACGGGTTACAGCGGGCTGAAGCCTCATGAGCTGAGACATACGCAGGCGACTTTGCTCGTTGGTGCCAATGCGGACATTAAGACGATCCAGGCGCGTTTGGGCCATGCTAGCCCATCGACGACGCTGTCTATCTATAGCCACTTTATCGAAGCAAACGACCAGAAGGCTGCGTCAACGTTGGACGATCTTCTGAAAAAATAAAACGATAGGGCCCAATTGGGGCCCTATCGTTTTAACGGATTCGATTGATTACGGCATTATACGGAGGTGTCATTTCGACCGACTGATAGTATGAAGCGTCGAGAAGGTTAAAGTAGCAAATAATCGGTGCGGCAAGATGTTCCTCCATGTTGAGGTACTTGCCGTTATCGTCCGCCACGAGTTTCACTTCATCTCGACGGACGTCTTTCATTTGCGGCCATAATTCGGTCGCTTTCTCGAGCTTATCGTTCTTGTCGTACTGGCCGTCGTGAAAGAAGACGAAATGAGGGGCGCAGTATTTGGCTCCGCCGTGTATTTCGATCACGCTAACCTGACTGCATGCCTTTGCAGCGCCTTCGGGTTCCAAGAGGATCCAATCAGAAGGGAAGACTGCAAAATCGTCGCCACGGAGATTTACTCGTCTCATGCCCATGGTAACTTCGTCATCTTCGTACAGATTGGATAGATGCTCGTGGAGTGCGGAGAATTGCTCCTGTTGAAGGCGCTTTGATGCGACGGCCATCTTCTCGGATCCGTCGTGTCGCAGGCGGCTCAGCTCATCGTCAATCGACGAGACGCCTTGGACACAGGTCTTGTCTAGGGCACGCGCGACCTCGGGATCAAGTCTCATGATGAGCTTGAAGACAAAATCGATTGCCTCGCCGGGGGTCCTAATAGAATCCGATTTAGTATTGCGGAGGGACTCGATTTCGTCAGCCGTTTGGAGCTGAACAGTTGTTCCGACTTTAACTTTTTTCATCTTCATGCCTGATACTGGGAGACGTGGCATATTTCCTCCTGTCGTTTTTCATGATGTTAACGCAGGTAAGAAGGTATGTCTATGATTGTTTGATGCTAAGTTGAAAAAAGAATGAAAAAAAATTGAAGGATAACAATTAAAAGAATTAAACTGAGGTTCAAGCAAAAGCCTGACCAGCTGGATTGAAAGGGGTTATTTCGTTTTCGGTCATTGATTAAAAAGCCGCCCGCCCTTCCCTATCTAAGTTTGGCGACGAAGGGGGAGGGGCGAGCCAGCCTGAAAGGATTCTACCATGATTGTAGAGCCTGAACCGTACGCTGCCGTACAGGCATCACCGGCGGTTTCTTCTGATTCCAACTTGGGCCACGAACGCCTTCTTAGCATTTCAGATGTGAGTAAAATGACTGGGCTCAGCCCAGTCACCGCATCGAAGTTTATGAAGGAAAGCGGGCGTGCGATTGCGCTGCATCGCCGCGTTTATATCCTCGAGTCCAGCCTTTTTACTTACCTTCACGAGCTGGAGGTAAGCAAACCATGCCGCTAGTGAAGTCCATGAACGATGGCTTGGATAAGACCGCCCTTGCTATTCTAAGCAATAAGCCCCTTGGGCATATTGAGCACCGTGCGCTCGATGCTCTTCTCGGCGGCGTGCGCCAATATCTGTGCATTGTGCCGGGTGGCCCTGGCACTGGCAAGACTACCTTTATGCATCAAGTTGGAGATTGCTGGGCTATTGCTGGCCATCCGGTTGTAATTTTCGAGGGCGAGCTCGCCCGTGCGAGTATGCTCGCGAAGAGCTTGACCCGCATTTCCGGCGGTGAGCTTACGTATGAGGATATGTACAGTGGTGATATGTCCGTAGGAAAACGTGAGCAATTTGACAGGTCGGTCGAAATCTATGCACGCAGTATTGCCGAGCGCATGTTCATTATTTCTGGTGAAATCAAAAATGCGGGGATGCGGAAGGCGATTGAGGAAGTTGCCGATAAATATGGTGAACCGCCTCTAGTCATCGTCGATTACGCTCAAATCGTCTCTTTGCCTCAGGAGCTGCGCATTGCCGACGAGCGTATCGGTCTCAAGCTCGTTGCATCAGAACTTCGTCGCATTGTGGATGAGGTGCATTGCCCGCTGTTCGCAATCTCATCGATAAACCGAATGAATTACGATAAGCAGACCACCGGGCTTCAGGCAATCGCGGGATGCAATATGTTTGAGTACTCCGCCGATTTAGTTATGTCACTCTCAATAAAAGGTGACAAGCCTGAAGAGCGTAACGCCAACATGCTGCTCAAAAAACGGCCTGTTATTGCTTCGGTAACAAAAAACCGTTACGGCTCCTGCGGCGTTGTCGAGTTCGAGTTCGACGCCCCGGCGGCAACGTTCAGCGAGGTCGGTTAATCATGGAGCCCGGGCCGCGCATCGGCGGATACCGGGCTCCCAATCCGTGCCTTTCGTCCGACGAGCTCGCGCGTGCCGAGAACAGGGACCTTCCTTTGCTCTCGCCAGCCGAGCTCATTTGGGAAAGGAAACGCCTGCTCGACGCTCTTGATGTTTATAGAGAGCAACGGCGGCCATACCGTATATATCTCGGCAGCTTGCCGGGAGTTCCCTTCGATGCCTGGGCGAGGGCGAGGATTGGGCGCATCGGTCAGATGCTTCAAACAATTTCAAAGAAATAAAGGGAGCGGGGCCGATGCGTCGGTCCCGCCCGGATTGGATGGTTATGACTTCCATGAATGCGCATATCAACGTACGGATGAGTCAGGCGCAGCGTAAGGCAATCGAGGAGAAGGCGGCGGCCATGAACATGCCGGCCTCCTCCTTCATGCGCGATGCCGCCCTGCTCTGCGGCGAGAAGCCGGTCAGGGTCGCCGACACGGGGGAGCTTGCCGGTATCAGGACCGAGTTGAAGAAGATCGGCACGAACCTCAACCAGGCGGTCCGCGCCCTCAACACCTACGGGTCCGACCCGGTCGTTCTCGACAACCTCAACCGGGCGACTTCAATCGTCTCGACCGCGGTGGGCTGGGTCAACGACCTGCTCTCCCGCGCAAGGGGTTAGGTGATTCACGTGAAGCAGAAGCTGGTCATGGCGCTGGTTTTTGCGGCGCTGCTTACCGCGGGGTTTGCGCCTCTTGTCGCCATCCCCTTCGAATGTGTGGTCCTCGGACTTCCGATCGAGCTCAGCTCAATCGGATTCGCCCTGAGCGCGGACAGCATCGTCTGGTGGTGGATCAACGTGGCGCCTCATTGCATCCCGGGCTGTCTCGCCTCGTTAGCCCTGTTCCTGTCGGTATACATGCTCATGCAGCTATCGGCTTCCTCGAAGGAGCGGGCCGCCGATGGGGGCGTGCTCGGCGAGGCGCGCGTGAAAGCGGGGCCCGAGGCCGTCCGGGGCTCAGAGATTTGGGATGGGCGTGGACAGCCGAAAAGCAGGGGATTCGTATATGGCTACGAGAAGACGTTATTTGGCTCCAAGTATCTGTTCGAGCCTAGGCGGCATATGTTCCTCGACGGTTCAACTGGCGCAGGAAAATCCAGGTCGCTTCTGATTCCGACAATCGACCTGCTGACGTATGGGGTGAATGATGGGGAATCGAGGCCGCAGACCATCATCGTGTCCGACGTGAAGAGCGAGCTCATCGAGTTGACGGGCGACGAGCTAGAGCGTCGCGGCTACCGGGTGCTTCTGCTGGATGCCCAGCACCCCGAGAGGAGCGACACGTTCAATCCCCTAGAGATGGTAGACAGGCTCGCGAGCGGGGGAGACCTGCCGGGGGCGGAGCAGGCCGCGGACGCCGTCGCCCGTACGCTCATCGCCGGGGAGAGCGATGCGAAGGCGAGCCACTGGACGGAATCCGCGCGGTCGCTGCTCGCCGCGACGATCCTTCTGGCCGTGCTGGACGAGGGCTGCCCGCGGAGCTGCAAGCACCTCGCGACGGTCTACCACATCATATGCTCGGGAACGGAGGGGGCCGGCGAAGACCCATGCGAGCCGCTGAAAGGCCTGTTCCGAGCCCTGCCGCAGGGGCATCCTGCCCGCTCGCGTGCCTCGCAGTTCATCTCGAGCGGAGGCAACGAGCTGAGGAGCATCGTCTCCACGCTCAAGGTCAACCTTAGGATTTACGCTTCGGCGCCGATTGCGCGCATGACCTCGGACGATGATATAGATCCGAGGAGAATCCTGAGCGAGAAGACCGCGCTGTTCCTTCACGTGATGGACGAGGGCTCCCCCTACAACGCGATCGCGGCGGTCCTGTTCGAGCAGCTTTATGCTGCCGTATATTCCATCGCGGACGCAGCCGGCGGAAAGCTGCCACGACCGGTGTCCATTCTCGGTGACGAATGGGGGAACCTACCTAAGGTCGAGTGCCTGCCGAGCCTCCTCAGCCTCGGGCGCTCGTACGACCTGTTCTGGATGGGTGCGGTCCAGAATATCTCTCAGCTCAACAAGTACGGCGAGCGCGACGGACGGAAGAAGATCCTGGCGAACTGCGGCGTCAAGGTCGCCATGAAGCTGGGCGAGGCCGAGGACCGCCAGTATTTCACGGAGCTTGTCGGAAAGACGACGCGGCACACCATGGGAACCAGCTCGAGCAGGGGGCCCTCGGGCGGCACGGGTTCTACATCCTACAGCGAGCACGCCGACGACCTGATCCATCCCTGGGAGTGGACTGAGATGTCCCCCGACAAGGACGGCGTGATCGTGGTGAAGACCGCGGAGAACGGCGTGGGCAGGGAACATGCGGGGTGCTTCCGAGCTCCCGTCTGCGATTGCACGCGGATGCCGACGAAGGAGCACTTCGATCTGGGGACGCGCGAGCACGAGGCGGCCAAGAGGATGGAATACCAGGCCAGGTTGATATCAAGACAAATGGGTCGGGAGGACGGCGTCGATCTCTGGACTCCCGAATTTGAGGGAGACGCCGCGGAGCCGCCTGTTGCCGACGGATGGTCCGGCCTCTTCGTCGACTGACAACGGCTTTTGAAGGGAGTTGGAAAATGACCGCAATCAAGCAGACGAGCGTCATGAGCAGGGAGCACCTCCAAAACCTCAAGCGGTATTTCGATTGGGACAGGGAGAAAGCCCTGGACCACGATACCCAGCACATCATCGATGAGGACCGATGGTTCGAGGAAATGGACGCTACCCGGGAGGCGGCCGGGCACAACCGGCCCGGGAAGCAGGGCGCAAGGTGCACGTACATGCAGCATCAGGTGATCGGCTTCAACCCGGACGAGTGCTCCTGCAACGGCGGGCCGATGACGCCCTCGCGTTGCATGGAGTACGCGAGGGACTACATCGCCAAGCGCTATCCCAATCAGGAGATCGTGATTGTGCTGCATGAGGAGAGGTGCAGGTCGGATGGATCGGCCCGATTCGCCGCTCACCTCGCCATCAATAGGACGGACCTCGAGACTGGGCGGCGCCTGAACGACGGGCCGGCGAGGGCGGCGGCGAAATCCCGCGTGAGAACGGTGAAGGAGCTCGATACGGAGTACGGCTTGAGACAGCTCGAAAGGGGCCTCTCGAACTCGAAGGTGCACGCGCGCCAGCCCGGCCGCGAGGAGCGCGAGATGGCAAAGAAGGGGAGATCCGACAAATCCGAGAACGCAAGAGTCCGAGCGATTATCGCCCGGAGGGCAGAGGAGGTCGGGAGGCTCAAGAGCTGCCCCGACCGCTTCAGGGAGTTTGCAAGGAGGTTGGAATCGGATGGGATTGAGGTCGCCCGATCCAAGCAGGGCGCGCTGCAATACCGCTATCACTCGGCGTCTCTCGGCAAGACGAGGAAGATTAACGGCGCGAAGCTCGGCTACGCCGTTAACCGCTCGACTGGGCGGATCATGAGGTTCACGGCAAGGGGGGTCGAGCTTGCCATGCGGGCCGCGTGGGAGCTGGCTCGCGAGGGTGTGGATGACGAAAGAGGCCGGGACTGACTTTCATATCTGAGGTCCGTGCAACAGCCGGTAAGCCTGTTGCACGGTTCTGCGGGAGCGACTTTGGAGCGGTTCGCACATCCCGGCTTCGGCCGGGCAAGATATTCCGTTGCACGGAATACATATCTTGCATGCCCCGAGAAGCGTAGGCCGAACCGGCCGGAGTGCAACGGGACAGGTGAGCGGAGGCGCAGTGATGGCGACCCAGGGGAGCCATCGAACGGAGCCGGAGCGAGAGCCGGCGGGGCGCGACACGGCGGGGCGATCGCGAGTTGAAGCCGAGTGATTGTCCCGCCGTTCACGGCCCGCCGGCGGCGGCCCGGGGTTCCAAGGGGACTCGTCCCTTTGGCGCGAAGGGGTCCGGGGATGGCGCGAGACATCCCCGTGAAACGCCGCGACGGGCACGCCCCTGTTAGCGTCAATCTAATTTTCACCAGTTTCACTAATCAAACGCGCCGTTAGCGCAAAGGCGGCTTCACCGCTTGCGCTAACGTATTTTCACCGATTCCGGTCACGCCCTGGCGGGTCCGTCCCTCGGCAGGTCCTTCAGCCTGTAGGACCTGCCGGCTATCTTGACCAGGTGGCAGTGGTGGCACACCCTGTCCGCGATCGCGCTCGCCGCCACGTCATCCCCGAACACCCTGCCCCAGCCGCCGATCCCCACGTCGGCGGTGATGATCGTCGAGCGCTGCTCGTAGCGCGTCGATATCAGCCGGAACAGCAGGTCCGCGCCCGCGCTGCCGACGTCGAGGTAGCCGAGCTCGTCGATGATCGGCAGCCTCGAGTGGGCGTAGTACCTGAGCCTCTTCTTGAGGATGCCGCGCGACGAGGCGTCCTCAAGGCCCTCGACGAGCCGGGCGCAGTCCACGAACCTGACCTCGCGCCCCGCCCTGACCGCCTCGATGCCCAGCGCGACGGCGAGGTGCGTCTTGCCCACGCCGGGGCTTCCCACGAGCAGGACGTTCTCGGCCCGCTCCACGAACCTGAGGGTCGCGAGCTCCTCGATCTCGGCGCGAGGGACCGACGGCTGGAAGTCCCAGTCGAAGTCCGCCAGCCCCTTGACGTAGGGGAACCCCGACGACCGAATGCGCTGGTTGGTGATCCTGACCTCCCGGGCGGCGACCTCGACGCGCGTCATCTCCTCGAAGGCGGAGGCGAAGCCCCGCTCGCCCGCGGCGACCATCCTCACGTAGTCGGGCAGGGACGCCGCCATCTCGTGCAGCCCGAGCGCGGAGAGGTCGACCTCGCCAGGTCCATTGCGCGCCACAGCCGCGGCCTTGGCGACCTGTCGTAGCATTCGCTGCCCTCCCGCAGACGGGGCACCGCAGCCCGAAACTCGTCCACGGCCTGACGCCGACGATTATCCTGCCGCCGTCGATGCTGGCGTACTCGATCACGGTGTGGACCAGCGCGAGCGCGCGGCTTAGTATCCTGTTCATGCGTCAGGGCCTTTCCGGTAGGTTGATGTAGCAAGCGAAATCCTACCCTGCCCGGCGCGGAAACGGCCCCCTCTCGGGGCCGTTTCCCTTATATGCGGAACTTTTCTGCATCCACCTGCGGAAAAATTGATGTCTCGCCCACAGAAACTACCGAAGAGCCTAAAATCGGCTCATATTCAAACAGACACAAGGAGGGATTAATTATGGAATGGAGCTTTGACGAAATAAGGGGATTTATCCCGAAATCGATTTCTCTCCCATACTCAAGAGAGGAAAAGAACGGGTACCGCTCTGTTCTAACCGGACGCGATGAGCTGAACTATATCATGTTGAACGGAAGCGGGAGCTACATCGTCTCTCTGTGCGATGGTAAAAACACCGTCGAAACAATCCTTAATCGGATGTGCGACAAGTTTCCAGACGCCAATCCGGACATGCTCAAATCTGACTTAGCCTCGGCAATGAGAGGTTTCAGCGTATCGAGACTAATAGGATGGGTCAAAACTCCGACCGAAAATGGCACACCCATTGCCGATGAGATTTGCGTGGACAATGGGACCCATATACGGCTTGCCCAAGAAAACGATATTCGCCTGATTTGCTCCCTGGCAAGCCAGGCGAGCTCATCAGAACCAGAAAGTCCCACAATTGTCTACGGTTGGCCTCTTTCCGTCGAGCAGTATGAACGACCGCTAGAGGTGCGAAACGGATTGTTCAATCTGAGCAAGGAATTTTTCATTGTATATGAGTCAGGGAGACCAACCGGTCTACTCGGCCTCGCCCCCTCCAGCAATCCTTTACTCAGATACGCAGACATCTGTCTTCTTTTGTGCCCCGCAAGCATCGCCGTTCAATGTATTGCCGCTGCGGCCAGTTTCTATCGTCAAGAATTTTGCGATGTTCCCAATTTTTTCCACCTGAACCTAACCAGCAAGGAAATTGCATCAAACGAAGGAATTCGAAATCTTATCAATGAGCCAGAATTCACTTGCGCTGGCACTTTTCCAGGTGAGTGCAGCGACGGCGACTGCATGAATGTATACTGTTTTTCAGAAGTCTGTTAAGAGGAACCATGGGACGAGTTTCGGAAAACAAGTACACCAACGTTCTCAGAGCGCCACATCACGTCGCCCTTGACATAACAAACAAGTGCAACTTGAGATGTCTGCACTGCTATAACAGCAGCGGCGAGAATGAGGTCATGCACGACGAGTTGACCTCAGATGAACTTTTTGTTTTCGCAAAGGAAATGGCAGACATGTCGCTTTACAGCATGTGTTTCTGTGGAGGAGAAACCTTGTTGCGCAGTAAAGATATCTTGCGCTGCCTTCCCATATTGCGAGATGGGAATGTTGCAGCGAGCCTGGTAACCAACGGGCTTCTCCTCACGGAATCCCTTCTCCGAGATTTAGAAGATTCCGGACTCAAAAGCATCCAATTTAGCCTAGACGGCATTGGGTCAGCTCACGATAGGCTGAGGGGACATGAGAGAGCCTTCGAAATCGTCGAAGAAGCAGTTGCCACCGTACTCAACCATTCCGATTTGCACCTTGCTATCGCATTTACGCCCACGTCGTTCAACACCGAACAGTTTCCCGATGTCATCTCACTATTAGATGAGATTTTCACCAAATCTAACAGGCCGAAGAGGACGCCGGGTGACTTTATCGAACTACGTGTCCAACCCCTCATGGTTTTGGGCCGTGCGCGAAAGAACACATTTATTAGACCGGACTATTCCCAATACCGTACGTTGATTCACGCCATTCAAGAGGACGACTTCCTTCGGAAGCACCCGAATGTCCGACCGCAATGGGGCGACCCCGTCGACCATCTAATTCGCTTCTCTGATAACCGATATCTATTAGATCAGGTTTCAGTGCACGCAAACGGCGACATCGTCGTTTCTCCGTATATCCCGTTAGTGGTTGGCAACATCAGAAACCACCCTCTTGAGGATTACTGGAACAACGGACTTAGCTCAATTTGGTCCACAAAACTGGTTCAAGACCTCTGTAACCACATGTGGACCATTGACGACATGGAGCGTATGTCCGACACAATTTGCGATATAGATATGGGAGGTGATCTACACGTTGACCTGATTGATGATACCGCGGATGAACTGTTGAACTCATCGTTGAAGGAGATGTTGGGTTAAATGTACGAGAAGCCCGTAGTAGACAACATGAATCCGACCAGAGCATCGACTCTTGGAACGGAAACTTGGTTCGACATGTATTACATCGTGTGGGGAGCAAATGTGGCGGTCGGAGTCACCGCAGTTGGAGCCTATGAACTGGTCCTCATCACTTTTGCCGCAGCACTTCCCCTCAGCGAGCAAGGTGGCCAAGACGAGCAATGAGTCCTGAAGAGCTAAGATCATCCATTGGCGGCATGGTAGGAGGAATCTGCTTTCTCGTTGTCGGGGTGTTAATGGTAAAGACCGGCAATCCCGGCCTGATTCACAGTTACCATATCGCTCATATTCCAAGCGAGAAGATTCCTCTTGTTGCCAGATTGGTCGGACTCGGAATAGCGTTGACTGGAGCCGGTCTCGTTCTCGCGGGCATCATTGCCTTTGCGTCCCAAATCCCATTATCGGCATCGGCGGCTTTCATTCTGCCGCTCATCATAATCTTTGCCGGTCTTGGCGTCTCCTTGCTAACGATCGTAGTGTTCACATTTCGACCATGGTCATAATGGATTTCCTATTGCATGAAACTTCAGGCGCATGCCCAACAAACAATGCAAAAAATTACAGCTTTAGTCGGACGGCTGTTTTATTTTTCAGCCGTCCGACTGCCGTGCGCGGCCTATTGATCGAACATAAAATTCCCGTTTCTATGAGGATCCAGCTCGCAAAGACTCTCTATGGAAGCGCTCGTGCCGATTAGTCGCCGCTTCGTTTCCACCGAACCGCGGTGTAAGGTGTCATCAGTTGGTATTTCATACCTGATAGATTGGGGCCATTCTTGATTCGGTACGTCTTATCGAAGTTTAGTAAAACAAAGGGTGCTTTCACGTTCATTGCCATCACGACGATTGGAATCGCCCTTTCCTATGCCGCACCATATGTGAACGGAAAGTTCTTAGATTTCCTTCTTGCCAATCGCAGCGAGAAGGATGCTGTGCTTTTTGCGCTCCTCGTAGCTTCAATAGGGGTCTTTTCTGCCTTATTTTCATATTTTGCAGGAACGTTATCTATCCGTATATCCACAAAGCTTTCTTTTGACCTACTCAGGGAAACCGTCTTGCGCTTTGAGCGAGTTAATTTTCTGACGAACCGAACAACCGACTCAGCCTATACGACGCAAAGGATTTTCACTGACTCAGGTGTTGTTTCTTCTTTCGTTCTAACAAACTTTATCAGCGCTCCCCTGTCTGTTGTCGCCATTCCTTTCGTGTTGCTCGTCATATGGTCGGTTGATCCACTCCTCGCACTATTCTCCATCCTCCTTCTTGTGGCATATCTCTTCGTTATTACCGGATTGCGAAAGCTTCTATATAAAGTCATGTACGAGAAGAAGGAGGCAGATAGCGCTTTCTATGCCGTAATAGCATCGCAGTTGAATCAGATTCTCAACATTCAGTTAACGTCTTCATACAATAAAAGCGAGCTAGCACTTGACACCGGATTTGAAAAGTATTTTCCAAAGGTCTTGCACTCGGGAAAGCTCTCATTCTCACTAACATCGATTGACAGCCTTTTTGCTGCCGTGTTTCAAGCGATAATACTCATCGTATCCGGAGTGCGAATCATCAATGGAACCATGACGATAGGCGAATACACCATCGTCGGTGCATATTTTGCCGTCCTATTTAAAACCTTGAAAAACACGATGAACCTGTTCAAGTCCTATCAGGATGCCAAGGCTTCGTGGGACAGGATGAGCGCCATGGGAAAGGTAGGACCGGAACCAGAGCAAGATCAGACAGGTTTAGTCAAGATTGACACAATAAATCGCATTTCTGTTTCCAAGTTGGATTTTACGGTACCCCTTCCAGACGGATCTCCCCGAAAGGTTCTTGACGGATTTTCCTTCGATTTCTCCGGCCCTGGAACATACTGCATAACCGGAGAAAATGGAAGAGGAAAAACGTCGCTCCTTTACCTGCTCCTTGGGCTGTATCCGTCGGCAGGCAAAGTAACATACAACGACATGCCGATTGAAAAATGCAATTTGGATTACATACGTTCAGACACGATATCGTGCTGCCCCCAACCGTGCTTCGCTCCAGATGAGACGGTTCGGGACCTGTTGGATTATTTCAACACCCCATTTTTTACAAAGCACCAGCATATGAACGAGCTACCGTCGTTGACAACCAGCATAGAGGGCTTGCTTGAGAAACGTTGTCCTGAACTTTCGGGTGGTGAGCTGCGCCGTGTATACTTGTGGTCGGCAATTTCCCGTAATCCATCAGTCTTGGTGCTCGATGAGCCTACAACTGGATTGGATGAAACAAGCCGAGCCGAACTCGCTTCGTATGTCAGAAACAACAAATTGAAACAGCTCATTATCATTGTTTCACATGATAATGAGCTGGCAAATGCAGCGGAAACGATCGTCAGTCTAGATAACGCGTCACACCGTTGCGCAAATCGATAGGACCGCATCGAGTCGCAGCAATTGCAGAAGGCTAAGCTATAATGATTGCCCTTTACCCATGCGTATCTCAAGGCCTTCGATGATGATCCTTGATACCGTGGTGTTGTGTTCCGCCGCGTAGGTGCTCATCTCTTGCTTCTGCTCTTCCGTAACCCAAAAGGTGATGCACTCCCCTTTCTTGCGACTTGTCGAATCCCCTTTGTTTCGTGTGTCTTGATTACCCATGAGGGTCATGCTCGCCTCTCCAACGGGCATGACGCGGCGAGTTGGCTTCTTAATTGCCACCGTAAATCTCCTTATCCTCCTCGATACCCTCCTTCACCTGTTTGAGTAATTGTCCTCTTTGACACCGGCGATATTGCGCTTACACACCGTCCGCTCACATCCCGAATATTGCCGTTCGGCACCGCCGATATTCCCGTCGGCACCGTCCCCCTGGTACGTTCCGGCTGTCCATGCAGCCGAGACCAAGGAGGTACAGCATGGCGAGAAGGATAAGGGCCAGGGAGGCCCTCAGGCTCCGTGCGTCCGGCCTGTCGCAGAACGCGATAGCCCGCGCGGCGCACATTGATTGGAAGGCTGTATGGACGTCAGGCTGCTTGGAAGGAAAAACGAGGGCGAGGGCCTTGGGGTCGCTGTCCCCGTTGATTCAGCTTTTGCAGAGCTAAGAGACAAGAGCGATGAACAGCTGGTGGAAGCCCAGAGATTTTTGATTGACTTTATGAAAAAAGTTGCTCGGCTAAAGGGAGTGAGAATTGATCGGCCCCATTTCCTCCGCTCGGAGCTGAGGAGGAAGGGTGTCCATAAAGATGTCGTCGAGTTTGCCGTGGAAACGACCCCCGTTACCGCCGGAATCGATGTGGGCCTGATCGATAGAATTGCTAGAGAAATAATTGATTTTGAGACAAAGAAGTCGACGACCCTTTCCTTTGCGGCAGGTCTTCCCGGTGGCATCGCGATGGTGGGCACCATTCCTGCCGATATTACGCAGTATTACGTGCATGCATTCAGGATCATGCAGAAGCTGGCATACCTGTATGGTTGGCAGACCTTCTTTGAAGAATGTGACGACGTTGATGACGAGACTCTCTACGAAATGGCAGTGTTGCTCGGTGTGATGATGGGTGTAGGTAGCGCGAATTCGATGCTAACCGTAATCGCCAAAAACGCCCAAGAGGCGGTCGCGAAAAAGGTCGCTCGCCAGTCGCTAACCAAGACCAGTTGGTATCCGATCCTGAAGAAGCTCTTGAGCTTCATGGGTATCAAGATAACAAAGCAGACGGTGGGGGATGCCGCTGGCAAGGTTGTTGTGGGCGTCGGTGGCGTAATCTCTGGTGCTATCACCTTTATGGGTCTTTCAAAGGGGTCGGCGCGCTTGTGTAGGCAGCTTAAGTGCTTGCCGCAGGCAAACGAGCGGATTCCTGGCACTGGGTACTATGAAAAGGATGAGGCCGCGGTTGCCAAGAAGAGGATTGACGTAGCGGAACCCCTCTTTATCGAAAAGTTCGGATTTACTCCCATATTCTACGGCTCTATTGTTGAATATGCTGACCGGCTGGAGGAGTCACTGGCGACTGGAGAAGCGAAGCTGGATGCATATAATCCGGACGTTCTTCTCTGATACTCAGCGGAATTAGGCTATGCGTAACAGGATTGTTGTTCGATCTAATGTGAACGTTGGATGATGCTAACTATTTATGGAAAACAGTTAAAAAAGTTTTTCACCCCTTTTTCACTCCTCGGAGAAGGAGGAAAGAGACGCGAAAACAAAAAAGCTCAGAAGCAATTACGCTTCTGAGCTGCACTAATGCAATGGAGCCAGCGACCGGGCTCGAACCGGTGACCCCCGCTTTACGAGAGCGGTGCTCTACCAACTGAGCTACGCTGGCGGCCATGTGGTGACGCAAGTGAGGCGTCAACGGCTGTCTATGATACGGGACATCGCACATCCGCGCAAGTGTTCTGACGGCTTTTCTCACTTTAAATGCACTAATATTGGAGACGCGATGTCTTGCTCTTACGGGTCTCAAACAGAATGGGGCTGCCATGGCTCAACCCAGGATCCTTCTTACACGTATCGATGACCGTTTCATTTACGGGCATGACGTTGAGCTGTGGAACGAAGCCGTGGGTTCCAACCTTGTCCTAATCGTCAACGATGAAATCGCGGCGGATTCGCGCCAATGGGCACCCATGAGGGTCGCGGCGCCAGAAGGCGTTTGGACGCGGTTTTTCTCGGTGCAAAGGACCGTCGATATCATTCATACCGCAACGCCGCGTCAATGGATCCTGATTATGGTGGCCTCACCCGCCGATGCGCTCGCGCTGGTTAAGGGCGGCGTGCCAATAACCAAGATCAGCATCGGCCATATGCAGGCGGGGGAGGGCAAGCGTTCTGTGACGCCTACCGTTGCCGTAGACAATACGGACATCGCCGCCTTCAAAGAGCTGCAAGCGCTCGGCATAGAGCTAGAAATCCGCTACCTCCCCAGTTCCGCCCCCGACCCCATCGGCAATCTGTTCAACTAATCCTTGGGGACGGAGGAAAACGGATCATTTTGCCCTTGCGAGGGACGCGTGCGATGTCGCCTGTCAAAAACTATGCCCATTTACTACGTTTGATCGGCTATCGCCGAGCATGTCGAATTTGAGAAAAACAAAACCGCAGGTAGACGGCTCGCGAATTGGTACCGTCAAGATTCTTTCGCAAATTGATCGAGGCGGCCTCGGCCCCGCCTTGCTCTAGCCCTCCGCCTTCTTGCT
>NZ_JADNHZ010000021.1 GCF_015554145.1 Collinsella aerofaciens | reverse complement strand
ATCATGCTTCACTCTCAAATCAACGCGCATAAAGAAAGCCTCCCATTTCTCATGTCCAAGAAATGGGAGGCAGTTCACACGCGCTGCAGGGTCTTTTTGCATGTCATGTTTAGTTGTGGCCAACGCCTTAGAGAGCGGCGACGACCTCGATCTCGACCAGACCGCCAGCCGGAAGAGCGGCAACCTGGAAAGCGCTGCGCGCGGGGAACGGGGCCTCGAACTTGGAGGCGTAGATCTCGTTCACGGCGGCAAAGTCGGCGATGTCGGCCAGGTAGACCGTGGTCTTGACGACATCGGCAAACGTGGCGCCGGCAGCGGTCAGCAGAGCCTCGACGTTGGCGAGGGACTGCTTGGCCTGGGCCTCGACACCCTCGGGCAGCTTGCCGGTCGCGGGATCGATGCCCAGCTGGCCGGACAGGAACACCATGTTGCCAGTCTGGATACCGGGGGAATACGGGCCGATGGCTGCGGGTGCGTTATCGGAAGACACGACGGTCTTGCTCATGTTTTTCTCCTTACAAGTAAAAGGGAACGGGAGCGCGGCGTTCACACCGGGAGGCACAGTTCGGTCTGAACACCGCGCTTGATTGGGATAGTACTCAAGGTTTCCGCGCGATGCAAGATTATTATCACGTTGCGAGAATATTTTATCGCCCAACGGTTTCCCCGGACCGTTGAACGGTTCTCATGTGGAGCAGCCAGTCCAAGCTGCTGAAGACTTTATCCCGCTTAGAGCACGGGCATCGCCTACCGCGACGGCGCCACTATACTTTTGAGTATCTGAGCATTTTGAAAGGCAGGATATGACCGCAACCGCCAGTCGAACCACCAACCGTAGACCCGAGCTCTTGGCCCCCGCCGGAGGCCCGGAGCCCTTCGCCGCCGCACTCGCTGCCGGGGCAGACGCCATCTACTGCGGCATGGGCAGCTTCAACGCCCGCCGCAAGGCCACCAACTTTACCGACGAGGCCTTTGAGCAAGCCTGCCGCGCCGCGCATCTAGCCGGGTCGCGCGTCTACGTCACGGTCAACATCGTCATCAAGCAGTCCGAGATGAGCGATGCGCTGCAACTCATCCATCGCTGCTCCACGCTGGGCGCCGACGCCTTTATCATCCAAGACTGGGGCCTGTTCTTTGAGGTCAAGCGCACGATGCCCGGCATCGAGACGCATATCTCGACCCAGGCGAACATCCACGACGACCGCGGAACCCTTTGGTGCCGCGAGCAGGGCGCCGACCGCGTGACCCTCTCGCGCGAGCTTTCCATCGACGAGATTGCCGCCATTCACGATGCCACGCCCGATGTGGACCTTGAGGTCTTTAGCCATGGCGCCATCTGCTTTTGCTACTCTGGCCTGTGTCTGCTTTCGAGCTTTGCCATGGCGGGACGATCGGCCAACCGTGGCATGTGCGCCCAGCCCTGCCGCTTGCCCTACGAGCTGATCGACGAGAACGGTCGCTCGCTCTCCCCTGCCGGTCGCGAGCGCGCGCTGTGCCCGCGTGACACCAACACCTCACAACTTGTTCGCCGCCTGTATGACGCCGGCGCCGCATCGCTCAAGCTCGAGGGCCGCATGAAGGCTCCCGATTACGTGTATTCCATCGTCGACGTGTATCGTCATCAGATTGACGATATGCTGGCCGATGTTTCGACCTCTAAGGACGAGAAAGCCGCCCGCCAGCGCCAGCTCAAGCGCTGCTTTAACCGCGACTTTACGCACGCCTATCAGGACGGCACCTCGGGCGACGAGATGATGAGCTATGAGCGTTCCAACAACCGCGGCCAGATCGTGGGCACGGTGCTGGGCAGCCGCCCGGCCAACCGAGATGTGCGCGGCCTCAAGCCCGACGACCGCCGTCGCCGCGCCGCCATCGCCCGCATTGAGTTGTTTGAGCCCGTGGGCAAGGGCGACCTGCTGGAGCTTCGCCACGACGATGAGTTCGACCAATTCCTGACCACCATCGCCGCCGATGATGCCGCTGCCGGCGATGTTATCGAGTGTCGCGTGCCCCGTAGCATGCCCGAGGGCTGCCGCGTCCGCGTGATTCGCAGCCAGCGTGCCATCGACGCCGCCGGCGCCGCGCTCAAGCGCGATGTGCTGCGCCGCCGAGCTGTTGATGTGTCCGTCGTGGCGCGCCTGGGCGAGCCGTTTACCGTCACACTCACCTGCTGTGACAACCCCACGCTCACCGCCGCCGCCACGGGCTTCACCGTCGAGGCCGCCAAGACCCGCGCCGTCGAGGCGGCAGACCTGGTTGAGCATGTGGGCCGCATGGGCTCCTCGCCCTTTGAGGCAGCGAGCTTTGACGTGGCCCTCGACGAGAGTTGCGGCATGGGCTTTTCCGCCGTGCACAAGGTGCGCGCCGCCGCTTGTAAGGCGCTGGAAGAGGCCATTCTGGCACCGTACGAGGAGCGCGCCCGCACGCTCGAGCTACCGGCGATTGTCACCAATGATTCCCGCCCCGCGCCCGAGCACTACCGCGATGAGCCGCAGATCTGCGCTACCGTCACCTCGCTCGAGGCCGCCGAGGCCGCTCGCGCCGAGGGTGCAACGCGCATCTACATGACCACCGACGCACTCGATGCGGCCGAACTCTCCCCCGCCGATGCGTTTGAGCAGGGCATCGTACCCATACTCGACGAGGTCTGCCGCGCCGTTGACCACGTCCGCGTTGACCCATGGGTTGTTGCTGGCGCCACGGTCGCTATTGGCAACATCTCTGAGCTTGCCCTGGCCGCCCAGGTTGGCGCCACGGCCGAGATTCGCTCTTGCCTGCCGGTGCACAACACGCCCTGCATGGAGGCACTCGCCGAACGCGGAGCCGGCGCGTTTTGGCTCTCGCCCGAGATCACGCTCGACGAGATTGTCTCGCTCGGCGCCGCCGCGCCCGCGGCTCTGGGGATCACCGTCTTTGGCCGCCCGCGCGTCATGACAAGCGAGCATTGCATTCTGCAGGTTGCCAACGGCTGCATCCACGATTGTGCCAACTGCCGCCTGCGTGCCCGCAAGCTCTCGCTCAAGAATATCGACGGCAAGGTCATGCCGGTGCGTACCGACATCCACGGCCGCTCACGCCTGTACGACGCCTACCCCATCGACCTCACGCCGCAGGTTCCGCAGCTGCTCGATGCCGGCGTGCGTCGTCTTATGGTCGACGGAACCTTGCTCGAGGCCGATGAGATTGGCCGTGCCGTCGCTCGCGTCCGTCGCGCCGTCGAGGCGGCTCAAGCCGGCCGCAAGCCGGCCGCCCGCCTGCGCGGCGCCACCTCGGGCTGCATGTTTGTGGGAATTAGCTAACCGAAAGGCTTACACGTGAACGAAGAACCTCAAGTCCTATACTGCGACGCCTGGCTCATGGCCATCGACAAGCCCGCCGGCATGATCGTCCACGGTGACGGCACCGGCGAGCGCACACTTACCGACTACGCCAGCGACCTGCTGCTGGCGATGGGCGACGGCTTTGCCGCGACCGACATGCAGCCGCTCAATCGCCTGGACCGTGACACCACCGGCGTGGTGCTGTTCTCACTCGACAAGCAGACGCAGCCCGCCTTTGACCAGATGATCATCGACCACGCGTTCGAAAAGCACTACCTGGCGCTCGCCGAGGGCAAGATCGACTGGAACGAAAAGCTCATCGACAAGCCCATCGCCCGCGACCGTCACGACAGCCGAAAGATGCGCGTCGGCGCCAGCGGCAAGCCGTCTCAAACGCGCGTGAAGGTGCTCAAGCGTCTTAAGAGCCGCCGCGGCCTGCCCACGCGCTCGTATATCGATGTCGAGCTGCTCACCGGCCGCAAACACCAGATTCGCGTGCACCTGGCGAGCGAGCGCCATCCCCTGGTGGGCGACGACCTGTACGGGACGCCGCGTCCTTGTGGCCTCATGCTCCACGCCCACAGCGTGTCCTTTACGCATCCCGTAACCGGCGAGCACATCCACATCGAAGCCCCCTGCCCCTGGGAGCCCTAAAACCTGCCAAAAAGGGACAGGTTTATTTTGGCAGGTTTTATCTGGACAAACGTCAAAACCACCACAAAGGTTCCTGCCCCTTCGCGGTGGTTTTGGCCTTAGCCCGTCCCTTGCTGTTAGACCGTGATGACGTTGTCCATTGCCCGGTACTTGGCAGGGACATCGCCTGCGGTAATAATCGTTGCGTCACGGAAGTCCGCGAACTTGACGGGCGCCACCATGCCAAATTTACTGGCGTCCGAGATTACGAAGCGTTTGGCGGTATGACGCATCGAGATACGCTTGACCTGGGCTTCCTCGATATCCGGCGTGGTGAGACCTTGCTCGGCGGCGATGCCATTGGAACCCCAAAAGCCGCAGTTGAAGTTATAGCGGTCCAGGGTTGCCAAGGCATCGGGACCGACGAGCGCCTCGGTATCGGGCTTGAGCTCGCCACCCAGCACAACGGCGCGCATACCGCGCAGGGCGAGATGCTGGGCATGGAGCACAGAATCGGTCACATAGGTGACGCCGTCGAGATGCGGAAGATGCTCGATGAGCTTGAGGGTCGTGGAGCCCGAATCGATATACACAAAGCTATCGGGCTCCACCAGGGCCGCGGCGCGGGCGCAGATGCGCTCCTTGTCATCGTTATGGAGATCACTGCGCTCGCTGATCGTCAGGTCGCGCGTCACGTGAGCGCGCTCCAGACTCGTCGCGCCTCCGTGCACCTTGGCGATACGGTGCGCGCGGTCGAGCGTTTGCAAGTCACGGCGAATGGTGGACGGTGTCACGCCCAGGGCCTCGGCAAGCTCCGGCACGGTAACCGAGCCGGTCTGCTGCACCATCGACACGATCGCGTTGAGCCTATCTTCCGCAAGCATCGCTTACTCCTCCTCGGGGTACACGACTCCCCAATCGGCGCGGAGCTTGGTCATCAGCTCCATAACATCAGAAGCATAGCCCAGAAGTTCGCGCTTCGAATCATCGCCAGCAACGGCCTTCTCCAGGTCGGCCATCTCGTAGCACAGCGCGTAGGCCTCGGTGCCAGCGTGGACCTCCTCACGGTGACCGTCCGCAGTCCACACGACGGTCGCATGGTCTGCACGCGGATACTCGTTGACCTCGACATAGCACTTATCGAAGCTGATGACCGAGCGCTTGGGCTGCTTGGAGTGGAGCGTAAGGCTCACGACGCCCAGCTGTTGCTCGGCATTACGGCAGACAATGCCACCCGCGACGTCAACGCCAGTCTCGCAGGTATTGCCCAGAGACACGACCTCGGCGGGTTGGCTGGCCATAAACAGGCGCATGACGGAGAGCGCATACACGCCAATGTCGAGCATGGCGCCGCCGGCAAGACTACGGTTGTAAAAGCGGTTGGTCAGGTCGCCGCACTCCTTATAGCTGCCAAAGTTAAGCTGGGCGAGGTTCATGCGGCCAAAGTCGCCAGCATCCATGCGACGGCGCAGCACCTGATACAGCGGCATGTGGAGCACCGTGGTGGCATCCATAAGGACCACGTTGTGCTCGTCGGCGATGGCACGGGCCTCGTCGAGCTCGGCGGAGTTGAGGGTAATGGCCTTCTCGCAGAGCACGTGCTTGCCGGCGGCCAGCGCGGCACGCAGATAGGTGATATGCGTGTTGTGCGGCGTGGTGAGATAGACGGCGTCGATGTCCGGATCGGCGTAGAGGTCCTCGACCGTCTCATACACCTTCTCGACGCCATACTGCTCGGCAAAAGCCTGGGCCTTGGACAGCGTACGGTTGGCAACGCCCGCGAGCTTGCGGCCGGCCAGAGCGAGGGACTGGGCCATCTGGTTGGCGATAACACCGCAACCGATCACAGCCCAACGAAGCTCGGGAGCCGTAAAGATGTCCTCGGGGAACGGCTTGTCCTGGACCGAAGCGAACGCTGCCTTTGCTGCTGCCGCGGAGTCGAGTGGAACCTGCTTGGAATCTGCCATATGTGCCTCCTGGGTCATGGAGCGTCTAACATTTCTGCCATCTCTATATTCGCACAAATTAGCGCGTATGTGCGTACTTTTGCGTATATAACCGCCAAATGGTCATAATACAGCCGCAGACGGCGCTTATACACGCATGGTCACGCAATCCTACGCACGCAAATACGCACAAATGCGCACTAATCATTACTCAGAGACGGGGAATTCTGCTTAGAACTCGAAAGACAGGATGATCCGCTTCGCCTCGTCGCTCATGGCGCGCTGCAGCTCTAAGGACCGTCCCAAACTGCAGACAGAAAAAGAACGTCCCCAGGCGCCGGCATTTCAAGAGCACTCATTTAAGTCTGTCCCCAATGAGTGGGAGCAATCAGAGACTCTTTGCGAGGGAGGCCGGACGTGGCCTTCCTCGTTTTATTCATGGACTTTAGTCCGTGCCGTGCGGCACGCGCGGCATAGAAAGCCACCCGCTCAGCGGGTGGAGGCCAATTTCCGCTACGCGACAAAAACCTTCCCCCTAGCATGAGGATTGTTCAGGCCATCATACTAAGGGGAAGGTGATTGCTGTGGCCCAGAAAGCCAACAGCCTCGCGCACACGAAATGGCTGTGCAAGTACCGCATCGCACCGAGGTCAAGCTCATCGCCGCCATCGTCGAGAAGCACCCCAAGGTGCGCTTTGCCGCGAGCTGCACCTCGGCCCACGCCGACCTCTACGACCGCATGGAGCAGGCCCTGTGCGAGCGCGTGGCCAACGCGGTGGAGGTCGTCCGCTCCGACATCAGCCCCGCGTTTCTTGTCCACACCGGTCCAAACCTCGTGGGTGTGGCGGTCCAGGGACTCTAGCGGAGGCGGGGCGTCCTGCCCCAAGAACAAATGCAAAAGACGAGCGCTTCTTGCCGCTCAATTGGCAAGAAGCGCTCGTCTTTTCTTAACGCGTTGTATGGCGGAGAGAGCGCAAGTTACGCGAGCGCCCTTCTTGCCAGCTCGGCCGCGCCGAGGATTCCTTGGTCGCCGCCGCAGCCCGGGGCGCAGATGTAGCTCTCCATGTCCTTAAGCTCGGCGGTCTGGATGTAGCCACCCAGATATTCGAGGGTCTTCTTGCGGACGATGCCGTAGAGCTGCTCCTGGTGCATCACGCCGCCGCCGAGGACGATGCGGCGAGGCGAGTACATGAGCACGAGGTTCGCGCACATCTGCCCCAGATAATCCCCCTCGAGCGCCCACACCTCATCGTTGTCCGCGAGCTCGGCCGCGGGCTTTCCCCAGCGCGCGGCGATGGCGGGGCCGGAGGCGAGGCCCTCGAGACAGTTCGCGTGGCTCGGGCAGACGCAGCGTCCCTCCTCGGTGGGACGGGTCCTTACCAGCATGTGGCCGGCCTCGGGGTGCAGCATGCCGTGAAGGAGCCTGCCCGCGCACATGACGCCCGCGCCCACACCGGTGCCGATGGTCACGTAGACGGCGTCCTCGAGCCCCTTGCAGCAGCCGAAGACCACTTCGCCGAGGCAGGCAACGTTCACGTCCGTGTCGTAGGCCACCGGAATCCCGAGGGCGTCGGCGAACGCGGCGCGAAGACCATAGCCTCGCCACGCGAGCTTGGGGGTCTGCAGGATGGAGCCGTAGCGCTCGTCGGCGGGGTCGACGCAGGTCGGGCCGAAGGCGCCGATGCCCAACGCGTCCACATCGCGGGCGGCGAACCACTCGATCATCTGCGGGACGGTCTCGGCGGGCGCAAGCGTCGGGGTCTCCATACGGTCGAGGACCTCGCCGTCGCCGGACACCACGGCACAGACCATCTTGGTCCCGCCGGCTTCGAGGGCGCCGAGCCTCATTTGCTTTTCGCTCATGTGATCCTCCTTGCAAAGGGGCGCCCGCAGCCATGGTCAACCGCGGGCGCCCATAACGTTGGCATGTTTCGAGGCGACCCTACCTGGGCACGCGGTCCTGCCTTGCGGCAAACGGGGCGAGCACGGCGTGCGGCTCGCTTTGGTACCAGTAGGCGACGGTGGAGATGTCGTCCTCGCGCTCGTAGAGCTTGATGTCGTCGTTGCCGAGGTCCTGGAATGTCACGCGCAGGTCCTCCTTGAACGAGATCGGGTCGGGAAGGTGCCACCTGTAGAGACCGTGCCTGGGCAGCGCGTCGTCGTTGGTCGCGAGCATCGGGTTCGGGTTCGGCTTGCCCGCGCTGAAGCGGTCGCGCGTGGCGTCGCGCGTCGAGCGGTACGGGTAGCCGGCGAACAGCGTGTTGAAGCACTGCGCCTCGGGCAGCGCGTGGGGCGGCCTGTCGAGAAAGGCCCAGGCACCGCCGAAGTAGTCCTCGGCTCCCGTCGAGGTGACCGTGGGGAACTCCTCGTCGCCGTCGAGGAAGAACTTCATCTCGCCCTCGCCCCACCAATAGCGCTCCAGGGCGCACAGGGCCATGTAGGTGCCGACGTAGTAGCCCTTGCCGCGCACGCCGTCGAGCACGGTGTAGTCGACGCCCCTGCGGGTGCTGCGCTCGCGGTTAAAGCGAGCGTGGAAGTACATGGCGTCGTCCGGCACGTCGGTGAGCGCGTAGTTGAACGTGTAGAAGATGTACTTAATGAACCCGGGGTGCTCGCTCGTAAGCGTGACCTTGGCGTGCTTCCTGAAGGGCATCTCGAAGTAGCAGTTCATGCCGCCCGTCGGGTTCACGCAGATGGGCATTGAGTTGACAATGGCGCGCTCACCGAAGCCGTTACAGAAGAAGTCGCCGACAGGGCACTCGACCGAGGGGGTCTCCTCGTCGTCCCAGTAGAAGCGCAGCACGAGGTCGCGCATGACGAAGCTGCCGGCGGCGGTCTTGTCGGGGACGGTCATCCAGATGTGGCGGATGATGCCGGGGCCCTCGATGTCCGCGAGCGTGATGGTCTCGCCGGACTCAAGGGGCACGCAGCACGAGCCCTTGCGGCCGACGCCGAGGTGGCTGGCCGACATGGCGGCGCGGCCCTTCTCGCCCGTGATGTTCTCGGGGGTGATGGCGCGGCTTTCCTCACCGCCGTGCATCCACACGTCCTTAAGGAACTCTCTCATCGTCGACCTCCTCTATTCGTCGTCGTCGCACTCGGCAGAACTGACACCGTTCACGTAGATGATCTGCTGGCGCGCCTCGTTGACGAGGGCATCGAAGTCGAGCTTCTCGTCGGGGCGCGCGAGCGCGACCGTCATGGCGAGCGGGAGGTTGACACCCGCGATCACGTGGATCCGGTCGGAGGCGAAGCGGGAGAAGCGCTGGTTCACGCTGCCGCCGAACGCGTCGGTAAGGACGACGACCTCGTCAGTGCCCGAAAGAGCCGCCTCGACCGCCGCGTCGAGCCCCTCGCCGTTGTCGTTCACGTAGGCGCACACGGCGTTGACGGCGTCGCCCTTACCCGTAAGGAACTCGAGGGTGTCCTTGAAGCCCTGGGCGAGAAGGGAATGGCTCGCCACAACTATCTTTCTCATTGATTCACCAATCTCTTGGGTCGAAGCTAAGCGAGGATGCCGGCGGCGGAGGCGACCATCGCGAGGACAATCACCACGAGGATGAGGGCCGTCATGCTCGCGTTCTTCTTGGTAAGAAGGTAATACGCGCTTCCCGTGATGGCGGCGGGGATCATGGCAGGCAGGATCTTGTCGAGCAGCGGCTGGATCTCCATCGCGACGTCGCCGAAGCTGAAGCTAATCGGGCAGGTGACGCCGATGACCGAGGCGATGAGGCAGCCGACCACGGTGAGGCCGAGCACGGAGGCGGCGGCAGTGAGGTTGGGAAGCTTCTCGCTGAAGTCGGTGACGAGCTTCACGCCCTGCTTGTAGCCGAACTCGAGGGCGTGCATGCGGACCCAGAAGATGGCCAGGATGAGCGCGAACCAGATGCCGGCTCCCACGGGGTTGCCCTCGATGGCCATGTAGGCGGCGATGGAGCCCATGATGGTCGGGATCATGGTCATGAGCAGGGAGTCGCCGACGCCGGCGAGCGGTCCCATGGTGCCGATCTTCAGGTCTTGGACGGCGTCCGCCGCCGCTAGGCCGTCGCGCTCCTCCATGGCCACGCAGGCGCCAAGGATGATGGCGGCGAGCCAAGGCTGGGTGTTGTAGTAGCGGAAGTGGTTGTTGAGCGCTTGCTTATAGTCCTCGTCGTTCGTGTAGATCTTCCTCAGGACCGGCGAGAGGGCGTAGGCGACTGAGGCGCCCTGCTGGGTCTGGTAGTTGAAGGTGCACACGCTCATGAGCCAGCGCCAGTTCGCGTTGCGCAGGTCCTTCTTGGTGACCTTGTAGCCGGAGGGCTTGCCCTTGGCGACGGCGGTGATGTTCTCGTTTTCCATGGTTACTCATCCTCTCCGATGAAGGCGTCTGCGGAAGCGTGGGCGGCGAGCTCGGTGTCCCTCTCGGCGCGCTGGTAGAACGCGATCGCGAGGGCAAAGCCGACGATGGCGGCGCCGATGATGGGCACGTTCAGGAAGGCCGAGAGGAAGAAGCCGGCGAGCAGGTACTGGAAGTACTTGCCGGTGGGCATGTAACGCAGCAGCATCGCGATTCCGACGGCCGGGAGCATCTTGCCGGCGAGGGTGAGGCCGGAAAGGAACCACTGGGGCATAACCTCGAGGAGCCAGTTGACGGCGGGCTGGCCGAGGGTCACGGAGACAAAGACGGGCAGGGCGGCGCACAGGCCGAAGAGCACGGGGCAGACCCACAGGATGGCGTTCATCTGCTTGAACTTGCCCTCGTCGCAGAACTTCTGGGACTTCTCGACGACGAAGCCGTTGAGGATCTTGACGATGACGTCGAGCTGGATGCCGAGCATGCCGACCGGCAGGCCGATGGCGAGGCCCGTGTCCGCGCCCAGGGTCACGCCGTAGGCTGTGGCGATGATGGCCATCGTGCCGTAGTCGGGAATCGACGAGCCGCCGAAGCCCGCGACGCCGAGCTGCATGAGCTGGATGGTGCCGCCGATGACGAGGCCGGTCTGCCAGTCGCCCATGACGACACCGGTGATAAGGCCCCAGAAGACGGCATAGTTGACGAAGATCATCGGGATGCCGTAGTAGTCCACGTGCTTGATGAAGGCCAGCAGGGTCAAAAGGACGACCTGCAGGATAGTGAAGTTGACCATGATCCCTCCTTAGATGAGGTCGGCGACGGAGACGGGCTTGTCGGCGGGCACGAACTGTGCCGTCACCTTGACGCCGCGGGCGATGAGCGCCTTGTAGCTCTGGACGTTCTCGGCGGAGGCATAGGCGCGCTGGGTGAGCTGGACGCCGCCCTCCTTGACAAGAGAGCCGCCGACGATCAGCGACGGGAGCTCGATGCCCGACTCGACCAGGTGAAGGATCGTCTCGGGCTCCTTGGCGATGACAAAGACCTTCTCGCGGTCGTACTTGCCCGCCGCGAAGTTCTTGAGCGCGGTCTGCTCGGAGATGATCGAGACGGCCATGCCCGCGGGGCGCGCCATCCTCATGGTGGACTTCAGGACCTCGTCGCCGGCGACCTTGTCGTCGATGACCATGACTCGGGTCGCGCCCGACACCGGGGCCCACTGCGTCACGATGATGCCGTGAAGCAGGCGATTGTCGATTCGTGCCATAACAACACTCATGTTTGCTCCTATCAAATGAAGTTTTACGTTCGGTACTGCCTCGGCGCTATCCGGATTCGCGCCGGGCAAGGGGTTATCGGATTATTGAGGACGCGCGGTCAGCTCGCGGCGGCGCGGGGAAGGTCACTCGTCGAGCAGGAGGTCCGAGGAGCCGAGGCGCTCTTCTCGCGCCGGGGCGGCGCTCACGCTTATGTAGTCGAAGACATATGCGATCTCGCTTACGGGAACCTCTACGCGATAGCGCGTCGAGATACTCGAGAAGCTCTGCCTGAAGGACTCGATGAAATCGGCGCGTTCCTCCTCGAAGCGGTCCTGGCCAACGTAGGTCTCAATGGGGTTTCTGGTAACAAGGCGCTCGACGAGACAGCAGAGGTGGACGTAGAGCCCAATGATGGCGTTGCTGCCGATCTTCTCGCCTGTCCTGCGCTGAAGCTCGTGCACGGCGCTCTCGATCTCGTGGAATAGCCGCTCCGGGTCGAGGATGGTGATGGAGCGGATGACGTTCTGCAGCGTCATGTTCGAGAGCAACTTCTCGTGGAAAGAAGAGAGCTCGGAAGCGTCAAGCCACCTGCCGAACACGGCATCAACCTTAGAGGCGGACGCCGTCGACATGATGTCCTCGAGGGCGACGAAGGGAACGGAGGCGACCCCGGGGTCTCCCGTGCCGATGACGGCGCAGACGCGGTGCTCGGAGAAAACGGCGTCGTTCGACCCGTTCGCGACGAGCTGCTTGAAGGGCCTCGTGAGCAGGCGCGCGCCTATGGTGCGCGGGAGGCTCTGCGAGACGAGCTGGCGTATCCTTTCCGCGGCGTCGACCCCAGACTCGGAGCAGAAGACGATGGCGTCCTCACGGTTGACGCGCTCGATCACCTTGCAGTGCGTCACGCACGCGGCGGTCGCGTCGCCAAGAACCTCGGCGATGGACTTGCCGCCGAGCAGCCCAACCCCGATCTCGAGCGCAAGACCGGTAGAGACGTTGTTCACCACGCCGATAGTGGAGTCGGTAACGTTTTCGAGGGCCTTATAGGCCTCCTCCAAGGAGCCCATGTCGACGAGGAACACGACCCCGGTGCAGTAGGAATGGCGGTCGACGAGGCGCTGGAGCGGACCGACGATGTCCTTCAGCTGCTGGTCGTAGGGCATGTCGACCGCCTCGTACACATGCATGCCGAGCATACGGTTCGCCGCGTCGGCGATGCTCGTCGCCGTTGAGTAGCCGTGGGACAAGATGACGCAGAGCGTCCGAAGGGCCTTCGCATCGCGAGACTCCGATGCGACGCACAGCGTCAGAAGCGTCTTCGTGAAGTGATCGAGCGAGATTCCAAGCGCCCCTTCCACGTCTGCGGCGACCTGATCGGAGACACTCGAGGCAAACGGCAATTCGGAGGTCACGGCACCGAGGAGATGGGAGATTTGCTCCGCACAGGCAGACTTTCGCTTAGCCAGGCCGATGCCCGGCCACAACTGCAGGCAAATCTCCTGGGCCAGTAGAAAAGCGACCTTCCTCGAAAGCTCGATGCCATAAGAAGAGCCTGCGTCGGCAAGGACCGCGCCCACGACGCGCTCGAAGGCGCGCGACCTCGAGGAGGTAACGCCGCGGCCGAAGATCAAGTGATCCTCAACGCCGCGCGCAGCGGAGACAGCTTGCGAGACGAGCTCGGAGACAGAAAGCTCCCCGGCGCAGAATCGCTCATCGAGGGAGCACAGGGCATCGAGCGCCTGCTCGACCGGCCCTGTGCTCTCGGCGGCATCCAGAGACGCGTCGATCAGAACGCCATCGTCGGGCTGTTGATCGATCTGCGCGGTGGAGAGGAGCCCACTGGGAAGAAGATACGGGCGAACGACGACGTAGTCGCCCTCGCGATTGAGGAACGCTTTGGCGCAGCAGTTCGTCACGCAGGCGCGCAAGCCGGCGATGTTATCGGAAAAGTCCGCGTTCACGAGGCAACGGTATGCGCCGCGGCTGATCTTCACATCAGAACCGATTCGGCACCCCTCGCTGCGTAGGAAGCTCAAGATGAGATCCTCGCGCTCCTCGGGGGTCCGCTCCTTGAGTGAGGGGACGCGGGCACAGATGGGCATTTTGCTGTAGGCCGAGGAAACCTTCAGGTCATCGGCGGAAAGCGTCGTCGAAAGAACGAGGCGAGCGCGCGGCGCATCCTGGGAGGCATCGAGCCCGAGAGCCGTCGCAAGGCAGTGCTCCATCGCAGAGGGAGAGAGTGTCTCGATGCCGTTGACAAAGACCACACCCCCGTGCGATTTCGCGATCGACTCGTCAAGAAGCCCGTTGAACGAGGCGGCGTCCGGGACCCCGGCACAGTCGATGCGCACATAGGAGGAGTCGCGGGACAGCAAGCCCTGGTTCTTGCCGTACTCGTACACAAGGCGAGAAAGGAAAGACTTACCGACACCCACGCCGCCGCTCAAGAGGATGGGCAGGCCAAACGGAGGGTACTGAACCGCAGCCTTGCACTGCTCGACAACGGAGCTGAGGCTCAGGTCGAAGCCAACGGCACGCGCGAAGTCGCGGTGATCGGCGATTCCCGTCGCCTGGATGAGGTCGGCGAGCGAGGCGTACTCGCTTGTAGAGAGCTTTACCTGAAAACGCTTCTGGAACGCGCGGCGATGAAAATAACGGACAGGCCTGCCCGCCACCTTAACCACAAGGCCGGCGCGAACAAGGTCGTTGAGGTACTGGCTCGCCAGGCTCCTGGAGATGATGAGCGTCTCGGCGATGTCGGAGGTGGACAGACGGGCAAGGTCGTCGAGCGAGACGGCAGAGGTGAGGGCCTCGAGATGCTCGAGAATCCTGTCCCTCATGTCGACGGGTTTCTTTGCCAAGCTGTCCTGTGTGGTCTTGTCCATGACTTCTTACCTCCTCGTACAAGGAGTATAAGGGGAGAACAGAGAACGGAAGGGGGCGCGTGGGGGAATCAACAGCTCCGAGGAAAAGTCCACCACTTGAGGGGCAGAAAACAACGGCCATTGAACATTCAGGGCCGACGCTCAACACTTCGGCTCGACACTTCGCTTTGGAAAGGGCCCGGCGCGCCGGGGTCCCAACATAAAGAAGGGCCCCGGCGCGCAGGGCCTAAAGCTTAACCATGCGCGCGGCGATGCGGGCGCAGTCGCAGGCGGCCTTCTTCTCGAAAGTGTTGTAGTCACGACCCGGCCCTCGGCGCAGGGCTTGTCGCTGATGGCGCGCACGACGACGAGGGGCACGCCGTTGAGATAAGCGGCCTGCGCGATGGTGCAGCCCTCCATCTCGCAGCACAGGTCGCCGAAGGTCGCGAGGATTCGCTCCTTCTGTTCCGCGGGCGAGACGAACTGGTCGCCGGAGACGACGCGGCCCTTGAGGACCTTAATGTCGGGGGCGACGGCGGCCGCGGCGGCGCACGCCGCCAGCAAGGGCCGGAACGGATCGCGCAAGATCAAGGCGTCGCCCGGGAGGTCGGGCGTTACCGTCAGCCGGCGCCGCGTCTGCCGCATCATGAGGGAGAACGGCCTGGCCGGCGCATACGGCAGGAAGAGGTTCAAGGTGCACCCCGGGGCGGTCAACGAGGCCGACGTGTCGAACGTCGTCGCGCGCGGCTTCGGCGGCAGGGCGCCGTGCACCCATATATGCAGCGACTTGGTCTGCGTGCGCGTCGGGGCGTCGTGGAACTACGTCTGCCTGCTCGTCGACCTCTGCAACGGGGAGATCGTCGGCCACTCCGAAGGACCGAGGAGGGACGCGCGAGCTCCGAGCCAAGCTCTTGGATTACGTGCACTGGTACAACAACTTCAGGATCCACTCGACGCTGGGCTACATGTCGCCGGTCGAGTTCAGGGAGGTGGGGCCGTCCCTCCCGGAATCGTCCAAATAAGTGTTGCCAATCCATAGCCAATCCAGCCATCATCTTCGCGAAGGCGGACGTCAGGAAAAGCTCGGCTTGAGCTCGGTCGGACGCGGTCTGTGGGGCATCATTCAGGCTCAGGGGGTCTCCTTGTCTTCTTCGGTCGCAACCTGAATGATAGGGACGGCCCCTTCTCTCTTTCCCCTTCGTTTTCGACGCGTCACCCTCTCGGCGGGCTTAAGGCCCGCGCTCGCGGGTGCAGGGGCTACGCCCAAACCCCAAAAACGTAACGCCGTGCTCGAAGCGTTTCCGGACGTCAGCGTAATCTCAAATCCCGTTCGTCAACTCATGGGCAAGCCACCTGAGACTACTCATTTCTCCTACTGGCAATGAAGACCTGCGACCTGCAGTTTTGCAAACTGCTTGAAAGCCACCTGCGTTGATTCACTTCCTATTGCAGCTGGCGGCTTGCACGCGAAAAGGCATTTAAGTTTCAAAACGGGCGTTTTCGGCGCTATCGAGCCTCCAAAGGCATCCCGCCGCGCCCTTTGGGACAAAAACAAAAACTCAAAGCCCTGAGTTCGAAAATAGTTTTTGGAGTTGTCCCGACTTTTGTCCCCGAAGCCGACGAAACGCGACAGGGTGTCACCTGGCGGCACTCGATTCGAGACGGCACCGAAAACTGGATGCAACCGGAATGACGGGACGGCAGAACCGAAGCCATCGAGTGGGGATAGAAAAAGGCCCGGGTGCCGTGGCATCCGGGCCTTTGCTAGCAACTTGATGTTGCGGGCAGCTTAAAACTTGTGGCCGCACTTCTTGCAGACGCGCAGCTTGTTCTTGCCGTCCTTCTCGTGACCGACGCGGGTAACCTTACCGCACTCGGGGCAGACGAGATTGACGTTGGAGGCGTCGATGGGAGCCTCCTGCGAAACGATGCCGCCCTGCTGGTTGGCAGCGTTGGGCTTGACGGCCTTCTTGACGACCGAAACGCCCTCGACAACGACCTTGTTCTCGGCGGGGAGAGCACGCAGGACAACGCCCTGCTTGCCGCGATCCTTACCAGAGAGAACCTGGACCTTATCGCCCTTCTTGATATACATATATCTCCCCTAACTACAGGGTCTCGGGAGCGAGCGAGACGATCTTCATGTACTTCTTGTCACGAAGCTCGCGAGCGACGGGCCCGAAGATACGGGTGCCGACGGGCGAACCATCGTTGTTGATGACAACGCAGGCGTTCTCATCAAAGCGAATGTAGGAGCCATCCTTGCGGCGGATCTCCTTAACGGTGCGAACGACGACGCAACGGACAACGTCCTTCTTCTTGACGTTGGCGCCAGGGGTAGCCTCCTGGACAGCACCGATGAACACATCGCCGATGCCTGCATAACGACGCTTGGAACCGCCAAGCACCTTGATGCAGCGAATCTTGCGAGCGCCGGAGTTGTCGGCGACGTTCAGCATGGTTTGCATCTGAATCATGGTAGATGTTCCTCCGAACTAAGAACCGAAGAGAGGTGCGCAGCCTTTATACGGCCCGTGGTATGCAAGCCAGGCATACGCACATCTTCGGAAACGTACAAGTCGTAAGAGCGACTGCTTATTTAGCGCGCTCGACGACCTCGATGAGGCGCCAACGCTTCATCTTGGACATAGGACGGGTCTCCATAACGCGGACGGTGTCGCCCACGCCAGCCGTGCACTCCTCGTCGTGAGCGTGCAGCTTCTTGGAGCTGGTCATCATCTTGCCGTACTTGGGGTGACGCTTGCGCTCGGTGATGGTGACAACAATGGTCTTGGCACCGGAGACGGAGGTAACGACACCCGTACGGACCTTACGCGAGTTACGCGAATCAGTCATGTTCTCTCCTTAGGTCCTACTCGGCGACAGCGGACTTCTCCGCTGCGATCTCGCGGGCGCGCTGCTCCGTGAGGACGCGAGCGATGTCCTTCTTCACGGTGTTGACGCGAGCGGTGTTGTCCAGCTGGCTGGTGGCCATCTGGAAACGAAGGTTAAAGAGCTCGGCGCGCATTTCCTTCAGCTTCTCAACGAGCTGAGCGTCCGAGAGCTCACGAATCTCTGCGGGCTTCATTAGTTCTCCTCCTTGGCGGCGGCGGCGTCCTCAGCAGCCCACTTGGCCTCGAGAGCGGCCTCCTCAGCCATCTCCTTCTCGATGCGCTGCTCAGCGTTCTTGGCAGCAACAATCTTGGTCTTGATGGGAAGCTTGTGCTGTGCAAGACGCAGAGCCTCGCGAGCGACCTCCTCGGGCACGCCCTTGACCTCGAACATGATGCGGCCGGGCTTGACGACGGCCACCCACTCCTCGGGGTTACCCTTACCAGAACCCATGCGAGTCTCGGCAGGCTTCTTGGTGATGGGCTTATCGGGGAAGATCGTGATGTAGACACGACCGCCACGCTTCATGTAGCGGGTCATGGCAATACGAGCGGCCTCGATCTGACGGTTGGTGATCCAATGGGCCTCGAGAGCCTGGATACCAAACTCGCCGAAATGCAGCTCGGTATTACCCTTGGCCTGGCCCTTCATGGAGCCACGCTGCACCTTGCGGTGAAGAATACGCTTAGGGGCAAGCACTACTGACCCCTCCTCTCGGAGTTACGACGACGAGGACGGGAAGAGCCCTCGAGTGCAGGGTTGGGAACGGGCTGGCCCGGGAGCTTCTCGCCCAGGTAGATCCAGACCTTCACGCCGCAAGCGCCCATGGTGGTGCTGGCGACAGCCGTGCCGTAGTCGATCTTGGCACGGAGGGTGTGCAGAGGCACGCGACCCTCGCGGTACCACTCACGACGGCCCATCTCGGCACCGCCGAGACGACCGGAGCACTGGATACGGATGCCCTTAGCGCCGGCCTTGCGGGCAGACTGGACAGCCTTGCGCATAGCGCGACGGAAGGCAACGCGGCCCTCGAGCTGCTCGGCGATAGACTGAGCAACGAGGTTGGCGTCGAGCTCGGGGCGCTTGATCTCGACAACGTCGACGGAGAGCTGGCCCTTGGAGACGCCAGCGACCTTCTCGAGCTCGGTGCGGAGGGTATCGATCTCGGCACCCTTCTTACCGATGACAACGCCGGGGCGAGCGGTGAGGATGATGACCTTCACCTTGTCGCCAGCGCGCTCGATCTCGACGCGGGAGACAGCTGCGCGGGAAAGACGCTTCTCGAGGTACTTGCGGATCTCGAGATCGTTACCGAGGGTCTTAGCGTAATCCTTCTCTGCGAACCAGCGGGAGCGCCAGTTCTCGGTGATGCCAAGACGGAAGCCGGTGGGGTAGACTTTCTGACCCATACAGCTTTACGCCTCCTTTCGAGGAGCAACGACGACGGTGATGTGGGAAGTACGCTTCAGAATGCGAGAAGCGGAACCCTTGGCGCGGGGACGGATGCGCTTAAGCGTCGGACCCTCGTCAACATAGGCAGCGGCGACAACCAGGTTGTCAGCACGCAGACCGTTGTTGTTCTCGGCGTTCGCAACGGCGGAACGGAGAACCTTCTCGACATCCACGGCGACGGCGCGGTCGCAGAAGTGGAGGATGTCGAAGGCCTGAGCGACAGGCTTGCGGCGGATCAGATCGACCACCAGGCGGGCCTTGCTGGGGGAAACACGCACGTACTTAGCGACGGCGCGAACCTCGGTGGCCTCAGTTTCAATAGACTTAGTTGCCATTTACGGTTAACCCCCTATTTGGCCTTGTGGCCACGGAACGTACGAGTCGGCGCGAACTCGCCGAGCTTGTGACCAACCATGGACTCGGTAACATACACGGGCACATGCTTGCGGCCGTCGTGGACGGCGATGGTGTGACCAACCATCTCGGGGAAGATGGTGGACGCGCGGGACCAGGTCTTCACGACGTCCTTCTTGCCAGCCTCGTTCATCGCGGTGATACGCGAGAGAAGGCGAGTCTCCACGAACGGGCCCTTTTTGAGACTTCTGCTCATAAGTGCTTTCTCCTAAAACTCGGTATCCGAAATTACTTCTTACGGCGACGAATGATGTGCTGGTTCGAGACCTTCTTCTTCTTGCGCGTACGAAGGCCCTTCGTCGGCTTACCCCAGGGGGTAACAGAGGGACGACCAGAGGTGTGGTTCTTGCCCTCGCCACCGCCGTGCGGGTGGTCGACAGGGTTCATGACGGTACCGCGGACGGTCGGGCGCACGTTCATGTGACGCTTACGGCCGGCCTTGCCGATGACGATGTTGGCGTGATCGGCGTTGCCGACCTCACCGACGGTGGCGCGGCAGGTAACGAGGATGCGGCGCATCTCGGAGGAAGGCATACGGACGATAGCGTACTTGCCCTCCTTACCCATCAGCTGGCAGGAGTTACCGGCGGAACGGGCGATAGCAGCGCCCTTGCCCGGCTGGAACTCGACGGCGTGGATGAGCGTACCGACGGGGATGTCGGCGAGGGGCAGAGCGTTGCCCGGCTTGATGTCGGCGTCAGAACCGGACATGATGGTCTGACCGACCTCGAGGCCCTTGGGGGCCAGGATGTAGCGCTTCTCACCGTCAGCGTAGTGCAGCAGAGCGATGCGAGCGGAACGGTTCGGATCGTACTCGATCGTGGCAACCTTGGCGGGCACGCCGTCCTTGTTGCGCTTGAAGTCGATCACGCGGTAACGACGCTTCACGCCGCCGCCCTGGTGGCGGGTGGTGATGCGGCCGTTGTTGTTACGACCGGCCTTCTTGGGCAGGGGCTCGAGAAGAGACTTCTCGGGCTTGGTGCAGGTGATCTCGGAGAAATCGGAGATCGTCTGCCAACGCCTACCAGCGGAGGTCGGCTTAAGGTGCTTTACAGCCATTACAATCCCTTTCAATAGGAATCCGTTAGCCATCGCAGACAGGGATTCGAGGTTCTGCCTCGGGTGCGATGACACCGGACGTATACACGGTTCCGGGCGTGTCCATTTTATACGCCCGAAACCTTGAGCTCTCGCCTCCCCTATTTGGGAGGCATGAGCTCACTCAACAGCAGCGAGTCTTAGGCCTGGTTGCCAAAGACCTCGATGGTGTCGCCCTCGGCCAGCGTGACGATGGCCTTCTTCCAAGAACGGGTCTTGCCGGCGACATAGCGCACGCGCTTGGTCTTGGGCTTGACCGTCAGGGTGTTCACGCGAACGACCTTGACGCCGAAGATCTCCTCGACAGCGTCCTTGATCTGATACTTGTTAGCATCCTTGGCGACCTCGAACGTGTACTTGTTCAGCTCCATGCCGGAGAAGGAACGCTCGGACACGATCGGACGGATGATGATCTCGTGGGCGGTCATTTATGCAAGCACCTCCCCGAAGTGAGCGGCGATGTCGGCGGGCATCAGCACAGCGTTGTTGTTGACGAGATCGTAGGTGTTGGCCTCGTCGGCAGTGATGATGAACGTCTTGGGAATGTTGCGGAACGACAGGTAGGCGTTGACGTCCTCATCGCGAACGATGATGGTCAGACGCTTGCCCTCAAGGCCGAGAGCCTTGAGCATGGCGACGGCAGCCTTGGTGGAAGGCTTCTCGAAGCCGTAGTCGTCGACGAGCACGAGCTCGCCATCGGCCAGCTTGGCGGACAGCGCGGAGCGCATAGCCAGCTTGACCTCCTTGTTGTTCATACGCTTAGCGTAGGAACGGGGCTTGGGGGCGAAGACAACGCCACCGTGACGCCACTGGGCAGCACGGATGGAACCCTGGCGGGCACGGCCGGTGCCCTTCTGACGCCAAGGCTTCTTGCCGCCACCGGAAACCTCAGAGCGGCCCTTAGCGGACTGGGTGCCCTGACGCCAAGAGGCCATCTGGCACTTGACGATGTGGTGCATAACGTGGATGTTCGGCTCGATGCCGTACACCTCAGCGGCGAGCTCGGCCTCGGCGACCTTCTTGCCCTCGCTGTTCTTTACTTCAAACTTTGCCATTTAAGTGTTCTCCTTGGTATGACGCTGGGCTAAATGGGCTGGGCCCTTAGGCCATACGGATGGCGACGAGACCATTCTTGGCACCCGGGACAGCGCCCTTGACCAAGATGAGGTTCTGCTCGGCATCGATGCGGACAACGGAAAGGTTCTTGACGGTAACGCGCTCGTTACCCATGTGACCGGCCATCTTGACGCCCTTGAGGACGCGCGCAGGATAGGCGCACTGACCGATAGAACCGGGGTGACGCTGGAAGTGAGAACCATGCGTCATAGGACCGCGGCGCTGACCCCAGCGCTTGATGCGACCCTGGAAGCCCTTACCCTTGGAGGTACCGATGACGTCGACCTTCTCGACATCAGCGAAATCAGCGACGGTGACGACCTCGCCGACCTTGTGCTCCTCGCCGTTCTCGACGCGGACCTCACGAAGGAAGCGGACAGGCTCGACGCCAGCCTTGGCGAAGTGACCAGCCATGGGCTTGTTCACGTTCTTGGCCTTGATGTCGCCGAAACCGATCTGGACGGCGTCATAGCCGTCGGTTGCCTGAGTTTTAACCTGCGAGACAGCGCAGGGGCCAGCCTGGATGACCGTGACGGGAACGACGTTATCGTCCTCGTCCCAAACCTGGGTCATGCCAATCTTGCGGCCGAGAATCATGCTGATCAAGATATGATCCCAACTCTCGCGTGGTCTTGGGACAATGCGTACACCACCGAGCGTACGCCCCTAGAGGACCACTACTTACACGATGTGCTCCCCAGTCTTGTATTGCGCCCGGACTACCTGACAACCCTATTAAGCAGGCATTTTGTCCAGCCAGAATACTCCCCTGGTTTCACACAGCTGTTTAGTATACACGGCTGCGGGCGTATCCATCGAGATTCATATTTCACTCACATTGTTTACGCAGGTAAAGTGCGTGGATGGCTCCCGAGCACGGCGGAGGGCCGGAGAAATATATTAAGGTCCCTGCTCTACAGTCCTGCGCAAGACGGAGAGCACATTAAGTGCTCTCCTTTGCGTGCGGAACTCGCGATGACCTTAATATATTTCTCCGGCCCTCCGCCGTGCTCGGGAGACGACACGTTGATGTCTGCTTAACTCTGCTCGCTCAGGCTAATGACTTTGTTGGGGGTCCACTATTTGCTGGAGGGTGAACTTGCATTGCATTGGCTCGCCCTCTACTTGTGGCTCCGCCTCATCGAAATCAAAAATCATGATGGCGCAGTTGGGAAGTTTTGCTGGGAGCTCGAAGCCCTCTGGGGCTGCAGCCTTGATGAATTGGCGGCTGGCGCTGCCGTGGCTTACTGCTAGGAGGGTTTCGATGCCCTCGGCGCCCATGAGATTGGTGAGGGTGGCTACCATGCGCTCCTGCAGGGCATGACTTCCTTCTCCTCCGAAGGGGACCAGGTCCTCGCCCGGGTCCCAGACGTCGGTGGGCAGGGCGTCGTGGGGGCCTTCTTCGAAGGTGCCGTAGCTGCGCTCGATGATGCCTTCGCAGGGCTCGACTGCTGCGTCCGGGCCAAGGAGTTCGGTAGCGACGAGCTGAGCTGTGTCCATGGCCCGGCCTAAGGGCGAAGAGACCACTTTATCCGGGACGACACCGTGGGCTTTGAGCCATGCGGCTGCCGTCCGTGCCTGCTGACGGCCCAGGTTGGTCAGCGGTGAATCGCAGCGGCCCTGGACCAGCTTTTTGACGTTGAACTCCGTCTGACCGTGGCGGAGTAGGTATAGGCGCTTCATGCTCTCCCCTTCTGCATAACTTGCTTTTTCGGCACAGCCCTACTCGTGGGTATGGCCTACGTAGTCTTCGTCGATCGTGATCTTGGCGACCGACTTGGGATATTCCGATTCGACCCGTTTCGCCAGCGCGCGCTTCAGGTCCTCGGCGCTCATCGCCAAATCCGAGGGACGTACGCAGTCAAAGATCACGTTGGTATGCGTGGGGCCCGGAACACAGCGTAGGTCGTGGATCGAGAGGCGGCTATCAATCTCTTGAGCCATAGCGTTGATGCGCAAGCGCATGCTCGCCACTTTGGGGTCGTCGGTCACGATGGGGTCGTAATGGAGCGTGACGATCATGCCGTCTTCGTTCCTAAACGACTGCTCGATGTTATCGAGCGTGTCGTGGCTTTCCAGCGGGCTTGCCTCGGCCGCCATCTCGGCGTGCGCGCTTGCAAACTTCCTGCCCGGACCGTAATCGTGAACCATTAGGTCATGAACACCCAAAACGCCGGGGTAGCTCATGATCTTGTCTCGAATGTGCTTGACCAGCTTTGGATCGGGTGCCTGGCCCAAAAGCGGGCTCACCGTATCCTGGATGAGCTCAAAGCCGCTCCAGCCAATATAGGCGCCAACGGCAAGGCCGACCCATGCGTCAAGATTGATGTGCGTCACCTGCGAAACAATTGCGCACGTCAGCACAGCACCCGTAGCTAGGACATCGTTCTTTGAGTCCTGAGCGGTCGCATGCAGCGTCTCGGACTCAATGCGATCGCCGAGCTTTTGGTTGAGGGCCGCCATCCAGAGCTTAACAATCATCGAAAGCACCAAGACTGCCACCAGGGCAAGCGAGAACTCGACAGGTTCGGGGTGGATGATGCGCTCAACCGAGGACTTCACCAGCTCAACGCCAATCAGCAGCACGAGCGCCGCCACGACCAGACCCGAGAGATACTCGTAGCGGCCATGTCCGTAAGGATGCTCGGGGTCGGCCGGCTTGCCCGCCAGCTTAAAGCCAAGCACGCTCACGATGTTCGAGCTGGCATCGGACAGGTTGTTCATGGCGTCCGCCACAATCGAAACCGATCCCGACAGCACGCCAATTGCACCCTTCGCAGCGCAAAGCGCAACATTGGCGAGAATACACACTATGCCCGTCAACGTTCCCACGCGCGCACGGTCGCCCTGCGCACGACGAACAATCCACTCGACCATCCTCATCAGTCCCCACGGTACTACCTATATATCTATTTCTCAAACGGATTGTAGTGTAGCCACTTTGTCCTCCAGATACAAAAAGGCCGCAGCCCACACGGGCCGCAGCCTTGGAATATGACAAAGGAATCGTCCTTTTGTCGCACAGATTTATGCGCTTGCTTCAGCAGCGCTCGCCACTGTTTCGAGCGAATCAGCTGCGTCTTCTGCCGCCTGCATCTTTGTCGGCACCACGCCAAAACAGCAGCTCAGCGCCGCAGACACCGCAAATGCTGCGCCGCCGGCAGCGCAGCACCACAGCAGATTCGAGATGCCGCCCGTGGCAAAGCCAATGACCATGAGGACATTCGTCATACCGATGGTATAAGCCGTAACGTGGCCCACGGCCGCAACAAGGCCTCCGACGGCGCCGCCAACGGCCATGCACGTCAGACACCTGCCATATTTAAAGCCGCATCCGTACAGCGCTGGCTCGCTTACGCCGCCAAGAATCCCCGAGATTGAATAGCCCAGCATGAGCGCCTTCTCGTCCTTATCCGCAACGCGGAGCGACGCGCCAAAGGGCATACCCCAAACGGCGAACGTTGCCATCGTCGCGGCGATCAGGATGCACGAATCCGTTCCCACACTCATAAACTGCGCATAGGCGAGCGATAGGACAACGTTGCTGACACCCGCGATCTTAAGAAACTCCCAGCCCGCGGCAAGCCCCATGAGCGTGAGCAGCGACACGATGCCACCGGAATTGCCAAGCATAAACATAAGCTGTCCCAACAGCATGCCCAGATAGCTGCCTGCCGGCGCCGTAACACACAGCGACACCGGAACCATGACAAGCATGGTTGCAAACGGTACAAAAGAAAACGCCACAGCCTGAGGGATAGTGCGCTTAAAGAAACGCTCCACCTGCCATAGCACGGGCACCGAGATGAGAACCGGAATAACAGTCGTCGTGTAATCGTTGACCGGCGCGGGAAGCAGACCATACACGAAAGTCATCGATGCCCCCGTCGTCGATGCGGCATCAACGAGCTTAAGCAGATCGGGCACAATCAATACGCCGCCCAGCATCATGCCCAGCTGCTCCGAGCAACCGAGCTGGCGGGCAGCGGCCCAACCAAGATAGATGGGCAAAAAGTAATAGCCAGCGTTATACAGCCAGCTGTAAAACAGGCGATAGATTTCGGAATCGGCAGGCCATAGACCAAGCATGCCTTCGCCCATAATGACGGCAACGGTGCGGAACAGCGCCGCGCAGACAATAAACGGCAACGCCGACATCATGCTTTTGGACAGATAGTCCACCACGGCCATGGCGTTTGATGAAACCGTCGTTGTAAACGAGGTGTTAGAAACTTGTGACATGGAACGCCTTTCCCAATGTGACATGCGGACTGTCCCTTTGTCACATCGTGCGGTACTGACCGATTGCGCGGTACTTTTCGTAGCGGAGGTTTGTGAGGGTCGCGTCGTCGAGCTGCCCAAGCGTATCGAAGGCATCAAATGCCGAGGACATGACGACACCGGCGATCTCCTCATGCGACAGGCCCCTATCGTCAACAATGCCGTCGATGATGCCGAGCGCCAACAGATCGGGGGCCGTGAGCTTAAGCGCCTCAGCGGCCTCATTCGCGCGCTCGGTATCCTTCCACAGGATCGACGCACAGGCCTCGGGGCTCACGACCGAATAGGCCGAGCTCGAGAGCATCAGGATGCGGTCGGCCACGGACAGCGCCAGCGCGCCACCAGAGCCGCCCTCGCCTGTCACCACCGAGACAATCGGCGTCTTAAGGCCGCTCATCTCCATGAGATTCTGGGCAATCGCCTCGCCCTGGCCGCGCTCCTCGGCACCGATGCCGCAAAACGCGCCCGAAGTATCAACCAGGCACAGAACCGGCCGACCAAATTTCTCGGCTTGGTGCATCAGGCGACGTGCCTTGCGGTAGCCCTCGGGATGTGCCATACCAAAGTTGCGACGCATGCGCTCTTTGGTCGTGGTACCGCGCTCGATGGCGATAACCGTCACGGGTCGCCCGTCTTTCCAGCCGATGCCGCCCACCACGGCAGCATCGTCGCCAAAGTAGCGGTCGCCGTGCAGCTCTACGAATCCGTCGAGACCCAACGAGATCATCTCGCCTGCCGTGGCGCGGTTCGCCGAGCGAGTCTGTTTGACGATTTCGAGCGCGCTTTTTGGTGCGGCCGAGCGCTTAAACAAGTGTCCCAGCTTTTTGTCGCGACGACCCGTATGCACGATCTCATGCGGTGCCCCCAGGCCGGGCGCGTGCCCTTCGTGCAGCGCCAGCAGCTCGCCTACCGTGAGCGCAATCTCACCACGCGGAACAACGGCATCGCAAAAGCCGTGCTCCAGCAAAAACTCGGAACGCTGGAATCCCTTGGGCAGACGCTTGTGCATGTTCTGCTCGATCACGCGCGGGCCGGCAAATGCTGTCAGGGCATCGGGCTCGGCCAGGATAATGTCGCCCTCCATGGCAAAGCTCGCGGTTACGCCTCCGGTCGTGGGGTCGGTGAGCACCGTGATGTACAGGCCGCCCGCCTCGCTGTGGCGCCTAACCGCCGCAGAAATCTTGGCCATCTGCATGAGCGAGGTCACGCCCTCCTGCATGCGGGCGCCGCCCGATACGGTAAAGCCAACGACCGGCAGCCCCAACTCGGCCGCGCGCTCAAAGACACGACAGATCTTCTCGCCCACCACGGAGCCCATTGAGCCCATCATAAAGTTGGCATCCATAAAGAAGAGCGCGGTATCGCAGCCGCAGATTTTGCCCCTGCCGCACACAACGGCATCGCGCTCGCCCGAACGCTCGCTCACGCTCTTAAGCTTGTCGGCATAACCGGGAAACGAGAGGAAGTCCTTCGACGCCAGATTGGCATCCCATTCCTCAAAGGTACCCGCGTCGACCGTCATGCGCATGCGCGCGCGACCGCTCACGCGAAAGTGTTTGCCGCAACGAGGGCAGACCTCGAGGTTGTCGTGCAGGCGCGCCTCATCGATCACACGGCGGCACTCCGGGCATTTGACAAACACGTGGCGCGCGGGGAACTCGGCGCACGACTCGGTTATCGGCCCCTCAAGGACATTGACCGTCTTCGCTTTTCTATTCATCAGCATAGAGATGCCCCATCAGATCGGTGTGATACATGCCCGACAAAAACTCGTCGTTTGCCAGCACGTCGAGCTGAAGCTCGCTATTTTCGCTCACGCCCTCAATCACGAGCTCGCCCAGGGCCGAGCGCATCTTGCGAATGGCACCGTCACGCGTGGGCGCGCACACGATGAGCTTGCCGAGCATGGAGTCGTAGTACGGCGGAACTTTCGCTCCGGTAAACATGGCGGAATCCCAGCGCACGCGCGGACCACCCGGCACACGCAACGCGGTGACCGTTCCACATGACGGTAGAAAGTCCGGCGTTTCGGCATTGATGCGGCACTCCATGGCGTGGTTGCGGACCGGTACGTCCTCCTGCTCAAAGGGCAGAGGCTGGCCGGCAGCCACGCGCAGCTGCCACTTAACCAGGTCGGTATCGGTCACAAACTCCGTAACCGGATGCTCCACCTGCAAGCGCGTGTTCATTTCCATAAAGTAGAAATTGCCGTCATCTGAGTACAAAAACTCGATGGTGCCAGCGCCCTCATAGCCAACGGCACGAGCCAGGTCGCGCGCGGCCTTGTGCATACGGGCACGAATATCGTCGCGTCCGTCGAGGCACGGCGCGGGGCTCTCCTCGATCAGCTTTTGGTTGCGGCGCTGCACCGAGCACTCGCGCTCGCCGAGTGAAAACACATGGCCCTGCTTATCGGCCATAATCTGTACCTCAACGTGATGCGCCGGCGCGACGAACTTCTCCATGTAGCACTCGCCGTCGCCAAAAACGGCCTCGCCCTCGGCACGCGCCTCGATGAACGCCTTTGCCGCGTCTTCCACGCGCTCGACCTTGCGAATACCGCGACCGCCACCGCCGGCACGCGCCTTGATGAGCACGGGACAGCCGATGCGCTCGGCCTCGGCCGTCGCCTCCTCGGGGCTTTTGAGCAAATCGCAGCCCGGCACGATGGGCACGCCCGCGGCAGCAGCCGTTCGGCGTGCGGCGTCCTTGTCGCCCATGCTGTCGATCACCTCGGCCGAAGGACCGACAAACGCCAGACCGTACTTGTCGCAGTCGCGCACGAAGCTCGCCTTCTCGGAGAAAAAGCCATAGCCGGGATGGATCGCCTTTGCCCCCGACTTTACGGCACAGGTGAGCACGGCATCGTCGTTGAGGTAGCTCTCGGCAAGACGCGGGCCGCCGATGCAATACGCCTCGTCGGCAAGCTGCACGTGCAGCGCGTCCGCATCGGCCGTGGAATAAACGGCGACGGTCTTGATGCCCATATCGCGGCACGCGCGGATAACACGGACCGCGACTTCGCCGCGGTTGGCGATGAGCACTTTGTCGAACATGAAGCCTTCCTTAACTTTCGTGCATGAGTGCAAAAGACATATCGGCGCGGCAGCAAACCTCACCGTTGACGCTCGCGGTACCCGTCGCAAAGCGGAACGGCCCGCGCGCACGCGTGATGGAGCACACCAGATCCACCGTGTCGCCCGGGCGCACCGGACGCTTAAAGCGCACCTTGTCCAGACTCGTGTAGAACGGCGTCGCGCCGCGCGCCTCCTCATCGCCCATCAGCAGCACGCAGCAGTTCTGGGCGAGCATCTCGCACTGGATCACGCCGGGGACGACCGGGTTTCCCGGAAAATGCCCCTGCAAAAAGTACTCGTCGCCCGTAATCGTGATCTTGCCGTGGGCCTCGTCGCCCACCAGCTCGGCTTCGTCGAGCAAAAGCATCGGCTCGCGATGCGGCAACAGCTTCTTGAGCTCTTCTTTGTTCATGGATATCACCTATCCGATCCTCATGAGGCAGCTGCCAAACTCCACGAGGTCGCCGTCGGCCACGCAGATCTCGAGCACCTCGCCATCCGTCTCTGCCGTCACCTCGTTGAGGACCTTCATGGCCTCGATGATGCAGAGGGTCTCGCCGGCCTTGACCTTGGAGCCCACGCGCACAAACGGCTCGTCGCCCGGCGCCGGGGCAGCATAGAAAACGCCGACCATGGGAGCGGCCACCTCGGTGCCCTTGGGCTCCGGTGCGGCGGCAGGCGCCTGCGCGGCGGGTTCCGGTGCGGCAGGCGCGACTGCGGGAGCTGCAACTTGAGCGGCCATGGCGCTCGGCATGGGCATGGGCACGGCAACCGGCTGCGCGGCGCTCGCGCGCTCGAGCTCGACCGCGGTGCCATCGGGCTCCTCAACACGTACGCGCGTGAGGCCGCGGTCCTCCATAACATCGGCTATCTCGGCAAGTCTTTTGGAATCCATGCTCTAGCTCCTTGCATATCTACGCAGCGCGATGGCGGCGTTGTGCCCGCCAAAGCCCAGGTTGGTCGAAAGCGCCCAGGTAAGGTCGGCGCGAACCGCGCGATTAGGTGTGTAATCAAGATCGCAGGCGGGATCGGGCGTGTGGTAGTTAATGGTCGGGGGCACCACGCCCTGCTCGAGCGCCATGGCGCAGGCCATGACCTCGATGGCGCCCGTGGCGCCGATCATGTGCCCGGTCATCGACTTGGTTGACGAGACGTGCGCAGCGCGTGCCGCGTCCTCGCCGAGCGCACGCTTAATGCCCGCCGTCTCGGACGAATCGTTGAGTTTGGTCGAGGTGCCGTGGGCGTTGATGTAGAGGCCCTCGGACGGCTTAACGTCGCCCTCGGCCACCGCCAGCGATATCGCACGGGCAATGCCGGCGGCATCGGGGTCGGGGCTCGTAATGTGATAGGCATCATCGGTGTTGCCGTAGCCCACGACCTCGGCATAAATGTGCGCACCGCGCGCCTGCGCATGCTCCATGCTCTCGAGCACGAGCACGCAGGCGCCCTCACCCATCACAAAGCCATCGCGGTCTGCGTCGAACGGGCGGCAGGCCGTCGCGGGATCGGGGTTGGTAGTCAATGCGCGGCAGGACGTAAAGCCCGCAACGGCATCGGGGATAATGGCCGCCTCGGCACCGCCCGCGAGGATCGCGTCGGCATAGCCGTGCTTGATAGCACGGAACGCCTCGCCCACCGCATGGGCCGAGGTCGCGCACGCAGTCACGACTGGCAGGGTCGGTCCCTTTGCCTTGTGACGGATTGCGATATTGCCCGATGCCATGTTGGGGATCATCATCGCGATCATGTAAGGCGATGCGCGGCGGGGCCCACGGTCGGCAATCGTATGGACGTTGTCGACGAGCGTCTGCATGCCGCCCACGCCCGACCCCACGTAAACGCCCAGGCGCTCGCGATCGATGGCGCCTTCGGCATCAAAGCCCGCATCGTGCATGGCCTCGTCCGAAGCCGCCATCGCAAACTGAACGCAGGGGTCCAGATGCTTGGCGTCACGCTTGCCAAAGTACTCGTTGCCGTCAAAGCCCTTGACCTCGGCCGCCACCTTGACGGTAAACGCATCGGTATCGAAGTGCGTAATCGGGCCGATGCCGCACGTGCCGGCGCACATTGCCGCCCAGGTGGCAAGTGCGGTGTTGCCGAGCGGCGATACGGCACCGATGCCGGTGATTGCAACTCTCTGTTCCATCATGGTCTCCTCATCCAAGCCGTTCTTCGGCCCTGGTTTCTACATCGCCATTCCGCCGTCGACGCGTACGACCTCGCCCGTAATGTAGGCCGCCGCGTCGCTCGCCAAAAAGCGCACCACGCCGGCCACTTCCTCGGGACGTGCCATACGCTTAAGGGGAATCTGCTCCTCGGTTGCCGCACGCACCTTCTCCGAGAGCTTTGCCGTCATATCTGTCTCGACAAACCCGGGGGCGACCGCGTTCACTCGTACGCCGCGGGGCGCAAGCTCGCGCGCCACCGCCTTGGTAAGCCCTATCACACCCGCCTTGGAGGCAGCGTAGTTGGCTTGCCCGGCATTGCCCATCAGGCCCACGACCGAGCTCATGTTGACGACGCAGCCGCCGCGCTGGCGCATAAAGGTCTTGGTGAGTGCGCGCATCATATTGAATGTTCCCTTGAGATTGACATCGAGCACGCGATCGAATGCGTCATCGCCCATGCGCATGAGCAGGCCATCGCGGGTGATGCCGGCGTTGTTGACGAGCGCCCAGATTGAGCCGAAGTCGCTCAGGACCGCCTCCACGCATGCGTTGACGGCATCGGGGTCGGCCACGTCACATTGATATGCGCGCGCCGTGGCGCCAGCCGCCTCGCAGGCTTTGCACGTCTCGCGTGCCGCATCGACGCTGCCGGCATAGACGACGGCAATATCGTAGCCATCCTCCGCCAGGCCCACGGCACAAGCGCGGCCGATACCCCGCGAGCCGCCCGTGATTAGTGCCACGCGATGTGAGTCGTTGCGCTCGAGCGCGCCGTTGTTCAAGTTGCCCATGTCATTCCTTTCGGGTTACAGCCCTGTGGACTATGCGAGCTCGTTGGCGATAGCTGCGACCTGCTCGGCCGTTTCGCACGAATACACGCGAACGTCGCTCAGCGTACGCTTGACCAGGCCCGACAGCGTTTTGCCAGGACCGACCTCAATAAACGTGTCGATGCCCTGATCCTGCAGAGCATGCAGCGTGTCGGCCCAGCGAACGGCATGACTCACCTGGTTGGCCAAGACATCCGATGCCGCTCGCGGGTCCGCCGGATAGGGCGCCGCCGTCATGTTTGCCATGACCGGAATCAGCAGCGGAGACGGCGCGTGGCCGTCTTGGATATACGTCGCCAGCCCCTCAGTCGCCTCGGCCATATAGGGGCTATGGAATGCACCCGACACCGCGACTTTCATAGCGCGGCCGCTAGCCTCTTTTACTAGGACGTCGAGCTCCTGCAGCGCCTCGGGCGCTCCGGCAACAACCGTCTGCTGCGGACTGTTGTAATTGACCGGCCAGCAGTCCTCGCCGGCCTGTTTTGCCAGGCCCTCGACTTGCGCCGCATCGAGTTTGATGACGGCGCGCATGCCGCCGGGGTGACGCTCGGCCGCCGTGGCCATCAATGCCGCGCGCTCACACACGAGCTCAAAACCCGCTCGCGTATCGAATGCCCCCGCGAAGGTGAGTGCTGCGACCTCGCCCAGCGAGAATCCCGCACAGGCGGCAGGCACCACGCCGCGCTCGCGCAGGGCGACGGCGACAGCTAAGTCGTGCACGAACACGCAAGGCTGCGTGTTCTCGGTCTGCGAGAGCTCCTCTTTCGAGGCGCTCCGGCACTGCTTGCTCGTCCCCGGGCGCACCTCGTCGGCAATGGCGAACAGCTCGGCAGCCGCCGGCGATGCCTCGATGAGGTCGACACCCATCGCGGGATGCTGGGCACCCTGACCGGCAAACAGAAACGCTACGCTACCCATGTGGACGCACCCTTCAGGACATGCTCGGCGCCATCGACCAGATCGTCGACGATTTCGCGTGCGCTCTGGCGTTCGTTGACCATGCCGGCAATCTGTCCGCACAAATACGAACCCTCTTCGTAATTTCCGTCCTTTGCGGCTTTACGAAGCGCGCCCGTGCCCATGGCCCCGAGCTCCTCGGGGCTTGCGCCCGCCGCCTCGTTCTTGGCATACGCGTTGGTGAAGGGGCTCTTGAGGGCGCGAACCGGATGTCCCGTCGAGCGACCGGTCGCACGCGTCGACGTATCGCCTGCCTTGAGCACCAGCTCTTTGTACTGTTCGGATACGGTGCACTCGTTTGCGACCAGAAAGCGTGTTCCCACCTGGACGCCGGCAGCGCCGAGCATAAAGGCGGCCGCCACACCACGGCCATCGGCGATGCCGCCGGCCGCCACCACGGGGATATCGACCGCATCGACAACCTGCGGCACCAATGCCATCGTCGAGGTCTCGCCAATATGGCCGCCCGATTCGGTGCCCTCGGCAACCACGGCAGTAGCTCCGCGACGCGCCACGAGACGCGCCAGCGCCACCGAGGCAACGACCGGGATGACCTTGATGCCCGCCTCGTTCCACGCCTTCATGTACTTGGTGGGATTGCCGGCGCCCGTCACGACGACCGGCACTCGCTCGTCAATAACGACCTGCGCGACCTCGTCGGCAAACGGGCTCATGAGCATGACGTTGACGCCAAAGGGCTTATCCGTCCTGGCGCGCAGCTCGTGAATCTGGCCGCGCAGCCAGTTGGCGTCGGCGTTCATGGCCGCGATGATCCCTAAGCCGCCCGCCTCGGACACAGCGGACGCCAGCGAGGCGTCGGCAATCCAGGCCATACCGCCCTGGAACACGGGCTTTTCGATGCCGAGCAGATCGCAGAGAGGAGACTTGAGCATCACTACTTCTCCAATGCCGCCTCGACCGTATCGGCGAACTCGCCGACCGTCTTGGGGTTCTCCTCGGTATCGAGCTGGATGCCAAACTCATCCTCGACGGCTACGAGGATCTCGACGGTGCCCAGGCTGTCGAGACCAATCTCCTCGAGCGTGGACTCGGGCTTCATCTCGACGTCGTCAAGGCCAGCGGTCTCGCGGATCACGTCGCAAACGCGCTCGAAGGTCTTCTGATCTGCCATGGTAGTTCTCCTTTGTTTGTGCCCTAGGGGCGGTTTCATTTCCTATGTGCGCCTACTTCCAACGAAGTAGATAGCCACCTATATCCAGGCCGGCGCCAAATCCAACGAGGGCGATGGTGTCGCCCGCATTCAGTGCGTTGGTGCGCGCCAGCCGATCAAGCGCAAAGGGAATGCAGGCGCTCGAAATGTTGCCGGTCTCGCGCAGCGTTCGAACCACGCGCTTGTCTGGCACACCGAGGCGCTTGACCGCCTGGCTCAGGATTCGTTCGTTAGCCTGATGGAATACAAAATGGTCGATGTCCTCGACCGAAATGCCCGCATCGCTCGCAAGCTTATGGACCGTGTCGCAGATCGCGTTGACGCCGAACTTGAACACGCGGCGACCATTCATGGACAGCACGCTCTCACTATCTGCGGAGGCCTTAAACGGCGAGGTGCCGACCAGACCGGGAACGCACAACGTCTCGACGTCGGGCGCCGTCGAAAGCTCAACGGCAAGGGGGCTGTCTCCCCCGGCCTCAATCACCGCGGCACCAGCCCCATCGCCAAAGAGCACGCAAGTGGCGCGGTCGGTCCAGTCGAGCGCGCGCGTCATCTGCTCGGCAGCAACGACAAGCACATGCTTGGCTCGTCCTCGGGCGATATAGCCCTCGGCGACATCGAGCGCAAATACGAAGCCGGCGCAGGCAGCCGAGACATCGAAAGCAGGGCACGTCGCGCCCAGTCGCTCAGCAACGGCGCACGCTTCGGCGGGAACAAGGTGGTCACCCGTCGTCGTCGAGCAGACGATCAGATCCAGCTGGCTCGCGTCGATTCCGGACACCTGGAGTGCCCGCTCGCTCGCCGCTACGGCAAGATCGTCAAGCGACTCGGTGGTGCAGACGTGGCGACACTTAATACCTGTGCGGGTAAAAATCCACTCATCCGAGGTATCGAGGAACTCGGACAGCTCGTCATTGGAAACACTGCACTTAGGAAGCGCCGAGCCTGTTCCAAGAATCGTGAAACCCATCACTAACCTCCTTTGAGTTGTTGACGTGTTTACATCGACCAAGAGAGGATAGCGCATTTCAGTCATTGTTGACGTGTTAACATTAAATTGTCCAAATGCGACAAAGGCTTCACATTGTGTCTGTCTCTCGACACCATTGCGTTATTCACTTATTCATTAAGGAGGTAGCAGCCGTTATGGATGCCAAATTAACGATAGTCGACATAACCGGATCGACCAACGATGACCTGCTCGAAGCAGGTAAACAGGGAGCGCCGCATGGCACAGGACTTGCCGCCCTGGCTCAGACAGCAGGACGCGGCCGGCGCGGCCACAAGTGGGATTCAACCGCCGGCAACTTATTGCTTTCGATTGTCCTGCGTCCATGCGTTAATCCTGCAAAGTACTCTGGTCTTGCCGCCGTCAGCGGCCTAGCGGTACTCGAGGCGCTCGAAAAGCAGGGTCTTGCAAACGAGATTCGCCTCAAATGGCCCAACGACTTGGTCGCTCGAGGGCGCAAACTCGGCGGCATTCTGGTCGAGGCCGCACGCGATAACGAAGGCAAAACTTTCGCCGTCTGCGGCATTGGCGTCAATGTGAACTATGTGCCCTCAGAGGTTCCCGATGGCGGCCTACCGGCAATCGGCCTGTCTAACCTCAACGAGAACGTTCCCGCCGTCGATGTGCTGCTCAAGGAGGTCTATCACACCGTCGTAAACGCTGTGGACGCGTGGGCAGATCTGCTCAACGCCATGGAAGAAAACGCCGGACCGCTCGCGCCCATCCACGGCGAATATATCACTCACCTCAATTGGATTGGGGAGCACGTTATCGCCCGCTCCCCCGCAGGAGACGAACTGGCGCGAGGCATCTTTAAAACCGTCGATACCTTTGGACGCACGTGTATCGAAACGGAATACGGCTTGCGATCCTTCCATTTTGAGGAGGCGTCGCTGCGCCCCTTGGGCGAATAGGGCGCCGCAGCCACCTACTCAGCAGCATTACCAGGCAGTCAAAACCCATCATGCAAAACAAAAGAGCCCCGCTACCGTAATGGCAGCGGGGCTCTGTAAGCTATGAGCGATATCGCTTAGAGCTTGATGTCGATGTCGACGCCAGCGGGGAGGTCGAGACGCATGAGCGAATCAACGGTGCCCGAGGTGGGGTCGAGGATGTCGATGAGGCGCTTGTGGGTGCGCATCTCGAACTGCTCACGGGAGTCCTTGTTCACGTGCGGCGAGCGGATAACCGTGTACAGGTTGCGCTCGGTGGGCAGGGGGACAGGACCGGAAACGCGAGCGCCGGTCTTCTGAGCGGTCTCGACGATGAGCTTCGCGGACTGATCGACGACCTCGTGATCATAGCCCTTGAGGCGAATGCGGATCTTCTGGGTAGCCAACTTAAACCTCCAAAGAGTGCGAGAGATGTTCTCGCGGATTACGTAACAGGGAGCTCGAACTTAGGCGTTCTTGCTCATGACCTCGTCCACGATGGACTTGGGCGCGGGCTCATAAGAGTCGAACTGCATCGTGTAGGATGCACGGCCCTGGGTCTGGGAGCGAAGGTCGGTAGCGTAACCGAACATCTCGCCCAGCGGCACCTTGGCACGGATGAGCTTGGTGTTCTTGCGATCCTCCATGCCCTCGATCTTGCCGCGGCGACCGGAGAGGTTGCCCATAACGTCGCCCATGTACTGCTCGGGGGTCTCGACCTCGACAGCCATGATCGGCTCGAGCAGCTGCGGATCGGACTTCTTGAGGGCGTCCTTGATAGCCATGGAACCGGCGATCTTGAAGGCGGCCTCGGAGGAGTCGACCTCGTGGTAAGAACCGTCGAACAGGGTGACCTTAACGTCGAGGACCGGGAAGCCGGCGATAACACCGGTGTTCAGGGCCTCCTGGATGCCCTTGTCGATGGACGGGATGTACTCCTTGGGCACGACGCCGCCGACGATAGCGTTGACGAACTCGTAGCCGAAGCCCTCCTCCATCTTCTCGAGCTTGATGACGGCGTGGCCGTACTGACCGCGGCCGCCGGACTGACGGACGAACTTGCCCTCAGCCTTCTCGACGTCGTGACCAGCGGTCTCGCGGTAGGCAACCTGGGGCTTACCGACGTTAGCGTCAACCTTGAACTCGCGGAGCAGACGGTCGACGATGATCTCGAGGTGCAGCTCGCCCATGCCGGCGATGATGGTCTGGCCGGTCTCGTGGTTGGTGGACACCGTAAAGGTCGGGTCCTCCTCGGCGAGCTTGGTCAGAGCCAGGGACATCTTGTCCTGCTCGGCCTTGGTCTTGGGCTCAATGGCAACGTCGATAACGGGCTTAGCGAACTCGATCTTCTCGAGGACGATCTCCTTGCCCTCGGTGCACAGGGTGTCACCGGTGGTGGAGTTCTTGAAGCCGACGCAAGCGACGATGTCGCCGGCAGCAGCGTCGTCACGGTCGATACGCTCGGCGGCGTTCATCTCGAGGATGCGGCCGAGGCGCTCGCGCTGACCGTTGGAAGCGTTGATGACGTAGGAGCCGGACTCGGCACGACCGGAGTAAACGCGGACGTAAGTAAGCTTACCGACGAACGGGTCGGTCATGATCTTGAAGACCAGGCCGGAGAAGGGCTCGTCGAAGTCAGGATGACGCTCGATCTCCTCACCGGTGTCCGGATCGGTACCGGTGACGGCCTTGACGTCGAGCGGGCTGGGCAGGTAGTCGACGACAGCGTCGAGCAGCTCCTGAACGCCCTTGTTCTTGTAGGCGGAGCCCACGAAGACGAGGTTGAGCTCGTTGGCCAGAACGCCCTTGCGCAGAGCGGCCTTGAGCTCCTCGACGGTGAAGTCCTCCTCCATGAGGATCTTCTCCATGAGTTCGTCATCAAAGCTGGCAGCAGCGTCGAGGAGCTCCTCGCGCTTGGTGGCAGCGATGTCGGCAAACTCAGCCGGGATCTCGTCCATCGGCTCGGGGTAGGTCATACCCTTCTCGTCGGCCTTGAAGTCCCATGCAGTCATGGTGACCAGGTCGATGACGCCCCAGAAGTTGTCCTCGGCGCCCATCGGGACCTGAGCGGCCACGGCGTTAGCGTCGAGACGATCCTTCATGGTCTCGATAGCATTGAAGAAGTCAGCGCCCACGCGGTCATACTTGTTGATGAAGGCGATGCGGGGGACGTTGAAGGTAGAAGCCTGACGCCAAACGGTCTCAGACTGGGGCTGAACGCCGGCAACGGCGTCGAAGACGGCGACAGCGCCATCGAGGACGCGCAGGCAGCGCTCGACCTCGGCGGTGAAGTCAACGTGGCCCGGGGTGTCGATGATCTGGATGCGGTAGTCCTTACCGTCCTTGTTCCAGAAGCACGTGGTAGCAGCGGAGGTAATGGTTACGCCGCGCTCCTGCTCCTGAACCATCCAGTCCATGGTGGCAGCGCCCTCATGGACCTCACCGATCTTGTGGGTCTTACCGGTGTAGTAAAGAATACGCTCGGTCGTGGTGGTCTTACCGGCATCGATGTGAGCCATGATGCCGATGTTACGGGTATCGGAAAGCTTGTACTTAGGCTTAGCCATGTTAGTTCCTTACCTTAACTTACCAACGATAGTGAGAGAACGCGCGGTTGGCCTCGGCCATCTTGAAGACGTCCTCACGCTTCTTGACGGAAGCGCCAAGACCGTTGGAGGCGTCGAGGATCTCGTTGGCGAGACGCTCGGCCATGGTCTTCTCCTTGCGAGCGCGGGAGAAGTTGACGATCCAGCGGATACCCAGAGCGGTGGAACGACGGGAGTTGACCTCCATCGGGACCTGATAGGTAGCGCCACCGACACGCTTGGGCTTAACCTCGAGCGTGGGCTTGACGTTGTCCATAGCCTTCTTGAAGGTAGCGAGAGCGTCGCCACCCTCGGACTTCTCGGCAACAATCTCGAAAGCGGTGTAAACGATGCGCTCAGCGGTGGCCTTCTTGCCGTCAAGAAGGACCTTGTTGATGAGCTGAGTCACCAGGCGGTTGTTGTAAACGGCGTCAGGCTGAACCTCACGACGATTAGCTGCTGCACGACGCGGCATGTGAAATCTCCTTAAGTGTCTACCGTGCGGCGCTTAGGCGGCACACGGCGAAAGTATCAAAACGTTATCTGGCTTATTTGGCCTTGGGGCGCTTAGCACCGTACTTGGAACGGGCCTGCATACGGTTCTGGACCGGAGCAGCGTCGTAGGCGCCACGGATGACGTGATAACGGACACCAGGGAGGTCACGGACACGACCGCCGCGGACGAGCACGATGGAGTGCTCCTGCAGGTTGTGGCCCTCACCCGGGATGTAAGCAGTAACTTCGATGCCGTTGACGAGGCGAACACGGGCAACCTTACGAAGAGCCGAGTTCGGCTTCTTGGGGCTCGTGGTGAAGACGCGGGTGCACACGCCGCGCTTCTGGGAGTTGTGCTGCAGAGCAGCGTTCTTGGACTTCTTGGGCACGGAACGACGGCCCTGGCGAACCAGCTGGTTAATAGTAGGCAAAGCGTACTCCTTCTCGAATGATTCCAGCTTTCTGTAAAGTGCAACGGCTTGAATCGAGGGGTCAGCATCCCCCTACGAAACACGCAGTTCGATAGGATACGTGGCGTTAGCTGTGCCGTCAACAGACCACGCCGCCGGGCGTATCCCAAAATCGGCACATTTCCGCAAAGCCTACACAAAAGGAATCCCCTCCTGTGCGCGGGGGCGGATTCCCGGACCGGGCGGCGCGGGGGTTAAGTTTGCTGCTCTACAGTCCTGGCTCGCACGGAGGCCACATTAAGTGGCCTCCGGCTCGTGCGGAACTCGCGACAAACTTAACCCCCGCGCCGCCCGGGCCGGGAATCCGACGCGCTCGTCGGGGCAACGTTACCTGCCAAAAAGGGACAGGTTTGTTTTGGCAGGTTTTATCTGGGAAAAGGCCGCTTCCCCTAGTGGGAAGCGGCCTCAAGCCTTACGAGTAGACGATGGTAAAGGGTTCTTCCGTTTGAGTCTCCCCTGTTGATGTGCACCTCGTTCCCTCAAGGGTTACCGATACAACCTGATCGACATTGATGAGCCTTGTCGGAACCCAGATGTTCTCTCCGCTATTGCGTGCCATCGAAACATAGAAGTTGTACGCCCCTGCGTCGTCATCTTCGATAATCTGCTCTGACCCATCCTTGTAGGTGACGGTCAGTTTATGATCAACTGCTTCATAGCCCAGATCATCGATGTGCGTCTGGATGGAAAACGGACTGATCTCGAGAGGCGAGTCATCGGAGCGGAGTTCTTTTGTATCGACGTGCGCTCCGACGTTAAACTCTGGCGTCGATACCTCGATCACCTTCGCATCCTCACCTTCGCCCTCCCTCCAGCTGATATTCCAGGTGACCGCATTTCCAAAATCTCGCTTGCGATCCCACGAGGCAAAGTACATCGTGCCATTAATGACCGTGTCACTTGATGTGTCCTTATCAATTGTGCTGCGTGTGTCAGCCCATTCCTCGCCGAACTTCATGTCGGGCGTGCCGATGCCTTGTTCTTCTTCACCATAGAGAACAAGTTCGCCAGTCTCTGCTGCCGGCTTGTAGTAGTTAACACCATTTGGATTGGACAACGTAAACGTCACGGCACCGCAACCGTTTTTATCGATAGCCATATCATGAATGTCGAGTGTATAGCCGTTGCCCTCGACGGACAGATTGACCTTCTGTACTGAACCCTCCAAGCTTTGGGGCGCGATGCCATCACCAAACTCTCTGGTGTAGGTATATTTAGTCCCCGACGAGCCACCTTGAGTCCAGGTAATGGACTCTCCGTTGCCATGGTTTCCCCAGGCAGAGGCAAAATAACTGGAATTGACGACGGCGTAGGCGACCCCTCCGGTCGCCAGCACTCCGGCAAGGCATCCGATCACGGCAACATACAGAGGCTTCGCGTGACCCTTTCGGCGAAGCGGCTCACCAGCAGCGGCATAAAGAACACGGTCAGCAAGATCGCTATCGGCTTGGACGGACTCGAAGGCCTGCTTGATTTGGTTGGATTTCACGGTCGCCCTCCTCTAGGATGAACTTAAGTTTCGATCTGCCGCGAGCTAAACGCGTTCGAACTGTCGCGGCTGGTACGTGCAGCAACTCGGCAATCTCTGAAGTCGAGAAGCCCAGATAGTAATAGAGCACGATGGGGATACGGAATCGTTCCGGAAGCCGCATGACGTCCGACAGGACGGCCTTGGTCTCTTCCTGCGCCATCGAAAGCGAATCGGCCAGGTTCTCAATATCCTCCACGCGTCTCCATGGCTTTCGAAAGAGCGATTTGCATTCATTGATCGTGACCCGGATAAGCCATCGGCGAAGATGTTCCCAGCTTTCAAATTGCACATCGCTTTTGAGTAACTTCAGAAAGACGTCTTGAGCGACATCGTCGGCGTCGGCGCGATCACGCAGGTACGTCAACGCGATCCGAAACACGACATCCCGGTGGTCTTCGACCGCCTGTCTAAATGCTTGTTCTTCCATAATCACCTCCCGGTGACGTTAATGGTTCTCGATGAGGCCCTCACCATAGATACGCTTTGACTAAACGGAATGTTTCAAATTCAAGCAGGAAAAACCTACCAAAATAAACCTGTCCCTTATTGGCAAGGGACCAACGAAACGCAACAGGTTGAGCATACGCAAGTGAGCGGTCCCCAGAGCGTACAAGGTGGCATGAAAAAGGCAGGGCATTGACCTTTTGGTCATGCCCTGCCTTTTGAATGACAGATTGTAGCTCTGGGGGCCGCGCAGCGACGGAGGTCGCCGCCGTTCGTTAGAACGGCGGAACTAGTTACTCCTCGTCGTTGTCCTTGGCCTCTTCGGCGTCGTCGGTGTCCACGAGCTGGTTGAGCAGCTCGTCGAGGGAAGCCATGTCCTCGTTGATCGCGCCGTTGGCGGGAGCCTTCTTGTCGTCGATCGGGGCGCCCAGGAGCTCCTCGTCGGCGTCGGCGTGATGCGTCGGAGCGGAGGTACCCAGCAGGATATCGTCCGGACCGTCGGGGCTAAAGACCATCTGCAGCAGCTGCGAGAGGTCTTCCTCGTCGGCAACGTCGTCGTTGTTCTCGAGGATGTAGAGCAGGTCGTGGGCCTCAAGGCCGTCACGGAGCTCCTCGATCGCCTTGGCACCGATGCCATCGATGCGCAGCAGATCCTCCTCGGACTTGCCGACCAGGTCGCCGACCGTCTCGATGCCGACCTCGCTGAACTTGTTGGTCCAGCGCTGCGACACGCCCAGGTCGTCGAACAGGTACAGGCGAGCCTTCTCGGCGGAGATGGTGTGGCCGTTGCGGGTGAACGAACCGTCAGCACCACCGAACTCGTCGTAGCCGGCCCAGTCGAGCTGCTGCGGGAGCTGCTCGTCCAGATCCTTGAGCTCCACAGGAGCCCACTCGGGCAGCGACTTGGCGTTGGGCGAAGCCGGGCCGTCGATGTCGACATAGCCGTCGGCCGTGCGATACGTCAGCTTGGCGTTGGCGTACGGCTTGAGGCCAGTACCAGCCGGGATCTTCTTACCGACGATGACATTGGACTTAAGGTCGAGCAGGTGGTCGACCTTGCCCTCGATGGCAGCCTCGGTAAGGACGCCGGCGGTGCGGATGAACGAAGCGCTCGACAGCCAGGAGTCGATGTTGGACGCGACCTTGAGCGTACCCAGGATGACGGGCTCGGCCACGGGAGCCTGACCGCCCAGACGGGCAACGCGCTCGACCTCGTCGGCGAACTCGTAGCGGTCGACGTACTGACCAAGCAGGTACTTGGAGTCGCCGGGGTTGGTGATCTGAACGCGACGCAGCATCTGACGTGCGAGCACCTCGATGTGCTTGTCGTTCAGGTCGACGCCCTGGCTGGTGTAGACGTCCTTGACGCTCTCGACGAAGGTGTGCATCGTCGACTCGATGTCGGTCAGCTTGCGCAGGTTGCGGAAGTTGACGAAGCCCTTGGTGATCTGGTCGCCGGCGCGAACCTCGCAGCCGTCCTCGATCTCGGGCATAAAGCGCACCGAAGCGGGGACGCGACGCTCGTCGAGGACACGGGTGTGATCCTCGGAGTCGGTGAGCGTCAGCACGTACTCGGACTTCTCGGGCTTAATCGAGAGGTGACCGGAGTACGGAGCCAGCTCGGCCTCGCGGCCCAGGATCTTCTCGTTGACGTTGCCGACGATGTCGAACATACGGCTGACCGTAGGCAGACCCTGCGTAATATCGTCGACGCCAGCGACGCCGCCGGAGTGAATGGTACGCATCGTAAGCTGCGTACCGGGCTCGCCGATGGACTGGGCGGCAATAATGCCGACGGCAGTACCGATGGCGACCGGACGACGGGTGGAAAGATCCCAGCCGTAGCACTTCTGGCACACGCCGTACTTGGAGCGGCAGGTGAGCAGCGCGCGGAGCTTGACCTTCTTGAGGCCCGCATCGACCATCTTCTGGATGTCGGCGACCTTCTCGATGTAGCCATCCTGCTCAAAGAGCACGGTGCCATCGGGGGCCACGACGTCCTCAATGAAGCAACGGCCGACGAGGTCGGTGTTGAGGTCGGTGGTGCCGGGGATGATGAGGTTGTAGGTAACGCCCTCGTGCGTACCGCAGTCCTCCTCGCGGACGATGACGTCCTGAGCCACGTCGACCAGACGACGGGTCAGGTAACCAGAGTCCGAGGTGTGGGATGCGGTATCGACCAGGCCCTTACGGGCGCCGTAGGTCGAAATGAAGTACTCGAGCGGCAGCAGGCCCTCGCGGAAGTTCGCCTTAATGGGAAGGTCGATCGTCTCGCCGGACATGTCTGCCATCAGGCCACGCATGCCGCCGAGCTGACGCAGCTGGGTCTTAGAACCACGGGCGCCGGAGTCGGCCATCATGTAGAGCGGGTTCTCCTCGTCGAACAAGTCGAGCATGAGCGCTGCGACCTTGTCGGTACAAGCGGTCCACTCGTTAACGACTTCGATGTGGCGCTCCGTCTCGTTGATGAAGCCCTCCTCGAAGTACTCGTTAATCTGATCGACGTTGGCCTGGGCGCGGTCGAGCAGCTCCTGCTTCTCGGCAGGGATGAGAGCGTCCCACACCGAGATGGTGAGGCCGGCGCGGGTAGCGTAGTGGAAGCCGGAGTACTTGATGGCGTCGAGGATCGGGCCGACCTTAGCCTCGGGGTAACGATCGCAGCAGTCCGCAACCAGCTTGGCCACGTCGCCCTTGACCATCTTGTAGTTCATGAACTCGTAGTCTTCGGGCAGGCACTGGCGGTTGAAGATGATGCGGCCGATAGAGGTCTCGAAGCGAGCGGTCTTGTTGCCGGTGACGTCGTAGTCGGCGAACTCGTTCTTGCCGTTCTTGACACGGAAGATACGGGTGCCGTCCTCGTTGATGACGTTGGCATCGGCAGCGGACACGCGGACCTGGATCTTGGCCTGCATGTCGACCTCGGAACGGCAGTCATAGGCGTGCAGCGCGTCGTCGAAGCTCGAGAACACGTGGTTCTCGCCCGGCAGACCCTCGCGGACCTGAGTGAGGTAGTACACACCGATGATCATGTCCTGCGAAGGGATGTTAACCGGCTTGCCGGATGCCGGCGAGCGCAGGTTGTTCGCAGAGAGCATGAGCACGCGAGCCTCGGCCTGAGCCTGGCTGGACAGCGGCACGTGGACAGACATCTGGTCGCCGTCGAAGTCGGCGTTGAAGGGCGAGCAGACCAGCGGGTGCAGGTGGATAGCCTTGCCCTCGACCAGCACCGGCTCAAAGGCCTGGATGGACAGACGGTGCAGGGTCGGTGCACGGTTGAGCAGCACGACGCGACCGTCGATGACCTCTTCGAGGATGTCCCACACAAAGGTGGCACCACGGTCGATAGCGCGCTTGGCGCCCTTGATGTTCTCGACCTTGCCAAGCTCGACCAGGCGCTTCATGACGAAGGGCTTGAAGAGCTCCAGCGCCATGGTCTTGGGCAGACCGCACTGGTGCAGCAGCAGCTTGGGGTCGGTAACGATTACCGAACGACCGGAGTAGTCGACACGCTTGCCCAGCAGGTTCTGACGGAAACGACCCTGCTTGCCCTTGAGGGCCTCGGCGAGCGACTTGAGCGGGCGACCGCCACGGCCAGAGACCGGGCGACCACGACGGCCGTTGTCGAACAGGGCGTCCACGGACTCCTGGAGCATGCGCTTCTCGTTGTTCACGATGATCGCAGGGGCGTCCAGGTCGAGCAGGCGCTTGAGTCGGTTGTTACGGTTGATCACGCGACGATACAGGTCGTTGAGGTCGGACGCGGCGAAGCGGCCGCCGTCGAGCTGGACCATCGGGCGCAGATCGGGCGGAATGACCGGGATGACGTCCAGAATCATGTTCGCGGGGCTGTTGCCGCCCTTCAGGAAGGCGTCAACGACCTCGAGGCGCTTGACGGCTTTCTCGCGCTTCTGCTTCTGGGAGTCCTCGTCGGCGATGATGGCCTTGAGCTTCTCGGCCTCGGAGGGGAGATCGATGGCAGCGAGCAGGTCGCGGACGGCCTCGGCACCCATACCACCCTTGAAGTACATGGAGTAGTAACGGGTCATCTCGCGGAACAGCGGCTCATCGGAGATGAGGTCGCGCTCGGTGAGCTTCATGAAGGCGTTGAAGGCGTCCGTGCGGAGCTGCTTCTCGTCCTTGCACTCTTCCTCGATGTCGACGATGCCAGAGGCGATCTCCTCGGGGGTCAGCGGCTCCTCGTCGGAGAACTCGTCAAAGTTCTCGGGGTTGCCCTGCTCCTTGAGGGACTCGATCTGGCGGGCGCACTCGGCATCGATCTCTTCCAGATCGGCGGCGAGCTCCTCGCGCAGGTCGTCAGCGTCGGCCTCGCGAGCCTCGTAGTCGACCTCGGTGATGATGTAGCTGGCAAAGTACAGAACCTTCTCGAGGTCCTTGGACTTGATGTCGAGCATACGGCTCATCGGGAAGCTCGTGGGGCTCTTGAAGTACCAGATGTGGGACACGGGAGCGGCGAGCTCGATGTGGCCCATGCGGTCGCGACGCACCTTGGCCGAGGTGACCTCGACGCCGCAGCGCTCGCAGACGATGCCCTTAAAGCGGATGCCCTTGTACTTACCGCAGGAGCACTCCCAGTCCTTGGCGGGACCGAAGATCTTCTCGCAGAACAGGCCGTCCTTCTCGGGCTTGAGGGTACGGTAATTGATGGTCTCCGGCTTCTTGACCTCACCGTGCGACCAGGAACGGATCTGGTCGGCGGAGGCAAGGGAGATCTTTACCGAGTCAAAATCAGTAGCTTCGAAATCTGCCACAGTCAACTACTCCTTATCAGTGGTCGTGGCGGCGACAGCCTCGGGTGCCTCGGCGGTCTCGGCATCCTCGGCCTCGACGTCGGCGTCAACGCCGGCGAGCGCAGCCAGGTCGTCGAGGGCAGAGGTCTCCTCGGCGGTCACAGGGGCGGAGGCGTCCTCGTCGGCATCGTGCATGGGCTCGATGTCCAGTGCGAGGGAACGGATCTCCTTGACGAGAACCTTGAAGGACTCGGGGATACCCGGGACAGGAACGTTCTCGCCCTTGACGATGGACTCATAGGTCTTGACGCGGCCCACGGTATCGTCGGACTTGACGGTCAGAATCTCCTGCAGGACGTTGGAAGCACCGTATGCGTACAGTGCCCAAACTTCCATCTCACCGAAGCGCTGGCCGCCGAACTGAGCCTTGCCGCCCAGCGGCTGCTGGGTAACCAGGCTGTAAGGGCCGGTCGAACGGGCGTGGATCTTGTCGTCGACCATGTGGCCGAGCTTGAGGATGTAAGACGTACCCACGGTAATGGGCTCGCGGAACTCCTCACCGGTGCGGCCATCGAACAGGCGGGTCTTGCCGCGCTCGTCAAGCTGGGTGACAAACTCGGGGCGCATGTGATCGCCAAAGGCAGCGGTGGCCTTGTTGAGCATGTTCTTGTTGGCGCGACGGATGACCTCGGCGATCTCGTCCTCCTTGGCGCCGTCGAAGACGGGCGTCGCGGTGAAGAACGGACCGGGGACATACTTGTCGGAGTCGGCATCCTCGGTATCCCAACCGCAGGCGGCGGCCCAGCCAAGGTGGCACTCGAGCAGCTGGCCGACGTTCATACGCGAAGGAACGCCCAGCGGGTTGAGGATAACGTCGATCGGGGTACCGTCAGCCATGTAGGGCATGTCCTCGACCGGCAGAACGTTACAGATAACGCCCTTGTTGCCGTGGCGACCGGCGATCTTATCGCCCTGCTGGATCTTACGACGCTGGGCAACGTAGACGCGCACCTGCTCGTTGACGCCGGGGGCCAGGTCGTCGCCGTTCTCGCGGCTAAAGCGGACGACGTCGATGACGCGGCCGTAAGCGCCGTGAGGCATCTTAAGGGAGGTGTCGCGAACGTCATGGGCCTTGGCACCGAAGATGGCGCGCAGCAGGCGCTCCTCGGCGGTCAGAGCGCTCTCGCCCTTGGGGGTAACCTTGCCGACCAGGATGTCGCCAGGGCCGACCTCGGCGCCGATGCGGATGATGCCGTCCTCGTCGAGGTTGGCAAGCATGTCCTCGGAGAGGTTCGGGATCTCGCGAGTGATCTCCTCGGGGCCGAGCTTGGTGTCGCGAGCGTCGATCTCGTGACGGGTGATATTGATGGTCGTCAGCAGGTCCTCGGCCACCAGGCGCTCGGACACGACGATACCGTCCTCGTAGTTGAAGCCTTCCCACGGCATATATGCCACGGTGAGGTTCTGGCCCAGTGCGAGCTCGCCGTGATCGGTCGAAGGACCGTCGGCCAGAGGCTCGCCCTGCTCAACGGTGTCACCGACGCGCACGAGCGGACGGTGGTTGATGCAGGTGGACTGGTTGGAGCGCTGGTACTTGGCCAGGTGATACTCGTCCATGCCGCCGGCATGCTTGACGATAATCTTGGAAGCGTCGGCAAAGATGACCTCGCCGGCGTTCTTGGCCAGGGTGACCTCGCCAGAGTCCAGAGCAGCACGACGCTCCATGCCGGTACCGACATAGGGAGCGGCGGGATGAACCAGCGGCACGGCCTGACGCTGCATGTTAGCGCCCATCAGCGTACGCTTGGCGTCGTCGTGCTCAAGGAACGGGATCAGCGTGGCTGCGACGGAGAGCATCTGACGCGGCGAGACGTCCATGTAGTCGACGTCCTCGACGGGCACGTCGGCGGGAGCGCCGAAGGAGCCGTCGAAGTCGCGGGTACGGGCGATCACGGTGTGCGGACGGACAAGCTTGCCCTCGGCATCGGTCGTGATGAACTCGTTGGTCTTGGGATCGAGCGGCGTGTTGGCCGGCGCGATGACGTGCTTCTCTTCCTCGTCAGCGGTCATCCAGTCGATCTGGTCGGTGGCAACGCCGTTCTCGACGCGACGGAACGGGGCCTCGATGAAGCCATACTCGTTGACGCGGGCGTAGAGGGCGAGCGAGCCGATCAGGCCGATGTTGGGGCCTTCGGGGGTCTCGATCGGGCACATGCGGCTGTAGTGCGAGTTGTGAACGTCGCGGACGGCCGTCGGCACGTTGGTGCGGCGGCTGGAGCCGGACTTGTGGCCGGCAAGACCACCAGGGCCGAGTGCGGACAGACGGCGCTTGTGGGTCAGACCGGTCAGGGGGTTCGCCTGGTCCATGAACTGCGAGAGCTGCGAGGAACCGAAGAACTCCTTGATGGAGGCCACGATCGGGCGGATGTTGATGAGCGACTGCGGGGTGATCTCGTCGATGTCCTGGGAGCTCATGCGCTCACGGACGACGCGCTCCATACGGCTCATGCCGATACGGAACTGGTTGGCGACGAGCTCGCCAACGGTGCGGATACGGCGGTTGCCAAAGTGGTCGATGTCGTCGACCTTGAAGCCCTGCTCGCCGGCAGCGAGGGACAGCAGGTAGCGCAGCGTCGCGACGATATCCTCGTCGGTGAGCACCGTGACCTCTTCCTCGGTGGTGAGGTTGAGCTTCTTGTTGACCTTGTAACGACCGACGCGGGCCAGATCGTAGCGCTGCGGGTTAAAGAGCAGACCCTCGAGCAGGCTGCGGGAAGCGTCCACGGTGGGAGGCTCGCCCGGGCGCAGGCGACGGTAGATCTCGATGAGGGCGTCCTCGCGAGTGAGAGCGGTGTCGCGCTCCAGGGTACGCTTGATCACATCGGAGTTGCCGAGCAGCTCGATGATGTCGTCGTTGGTGACGGCGATGCCAAGGGCGCGCAGGAACATCGTGGCGCTCTGCTTGCGCTTACGGTCGATGGAGACCATGAGCTGGTCGCGCTTGTCGACCTCAAACTCAAGCCAGGCACCGCGGGACGGGATGATCTGGGCCTTGTAGATTTGCTTGCCCGAATCCATCTCGGAGCTGTAGTACACGCCCGGGGAGCGGACGAGCTGCGAGACGACGATACGCTCGGTACCGTTGATGATGAAGGTGCCCTGATCGGTCATCATGGGGAAGTCGCCCATAAAGACGAGCTGCTCCTTGATCTCGCCGGTCTCCTTGTTGGTGAGACGGACGTCGGTCAAAAGCGGAGCCTGATAGGTCATATCCTTCTCGCGGCACTCCTCGACGGTGTGCGCGGGGTCGCCGAACTGATGCTCGCCGAAGGTAACCTCGAGAACATGGTTCTGGCTCTGGACGGGGCTGGATTCCTTGAACGCCTCACGAAGGCCCTCGTCCTTAAAACGCTCAAAGGATTCCCTTTGAACAGAGATAAGGTTGGGGAGCTCCATGGCCTCCGGGATTTTCCCGAAGCTGACGCGCTTGCGCTCAGTGGCAGTGTATGCGTAGGTCACCAGGTTTTTCCTCCTTCACGGAAATGCTCGGTGGGTTGGCGAGGCATAGCTTCGCCAGTTATCGCAACCTAATAGTTTATCAGGTACCGACCGTTGGGCAAGAAAAGCCTTGACGCGATTGAGTTTTTGGAGTAGCAAAGTTTTTCGACAGAAAACACGCAGGTAGATAGGTATGTACCGAACATCTGTTCATATATTTTCTGTGAACAGTTCTGCTGATGCGGGCTGCCGACGACGGAATGGCGGCGAGGATTGATCAGGCGGAAGCTGCGTCCCGTTTTGAGGCCTCAAACTGGGACGCAGTTTCCGGTTGTGCCCTGTTTGGGAAAGCATATCCCGTTCTGAGCCGAAATTCCGGGTCGCACTTTCCGCTAGGGGCCCTAACCGGAAAGCGCGTCCCAGAATTCGGCCAAATTGTGGGATGCGATTTCCGGCAGGTTATAGCAAAGGGACGGCCGCCTTGTTGCACCCGTTTGGCAATGTTGCGCAACAGATTCTTCGAATCCGGCATGAAGATACTGGATAGTTAGTTATAGCCTAAAGAAAGGATTGCCATGTTTAAGAGCATCCAAAAAGGCGGGAGGATCGCGGCGGTTGCAATCGGCATCGTAGCGGCGCTGACCCCGCTGGCCGCCCCCCCCCGCAGCATTAGCTGACGGCCTACCGACACCGGAGCTGGAAAAGTCGTACACCTTTAAGAACACGACCATCAAGGGTCTTACGGACGACGAGGACTATGCGATCATAAGTACCTACCAGCGCGCCGACGATGAGGATGATGGCTATTCCACCGTCGGCTATTCCGTTCTCGATCTCTCGAATGGATCGACCAAGGACATCAAGATACCGAAAGCCAGTCTTGAATCCGTACATACGCAAGCGGGATGTGTCACTTGGCTTGACGGTAACAACCTTGCCATCTATTCGGTTGATGACCAGAAGACAAGCACCCACCCCATCGAACGTAAAAAATATGCAGAAACAAATGTTGATCTTTCAACGAACGGCAAAGTTGCCGCCATTGCATACGAAAATAAGGATTCTGATTTAAAGCGGATTGACGTTTACGATCTTGAAACCAACAAGATGATCGAATCATATAAATGCGACAAAAACGACGAGCGTTACCTGTTGTCGAACGACGGGAAGCGGCTTTATGTAACCTCTTTAGGCGATAACGGATCGTCCAAGCTAATGACCATAGATACGTCGAGTGGCTCGAGGAAGACTCAAACAATTCCCTTTACGGGCGGCAAAATCATGGTAAGAAAAGCAGGGGCAGACACTGTATATGTCGGCGGTAGCTTTTGCGATACTCTGGCGAAATTCGACTACGATGGAAATGTTGAATTCCTCGCTGATGGCCAGTTGTTTAACTTCGTGATCCCTTATGACAACTTCCTGTTTGCCGCCAAGATTAGCCGAAAAAATAATGAGGCAGATTGGGATTCCATTCAATACGCAATGTTGAATGACCGCGGCGAGGAAATCGGAACGGTCAGTCCCGCATTTAAGGATACAGACGACTCTCATTACGGTTTCCGGGACTTTTCCGAGCATGGTGACATGACGCTTGTCAGTCTCGAAAAAAGAGTCGCCACAAATTCAGAATCTAATTCGGACTCCGAAGCAGATGCCGAGGATAGCAAAACGTCCATTTCTGCATACCTCGCAGAGACAAGCACCGGGCAGAAAACTAAGCTGCCAATTAAAACCGAAAATGTAAGCGAACTTCAGTTCATAGATGGAGACCAAAAAATACTCGCTGCTTACGAGGACAAAAATGATTCCGACAAACTGCATATCGATATTTACAAGTCGAATATCCCGCATAGCGTAATCGACGATGTACTGTTCTTTGCCAAGAACAACCTGCCGGTTGTGATTGGTGGTGGCATTGTACTTGTGCTGGTTGTCGGCGGCACGCTGATCGTTTGCGCCCGCCGTCGCAAGAAGCGTTCCGGCGTCAAGGGTGACGCTTCCGACAAGGCCCCCAAGGCCAAGAAGCAAAAACACGGCTTGCGTAAGAAAAAAGCCCAACCGGAGATTGTTTCCACTGCATCGGCCGGCAGCACTCTCCAACCACAGGCCCCTGTTTCCGCCCCGAAATTCTGCCGCCACTGCGGCACCCCGCTCGTGCCAGAAGCCAAGTTCTGCGCTAAGTGCGGTCATCCGGTCGAATAGCATCTGACAAGCAAACCCACAGCCAAATCGGGCCGCCCCTCACGGGACGGCCCTTTTGCTTGGAAGGAAATCAGGTGAAGCGGCAGGATGTGACAAAGGGACTGTCCCTTTGTCACATCGACTGAAAAAACGGGTGCAGACCGAAGTCCGCACCCGTAAATGTCGATGACCGAAGGCTTACTTGCGCATCAAGCCGCCGCGCTCGTCGATGGCGTCCCAGAAGGCGCTGGCAAAGCGAGGGTCGCTTGCGGCCATGAGGGCGTTGGTGGCCATCCAGCCAGACGGGGTACCAGTGTCGTAGCCCGAGAGCGGATCGATGACGACAGCGTACATGGCCTCGCGGTCGAGCGAACGTGCCATGGCGTCGGTCAGCTGAATCTCGCCGCCCTTACCGGCCTGCTGATCGGCCAGCAGGTCCATGACCAGCGGGCTCAGCAGGTAGCGACCGACGATGTACAGGTTGGACGGAGCCGCCTCGGGAGCAGGCTTCTCGACCAGACCGCCGATGCGCCAGACAGCGCCCGGCTCGGCATCGGCAACGCCCTCGGCGCCCTCGAGCGAACCGACTCGCTCGCCGGCAATAACGCCGTAGCGGCTGACTTCCTCGGGCGAGCAAGCAGCGACGGCGATAACCGAAGCGCCACCGTGCTCCTTGGAAACGGCGAGCATCTTGTCGCAGATGTCGCGGTTAGGCACAACGTAGTCGCCCAGAAGAACCAGGAAGTTCTCCCCTGCAACAGCGTCGGCAGCAGAGCGGATAGCATGGCCGAGGCCCTTGGGCTCGTACTGATAACGGAAGTCGACCGGCATACCGCCAGCGTGGGCAACGGCATCGGCATAGGCGTTCTTGCCGCGCTCGCGCAGCAGGTTCTCGAGCGAGCGATCGGGCTGGAAGTAGCTCAGCAGCTCAGGCTTACCGGGAGAGGTAACGATGATGGCGTCGTCGACCTCCTCGGGGTCGAGTGCCTCCTCAACGACATACTGAATGACCGGCTTGTCGAGCACCGGCAACATCTCTTTGGGCGTGCACTTAGTGCCAGGCAGAAAACGCGTGCCAAGACCGGCGGCGGGGATGATTGCCTTCATGTTATTCAAGGATCCTTTCGCAGGCGCAGAATGCGCCCTATGCGTGCGGCACGGCGGCCGCAGACCAAATTGCGATACCGAAGTATCTTACCGCCGAAGACATACGTCGCCGTAAGGCAAACGCAATTCTTCAGCAGGTCAACGCAAATTCCTTGATTCTCATCTTCATTGCAACAGGCTCAGGACTCAGCGCAACGCGTTGCGCTGAGTCCTGAGGCGCGAATCCG
>NZ_JADNHZ010000020.1 GCF_015554145.1 Collinsella aerofaciens | reverse complement strand
GCCCGTTCGTCTAGCGGTTTAGGACGCCGCCCTCTCAAGGCGGAGATCACCAGTTCGAATCTGGTACGGGCTACCACTTCTTTTCTGCTGAGGCTTATGGCCCGTTCGTCTAGCGGTTTAGGACGCCGCCCTCTCAAGGCGGAGATCACCAGTTCGAATCTGGTACGGGCTACCACGCATCTGATACCCGGACTTCCTATGGAAGCCCGGGTTTTTATTTTCAAACAACCGTCTGCAATTCCCGTTTGAACCAGAGCTTTGCGTTCTGCCTATGGCCCTTACGGGTACAATATCCAAGATACTTTGACTGTTAGAAGGAGTCTCATGACGGAGTCCTCTCAGCATACGTCTAAGCCCCAGGTCGAGGTTGAGGCCTCGGGCGGCGATGACAATAAGAGCGCACGCCGCGGCGCAATCTTTATCGGCGTTGTGCTGGTGGGTTATATCGTCTATCTGGTGGTAACCGGGCAGATGGGGCAGTTCTGGGCTGCTATGTCGAGCGTCCAGGCGCCCTGGCTCCTCGCTGCATGCTTCTGCATGTTTCTATACCTCTTTTTTGGTATCGTGGCGTACGCGATTGCCGTTTGGCTCGATCCCAATTCGCCCGTCGGTATCCGCGACCTCATTTCGGTCGAGGCGAGTGGCATCTTCTTTGGTAATCTGACACCCATGATGATGGGCTCTACGCCTGCCCAGATCTACCGCCTGACCAAAGCGGGCCAAAATGTCGGCGAGGCCGGCGCCACGCAGTTCACGCGTTTTATCGTGTATCAGTTTGGCCTTGTTGCCTGGGGCGCTATCCTATTGCTTGCTCGCATGCCGTTTTTTGCCGAGCGCTATGGCGACATGACGCTGCTGTGCGTCTTTAGCTTTGGTGGGCACTGCTGCATCTTGCTGGGCATCTTCGCCGTCGCGCTCATGCCTAAGACCGTCACGCGCGTCGCCCATTGCATCATCAATTGGCTCGAGCGCATAGGTGTCTCGGCCACTAAGATCGAGGGATGGCGCACGTTTGTCGACGGCGAGATCTACTCCTTCTCCGAGAAGTTCAAGCTTTCGGCCGGACATTTTTCTTCCATGCTGCTCACCGTGTTTATCACCATGCTGCAGCTCGCGTTTTTCTATCTGGTGCCGTATTTCCTGATGCTTGCCTTTGGCCATCACGAGGTCGACTTTTTCTCGGTCATGGCCGCGAGTGCCTTTGTCCAGCTGCTGAGCTCTGCGGTTCCCTTGCCCGGTGGAACTGGTGGCGCTGAGGGCGGCTTTGCATTGTTCTTGGGTCATTTCTTTGGGTCGGCTTCGACCGCCGGCTATCTGCTGTGGCGCCTCATTACGTTTATTGCGCCGACCATTTTGGCTGCGCCCCTGCTGGGACTTAAGAGCGCCCACAACGAGAGCATCCATGCGCGCTGGGATCGCGTGATGCGCAAACTCGGCCGCACGTCTCAGACGCCCTCTGCGCCCACTAAGCCGCACCCCACGAATGCGGTTACCGTTGATCCCAAGAAGCACGCTCAGAAGGCTTCTGGGACCGCTAAGCCGGCTCATAAAGCCTATGTGCGCCAGACAGGCGACGGTATTCGCGTATCTCCGTCGGCACTCAATAAGAAGAAGCACCCTAAGTCGCAGTAGGGCAGTCGTGCGTTCTTCATGATGCGGGGCATATTTGTGCTGTATGGGGGATAATCCTCTTACGTAGATTATCTCTCATCTGTTGATGAATGCCCGCATATCGAAGGGACGCGCCCATGGCCACCAGCAAACCGCGTATTGATCGCCGCATCGTTCGCAGCCGCAATGCCATCCTTTCCGCTTTCGAGCGCCTGCTCATGGAAAAGCCGCTGGCAGACATTACGGTGAGTGCCATCGCGCGCGAGGCCAATGTCGACCGCAAGACCTTTTACGTTCACTTTGGTACGGTTGACGGCCTGCTCGATGCCATTGCCGTCGATGTGGTGGAGATGATTGTCGACTCGGTCGAGAAAACGCTTGCTTCCATGAACGGCGACACCAACGAGCGCGCCCTGGGCGCGGCGGCGACCTTCTTTAAAACCATTAACGAGGCGCTATGCAACAACCTGGTGCTCAATCGTCAGCTGATCGAGAATATTCCGCTCGATGATTTTATGGCTCGTCTTCGTGTGCCGCTCGAGCATGAGATTGCCGAGCGCGACTTGCTGCCCCACGGCCTCAAGGACGAGATGTTCGATTACTATCTGGCGTTTTTGCTGTCCGGTATTATCGGTATCTATCGCACGTGGGCGCTGTCTGACGGTTCGGTTCCTATCGAGCGTGTCTCGGAGGTCGCCAACGACCTGACTCTCAATGGCCTTTCGAGTTTGGAATCTCGCTTGGATTAGGCGCAGGCTCGAGTTCGCGAGGCGCTTGTCGGGGTGCAGCCCGATCGACCAGGCGACGAGCATCCCGCCGAAGCAGTCGATGACCGGGCTCAGGTAGACCTTCTCGCCGCCCGGGAGCCTGAACTCGGTGATGTCGGTGAGCCACAGCAGGTTGGGCTCGTCGGCGTGGAAATTCCTGTTTACGAGGTTCTCCGGCGCCTTGTAGACCTCGCCGGCGTAGGAGCTGTAGCCTGAGGATCCTTAAAAGAAAGTCCAGTTTATCCTTTCCACCCCAATTGGGAATCCTCCGATGCGCCTTCGCACGCTCGCATGACCTCGATACCGTGCGAGCGTGCGAACTCGACGAGCTCTGCGTTGCGGGCGTTAATGGTGCCGAAGGCGGCGGGGCACACGATAAGGCGCGCGCAGTGGACGAGGAGCTCTTTGGCGCGGGCTATGGTTTTATCCCCGATCGGCTCGAAGGCGCGCTCGGCCACGCATTCCGCCGCCAGGTCGCGCGCGAGCTCGCAGTCGATGTCCCCTTCGTGCAGAACGCCCGTGTAGAACGCCTTGCCCTGCCGGATGAGCTGGCGAAACACAGCCGACCCCGTACCTGCGCCGGCGATGACGAACGTGTGCGCATCGCCGTGCGGGCGCCCAATTTCCACGCTGCCGAAGCGCTCGTTGAAGGTGCCATGCTGAAGGCCGTAGAGCTCGCCAATCGTCTCGCGCGTGAATATGTCCTCGGGTACGCCGGCGCGGAAGACCCGGCCGTCCTTCACGCAAATCACCTTGTCGGCGCTTTTCTGCGCGAGCTCGAGTTCGTGGATGGACATGATGACAGCCACATTCCGCGATTTCGCAAGGTGTCGAAGTATTCGCAGCAGGTCGATCTGGTAGCGGATATCGAGATACGACGTGGGCTCGTCGAGCACGAGCACACGCGGATCCTGCGCGATGGCGCGTGCGAGCATGACGCGCTGGCGTTGCCCGTCGCTTATCTGCATGAAGTCGCGCTCGGCGAGCTCTTCCACATGTGCGGTTTTCATGGCCTCGTCGACCCGACTATGGTCGTCGGGCGAGAGTGTGCCCATTCGCCCGGTGTAGGGATGCCTTCCCGCCTCTACGATATCGCGGCAGGTGAGGAGCTCGGTCCGGGGGCGATCTGTCAGCATAACGGCAAGGTTCCTTGCGAACTCCGCCGTCTTCCATCGGGAAATCTCCCGCCCGTCGAGCTCGACCGCGCCGGCAAGCGGTGCCAGATGGCGTGTGATGGTTTTCAAGATGGTCGACTTGCCCGAGCCGTTCGGCCCGATGAGCGCCACAACGTCGCCCGCGCGAACCTCCAGATCGACGCCTCCGACTACGACCTTCTTGTCGTAGCCCGCCGACAGGTCGCTTATGCGGAAAAGCGGAACCCCGTCAGCCTGCGTTTCGACCGGGGCTTCGAGGTTCGACTCCGCTCGGAGGAGTCGTTCCGCGCGCAGTTCCGCACGAGCCGAAAGTGCCTTCTGGCGCTTTCGTGCGAGCTCAGGACTGTCTAAGCATGGAATGTTCCCTCCGAGCTTTTTGGGCCGCGGCACGAATTCCCCCATCTACCTCACCCGCTTCTTCAACATGAGCGCGATAACCACCGGCGCGCCGAAGATGGCGGTGACGGCGCTGATGGAAAGCTCAACGGGAGAGAACAGCGTACGTGCGATCAAATCGCAGCCCGCGCAGAAGATGGCGCCTCCCAAGAAGCACGCAGGAATCACGCGGATGGGTTTCGACGACTTTAGCGCCGACTTCACGAGATGCGGAACCGCGATGCCTACGAACGACACCGGACCAGCGAACGCGGTCACGCAGGCGGAGAGCATGCTCGCTAGAAGGACGAGCACCACGCGGAAGCGTGCGACGTTCACGCCGACGCTTTTCGCGTAGGCTTCTCCCAGCTGGAAGGCGGAAAGGGGCTTCGATATCGCGAATACGCATGCGCTCACGGTGATCACCACGACCGCGATGACCGCAACGTCGTCCCAGCTCGAACCCGAGAAGCTACCCAAAGACCAGTTGTGCAGGTTCACGATGGACTGGTCGTCGGCGAAGGCGATGAGGAAGTTCGTCGCCGCCGAGCAGATGTATCCCACCATGACGCCCGCCACGATGAGCATGGCCATGGAACTTATGCGCCGTGCGATGAGGAGCACGAAGCCGATGGTGATAAGCGAGCCCAGAAACGCTGCGGCCACCATGGCCGGCGAGGACATGGCCTGGTTCGCGCCTAGAAGCACGATCATCGTAAGCGCGACAACGAACTTTGCGCCCGAGGAGACGCCCAAGATGAACGGGTCGGCGATGGGGTTGTTGAAAAACGTCTGCAGCAGGAACCCGGAAAGCGAAAGTGCCCCGCCGAGAAGCACGGCTGAAAGCACGCGCGGCAGGCGAATCTCCCAGATGACCTGGCTTTCCATGGAATTGGCCGCGCCGCCCGAAAGGATGCCGGGGATGTGGTCTGCGGGCACGAGCACGCTCCCGATGCACAGGTTGGCCCCGACGAGCACGATGAGGGCAACAGCGAGCAGCGCCGTCACGACGCGACACCGCGCGGCGCGCCCCGATTCGTCGTATGCCATGGAAAACCGGCTTCTCATGGCGCTAACCGAGCTTCCTCAGATAATGGAAGTCGCTCGCGTCATTGCCGGTGAACGCCCCGTGCAGCTCGTCGATAATGTCGGCGGTAGAAGTCATCTGCTGGTACATGTCGGCGCTTGTGACCCAGACGTTGCCGTTCTTCACGGCTTTGAACTGCGACAATAGCGCGTTTTTGCCTACGAAGTCGTTCAAGGTGGTAACTGACTCGTCGATGGTGCCGTTGTAGACGATAATGTCGGCATCCTTCGCCGTCGCGTAGAAGCGCTCCATTTCGAGCGTTACTGACGAACCTGACGTCGACGACGCCTGCGCGTCATCGAGCGCGTAGCTGCCGCCTGCAAGCTCGATCATCTGCGCCACGTAGTCGCCCGCCCGCCGCGTGACGGCGGCCCCGTTCGAGTTAATGTAGAAATACGCCACGGTTTTACCTGACGACGCGAGCCCCGACGTTTGCTCGACGCGGGCCTTCTGCTCGTTGAACAGGTGCGCGGCCTCGTCTTCCTTGTCGAACAGGACGCCGAAAAGCTTAATCCACTCGACGCGCCCGAGTGCTTCGGGCTCGCTCGACGACTGTTCGGTGAGCACGACGAGCCCGAGCTTCTGCAGCTTTTCCTTCACATCGGGCGTGTGGTTGATCATGGTGTTCTCGATGGCGAGCGTGCAGCCCGAGGCCGATATTCGCTCGTAGTCGGGCGCGCTGTACTTGCCGCCGTAGGCGATCGCCCCACTTTCGAGCGCGCTTTTGAAGCCTGCGACCGAGCAATCGTCGGCCTTCGTGCCCGACATGATGATATTGTCGTTCGCATCGAGCGCGTCGACCAGGCACATCGTCGCCGACGACACGAGGTACACCTTGTCGGCGGGGCGCCTTATGACCGCGATGTCGGAGCTCAACCCATCAGGTACCTTCGCATCTTGCGGCACTACGAGGAAACGCTCCCCATTCGAAACGCAGATAAGCCGCAGACCGCCTTCGAACTCGTCGACAGTGAAGTGCTCGGCGTATTCAAGCTGAAGCGCTCCCGTCGGCTCCCAGCCGCAGCCCAAATCGGCGTTGTGGAAGTCGGCCGCGGCGCTTGAAGCCGTTCCCGCAGGGGAGCCGCCGCTTGCATCGTCGCCCGATTTCTCCTTCATGGTGGATGAGTCGAAGTGGAGCGTGTAGTCGATGGTGTGCGGCGTCGACATGGCGACGGTCTCGGCCGACACGGCGATGTCCTCGTCGAGCGTGACGGGTATCTCGAACGTGGAGTTGCCGCCGTCGTTTACGGGCGCGTAGTCCACGCCGTCGACGGTCATCTTGTCGTAGTTTGAACTCGACCAGGTGATGGTCGCGGTGTAGGTGTCGCCATCCTTCACAATTGTGGTGGGTGAGGCGATGCTTGCGCGCCCTGACCCGCCGGAAAGCGAGACGCTCACCGTGTATTCCTGAGAGCCCGCCGTGCCACCGGTCGCGTTCGGGCTCGCACTGCACCCCGCGAAGGGAAGCGCGAGCAGGGCGACGAGAACGCAGGCGATCGCGCGCGCCGCGATGCTGTGGAGCTTCCTGTTTTCCCCCTTGGGAAGAATCGACCGCATGGCGTTACTTCAGTGCGTCGGCGCGCAGATCGACGCCGGCGGATTCGAACACAAGTGTGCGGTCGTACCACTGCTCTTTTCTAATACTCCACGCGGCACAGGCGGTGTCCTCGTCGAGCGCATCAACGGGCACGTCGTAGGTGTACTTGCCTTCCGCGTTTTCCACATAGGGGATGAAGTCGGCCTCGCTCGCGGCGGCAGCCTCGTCGCCCGTGCCCATGAAGAGCTTGCCGTAGCCCGTGCCGGAAAGCGTCATCACGCAGTGCATGGAGCCGTTTTCCACGATGAGCTGGGCGTCCACGATCCTGAACATGTTCGAGCTGGAATCTACGGTGATTGGATAGGTGCCGTCGGCCACCTTGTCGGCGGTGATGGGGGCAGCGCTTGCGCCCGCGGGCGCATCGGCCGCCTGTTCGGTCTTTTCCTGGGAATCGGCATCGCTTGCCTTTGCGCTGTCGATTGAATTTCCGGCGCAGCCGGCGAGCGAGAACGCGAAAAGCGCCGCCGACAGGGCGAAGACGAGGGTTTTCTTCAACATGGAGGGGGTTCCTTTCAATCGCTTCGACCGCCCGTGCCGTGCGGTGGGCGGTCGGGATGCGAATGCAACGGGCATGCGTCGTCAGTCGGGGAAAGGCGCATGCCCGTTGCACGGGGACGCGACCGGCGCCCCCGTGCGCGGCGAGTTTACAGCTTGGCGATGGCGTCGTCCACGTGCGAGACGTAGATGTCGTCGACCGCGACGTTCTGTCCCAGACCCTGGAGCAGGCACGTCACTTCGAAGCCGGCGGCCACGAACTTCGCAGCCCAGCTGTCGGGGTCGGTCTCGTCTGCCATGTCGTTGTTCGCGTGGTCGCCCGCGACCACCATGAACGGCGCGAGCACGGCCTTCTTGTAGCCTGCGGCGCTCGCGGCGGCGATAACATCCTCGCAGGTCGGTTCAGCCTCGACGGTGCCGACGAAGAACTGCGTCAAACCCTCGTTCTTGAACACTTCCTGCATCTTGGCATAGTCGGCGTTGGAATCGGCTTCGGTGCCGTGGCCCATGAGGCACAGCGCCGTCTCGCCGTCGTCGAAGGACGCCATGTTCTCCTTAATGGCTGCGGCCACCTTTTTGTAGTCGTCGTCGGAGGTGAGCAGCGGGTCGCCGAGCGAGATCTTGTCGAACTTGTCGGCGTACTTGTCGAGCTCGTCTTTCACGTCGGCGTATTCCAGGCCAGCCATGAGATGCGTCGGCTGCACGACGATTTCCTTCACGCCGTCTTCCACGCAGCGGTCAAGCGCCTCGGTCATGTTGTCGATCGTGATGCCGTCGCGCTTCTTCAGCTTGTCGATGATGATCTGCGCGGTGAAGGCGCGGCGGATGTCGTAGTCCTGCCAGTACTTCTCGCGGATAGCGTCTTCGATGGCGCCGATGGTGATGTGGCGCGAGTCGTTGTAGCTCGTGCCGAAGCTCGTGACGAGGATGACCGGCTTCGCGGCCTTCTCCTTTTCACTAGATTTCTCGGAACTCGCGGAGGTGTTGGAGCAGCCCGCGAGCGCGACTCCGGCGAGCGCGACGGCTCCGGTTGCTGCGGCGCCCATGAAGCCGCGGCGTGACATCTGGTCGGACATGGTTTTTCCTTTCCTCGGTTTGCCGGTCCCCCGGCGACAGTTGCTTGTCGGCACAAGCGAAAGAAAAGCGCACCCCTCGGGGTTCACAAGGAGCTAACGCCACGGCGATGCCGTGAGGAAAAGGCGAAGCAGTCTGGCTTGGGGCGCGAGGCGGTTCGCTCGCGCGTCCTATACAGTAATGTCCCTTGCCCAGGATTCCCACCTGGTTCCCTCCGCAAGCCAGCGCGGGCTGTGCAGGCGCCGCGCCGGTCATTTCCTTTTATCCGATTGTCATATGCTCGTTGCCGAAACTTTTACTATGATAGTGGGCACTTGTGAACGTGTCAAAGCCAGCGCGGGCGGCATTGCGCCTCCTGCCTGCGTATTTGCGCCGATTGCTGCCGCAGGCGCCGTGTTTTGCCCGCTGCGCGAATGGCGGCGTAAACGGTTGCGATGAGAAACGGGAAGGGAAGGCTCGGATGATTCATATCGTTGGCGCAGGTTCGGGCGCCGCCGACCTTATCACGCTGCGCGGGGCGCGTCTTCTACGCGCGGCCGACGTGGTCGTTTGGGCGGGGAGCCTTGTGAACCCCGAGCTGCTCGCCGAGTGCAAGGAATCCTGCGTCGTCTACGACAGCGCGCACATGACCTTGGAGGAAGTGCTCGACGTGATGTGCGCGGCGGATGCGCGGGGCGAGGAAGTGGTGCGCCTGCACACGGGCGACCCGTGCCTGTACGGCGCCATCCAGGAGCAGATGGACGCGCTCGACGCGCGCGGCGTGGTCTACGAGGTGGTGCCCGGCGTGTCGAGCTTTTGCGGTGCCGCGGCGGCGCTTCGCCAGGAATACACGCTGCCGGGAATCAGCCAGTCGGTCGTGATCACGCGGCTTTCCGGGCGCACCCCCATGCCCGCGGGCGAGGGCATGCGCACCATGGCGGAAAGCGGCTCGACTATGGTCATCTTCCTGAGCTCGGGTATGCTCGCCGAGCTTTCCGCCGAGCTTTTGGCCGCGGGCCGCAGCTCCGACGAGCCGGCCGCGCTCGTGTACAAGGCGACCTGGCCTGAGGAGCGCGTGGTGCGATGCACAGTGGGCACGCTCGCCGACGCGGGCGCGCGAGAGGGCATCGACCGCACGGCGCTCGTGGTGGTGGGCCGCGTGCTCGGAGCTCGCGGCGGGCTTTCGCACAACGGCGCGCAAACGGAGTCGTACGAGCGCAGCAAGCTTTACGACCCTTCGTTTGCCACGGGGTATCGGAAGGCGAGCAGCTAGCGTGGCCTTCGAGCATTACATATATACCGGGACGACCCGCCTGCGCTGCGGCTACACCACGGGGAGCTGCGCCGCGCTCGCGGCGAAGGCAGCCTGCGAGATGCTCTTGTCACGAAAGCCTGTCGGCCTCGTGTCGATCGTCACCCCCGGCGGGCTGCCCGTCGAGGCGAACGTGATCGACGCATGCATCGGCGAGGGGTGCGCCCAGTGCGCCGTGCGAAAGGACGCAGGCGACGATGCCGATGTGACCGACGGCGTGCTTGTGTACGCGCGCGTGGAACATGCGGGGTCGGGCACGGGTGCTGCGGGCGGCAAGGACGTGCCCGCGCGCGAATCGGAAGTTTCCGTCGATGGCGGCGTGGGCGTGGGGCGCGTGACGTTGCCCGGGCTCGAGCAGCCGGTTGGGGCGGCCGCCATCAACGCGACGCCGCGCGCGATGATCACTTCGGCGGTGCGCGAGGTGTGCGCCGCGCACGGCTTTTCTGGAAATATTGCTGTGACGATTTCGGTACCCGAGGGCGTTTCCCTTGCCGAAAAGACCTTCAACCCGCACCTGGGGATAGAGGGCGGCATCTCCATCCTGGGCACGACGGGCATCGTCGAGCCGCGCAGCCTCGCTGCCTTGCGCGACAGCATCGAGCTCGAGATCCGGCAGCATGCGGCTATGGGGCGGCGCGGAGTCGTGCTCACGCCCGGCAACTACGGCGGGCAGTTCATCTCGGGGCATTTCCACCTAAACGGTGCGCCGGTGGTCTTCATCTCCAACTTTGTGGGCGATGCGATTGATTGCTGCGTTCGCGAGGGATTCACCAATGTCCTTCTTGTGGGACACATCGGCAAGCTGGTGAAGGTCGCTGGCGGCATCATGGACACCCATTCGCGTACCGCCGACTGCCGCGCGGAGATTCTGGCCGCCCACGCGGCCTTGGTCGGCGCGGGCGCGAAGACCGTGCGCGAGATCATGTCGTCGGTCACGACCACGGCGGCGCTCGAGGTAATCGAGGCCGCCGGCGTGGGGGACGCTGCGCGCGCCTCGCTCGCCGCGGCAATCGAGGACAGGTTGCGCCGCCGCGCGGCGGGCGCATGCGACATCGCCGCGGTCGTGTTCGACGCCGAGCGCCGCGAGCTTTTCCGCACGTCGGGCGCCGATGCAGTCATCGGGGAATTGGGGGCGACGTATGAGTAAAGGCGTGCTGCACGGGGTGGGTACGGGGCCTGGCGACCCCGAGCTTCTCACGATCAAGGCCGTCCGCACAATCGAATCGTGTCCGGTCATCGCCGCACCGCAGACGGCGGACGGGGCCATGGTCGCGCTCGACATCGTGCGCGGCGCCGTCGACTTTACAGGCAAGACGGTGATCCCCGTGCGATTCTCGATGACGCGCGATCTCGAGCGCCGCGCGGCCGAGCATGCCTCGCTTGTTCGCGAGCTTGTCGCGCACCTGGATGCGGCCCGCGACGTCGCGCTGCTGAACCTGGGGGACCCGAGCATCTACGCCACCTTCCAGCGCATAGCGCCCGACGTGCGCGCCCACGGGTTCGAGGCGCGCGCCATTCCCGGCGTGCCGAGCTTCTGCGCGGTCGCCGCGGCGCTCGAGCGCGACCTCACGCCCGAGATGTCGTCGCCTCTGCACATCGTGCCCGGCGGCTACGACGACGTGCGCCGCGCAATCGGCTGGCCGGGGACGAAGGTGGTCATGAAGGCGCGCCGCTCGCTTGCGGACACGAAGCGCATCCTTCGCGAGGAGGGCGCCTTCGACGGTGCCGAGCTCGTAGAGGATTGTGGGCTTCCGGGCGAGCGCGTGTACCGCTCGCTCGACGATGTGCCCGATCGGGGTAGCTACTTCTCGACGATGGTGGTGCGCTAGATGAGGGTTTCCTGCATAGCGTTCACTGAGAGGGGGTATGCGTTGGCTGAGCGCACCGCACGCGCGCTTTCCGATTGCGCGCAGACAGGTGAAGATGACCCTGGCTGGGACGTTTCCGTTTCGCGCGGATTCGGCGAGGGGAAGGCCGACCTGCGCGCATGGACGGCGCACGCGTGGGAAGCGTCGGACGCGCTTCTGTTCGTGGGCGCGGCGGGCATCGCCGTGCGGGCGATCGCGCCGCATGTCGCCTCGAAGACAAACGATCCCGCGGTTGTGGCGATCGACGAGGCGGGGCGCTTTGCCGTCCCGCTTTTGTCGGGGCATTTGGGTGGTGCGAACGAGCTTGCGCAAACTGTGGCACGCGCGGTAGGCGCCATCCCCGTCATCACCACGGCGACCGACGTCCGCGGCGTGTGGGCGGTAGATACGTGGGCGCGCCGTGCGGGGCTCGCCGTTTCGAATCCCGAGGCCATCAAGCGAGTGTCGGCGCGGCTGCTTTCGGGCGGGCGCGTGACGCTCTATTCCGACATGCCGATTTCGGGACAGCCGCCTGAGGGGGTTGACATTGCGTCCGACCGCGCTCGGGCCGATATCGTCGTTTCGCCGTTTGCTGGCGCGAATGCAGGTGCGTCCGTTCGCGCGGCGGAGACAACGGGCAAGGTTGTGCCCGCCGCTGAGACGGGGAAGCCGGCGGGCGTGCGGGCGCAGGCGCCTGCGCCCGAGCCACTTCGCCTTGTCGTGCCCTGCATCGTTGCGGGTATAGGGTGCCGTCGCGGTGCGTGCGCCGAAGCGATTGAGGAGGCGTTTTTTCTCGCGTGCGGGCAGGCGGATATCTCGCCTTCGGCCGTGCGCGAGGCGGCGACGATCGACGTGAAGGCGCACGAGGAGGGTCTGCTCGCTTTCTGCCGCGCGCGGAATATCCCGCTCGCGACGTATTCCGCAGAGGAGTTGTCGCAGGTCGAAGGCAGCGTTTCGCCATCTGATTTCGTGCGCGCGACGGTGGGGGTCGACAACGTGTGCGAGCGTGCGGCGCTCGCGGACGGGGGCAAACTTATCTTCCCGAAGCTCGCTCACGGCGGCGTGACCGTCGCGTTTTCCAAGGTAACTATCAAACTTTCGTTTAAGGAGCGGTGATGGGAAAGCTCTTCGTGGTGGGGATCGGCCCGGGCGGCCCCGACGGCATGACGATTGCGGCTCGGCGCGCGCTCGAGGCGGCCGACATCGTTGTGGGGTACACGAAATACGTGGAGCTCGCGCTCGCCGCCGTGCCCGACGCGGCGCATCTCGCGACGCCGATGATGCACGAGGTCGAACGGTGCCGCCTGGCGCTTTCGCGCGCGCAGAGCGGAGAAGCCGTGGCACTTGTGTGCAGCGGTGACGCGGGCGTGTACGGCATGGCGAGCCCCGTGCTGGAGCTTGCGGAGGACTACCCCGATGTAGACGTGGAAGTTATCGCCGGGGCCACCGCGGCTCAGAGCGGGTCGGCGGTGCTCGGCGCCCCGCTTGCCCACGACTTCGCGGTCGTGTCGCTCTCCGACTTGCTCACGCCGTGGGAGGTCATCGAGCGCAGACTCGCCGCCGTGGCGAGCGCCGACTTCTGCATCTGTTTGTACAACCCACGCAGCAGAAAGCGCGCTGACAGGCTCTCGCGCGCGGCGAAGATTATGCTCGAATGGAAGGCCCCCGACACGCTCTGCGGCTGGGTACGCAACATCGGGCGCGAGGGGCAGCAGTCGGGCATGTGCAGGCTCTCCGAGCTGGGGGAGCTCGATGCTGACATGTTCACCACCGTGTTCGTCGGCAACGCGGGCACGAAGCGCGTAGGCGGCCGTATGGTCACGCCGCGCGGGTATCGGGAGATTCCATGCGAAAGGTAACGATCATCGGGGCGGGTCCCGGAAACCCCGACTTGCTCTCGCGCGCGGCGCTCGACGCGATCGACATCGCCGACGTGGTCATCGGCGCTCATCGCGCGCTTGTCGGCATCGACGTGCCGCCCGACGTGGTGAGATGCGAGCTCGTGAAGACGGCGGACATCGTCGCCGCGCTCACCGATGCGGCGTCGTGGCAGCGCGCCGTGGTCGTGATGACGGGCGATGTGGGGCTGTTCAGCGGCGCGCGCCGCCTGGTGGAGGCGCTCTCCGGCGGCGCGCAGGTGGACGTGCGCATCATTCCCGGCATAAGCTCAGCGTCGTATCTCGCCGCGCGCCTCGCGCGTCCATGGCAGGATTGGCGCTTCGCGAGCGCTCACGGCGTGGCGTGCGACATCGTGGCCGAGGCCGAGCGCGCAGGTGAGCTCTTTCTCGTCACGTCGGGCGGGGAAGACCCCTCGCGGCTTTCGGGCGAGCTTGTGCAGGCGGGCTTCGGGGACGCGCGCGTGACGGTGGCCGAGCGCCTGTCGTACCCCGACGAGCGCATCACCTGCGCGACCGCAAGTGAAATTGCAGGTCAGACGTTCGACGACTTGAACGTGATGCTTATCGAGTTCGCAGGCGGCGCCGCGAGCTCCCGCTGGCCGTACGCTTCCTCGGGCATTCCCGACGAGCTCTTCATCCGCGGCGACGTTCCCATGACCAAGCTGGAGGTGCGCGCCGTCGCGCTCGCAAAGCTGCGCCTTACCGCAACCGACACCGTGTGGGACGTCGGCGCCGGCACGGGGAGCGTGTCGATCGAGGCGGCGCTCGTCGCGCGAGCGGGGTCGGTATGGGCGGTCGAGCGCAACGCGGCCGGCGTGCGGCTCATCCGAGAGAACGCGGATGCATTCGGGTGCGGCAACGTGCATGCTGTCCCCGGTGTCGCCCCCGAAGCGCTCGCGAAACTGCCCGTCCCCGACGCCGTGTTCGTCGGCGGGAGCGCGGGCGAGCTTCCCTCCATCGTGGAGGCGGCGCTCGAGAAGAACTCGCAGGTTCGCCTGTGCGTGCCATGCGTCACCGTTGAGACGCTCACCGAGGCGTGCGCGCTCCTCTCGGGTTCGCGCTTTAAGGGGTTCGAGGCGTGCCAGGTGTCGGCCGCCCGTGCCGAGGCTGTAGGCTCGCACCATCTTATGAAGGCGCAAAACCCCGTGTTCCTCGTCAGTGCGCATGGTACAGGTTGGGAAGGCGGCGCCCGGTGAGCACGTCCATCCCGCGCTTCATGATCGCTGCGCCCTCGAGCGGGAGCGGCAAGACGGTCGTTACGTGCGCGCTCCTGCGCGCGCTCGCGCGCCGCGACCTCGCATGCGCGGCCTTCAAATGCGGCCCCGACTACATCGACCCGCTCTTTCACCGCCGCGTCGTGGGTGCGCGCTCGGGCAACTTAGACGGCTTCTTCACCGACGCCCCGACGCTGCGCGCCCTGCTCGCACGCGGCGCCGCGGGCGCGGATGTCGCGGTACTCGAGGGGGTTATGGGCTTCTACGACGGCATGGCGCCCGGCGTGGCCGACGCGAGTAGCTACCAGGTTGCGCGCGACACGGAAACGCCGGTCGTTTTAGTGGTGAACGGGCGCGGGGCGTCTTTATCGCTCGCCGCCGTAATCCACGGCATCGCCGAGTTCCTGCCTTGTGCGAACGTGCGCGGCGTCGTGCTGAACAAGACGAGCGCCGCTGCCTGCGCCTACGCGGCGCCTGCGATCGAGAAGCACACGGGCGTCGCGGTTTTGGGGAATATCCCCGCCGCCGAGGCGTTCTCGCTCGAAAGCCGGCATCTGGGGCTTGTGACCGCCGACGAGGTCGAGCAGCTCTCCGCGCGCATCGACAAGATGGCCGAGCTGGTGGAAAAGAGCGTCGACGTCGACCGCTTGCTCGAAATAGCTGCGACGGCCCCCGATATCCGCGAGGAACCTTACCGGTTGGAGCCGATCGCGGGAGCGCGGCCCATCGTCGGCGTCGCGCGTGACGAGGCGTTCTCGTTCTACTACGAGGAGAACCTGCGCGCGCTCGAGGACCTTGGTTGCGAGCTGGCCTTTTTCAGCCCCCTGTGTGATAGCGAGTTGCCCCGGGGGACAAGCGCCCTCTATCTGGGGGGCGGCTACCCGGAGCTCCATGCGCGGCAGCTCTCCGAGAACGCGCCGATGCGCGAGGCGGTGCGGCGCGCGGTGGAATCCGGCATGCCGACGGTCGCCGAATGCGGTGGGTTTCTGTACCTGCAGCGCGAAATCGCCGATAGCGAGGGGCGGCGCTGGCCTGTTGCGGGCGCCCTTGAGGGCGCAAGCGAGAACGGGGGAAGGCTGTCCCATTTCGGGTACGTGGAGCTCACTTCCCAACGCGACGGGCTCTACGGGCCGCGCGGCACACGCATCCGCGCGCACGAGTTCCACTACTGGCAGTCCACCTGCCCGGGCGGCGACTTCTGGGCGCAGAAGCCCCGGCGCGACAAGGGCTGGCCGTGCATGACGACCATCCCGTCCCTGGTGGCGGGCTTCCCGCATGTGTACTATCCCGCGAACCCCGACGTTGTGCGCGCGTTCGCATCTGCCGCGGCGTCGTTCGCAGAGAGGAGACGGCATGGCTGAAACAATCGAAACCGCGCTTGCCTGCATTCGCGAGGAAGTTGAGCGCGCGTTCTCGTCGGCGCCGGGCGCCGTGCTCGAAGCCGCGCTTTCCCGGATCGCGCCTGCAGACGAATGCGCCCGCGCCGCCGCGTACGCCGCGTGGGACTCCATCGCGCACCCCTTGGGGGGATTGGGCGACTTTGAAGACGCCGTCGCGCGTATCGCCGCAGCTCAGGGGAGCGCCGAGGTGGCCGAGTTCCCCCGCGCGCTCGCGGTATTCTTCTCCGACAACGGGGTCGTTGCCGAAGGCGTGTCGCAAAGCGGGCAAGACGTGACGCGAGCCGTCGCGCACAACATGTGCGAGGGGGCCACGAGCGCCTGCCGCATGGCGGCGTTCGCGGGTGCCGAGGTCGTGCCCGTCGACGTGGGTATGGCCCGGGGCATAGAAGACGCGCGCATGGTGCGCGCGAACGTGCGGCGGGGGAGCGGCAACATCGCGCACGGCACCGCTATGTCTCGCGATGGGGCCGTGCGCGCGATCGAGGTCGGAATCGCCGTCGCGTGCGGGCTCGCCCGCGCCGGCGTGCGCCTTCTCGCCGCGGGCGAGATGGGCATCGGCAACACAACCACCTCGGCGGCGGTGGCCGCAGTGCTCATCCGGGCGGACGCGCGGAGCCTCGTCGGGCGCGGCGCGGGGCTCTCGGACGCCTCGCTCGCGCGCAAGCGCGACGTGGTCGAGTGCGCTATCGACGCGAACTCGCCCGATCCCGCCGACCCGATCGACGTGCTCTCGAAGGTGGGCGGCTTCGACATCGCGGCGATGTGCGGCTTCTACCTGGGGGCCGCGGCCTCGAAGGCGCCGGCGCTCCTCGACGGGGTCATATCCTGCACGGCGGCCCTGTGCGCGGCGCGCCTGTGCCCCAACGCCTTGGGCTACCTTGTGGGCACCCACGCATCAAGCGAACCCGCTAGCCAGGAGCTCCTTCGCGAGCTCGGCATAAAGGCACCCCTCGTCGCAGGCATGCACTTGGGCGAGGGCGCGGGCGCCATGGCGTATCTGCCCCTTCTGGATTCGGCGCTGCGCGTGTACCGGGATGGGAAGACGTTCACGGCGACTGGCATGGCTGCTTACGAACATTTCGAGGCCGGGATATGACGGTGACGCTCGTTATCGGCGCCGCCGCGAGCGGCAAGAGCGCCTACGCTGAGTCCCTGTGCCTCGGGCACGACGGCCCTCGCGTGTACCTGGCAACGATGGAGTCCTTCGGGGAAGAGGGCGCCCGCCGCATCGCGCGCCATCGGGCGCTGCGCGAGGGCAAGGGGTTTTCCACCCTCGAGCGCACGCGTGACGTGGGCGCCGCAGCGCCCGGGCTTCCGCGCGGCTGCACGCTTCTTTTGGAGGACGTGGGCAACCTGGTTGCGAACGAGCTCTTCGCGGAAGGCGGCTTGTCCCCACATGACCCCGACGCTGCGGCGCGCGAGGTGCTCGGAGGCATCGAACGGCTCGCTCAGGCCGCTGCGTATACGGTGGTGGTCACCGTCGACGTGTTCGCCGATGGGATGCGCTACGATGAAGGGACCGAGGCATGGAGGCGCGCGCTCGCGCGCGTGAACGCGGGCGTGGCGGCGCTGGCAGACCGCGCAGTCGAAGTGGTATGCGGGATTCCCGTGTGGATGAAAGGCGAAGGACCTACAAGGTGAAGATAGTAGAGGCAATCTGCGCGGCGTTCGGAACGTTCTCGCGCATCCCCGTCCCGAAATCGGCTTGGACCGATTTCGGGTCAACCCATGCTCTTGCCGCGTTTCCCCTGGTGGGCCTTGCGGAAGGCTTACTCATGACGGCGTGGGGGCACGTGGCGAACCTGCTCGGCGTGCCCGCGACCATCGTCGCGGCTGTGCTCGTGGCGCTGCCTGTGGCGGTGACGGGAGGCATCCACCTAGACGGGCTCTGCGACACCTCCGATGCGCTTGCAAGTTGGGCCCCGCGCGAACGAAAGCTCGAGATCATGCACGACCCGCGGGCGGGCGCCTTCGGGGTCATCGGTGTTGTCGTGTACCTTATTCTGCAGTTTTCCCTGTTCACCGCGCTGCCGCTTACGGCGGGGACGTTCCTCGCGCTTCTGTGCTCGCTCGTGTTCTCCCGCGCGCTTTCGGGGCTCGCCGTTGAATGCTGGCCTGCCGCGCGGGCGGACGGCATGGCCGCGGGGCTCTCGCCTTCGAAGAAGCGCGCGGCGATCGTTGTGCCGCTTTGCGCTTTCGCTGCGGCTTCGGCTGCAGGGATGGTCGCGTGCGCTCAGGCCGTCGGCGCCCTTATGGCGGTGGCGGGGCTTTTGGCGCTCGCGTGGTACCGCCATGTTGCCCTGTCCCGCTTCGGCGGGGTGACGGGGGATTTGGCCGGATGGTTTCTGCAATGGGCCGAGCTCGCGATGCTTGCCATGCTGGTGGCGGGGGGCATGCTCCTATGATGCTCGTGGTAGGTGGCGCGCATTCGGGGAAGAGGACCTTCGTGCGCGAAAAGCTCGGGTTCGCGTCGGACGATTTCGTCGACGCGGCGCAGTTTGCGGAGGGCGGCGTGCCTGCGGCTTTTGCCGGCCGTGTCGCGTACCGTGTTGAGGATCTCGTACGCGCGCTCGACGCTGACCGGGCCCTCGAGCGGCTGATCGGCTTCGACGTAGTGATTCTGCCCTTGGTCGGCTCGGGGGTCGTCCCTATGCGTGCGGAAGACGCCCAATGGCGCGAGCGCGCGGGGCGCCTGGGATGCGCGCTCGCTGCGCGCGCCGACGTCGTCGTGCGCATGACGTGCGGGATACCCCAGGTCATCAAAGGAAACCTTGCCGATGCGCCTCGAGGGACGCAGGGCGCGGGCGCGCCTTTGGAAGTCGTCTTCGTGCGCCATGGTGCCACGGCGGGCACGGAAGACCATCGCTACAGCGGGGCGGGCACCGACGAGCCCCTGTCGAGCGCGGGCGAGCGCGCTTTGCGCGACCTCGCGTGCTATCGTGACGTGTTCCGTGTTATCACGAGCGGCATGGCCCGCACCGACCAGACGGCGCGCATCCTCTTCCCGAACGCGGAGCTTATGGCGTGCCCCGGTCTGCGCGAGATGGATTTCGGCGACTTCGAGGGGCGAAGCGCCGCCGAGCTTAAAGAGGATGCGCGCTATCGCGCCTGGGTAGACTCCTGGTGCGAGACGCGCTGCCCGCATGGCGAGGGCAAGAGCGATTTCACCCGCCGCGTCATCGCGGCGTTTCGGGAGGCGTGCGAATCGGAGCGCGCCCAGGGGAGTGGGCGCGCCGTCTTCGTCGTTCACGCGGGTACCGTGAAAGCGCTGCTCTCTGAGCTAGCTGTCCCGAAAATGGGATACTTCGACGTGCATACCGAGCCGGGCGGCGCATGGGCCGCCACTTGGGATGGGCGCTGCCTTCGCGACGTTCGCCCCGCTTGGGGGGGCGATGCCCGGTGATGACGATTCTTGCCGTCGCCGCCGGGTTCGCGGCCGACCTTGCCTTCGGCGACCCGCGCTGGCTTCCCCATCCCGTCGTCGCCATGGGGCGCGCGATCACGTGGGCCGAAGGCCGCCTGCGGGGCGCATTCCCGCAAACGTCCGCGGGCACGCGCGCCGCAGGGCTTGTGCTCGCCGTGGCGCTTCCGCTTGCGTGTGGGCTTTTGACCTGGGGAATCCTGCATCTTTGCGGCATGGTTCACTCCGGCTTGCGCTTCGTGGCCGAGGCATGGGCGAGCTATCAGATTCTCGCGGCATGCGAGCTGCGCCGCCAGAGCCTGGCCGTTGCCCGCGCGTTCTCGAAGGGCGGACTTGTCGCGGCGCGCGAAGCCGTCGGGCTCATCGTGGGACGTGACACGTCTGTTCTCGACGAGCAGGGCGTCGCGCGCGCCGCCGTGGAAACGGTGGCGGAGAACGCGAGCGACGGTGTCATCGCGCCGCTTTTCTACCTTATGATCGGGGGTGCGCCCTTGGGCATGGCGTACAAGGCGGTGAACACGCTCGACAGCATGGTGGTCTACAAAAACGAGCGCTACATCGACTTCGGCTGCGCCTCGGCGCGCCTCGACGATGCTGTGAACTGGATTCCCTCGCGGTTATCGGCCCTGTTCATGATCGCCGTGTGCCCGATCGTCGGGCTCGACGCGCGCGGGGCGGCGCGCATCTGGCGCCGCGACAGGCGTCGCCATGCGAGCCCGAACGCGGCGCAGACCGAGTCGGCGTGCGCGGGTGCGCTCGGACTGCGCCTGGCAGGACCCGCGGTGTATTTCGGCAAGCTCGTTGAGAAACCGACGATAGGCGACGCGTCCCGCGAAATCGAGTGGGGCGACATCGCCCGGGCGACAAGGCTCATGCTCGCCGCGTCCGTATGCGCGCTCGTCGTCTTCGGCGCCGCGCGCGCGGCGGTCGTGCTCGCCGTGGGGGCGATGGCATGAGGAAAGACCACGCCGCGCCCCGGGCTGCCGGGGGAATCCTGCGCGCCCGCACGCATGGGGGCAGCGCGCAATCGCTCGGCATCGCTTGCGAGGGGGGTGCCTCCGACCTCATTGACTTCTCGGTGAACGTGAATCCGGCAGGCCCCTCGCCGCGCGCCGTCGCCGCAGCTTGCAAGGCGCTTTCTCGAATCGACGCCTACCCCGATAGGGAAAGCCTCGCCCTCGTTCGCGCGCTAGCGCGCGACCAGGGCATTCCCGAAGATACTATCGTCTGCGGCGCGGGCGCGTCCGACATCATCTGGCGGCTCGCCACGGCGGTGCGCCCGAAACGCATCGTCGTGTGCGCGCCGACGTTCTCTGAATATGCGGAGGCGGCATCGTACTACGGCGCATGCGTGCAGGAGTTCCCGCTCTCCGAAGCGGACGACTTCGACGTGCCCGCCTCCTTCGCCCGCGCGATCGAGGGGCCGGGAGACGTGGCGTACCTCTGCAATCCGAACAACCCGACGGGGCGCCTCGTCGACCCCAGCGTGATCGAGGCCGCGGCTTGCCGCTGCGAGCAGGTGGGCGCGCTGCTCGTCGTGGACGAGTGCTTCCTCGGATTTGCGCCCGACGCCCGCGAAAGGAGCGTGGCCGCACGCGCCGCGTGTTCGCGCCATGTGGCCGTGCTCTCCGCGTTCACCAAGCTCTACGGAATGGCGGGGTTGCGGTTGGGATATCTGATCAGCGGAAACGCCCAACTCATCGAGGGGATTCGCCGGGCGGGGCAGGCGTGGCCCGTCTCCTCGGTCGCCGAGGCCGCGGGCATCGCCGCCTTGGAAGACGTTGAATACGTCTCGCGCACGCGCGACGTATTGGCGGGCGAGCGAGCGTGGCTTTCCCACGAGCTCTCCTCGCTCGGGCTTTCCGTCGTGCCGTCGGATGCGAACTTCCTTTTAGTCCGCACGCCGGCGAAAGACATCCCCGAGCGCCTGTATAATCAGGGTGTTTTGGTCCGCACGTGCGACTCGTTTTCGGTACTGTCCCGTTTCTGGTGCCGCGTCGCGGTGCGCACGCACAGGGAGAACGCCCGGCTTGCGATGGCGTTCAGCCGCGTGCTTCGGGCGGAAGGTGCGTCGGGCGAAGGCGAACCCGACGAACGGGGCGGCGCTTCTTGCGGCGGCGCTATGGCGGGCGCGGATGGCCGAGGCTTGGCGAAGGAGGTCGATACCCGTGGGTAGGGCCAAGCCCATCATGATCCAGGGCACCATGTCGAACGCGGGGAAGAGCCTGCTTGCGGCGGGGCTGTGCCGCGTGCTTTCGCAGGACGGCCTGCGCGTGGCTCCCTTCAAGAGCCAGAACATGGCACTCAACAGCGGTGTCACGGCCGACGGGCTCGAGATGGGGCGCGCCCAGATCATGCAGGCCGAGGCGTGCGGCATCCCGCCCGACGTGCGCATGAACCCCATCCTGCTCAAGCCTGAAAGCGGCCACCGAAGCCAGCTCATCGTGGCCGGCAAGGCGCAGGGAGCCTTCGCTGCGAGGGACTACTTCGCGCGAAAGAAGGCGCTCATGCCGCAGATTTTGGAGGCGTTCGATTCGCTCGCGGAGGAAAACGACGTCATCGTCATCGAGGGCGCCGGCAGCCCCGCCGAAATCAACCTTGCCGAAAATGACATCGTCAACATGGGGGTCGCGCGCGCCGTGTCCTCCCCCGTGCTGCTTGCGGGCGACATCGACCCGGGCGGGGTATTTGCCCAGCTCTACGGCACGGTCGCGCTCCTTGCGCCCGAGGACCGCGCGCTTTTGCGGGGGCTTGTGGTGAACAAGTTCCGCGGCGATGTGGAAATCCTGCGCCCGGGTTTGGCCCCGCTCGAGAAGATGTGCGGGGTTCCCGTCGTGGGGGTCGTGCCGTATCTTACGCTCGACCTGGACGACGAGGACTCGCTCGCGCCGCGCCTATCTGCCCGCGAGGCGCGCGGCGTCATCGACGTCGCCGTCGTGCGTCTTCCGCATCTTTCGAACTTCACCGACTTCGACCCGCTTTCGCGCGTGCCCGGCGTGGGCGTGCGCTACGTTTCCTCGACGACCGATCTGGGCCGACCCGACCTGGTGGTGCTCCCCGGCTCGAAGACCACGCTCGACGACGCGCGCTGGCTTGCGGCTAGCGGCATCGGAGCCTGTGTACGCGCGCTTTCGGGCGCGGGCACGCCGGTGCTCGGCATATGCGGAGGCTACCAGCTTTTGGGAGACGAGCTTTCCGACCCGCACGGCAGGGAAGGCGCTGGCACCGCGCGCGGGCTCGGGCTCATCCCTGCAAGTACGGTGTTCAAGGAGGAAAAGCGCCTCGCCCAGTCGGCACTGCGCATCACGGGCGCCCAAGGCGCGTTCTCGGTGTGGAACGGCATGACGGCGCGCGGGTACGAGATTCACGACGGCGAAACGACCGTCTCCTGCGCTCCTGCGGGCACGATTGGCGGCAAACCAGAAGGCGCGGCCTGCGGAAACGTGTTCGGAACCTATCTCCACGGCCTGTTCGACGAACCGGGGGTGGCGCTCGCCCTCGCGCGCTCGCTCGCGCGCATGCGCGGCCTGCCCGAGAACGTCGTGGGTGCTGCGGGCGCGGCGTCCGCGGCCGATCACCGTGCGCGCGAGTTCGACCGCCTGGCCGACGTCGTGCGCGGGGCGCTCGACATGGAGTATGTCTACCGCATTATCGAGGAGGGCGTATGATCCACGTGTATCATGGCGACGGCAAAGGCAAGACCACGGCGGCGATGGGCCTCGCCCTTCGCATGCTCGCTGCAGGCCGCCGCGTCGTCGTCGTGCAGTTCCTGAAAGACGGCGAAAGCGGGGAGGTGCGCCTGCTCGCCGAGCATTTCGGCGTGCCCGTGTTCGCGGGGAAGGTGTCGGACAAGTTTACCTGGTCGATGACGTCGGAAGAACTTGCCGCGACGTGCGAGCTGCACGATGGGAACCTCGCTTCCGCGCTCGCCGAGCTCGAGGGCGCGCAAGAGGGACTGCTCGTGCTCGACGAGGCGCTCGACGCGCTTTCGAAGGGGCTTGTCGACGAGGCGCTCGTGGACCGTGCGCTCGATATGTCCGCGCGCGGCGTCGAAGTAGCGCTCACCGGGCGCGCGCCTTCCCACAAGATCGTGGAGAAGGCCGACTACATAACCGAGATGCGGTGCAAGAAACATCCCTACGAGCAGGGGATATGTGCAAGGGAAGGAGTGGAGTACTAGATGGATTCCAAGGAGATGGCGCCCGGCGACATCGAGCGGCGCAGCTTCGAGATCATCACCGAAGAGCTCGGCGGCCGCACGTTCCCGCCGCTCGAAGAGCCCGTCGTGAAGCGCGTCATCCACACCACTGCCGACTTCTCGTACGCCGATTCCCTCGTGTTTACCCATGACGCCGCGCACTGTGCGCTCGACGCACTGCGCGCAGGGGCCACGGTGCTCACCGACACGAACATGGCGCTCGCAGGCATAAGCAAGCCCGCGCTCGAGAAGCTCGGCTGCAAGGCCGTGTGCTTCATGGCCGCCCCTGATGTCGCCGCGGCTGCGCGCGCCGCGGGCACGACTCGCGCCGTTGCGAGCATGGACAAAGCTTGCGGCATCGAGGGTCCGCTCATCGTGGCCGTCGGCAACGCTCCCACAGCACTTCTGCGCCTCGCCGAGCTCATGGACGCGGGGAAGATCGCGCCCGCGCTCGTCGTTGGGGTGCCGGTCGGGTTTGTGAACGTGGTCGAGGCGAAAGAGGAGCTACTCGCACGACGCGTTCCGGCCATCGTCGCGAGGGGTCGCAAGGGCGGTTCGACCGTGGCGGCCGCCATTATGAACGCGCTGCTCTACCAGATCACGCGCACAGGCGGCCCGAAGTGACGGCCCCCGCATCCGCGCTGGCGCTGCGCATCTTCGCCGGCACCACCGAGGGCCGCCTTCTGTGCGAATGGGCGAGCAGGGCGGGCATCCCCGCCCGTGCCTACGCGGCAACCGAGTACGGAGGCGAGCTTTTGGGCGAGCTTCCGGGCATCGAGGTGCATGCGGGCAGGCTCGACGATGCCGACATGGAGCGCGAGCTTTCCGGCGCGTACATCGTTGTCGACGCCACGCACCCCTTCGCTACGCTCGCAAGCGGCAACATCCGGGCCGCTTCGCTCGCCGTGGGTGCACGATGCCTGCGCCTTGCGCGCCCGGTCGAGGCGCTGCCCAAAGGCGTCGTGCCGGTCGCGTCGATCGCCCGCGCGGCGCGCTTTCTCTCCGAGAACCCGGGTCGCGCGCTTCTCACGACGGGGAGCAAGGAGCTTGCTCCCTACACGCGCGTCGCCGATTTCGCGGAGCGCTTCTTCGTGCGTGTGCTCCCGCTGCCCGGTGCTATAACGAAGTGCATCGACGCGGGGTTTTCGCCGTCGCACGTCATCGGCATGCAGGGGCCCTTCACCCGCGAGCTCAACGAGGCGATGCTTCGGCAGGTGGGCGCCCAGTGGCTTGTGACTAAGGACTCGGGAACCGTAGGCGGCACGGCCGAGAAGCTCGCCGCCGCGCGCGACGTGGGAGCGCGCTGCATCGTGGTCACCCGTCCCGCCGAGGGAAGCGGGGCCCTTTCGCTTCGGGAAGTGGAAGACGCGCTCTTACGGGAGTTCGCGCGCTAGGCGCTTGCCGCGCCTGCGCGCCCTCCCGCCCGCGAGGAGGAGCGTCCCGAGCAAGCTCGACCCGTACAAGCCCGTCATCCATCAATAGCTCGAGGACGACGCCCAGAACTGGCGCAAACAGCCCTTCAATAAGTTGCGGTGAAATAGTGTCTGTTTTTGCTGCTAGATAGCATATTCAGTCCCTAATTCACCGCAACTTGTTGGTGGTGGCTTACTGGTAGCTGGTGGTGGCTTACTGGTAGCTGGTGGTGGCTTACTGGTAGCGTAGGCACTCCACCGGGTTGAGCTTTGCCGCGCGGCGAGCGGGGTAGAAGCCAAAGATTACGCCGATGCCGACGGAGACGGCGAAGGCCAGCAGCACCGTGGCGATTGAAAAGCTCGGTGTGATTTGCCCGCTGGCGCCGAGCTCGCTGAGAACCCCTGATCCTGCGGCAAACATCGCGAGGCCCCAGGCCAGCAGATAGCCAATCAGGATACCCAGCAGGCCACCGGTGACGCACAGCGCCGAGGACTCGGCCAAAAACTGCGCGGTGATATCGCGGCGACTGGCGCCCAGGGCACGGCGAATACCGATCTCGCGGATGCGCTCAGTCACGTTGGTGAGCATCATATTCATAATGCCGATACCGGCGACAAGCAGCGAGATACTGGCGACAGCGCCCATGATGAGCGAGAAGGCGCCCATAAACGAGTTGAGTGCATCGATGGCGCTTTTCATGGAGGTCGCCGATACGCTGTCGTACTCATCATCCTCCGAGATGCCCTTCATCGCGCGCACCTTAGACTCGATGGTCTTGCAGAGCTCGTCCATGTCTGTGCCCTCGGCGGCAAGTGCCGTCACGCTGGGGAATGAAGGATTCTCGTCGCCAAACAGGCCGGAGATGGTTTCGCGTGGCATATACAGCGTGAGCGAGCCCATGGAGTCGCTGCCGCCATCAATCACGCCTACAATCTGCACCTCGCCGTTGGACACCTTGATGGTTTTCCCCAGTGCGTCCTGTTCGTTGCCGTAAAGCTGATCGGCGCCGCCGCGGCTGATGAGCGCCACGCGCGAGCCTGATTGAGACTCTGCCTGTGAATAAACACGTCCCGCAACGAGCTTGCTGGCGCACACGGCATCGAGCATGTCGCTATCGACGCCGTGTGCCATGACGGTATAGCTTTTATCCCCGACCTTGTACTCGGAATAGGCGCTATCGACGATGCCGATCTGCTCAATCTGCGGCACCAGTTTGCGAAGCTTTTCCACATCCGAATCGGTGAGTTCTTGGGACGAATAGATCTCTACCATGCGGGCTGCATTGAGGCCCAGGCTTTTGACCAGGCTGTTTTGGATGCCGCCGATGAGCGAAGTCATGGCGATGACCGAGGCGATGCCAATGACGATGCCAAGGATGGTGAGCAGGCTGCGTCCCTTGTTGGCCTCGAGCGAGTGAAGGGCTTCTTGGACAAGATCGCGGGTGCTCATGCCTTCGCTCCTTTCGGCTGATTGGTGGTTGCAGAAATCGCGGGCAGGTTTTTGACGGCCCCGCGTAACGTATTCGGTGTATGCGCGACATATGCGCCGTCATGGATTCGCCCGTCACGGATGGTTACGGCTCGATCGGCCTCGGCGGCGATGCCGGGGTCATGCGTGATGAGTACGATGGTCTTGCCGCGTTTCTGGAGCTTGTGGAAGGTTTCCATGACGAGCGCCCCGGTTGTCGAGTCTAGATTTCCCGTTGGCTCGTCGGCCAAAATGATGGGCGGGTCGTTGACGAGGGCGCGCGCGATGGCGACGCGCTGCATCTGTCCGCCCGAGAGTTCCGATATGCGGTGGTCCCAATGGTCGACCGGCAGTGTGACGGCTTGCAGCGCGTGCACGGCGCGCATCTCGCGCTGGCTACGCGGCACATTGGTGTAGGACAGCGGCAGCATGACGTTTTCGATCACCGTCAGACGCGGCAGCAAGTTAAAACTCTGAAAGACAAAGCCGATGCTCAGCGCGCGCACCTCGGTGAGCTCATCATCGTCGAGCTCGGCGACGTTGAGCCCTTGCAGGAAATAATCACCCGCCGTCGGCTTGTCCAGGCAGCCCAGGATGTTCATGAGCGTCGACTTGCCCGAGCCCGAGGGGCCGGTGATGGCGACGAACTCACCGGGGTTCACCGCCAGGCTCACGTTGTGCAGGATGTGGGCGCAACCGGCCTCGCTCTCAAAGATGCGGTGCACGTTGCGGATGTCGATGACGGGACGCATTACTTGCCCTCGTCGGCAGACATATTGTCGCCGCCGTCTGCCGTCATGCCTGTGCCGGTATCCGTCACGATGGTGTCGCCGTCGCGTAACTTGGTAACCGGGACGTCTGGGTTGATCTCGTTGCCCTGGTCGTCGCGCTTGACCTGCGTCTTACCGACTACAGCCTCGTTGTCGTTTTGCGTCACGACGGTCACCTTCACGCGGCGCGTCTTCTTGCCTTCCGAATCGGTGGCCTGATTGACGTAATAGTGCTCGCCATCTTCGGTCATCAGCGCCATGGTCGGCACCATAACCACGTCGTCGAGCTTCTCGGTCACTACCGAGACCTCGGCAGTCATACCCGGCTTAAGGCGACTGTCGGGTGCTTCGATGAGGATGTCGACGTTAAAGGTCACGCTGCCGCCGCTACCGGAGCCGGAGTCAGAGTTTGCCACCGAGGCGATAGCCGTGACGGTGCCCTGGCTCACGATATCGGGAAACGCGGGATAGGTCACGTTGGCGCTTTGGCCCACGGCAATTTTGGCGATATCCTTTTCGCCCACCTGAACCGTCACCTTCATCTTGGACAGGTCGGCGATTTGCATGCACTGCTTGCCGCCGCTCGTGTCGCTTTCACCCATGATCATGCCGCCTGTTACCGTAGCGCCCACCTTGGCGTTGAGCTCCACGATGCTGCCCGAGCTGGGGGCCTTTACGGTGCGCTCGGCCGCCTTTGCAGTTGCCTGTTCCAGCGCTGCCTGGGCCGAGGCGAGGTTGCGCTGGGCGGTCGAGACGGCATTTGCGTTGGCGTTTGCGTCCGATGGACCGGTCGATCCGTCACTGTCCGTTGTCGGTGCGGCCTGTGCGGCCGCGAGTGCCACCTTTGCATTGTTCAGGTCTTCCTGGGCGGCCGCGACCGCGCGCTGCGCCTCGGAAACAGCGCTATCGAGCGCGTCGTTCTTAATGGTCATGAGTACGTCGCCCTCGTTGACGCTCTGTCCGGCCTGCACGTTGATCTTTTCAACTGTACCGTCGACAGAAGGGGAGACGACCGATGCCGAGATGGGCTTAAGCTGCCCCTTGGCTTCGACTGTGGTGGTAAACGTGCCTTCGGTGACCATGTCGGTCACCGGTCCGTTGGTGCCTGCGGGTTGCGCGTTGATGACCAGCGTTGCGATGATGGCAATGAGCGCGATGGTAACAACGACACCGACGGCGATACCGCGTCGGATGAGCTTTTTGCGCCGACGCTCGGCACGCTTTGCCTTGAGCTTTGCATAGGCTTCTTCATCGGAGATATCGGTCGAATCGTCGAGACTCGTTTGGGGCTGCTTGGTGCCTGCAGCGCTGATAATCGGCAGGGTCTCGGTGGCATCTTGGGGCATGCGATCGGAATCGTCAGGACCCGGATTGATCGTGGGGACCTTGGACATAGCGTCTCCTTTATTGATATGGCTCCGATAAGTATATACGCCCGTCGCGATAGGCGGGCGTATAGAAGTTGCGGATGACGGTACTGTAAGTTTTGTCGCCGTGCTGTTTACTTGTTGTAGACGTTAGCTGCGTTACGAGTGCACGACCACGCAGAGGCCGACTTTGATGCGCTCGTGGAGCGACTTGGCATCGGCCAGACGCAGGTTGATACAACCGTGGCTACCGCACCACTTGTACGATTCGGCGTTATCGAAACTCGAATCGTTTTGCCAGGTGGCGTCGTGGAATCCGACCATATTGCCCTCGAACGGCATCCAGTAGCTTACCGGGCTCTCGTATTTGGGCTTGCCGGTCTCGGGGTCCTTGGCACCGATGAGTTTGCTGGCGCCATCGTTGCTGTTGATCTGCCATACGCCCTCGGGGGTGGCGTCTTCGCCCGGTTTGCCAGAAATAAAGTTGGCCTCCCACACGATGTTGCCGCTCTCGTCGTAGTAGCGCGCATGCTGCTCGGACAGGTCGACGTCGATATAGGCCTTCCAGTCGGGCTCGCCCTTGGCGGTAAATGTGTCGGCCTTCTGGGAGTACTTGATCTCGATTTCGCCGGTCTGCTTGTTGTTAATGGCGTCTTCGACCTGCTTGGCGAGCGAGCTGCTGTCGATGGACCAACCAAAGTCGCCGCCTTCGACGGCGCACTGCTTGCCATCGGCGCGCGTCCACCAGCGAGTGGAGCCCACGGTATTAAAGCCGTTGGCGAGCTCGGCTGCCCAGCTGCTGATCTGCGACGTATCGAGCGTGGGGTTGGCCGGATCGGCAAAGCTGATCCACTGCAACACGGAGCTGCCATCAACCTTGCCGGCATCCTCGCCGTTGAGCTTGAGGGTCACGTTGACGCCCAAGAAGTTGTTGGCGGCATCGCATGCAGACTGAATCTGATCATCGGTCAGCGTTCCATTGAGCGGCTCATAGGCATCGTTGCCGAGCTTGGAAAGATCTACGGTCTCGGCCAGCGAGGCAAGCTCGAGCTCGGCATACTTAATGACATGCTCGCGGTTGAGTTTTTCGTTGGAGCGCGCCTTCTCGACGGTAAACTTGCCGGCCTGCTCGTCATAGGAGCTATTGGCCTCGAACGCGCCCGAACGCCCCTCGTTAAACTCGTCGATGGCGGCGCCCAGATCCTTCTCAAACTGCTTTTGGTCAAAGGTGTCGGAGAGCATGGACAGGTCGACGTCTTGATCAAGATCGACTTCGTTGGAGCTAGCGGTTGTTTTGGTCTTGCCGCTTAAGGATTCTACAAGGCGAACCGGCCATACAATGGCTTCGTTGCGGCTGATAATCTCTTTTGCGGCAGCTTCGCCGTCGACAATGGGCTCATCGGACTCGGGCTGATAGGTCCAGCTAAAGTCATCGCCTGTCACGGTGAGCTTATAGTGCTTCCAAGCCGAGTTGACCTTGGTGGCGGCAGACGAAGCGTTGGAGAACGAGACATCGACGCCGGCGATAGTGGTGTTGGGGTAGGCTACCTGCGAAAACGCTACAACGCCTACGATATAGACAATGACGATAAGACCCAGAACGACAAAGAGCGTCGTCTTTTTGCCCGACTTATTGTTCTCGGCGGGTTTGCGTGCGGGGCCGCGATCGCCTCGAGCGTGCGTGGGGGGCTGCTTGGGCGCATTGCCATTTGCCTGGCGCTGCTGATGCTGCTTGTTCGGACGTTGGGAAACGTTTGCCGCACCTCGCTGCTGACCGCGGCTCGGCGCGATAGGACGCGGCGACTGAACGCCGCCGGTGTGCCTGCTCGGCTGCTGCGGATCGGGAATCAGTTGAGTTCGATCGTTTTGCGACATCGTATGCATATCCTTCGGATTTCGCCTTGCGGCTCATCGTGTTTTTACTGGGCTTGCATTATAGCGATTACCCAGTTGTTTGTGGTATGGAAACGGTGGCATTCAAAAGAGGTGGGACATTTGTCCCACCTTCGAGTCTTTCTTTGTCGCTATCCGCACACACCGCATTTTGCACAGGCCGAAAGTGCGGCCGGAGCCTGCGCGATGCCACCCTTTGCCGTCTCGCGCAGCGTGGCCGGCAACGCGTGGCCCACGGAGAGCATGACGTGCGCCATCTGGTCAAACGGCACCAGGCTCTTGATACCGGCAAGTGCAAGCTGCGCCGAGCTAAAGGCGGCTGCCACGCCGATGGCATTGCGGTTTTGGCACGGCACCTCCACGAGGCCGCCCACCGGGTCGCAGACCAGGCCCAGCAGGTTGCTCAGGGCGATGGAGCTGGCGTCGAGTGCCTGCTCAGGCGTGCCTCCGAGCATCTGCACCAGCGCGGCGGCGGCCATGGCGGCCGCGCTTCCCACCTCGGCTTGGCATCCGCCCTCGGCGCCGGCGACGCAGGCGCTCGTGGTGAGGTTGAGGCCGATGGCGGCGGCGCAGTAGAGGGCGTCCATGACTTGCTCATCGTCCAGTTGCAGATGGTCGGCGAGCGCCAGCACGCAGCCGGGCACGACGCCTGCGGAGCCGGCCGTGGGGGCGGCGACGATCACTCCCATTGTGGCGGAGCGCTCAAGGACGGCCATGGCGCGGGCCACGGCATCGGTCTGGACGGCGCCCATCAGGCTTACGCTCAAGTCGTTGCGGCCGGTGGCATCAACGAGCTTGGCCTCGCCGCCGATAAGCCCGCCGAGCGAGCGCTGAGGATTGGCGATGGGGGCTGTGGTCTCCTCGCGCATGACGTCGAGCACGCGGCGCATGGCGGCGACGGCGTGGGCCTCGCCGGTCAGGCGCGCCTCGCGAACGGCCATGACGGCGCCGATGTTGAGGCCGAGTTCGGCGCAGGCGTCGAGCAACTGCGCACCATCGTCAAAGATTTCCTTGGCCGAAACGCCGGGGGAGAGCGACGAGGCCGAGCCCGGGAGCTCGATAAAGGTGGCGTAGTTTACATTGTCGAGCTTGCGCAGCATGGGGATGACGGTGTCGTCGGGGGCGCCATCGGTTTCAAAGACGGAGTATGCCTGGCCGCCCACCTCGGTGCGGTAGGTGCGGCAGAAAGCGATGTTTACATGTGCGTAGGCGAGCAGGTTCGTGAGCGCGGCGAGCACACCGGGGACGTCCTGGTGTGCCACGAAGAGCGTGGAATACATGCCCGAGATATCGACGCCGACGCCGTTGATGCGGCTGATGCGCATCTTGCCGCCGCCGAGGCTCTCGCCGCGGACCTGCGCCGTGGCGCCCGTATCGTCGGCCATGTCGATGTCGACGGTGTTGGGATGGATGGAGGCGTCGTCGCCCTTAATTTCAAAGTGGTAGTCGAGGCCCTGCTCGCGTGCGAGGTCGAAGGCCTGCTTGATGTTCTCGTCGTCGGTGTCGAGGCCCAGGATGCCCGCGACGAGCGCACGATCGGTGCCGTGGCCGCGGTAGGTGTGGGCAAAGGAGTTCCACAGGCCAAAGGTGACCTTAGTGATGCGGCCTTCCAGCAGGCTGGCGGCAACTTGGGCGCACCGCAGGGCGCCGGCGGTGTGCGATGAGCTGGGGCCGACCATGACGGGCCCCAAGATCTCGAATGCCGAGGTCGTAGCTAGTGTTTGCGGCTTGCCTGCCATATGCGCTCCTGTTCTATCCCGTCGTTCCGAGGGCTTTGGTATTTGGTCGCCTGCTCTACAGTCCTGACTCGCACGGAGGCCACATTAAGTGGCCTCCGGCTCGTGCGGAACTCGCGATCGACCAAATACCAAAGCCCTCGGAACTTAGGATACATGGTAGGGGCACGCTTGCTGCAAAATTCATCAGCTGGGAACCTATTCTGCGTCCCATGTCGACTCATCTTCGCCACCGGTTAATAAAAAAGAGGTACCGGTTGTTCCGGTACCTCTTTTTGGCGTGTTTCTATTTGGCTGTGGCTTTTCTCGTAAGCCTACAGGCCACAGGCTGCTTTGAGTTCTTCGACTCGGTCGGTCTTCTCCCAGGTAAAGTCGGCGTCTTCTCGGCCGAAGTGGCCGTAGGCTGCCGTCTTTTCGTAGATCGGTCGACGCAGGTCTAGGTCGCGGATGATTGCGCCCGGGCGCAGGTCGAAGGTCTTCTCGACGGCCTCGACGATCTTGTCCTCGGCAACATGCGCGGTACCGAAGGTGTCGACCATGATTGAGAGGGGCTTGGAAACGCCGATGGCGTAGGCAAGCTCGACTTCGCAGCGGTCGGCCAGACCGGCGGCGACCACGTTCTTAGCGACCCAGCGCGCGGCATACGCGGCGGAACGGTCGACCTTGGTGCAGTCCTTGCCGCTAAAGGCGCCGCCGCCGTGACGGCCGTAGCCGCCATAGGTGTCGACGATGATCTTGCGGCCGGTGAGGCCCGTGTCGCCCATGGGGCCGCCTACGACAAAGCGACCGGTGGGGTTCACATAGATGTCCGCGTTGTCCCACGGCATGTTCTCAGCGGCCATGACCGGGGTGATGACGTGTTCGATGAGGTCGGCCTTGATCTTGCCCATGTCCTCGATCTCGGCGGCGTGCTGCGTGGAGATGACGATGGTCGTGACCTCGACTGGCTTGCCTTCCTCGTAGCGCACGGTGACCTGGGTTTTGCCGTCGGGACGCAGATAGGCGAGGGTACCGTCGTGACGCACGGCGGCCAGGCGCTCGGCCAGGCGGCTTGCCAGGTAGTGTGGCATGGGCATGAGGGTCTTGGTCTCGTTGGAGGCATAACCGAACATCATGCCCTGGTCGCCGGCACCGATCAGGTCGATCGGGTCGGTGGTAGCGCCGGTCTGTGTCTCGAAGGACTCGTCGACGCCCTGGGCGATATCGGGCGACTGCTCGTGGATGAGGCTCATAACGCCGCAGGTGTCGCAGTCAAAACCGAACTTGGCACGGTTGTAGCCAATGCGGCGGATGACGCCGCGGGCGATTTCCTGTACGTCGACGTAGGCCTGGGTGCGAATCTCGCCGGCGACGATGACCGTGCCGGTGGTCACGAGGGTCTCGCAGGCGCAGCGGACGTTCTCCACGTTGGCAGGCACGCCGTTGGGGGCGATGTAGCCCTGCTCCTGGAGCTCTATTTCTTTGGCGAGGATTGCGTCGAGGACGGCGTCGCTGATCTGGTCAGCGATCTTATCGGGATGACCTTCGGTCACCGACTCCGACGTAAAAACAAAGGACCCGTGTTGGGGTGGGATGGAACGAAGTTCTTCTGACATGATTGTCCTTTCAAAAACGTGTCCCGGCGACCGTTACCATTCCGCCGGGCTCTCTATGCTAGGGCACATCATAGCGCGTAAATCAAACATTCACACCCTTTCCGCACCCTTGCGGCACTTTACTCATTGGGGACAGACTTAAATGACCAGTCTTAAACCAAGAATGTCCCCAATGACTACAACGATTGGTCATTTAAGTCTGTCCCCAATGAGTAGTCCCCAATGAGTGGGTCGGTGCCCTTTGTGCGGAGGTTGCTTTGATGCTTTATACTGGTGCGGTTAGACATCCATCCTGCAACCGAGGAGATTTCCATGGCATCAGACGTTCGCGTCCGCTTTGCACCCTCACCGACGGGCAAGCTGCACATCGGCGGCGCCCGCACCGCTATCTATAACTGGGCTTTCGCCCGTGCTAACGGCGGCACGTTCATCCTGCGCATCGACGACACCGATCCCACCCGCTCCACCGACGAGAACACGCAGATCATCCTGCGTGCCATGCGTTGGCTGGGCCTGGACTGGGACGAGGGTCCCGAGGTAGGCGGCGACTTTGGCCCCTACGCCCAGACCGAGCGCCTGGACCTGTACAAGCAGGCCGCCCAGAAACTTTGGGACGAGGGCAAGGCCTATCCCTGCTTCTGCACCAAGGAGCAGCTCGACGCCGACCGCAAGGCCGCGCAGGAGCGCAAGGACCCCTTCCAGGGCTATCAGCGTCGTTGCCGCGATCTTGATCCCGAGGAGGCCCGCCGCCGCATCGAGGCCGGCGAGTCCTACGTCCTGCGCATCAAGGTGCCCGAGGACCGCGGCGACGTCGTCATCCACGACGCCGTTCACGGCGAGGTGACCTTCGACGCCAAGGAGCTCGACGACTTTGTCATCTTCCGCTCCGATGGCACGCCCACGTACAACTTCGCGACCGTCGTCGACGACGCCATGATGAAGATCACCCATGTCATCCGCGGCGACGACCACCTGTCCAACACCCCGCGCCAGGTCATGGTCTACGAGGCCCTCGGCGCGCCCGTGCCCACGTTCGCCCACATCTCCATGATCCTGGGCGCCGACGGTAAGAAGCTCTCCAAGCGCCACGGCGCAACTTCGGTGGAGGAGTACCGCGACGCCGGCTACCTTTCCGACGCCTTCGTCAACTACCTGGCGCTGCTCGGCTGGTCGCTCGACGGCGAGACCACGATCATCCCGCGCGATGTTCTTGCTAGCAAGTTCTCGCTCGACCGCATCTCCAAGAACCCGGCGACCTTCGACCCCAAGAAGCTCGACTGGGTCAATGCCGAGTACATCAACGGCATGTCCGATGCCCAGTTTGCCGACGAGATCATGGTCCCCGAGCTGCACGAGGCGGGTCTCATCGAGGGCAACGTCGAGTACGGCGAGGACTGGATCGACGCGCTTGCCGCCATCGTCAAGCCGCGCACCAAGATGCCGGCCGACGCCGTGACCGTCGCCGCTCCCATCTTCGCTACGGCCGAGACGCTCGAGTATGACGAGAAATCCGTCAACAAGGGCCTGGCTAAGGAAGGCATGGGCGCCATTCTGGATGCCGCCAAGGCCGCGCTCGAGGGCGTGGACAAGTGGACTGCCGAGGCCATCGACGCCGCGCTTGAGCCGCTGCCCGAGCAGATGGACCTTAAGAAGCGCGTGGTGTTCCAGGCCGTGCGCGTCGCCGTCTGCGGCAACATGGTGAGCCCTCCGCTGGGCGAGACCATGGCGCTCGTCGGCCGCGACGACTGCCTGGCGCGCATCGACCGCGCCCGCACGATGGCGCTGTAGTAGACGCGCAAACGCATGTATCCGAGCCCCGTTCCCTCGAGCGGGGCTCTTGTTTCTGTACCGATGAGTGGGTTGCTGGGACAAAATAATCAGTAGTGTTTGTCCCATGTTCGAGTGACGCAACGAGCTCGACACTCGTATCGGCCATGGGACAAACTCTACTGATTATTTTGTCCCACCCCTTTCAGGTCCGTTCGTTAGAGGTGGTGTATGGCTCAACAACTGTCGCTGTTTGGTTCGCCGGAACCGGAGGAGACTCCGGTGAAGCCTAAGCCTGCACCTGAGCCCATCGCCGCCTACGCGAGCGTTGTCCTTGACATTCCCACCCGCGCGCTGTCCGAGCCGTTTGCTTACGGCATTGCGCAGTCCCTTGCTAATGAGGCCCGGATCGGGTCTACGGTCCTGGTCCACTTTGGTAACCGTGCCGCCGCGGGCTATATCGTCGACATTGCGCCTGAGCTGGGCGACCTGCAGGGCAACAACGCCCTCGACCCTGCGCGCATCAAGCCCATCGAGGCCTTCCTCAGCAAGCCGCTCTTTACCGCCGATGCTGCCCGTATTGCACGCTGGATGAGCCGCGAGTATGTCGCGACGCTTTCCGAGTGCCTGCGCCTGTTTTTGCCCCCGGGCGGCAGCCCACGTGTAGTCAAGGGCGACGACGGCGTGTGGACGGTTGAACGTCCAGCCGTCAAGCCCATCCAAAACCGTTGGGTGATGCTTACGCCCGAAGGCTTTGATTACACGCCGCCCAAGACCGCGGTCCGTCAGCGCCAGCTCATCGAGGCGCTCCAGTGTGGTCCTGTCACGACGCGCGACCTCAACCTGCTCTACAACAGTATGTCGGCGACCATCAAGGCGCTCGAAAATCGCGGCGTCGTGGTGGTGGAGGAGCGCCGCGCCTGGCGTGGCTGCAGCGAGCAGACCACGCTGTCCTCGGCAAGCGGCAAAGCGCCGGTCTCCCTTACCAACGGCCAGCAACGGGCACTCGCGCAGATTGAGCGCGCCCGCCTTGACGCCCATGGCGACGTGGTCCTGGTCGACGGCGTCACCGGCTCCGGCAAAACCGAGGTTTACCTCTCCGCCATCGAGCGCGTGCTCGCGGCAGGCCGCTCTGCCTGCGTGCTCGTGCCCGAGATCTCGCTGACGGCCCAGACCGTCGGCCGCTTCCGCTCGCGCTTTGGCGAGACGGTCGCGGTCTTCCACTCGCGCCTTTCGGCCGGCGAGCGCCTGGACCAGTGGGACATGGTTGCCAGTGGTGCTGCCCGCGTTGTCGTCGGCGCGCGTTCGGCGCTCTTTTGCCCGCTCAGCGACCTGGGTCTCATCATCATCGACGAGGAACACGAGACCAGTTACAAGCAGGGCTCCAGCCCGCGCTACCATGCGCGCGAGGTTGCGGCCGAGATGGCGCGCCGCTATCGCTGCCCACTTGTGCTGGGCTCGGCCACGCCTTCTGCCGAGGCCCTCGACCGCTGCCGCCGCGGTACATGCAACGGTGCTACCTGGACGCGTGTCGAGATGCCTGAGCGCCCAGGGCATGCCGTGCTTCCCACCGTCCGCATCGCCGACCTGCGCCGCGAGTTTTCGCACGGCAGTCGCTCCATGTTCTCAAAACCGCTGATGGAGGGCTTGGAGCGCGTGGTCGAGCGCCGCGAGAAGGCCGTGCTGCTGCACAACCGCCGCGGTTTTGCGCCGTTTTTGATGTGCCGCGAGTGCGGTTGCGTCCCCACCTGCAACCACTGCTCCACGGCGCTCACGTATCACGAGCGTACGCACACGCTGCAGTGCCACACCTGCGGATCGTCCTGGCGCGTGCAGCCCTATCCGGCCCCCACGAGCCGCTGTCCCAAATGCGGCAGCCGCTACCTGGCAAAAATGGGCCTGGGCACGCAGCAAATCGAGGATGCGCTGCATCAGATGCTGCCCGAGGACGTGGCCGTTATCCGCATGGACGCCGATTCCACGCGTGGCAAGGACGCACACAAAAAGCTACTTGAGCAATTCGACGCCGCCGACTGCGCGGTGCTGCTGGGCACCCAGATGATCGCCAAGGGCCTCGACTTTCCCGAGGTCACGCTCGTGGGCGTGGTCAATGCCGACTTTGCGCTCAAGCTGCCCGATTTTAGGGCAGGGGAGCGCGCCTACGATTTGCTGGAGCAGGTCGCCGGCCGTGCCGGTCGCGGTGATCGTCCCGGCGAGGTGATTATCCAGACTTACCTGCCCGAGGATCCAGTCATTCGCGCCGTCGCCGAGCACGACCGTTCGATCTTTACCGATTACGACCTGGACCAGCGCCGCGACGCACTGTATCCGCCGTTCGTGCGCCTGGCCAACATCTTGGTATGGTCGACGAACGCGGATGACGCGCGGGACTACATCGGCCGCATTGCAAAGCTTCTTAAGCGTCGCTGGCATGCTGCCGCGCCCGACTTTTTGCGGGCGGGATGTGCCGTGCCGCAGGTGCTGGGCCCGGCTTCGTGTGTAATCGAGAGAGCCAAGGACCGTTACCGCTTCCATCTGCTTGTGAAGTCGCCCGTGGGGTACCATGTCTCTGATGATATCGACGCCTGCCTCAAAGAGGTGGGCTGTGTGCGCGGCGTGAGCGTGAGCGTTGACGTCGATGCCTATGATTTGATGTAACAACCTGAAAGGATGGCCATGGAAGCCAACGGAATCGTACTGTCGCCCGACCCCCGTCTGCGTCAGGAGTGCGCCGTCATCGAGGAGATTACCCCGGCGATCGAGGCGCTTGCCGAGAAGATGAAGAAGATGATGTTCGACAACGGCGGTTGCGGCCTGGCTGCTCCGCAGATCGGCGAGCTTATTCAACTCGTCACCATCGACTGCGACTACAGCGACAAGAACGACTACGACCCGTACGTGCTCATCAACCCTGTCATTGTTGAGCAGAGCGACCATCTGGTGCCGTTTAGCGAGGGCTGCCTATCCATCCCTGGCATTAGCTGCGAGATCGAGCGTCCCGACCATGTCGTCGTCGAGGCGTACGACTTGGACGCAAACCTGATTCGCTATGAGGCTTCGGGCGACCTGTTCTGCGTGTGCCTGCAGCACGAGATCGATCACCTGCACGGCAACACCATGTTCGAGCGCCTTAAGCCCATGCAGAGGCTCAAGGCCGTCAAGGAGTACCAGGACGCCCTGGCCCGCGGCGCTCGACCGGGCGAGACGGAGTAGGTCCCACCGTCCCCTTCCGCCGCAGGGCTTAGGTTTTGCTCCATGCTCAAACAGTCCTGCTCGCACGAAGAGCACATTAAGTGCTCTTCGGCTCGTGCGGAACTGCGCGTGGAGCAAAACCTAAGCCCTGCGGCGGAAGGGGACTGCGTTTTCGTGCTCCTTTTCGCCCGGGTGCCGTCGGGCCAGGGATGGGCGTCTTCGCTGATAATTGCTTTGTTGAGAGGGCTGCTTTTATGCGGCTCTTTCTTTGGTTTTGGGTATATTTGTTCTTGTTGAATTGTTATTGCGGATGGGCTGGGTACTTGGCTTTCCGCCGTTATTTGTAGCTGTCTCGGTTTTATTTGAGGGGAGACGTCCTTTATGCGTATTGTGTTTATGGGCACGCCTGATTTTGCTGTGCCCTCGCTGACTTCGCTTGTTGAGGCTGGGAACGATATTGCGCTTGTTGTTACTCGTCCCGATGCTGTTCGTGGGCGTGGTAAGAAGCTTGAGCCGTCTCCTGTTAAGGCTAAGGCGCTTGAGCTGGGGTTGCAGGTTATTGAGGCAAATCGTATGACCCCTGAGGTTGTTGAGGCGCTCAAGGCTGCCCAGGCTGATATTTTCTGTGTGGCTGCCTATGGTTGCATTTTGCCTGATGAGGTGCTGCATATGGCTCCGCTTGGTATTGTGAATGTTCATGCTTCGCTGCTGCCTCGTTGGCGTGGGGCTGCTCCTATTCAACGTGCCATTCTTGCTGGTGACGAGGTCGCCGGCGTTTCTATTATGCGCATTGGGCATGGCGTGGATACCGGCGCCTATTGTGCGCAGGCCTCGACCTCTGTTGCCGGTAAGCATGCCGAGGCGCTGACTATGGAGCTCGCTGAGCTCGGCGGCAAACTGCTTGCCGATATGCTTCCTTCTCTTGCCGATGGCATCGCCGTGTGGATCGAACAGGACGAGGCGCTCGTTACCCATGCTGCCAAGATTTCTAAGCAGGAGATGCGCTTGGATCCGCAAATGTCGGCGCTCGATTGCGTGCGTCATGTGCTGGCCTCGTCCGATACCGCGCCTGCTCGTTGCGTGATTGCCGGCAAGACCGTGCGTGTGCTCGATGCTGCGGCGGCTGATGTGTCGCTTGGCGAGGGTCAGGTTCTCGTTCAGGCTAAGCGTGTTTACCTTGGCCTTTCCGATGGCTCGGTTGAGTTGCTCGAGGTTAAGCCTGATGGCAAGCGTGCTATGGTCGCTTCTGCTTGGGCTGCTGGCCTGCAGGGTGCCGATCTTATCTGGGGTGTTTTGTCATGAGCAAGCTGTCTCCCGCGCGCAAGCTTGCGCTCGATGTGCTGATGGAGGCCGATCGCCGCGGCATGTATGCGCGCGACGTGCTGTCCTCTCGCGCATCGGCCAAGGCTATTGACCAGCGCGATTCCGCTTTTGCCGCCCGCTTGGCGCTGGGTGTGGCCGCCACGCAGGGTATTTTGGACGAGCTGCTCGATCAGTTTCTCGATAAGCCCAAAAAGGTTGCGCCGCGCGTTCGCATGGCGCTTCGTATCTCGGCCTTCGAGATGCTCTACCTGCATACGCCGGGCCGTGTTGCCGTAAGTCAGGGTGTTGAACTGGTTCGTTGCGGTGCTAAGTCCGCCGCCGGCTTGGCCAATGCTGTACTGCATAAGGTTGCGGACAATGTTGAGGACTTTGCCACGGCATCCGACATGGATGAGTCCGAGCGACGCTTGGTTCGTCTGTCGCGCCTTATGGGTCTTCCTCGCTGGCTGTGCGCTCGCATTATGGCGTCGTTTGACACGCCCGAGGGTGCGCTTAACTTTGCCGGCAATCTGGCCCCCGCGCCGCTGGCCCTGCATGAGAACGCCTTTGCGACTAAGCTCGATCCGTATATTTCGCAGCTTGTGGCACCCGTGTTCCCGGGCTGCCATGCCCCGGTTGATGCCCAGGTTACCGTTGCTTCGGGTGTGTTTGAGCGTGCTGCCGCGGTGGCATCTGATCTCAACGCGCAACTTATCGCCACAGCTGCCACGCGCCCTGGTAGCTGCCTTGAGATTGGTGCTGGTCGTGGCACCAAGACCTATGTGATGATGTGCCAGGCCAAGCGTGCGGGCTATGAGCGTCAGCATACGGCGCTCGATCTGCATGATCGCAAGTGCGATCTGAATCTCGCTCGCCTGCATAAGGCCGGCATTCAGGGCGTTCGTACGGTTTCGCGTGATGCTTGCGAGCTTGATGAGGTGCTCACATCGTTTGATGCCATGCTTGGCGAGCCGGTTAAGTTCGACACGGTCTTTATCGACGCGCCGTGCTCTGGCACCGGCACTATGCGCCGTCATCCCGAGATTCCGTGGCGTCTGACCGAAAAGGATGTGACGGTTGAGCTGCCCAAACTGCAGCTGACGATGCTCAAAGAGGCTGCCGCGCGCGTGGCTGCTGGCGGCGAGCTCATCTATGCGACGTGCTCGGTCTTTGACGAAGAGAACACGCAGGTCGTGGATGCTTTCCTAAACTCTCCCGAGGGCACCGGTTTTAGCCTGGAGCCGCTCTCCGAGGCGCAGATCCTGCAACTGCCCGATTTCGAGCAGGCCAAGAAGCTGGTAGCCGTCCGTCAAAACGACCGTGGCCTCTTCCAAAGCGTCCCCGTAAACGCCGACTCCTACGACGGCCACTTCTGCGCCCGCCTGGTCCACAAGTAATAACTAAGTTGCGGTGAAATAGGGATTGAAAAGCGGCTTCTACCTGCTAAAGAGTCCTTATTTCACCGCAACTCATAGAGATGCCTGGGTTGCTAAAGAATCAGCCCCGCGATCGGCGTTGATCGCGGGGCCGAATTGTTCCTAGTGGTTATGCGGGCAGTTGGCGCAGCAGCCGTTGGTGGCGCTGGTGCTGGAGCCGCCGCTTCGCTGGTCGGTGTTGTAGAAGCCGCTGCCCTCAAACTTGATGCCGCTAGCCGAGAACGTCTTGGCCGCCGGGGCACCGCAGCTCGGGCACACGACCTCGGGGGTCTCGGACATGGGATGCTCAACCTCAAACACGTTGCCGCAGCTCGAGCACTTGTAATCGTAGCGCGCCATAATACTTCCTTTTCAGCACAAAGCGGGCAGATCACTCTGCCCGCAAAAATTCAAACGTCTGTAACTGTACCCTATATCGGGCGTTTTATCACGCTTCGCCCCAGAATCTATGCGTGTTGCGCAGGAGCTGTGCGGTTTTGCCCTCAGCGGCCGCAACGTCGGCCTCGTCAGCCTGCCAGGTCCAGTTGCCCGTGGCCACGCCCGGTACGTTCATGCGCGCGTCGTCGCCCAGCCCCAGGACATCCTGCAGCGGCATCATCACCAGGGGAGCGTCGCTTGCCAGCGCGTCGCTCATCAGCTTGGCCGCCACCTCAACACCGCTTGGTTCATCGCCGCCCGCAAAGGAACGCGTGCTCCAACCGGCCAATGTCGACGTATCGTGCGTCGAGGTGTACAGGATCTTGCCCGGCGTGGGGTGCACGCCGTTGCGGACGTCGTAGTCGCTAAACTCCAGCACGTCCATGCCGGGAAAGCCGCAGGTCGAAGCCATGGCGCGAACGCCGGGCGTCAGGTAGCCCAGGTCCTCGGCAATAAAGTTGAGCGGCCCCAACTCGTCATAGGCGGTCTGGAAAAGGTCCTTGCCCGGGCCTGCCAGCCAACGCCCGTCGGCGCAGGCCTTACCTGCGGGAATGCTAAAGTAGCTGTGGAAGCCCAGGAAGTGATCCAGGCGCACGCGGTCGTAGAGCGAGAACGCACGACGTAGGCGATCCATCCACCAGCGGTAGCCGTTCTGCTTCATGTGGTCCCAGCGGAACGTCGGGTTGCCCCACACCTGGCCCTCGGGCGCAAAGTTGTCGGGCGGCGCACCGGAGATCTCGATTGCCTTACCGGTATCGGACAGCCAGAAGTTCTCGGGTTCGCTCCACGCATCTGCCGAATCGTCGGACACGTACATAGGAATATCGCCGATGACCTCGATGCCCTTCTTGTGCGCATAGTTCATAAGCTCGCACCAAGCCAGGTCAAAGCGGTACTGCATGTACGCCTGAAGCTCGGCCTCGTCGTGGAAACGCTTGTCGTCGATCAGGTGCTCGTTGTAGCGCGCGACATCCGCCGGCCAATCGTGGCGCGACTCGCCCTCAAAGTATTTCTTGACGGCCATGTAGACGCAGTACTTCTCGAGCCAATCGGCGTTGCGATGCTTAAACGCCGTGTAGAGCGGATCGGCATCCTCGCCGCCACGGGCCTTCCAAGTTTCAAAGTCGGCGGCTAGCTCCTTGTGACTCTCGGGCAGCAGGTCGATATTGCCAGCAAAAGCCGAAGGACCGGCGTAAGGGGAGCGGAAGAAGTCCGTGGGGTTGACGGGCAGGACCTGCCAGTAGCGCATGCCCATTGCGGCCAGATGGTCGATAAAACGACGCGTTGGCGCGCCGATCGTTCCGGGCTTACCGTCGTCGGTCGGCACCGATGTGATATGGCACACAACGCCCGCACCATGATCGAGCGGCTCTTGCAGACGCTGCTCGGCGTGGTGATAGATGATCGATGAACCCAGCGGATACAGATCGAGCGTGACGGTGCCGTTGTGAATCTCGCACTCGTGGCCACTAATCACGTCGCTTGCACATTCGCCGAGCGCCGGAATTGTCACGCGGTGCGAGTTGCGCAGGCTGCGGTTGATGATAACCGTCGCGGACTCGCCATCCTTGCCCGTGCGGTTGTATGCCAGCACCTCGTCGTTGAGCGCGAAGGCCTTGATCTCGCCGTCGATCATAAACGGCAGTGCGCGGCGTACGGCGGAGGCGTTTTTGACAATAGCCAGCGTGTCGAAGTCGTGCAGTTGGTCCTTGGTCGGCAGGGTGCGGCGGTTGCCCGGATCGGTTAGACCCTCCAGGCCGTATTCGTCGCCGTAGTAGATCGAAGGCACGCCGGGGAAGGTCATCTGCATGAGCGTGGCGAGCCAAAAACGGCTCTTGGCCAGGCCCATCGAGTTCTCGTCCAGGCGCCATTTGCTGCGTTCACACTCGGGCAGCTGCGACTCGTCGGGGCCGCCGCCGAGCACCGAGATGATACGCGGGCGATCGTGGCTCGACAGCAGGTTGAGCGCGCAGGACAATGCCTCGCTCGGGTAGTTCTCGCGCAGGGTCTCGATATCCTCAGCGGCCTCGTAGGCGTTCTTGTAGCCCATCAAAAAGCCGATGACCATGTCGCGGAAGGGGTAATCCATAGCAGAGTCCAACTCGGAGCCCTGTAGGTAGCGACGCAGATGGCCGTAGCTGATCTTGTTGGAGGCGTCTTCCCAGACTTCGCCGAGCAACAGAGCGTCAGGCTTTTCGGCAAGTACGGCCTTCTTGATCTCGGTCAGGAAGTCGTCCGAAAGCTCGTCGGCCACGTCTAGGCGCCAGCCATGAGCGCCGGCACGTAGCCATTTACGGATCACGCCGTCCTTGCCCAGGAGCCGCTCGCGTACCAGCTCAGAGCTCTCATTGATGGCGGGCATATTGCCCACGCCCCACCAGCAGTCGTATGAGCCGTCCTCATGGAAATAAAACGCATCGCGCCATGGCGAATCCTCGCTCTGCCACGCGCCCACGCCGGGGTAGTTGCCGTAGCGGTTGAAATAGATCGAGTCATCGCCCGTGTGGTTGAAGACGCCGTCGAGAATGATGGAGATGCCCAGCTTCTCGGCCGCCTGGCACAGCTCGGTAAAGTCCTGCTCGGTGCCCAGGATCGGGTCGATCTTGGTGTAGTCGGCCGTGTCGTAGCGGTGGTTGCTCGCGGCTTCAAAAATGGGGTTGAGGTAGATGGCTGTAAAGCCCAGCTCCGCGATGCGAGGCAGGTCTTCCTGGATGCCCTTGAGCGACCCGCCGTAGAAGTCCCAGATTTTGATGGAGCCGTCTTCGGCGCGCTCGTACACGGGCGGCTCGTTCCAGTCCTCGACCATGCGGCGCTGGATTCCGTTGCGTGGTTTTTCGACCTCGGCCAGCGTGCGCACGCGCCAGTTTTCATCTCGGGCGTAGCGATCGGGGAAGATCTGGTAGACCATACCACGTTCGTACCACTCGGGACGCACTTCGCGGTGCTTATAGACGGTAATCTGGAAGGACGGCACCTCGGCGTAGTCGTAAGTTACGCCCTCGCCACCGGTGCGACCCTGCGGTGCGCCCAAGCGGACCTCGGGCTGGCCCTCGATATTGCAGATAAAGCTGTACCAGATAAGACAGGGCTCGGTGCACTCAAGCTCTACAGTAAATATGCCGTCGCCCTCGTGCGTCATGGGATACCGAGACTCACCGATCTCGTCAACCCAGGTACGCAGCGTAAGCGTTGCTTGGTTGGGATCGGCATCCTCCAGAATCACGGAGAGTGAAAGGGTAGTTCCTGTGGTCACAGCGCCAAACGGAGTGCGAAACTGCGGCAGACGGCTGTTGTGTATCAATCTCATAGTACGGTCCAGTTCAATAGAATCACGGCCTGCGGGCCATGGGCTTTACGCACAGGATGTAAGTATATCTGTTGTACACAGGCTGTATAAACAACATCCGTTTACCATCGGCGAACGGTTGTCCTAGAAAATCGTTTTACCAACTATCAACAGAGAAGGGGCGCCCGGTTGGAGCGCCCCTTGCTTAGGGTTTGATAAGGTTTTGGATCGTCTGGATTAGCGGCGCTTGCGGGTGGCCATTGCCTTGCGGACGGAAGTCTTCTTCGACGGCGCCTTTTTCTCGGTTGCGGCGGCGGGGGAGACCGGGGTCTCCATTGTGGGCTCGGGCTTGGCCTTTACCTCGGCCTTGGGCTCCTCTTTGGCGGCAGCGGGCTTGACCTCGGCGGCCTTCGGCGCAGGCTTGGCCTTTACTGCGGGTTTGGCCTCGGCCTTAGCTTCCGCCTTAGGAGCAGCAGCCTTGGTCGTGGTCTTTTTGGCCGTCGTTGCAGTGCGCTTGGGCGTGGTGGTCTTGGCGGTCGGCTTGGCCTCGACGGCTGCTTCGGCCTTGGGCTCGGCAGGCGTCTCCTCGACCTTGACGGCGGGCTTTGCGGCAGCCTTCGGAGCGACCTTGGTCGCAGTAGCCTTGGCGGCCGTCGACTTCGTTGCCGTGGTCTTCTTGGCAGCTGTTGCCTTCTTGGCAGTCGTGGTCGTCTTCTTGGCAGCGGCGGTCGTGCGCTTGCGCGTGGTCGTTGTCTTGGCAGCCGTTGTTTTAGTCGCGGCAGCTTTGGTCGTCGTTGCCTTCTTAGTGGTCGTCTTGCGGGTCGTGGTCTTCTTAGCTGCGGGCTTTGCAGCGGGCTTGACCTCGTCCTCTGCCTCAAGAGCAACCTCAGCCTTCACCTTAGGCTCGGCCTTTGCAGGCTCAGCCTCAACCGGCTTCTCTTCGGCCTTGGGTTCCTCAGCAGCCACCGGCTCAGCAACAGCCTCAGGTTCGTCGACAACAGCCGCCGGCCTCTCAATCTCCGGGTGCATAAAGAAGTACAGGTCCAGATACTTATCGGCCGAGCGCGTCCAGCTAAAGTCCTGGCTCATGGCCTGCGTGACCAGCTGTTTCCAGGCGTCGCGGTTGTCCCAGAACAGGCGTGCCGCGCGGAACACGGCGTCGCCCATCTCGTCGCCGTTAAAGTTGCTAAACGAGAAGCCCGTACCCTCGCCGGTAAACTCGTTGTACGGGATCACAGTGTCCTTCAGGCCACCGGTCTCGCGCACGATGGGCAGGGTACCGTAGCGCATGGCGATGATCTGCGACAGGCCGCAGGGCTCAAACTTCGAAGGCATCAGGAACATGTCGGCTGCGGCATACATACGCTGCGACAGCGCAGGATCGAACTCGATGCGTGCGGCCATGGTGCCGGGGTACTTGTCCTGGAAGTAGCGCAGTCCATCCTCGTAGTCGCGGTCGCCAGTGCCAAGCACGGCCACCTGCACGCCGCCTGCCAAAATGCGATCGAGCGCGTACATTACCAGATCCAAGCCCTTCTGGCGCGTCAGACGCGTGACCATGACCATAAGCGGACGGTCGTCGCGAACCTCGAGTCCCAGCTCTTCCTGCAGCTTGGCCTTGCACACGGCCTTGCCAGAACGGTCCTCGACGGTGTAGTTGGCGGCAATGCGCTTGTCGGTCGCCGGGTCAAAGCCTGCCACATCAATGCCATTAAGGATGCCCTGCAGCGCGTACGAACGCTCGCGCAGCACGCCATCCAGGCCCTCGCCAAACTCGGGCGTCTGGATCTCGTTGGCATAGGTGGGGCTCACCGTGGTGATGGCATCGGCATAGCGCAGGGCACCCAGCATGTAGTTGATGCTGCAGGCGTCGCAACGCAGCTGCGAGGCGGCCGCCGGAATGTGCGCCACGCCCAGGATGTCCTCCATCACGGTGTCGCTAAACTGGCCCTGGAACGCCACGTTGTGGATCGAGAACACGGTCTTGACGCGGTCATACAGCGGCAGGCCCTGGTAGAACTCGCGCAAGAACACGGGCGCCATAGCCGTCTGCCAGTCATTGCAGTGCAGGATGTCGCACTCAAAGCCGGCCGGCAGGTGCTGCAGGCTCTCGGTGATGGCCTTGGAGAAGAACGCAAAGCGCTCGCCGTCGTCAAAGAAGCCGTACGGATAGTCGCGCGCAAAGTAGCGCTCGTTGTCGATGAACATATAGGTGACGCCGTCGTGCTCGAGCTTCTCGAGCCCGCAGTACTCGTTGCGCCAGCCCAGGCTCACGTAAAAGTCGGAGAAGTGCTCCATTTGCGCCTTGTACTCGTCCTTGATGGTGGCGTACTTGGGCACCATCACGATAACTTCGGCGCCGGCGCGCACAAGCGCCGCAGGCAGCGAGCCCGCCACGTCGCCCAGGCCACCGGTCTTAACAAACGGTGCGCACTCGGCCGAGGCAAACACGATCTGCATCTTTTTGCTGGAATCAGCCATATTGTCTCCCATGTTGCAATTCGAGAATAGCCGCCTGGCGCTAACCGGGCGGCTATTCTACATGTTACGAGCGATGTTGCGGTGCCAACGTTAACGTACGATGGTGGTGTCGGAAGTTAACGGAGCCTTGCCCAGCACCAAGATGTTCTCGGGCGTGCCGCGAAGCTCGGTGTTGGTGGGGACCACGTTGTTCTTGTCCAGAATGGCATTCTCGACGCGGGCGCCGCTCTTGATGATGCAGCTCTGGTTGATGATCGAGTTGGTGACCGACGCGCCCTCCTCGACCACGACGCCGCGCGACAGGATCGAGTTGCGCACGGTGCCCTTGATGATGCAGCCGGCCGAGATGATCGAGTTGCACGCGTGGCTGCCGGTCGCATAGCGCGAAGGCGGCACGTCGTGAGCCTTGGTCAGGATTGGGCGCTCAGGATCGAAGAGCTGGTCGGCCACGGTCTGGTCGAGTAGGTCCATACTGCGGCGATACAGCGACTTCTCGCTAAACACGCCCACGACCTCGCCCTTGTACTCGTAGCTGCACACGTCGATGTTGCCAAAGTCGCCCTGGAGTGCCTCGAGCAGGTCCAGATAGTCGGCGGCCTGGTAGTGGTCGATGATCTCGAGCAGCGTCTCGCGGTTGACGATGCAGCAGTCCATAGAGGCGTTGTCGCCGTACACGACGCCGGCGCTGACGCCCGTCAGGCGGCCGTTCTCGTTAATCTCGAGCTTGGTCTCGTCATCGACGTTGCGCGTGGCCTTGCAGTACACCACGGTCATCTGGGCACCGGAGTTCTCGTGCGCCTCGATGATGGTGTTGAGGTCCATGTTAAAGATGATGTTGGTGCCCATCATCACGACATAGGGCTTCTCCGAGCGCTGGAACAGCGTCTTGTTGGAGATGATGTCGCGCAGCAGGAAGCGCATGCCGCCCTTGGTGGTGCCATACGCGTTGCCGGGCACCATGAACAGGCCGCCCTTCTTGCGGTCCAGGCCCCAGTCCTTGCCAGAGCCCACGTGGTCGATCAGCGAGCGGTAGTTGCCCGGCATGACGACGCCAACGGTCTTGATGCCGGCATTCATCATGTTGGACAGCGGGAAGTCGATCAGGCGGTAGCGGCCCAAAAACGGAACGGACGCGATGGGGCGGTCCTTGAGCAGCACGCTGCCGTAGGTCGAAGAGTAGTTAGCGGTGATGTAACCGATGGCCTTACGATTGATCATCGGATCATTCCCCCTTCCCGATAACGACGTCATTTCCAACGACGGCCGTATCCTTGGTGGTATCGACAGAGCCGAGCTTCACGCCCTCTTCGACCGTGGAGTTCTCGCCCAAAATAGCGCGGCAGATGTGCGCGCCGCTCTTAACGTGCGCACCCGGCAGCAGCACGGAGTCCTCGACCACGGCGCGCTCCTCGATGATGACATCGGTCGAGAGGATCGAGTGGCGAGCGGTGCCGTAGATCTTGCAGCCGTTGGAGACCAGGCAGTCGTCCAGGCGGCCGTCCGGGCCAATGTAGTGCGGCGGACGCGTGGTGATGTTGGACATGATGGGGAAGTTCTTGTCAAACAGATCGAACTCGGGGTTGTTACCCAGCAGGTCCATCGAGGTCTCATGGAAGCTGGCGATGGTGCCGACGTCCTTCCAGAAGCCGTGGAACTCGTAGCTGTACAGGCGCTTGTTCTCACCGAGCAGCTTGGGGATGATGTCCTTGCCAAAGTCGTGGCTCGAGCGCTGGTCCAGGGCGTCCTCCTCGAGCGCCTCGATCAGCACGTCGGCCGAGAAGATGTAGATGCCCATGGACGCGAGGTTCGAATCGGGCTTCTCGGGCTTCTCGGTGAACTTGGTGATGCGGCCGTCCTCGGGGTCGGTGGTCAGGATGCCAAAGCGGCTGGCCTCCTCCCACGGCACGGGCATAACGCTTACCGTGAGGTCGGCATTGTTCTCAATGTGCGTCTTGAGCATCTTGCGGTAGTCCATGCGATACAGGTGATCGCCCGAAAGAATCAGGACGTACTTGGGGTCGTTGGCCTTGATGTAGTCGAGGTTCTGCGTGATGGCGTCTGCCGTGCCCGCATACCAGGCGCCGCCGGTCTGCGTCTCGTACGGCGGCAGGATCGACACGCCGCCGTCGCGGCTGTCCAGATCCCACGCCTCGCCGGAGCCCACGTAGGCATGCAGCAGGTAGGGACGGTACTGCGTCAGAACGCCCACCGTGTCGATGCCCGAGTTGGAGCAGTTGGAGAGCGAAAAGTCGATAATGCGGAACTTGCCACCAAAGCTAACCGCCGGCTTGGCGATCTTTTGGGTGAGTGCCCCCAATCGGCTGCCCTGTCCTCCTGCGAGGAGCATCGCGATGCATTCTTTCTTACTCATCGTTTTCCCCTTCTGTCATCGATGTTCCTAAACCCATTAGCGACGGGCGCAGCGCAACGTCGCGCCCGTCGAATAATGCCGTGCGGCAAAGGGAGCTCGCGCGCCTTTACGCGTGCCAGATCTCGTCGCGGTACTCGCGAATGGTGCGGTCGCTCGAGAACCAGCCGGAGGAGGCGGTGTTGAGCAGGGCCTTGCGGTTCCAGGTCTCCTGGTCGCCGTAGCTGCCGGTGAGCTTCTCCCAGGCGTCGACGTAGCTGCGGAAGTCCGCCATGACCAGGTCGGGGTCGTTGTTGTTCATGAGCTCGTTGTAGATGCTCTCGAAGTTGCCCGAAAGACCCGCAAAGGTGTTGTCCTTGAGCTCGTCCATCACGCGGCCCAGACGCTCGCGGTCGCCGTTGAGCGTATCCCACGCAAAGTAGCTGTTCGATGCCCAGAGCTGCTCGACCTCGGGGGCAGTCAGGCCAAAGATGGCCTCGTTCTCGCGGCCGGCCAGGTCGGCGATCTCGATGTTAGCGCCGTCGAGGGTGCCCAGCGTAATGGCGCCGTTCATCATGAGCTTCATGTTGGACGTGCCCGAGGCCTCCTTGCCGGCCGTGGAGATCTGCTCCGAAATCTCGGCGGCGGGGTAGATGAGCTGGGCGTTGCTTACGCGGAAGTTGGGGATAAAGCAAACCTTCATGACCTCGTTGACGCGGGCGTCGTTGTTGATGACGTCGGCCACGGAGTTAATGAGGCGGATGGTCTCCTTGGCAAAGGTATAGCTCGAGGCAGCCTTGCCGCTAAAGATGAAGGTCGTCGGCGTCACGTGGAAGTTGGGATTGGCGATGCGACGGTTGTAGATGTCCATCACCTTCATGATGTTCATGAGCTGGCGTTTGTAGGCATGGAAGCGCTTCACCTGGACATCGAAGACGGTGTTTGGGTCGATGATTAGACCGGTCTCGGCCTTAACGTAGGCGGCCAGACGCTCCTTGTTGGCGCGCTTGGAGGCACCCACGGCCTTCAAGAACTCGGTGTCGTCCTTAAACTCCTTGAGTTTCTCCAGCTCAAAGGCGTCCTTGAGCCAGCCATCGCCAATGGCCTCGGTAACGAGCTTGGCGTAGGTGGGGTTGGCCTCGGCAAAGAAGCGACGGTGCGAGATGCCGTTGGTCTTGTTGTTGAACTTCTCGGGCGTTAAGGCATAGAAGTCCTTGAGCACGATGTTCTTGATGATGTCGGAGTGGATCTTGGCGACGCCGTTGACGCTATGGCTGCAGATCACGGACAGGTTGGCCATGCGAATCTCGCCGTCCCACAGAATGGCGGTCTGGCGCAGACGCTCCTGCCAGCCCTCCTGCGTGGTGTCGAAAGACTCGTGCCAACGACGGCTGATCTCGTCGATGATCTGGTACACGCGGGGGAGGAGCTTGGAGAACGTGCCGATGGGCCACTTCTCCAGAGCTTCGGGCAGGATGGTGTGGTTGGTGTAACTCACGACCTGCGTCACGATGTTCCAAGCGTCATCCCACTCGAGCTTCTTCTCGTCGATGAGGATACGCATAAGCTCGGGGCCGCACATGGCGGGGTGCGTGTCGTTGGTGTGGATGGCCACAAACTGCGGCAGCAGCTCCCAGTTCGCGCCATGCTCCTTCTCAAAGGTGTCGAGCAGGCTGTAGATACCGGCCGAGACAAACAGGTACTCCTGCTTCAGGCGCAGCAGACGGCCGTGCTCGCCGGCGTCGTTGGGGTAGAGGATGGCGCTGATGGCCTCGGCCTCGGCGCGCTCGGCGTCTGCCAGGGCATAGTCGCCGCGGTTGAAGGCCTCCAGATCGAAGTGCTCCTCGACCGGCTCGGCAGCCCAAACGCGCAGCTTGTTGACGGTCTCCCCGGCATAGCCCACCACGGGGATGTCATAGGGGACGGCCAGGATATCCTGCGTGTCCACCGTGCGGTAGAACGTGCGGCCGTTCTCCTCAAAGCCCTCAACATGGCCACCAAACTTAATGGTTACGGCCTTGTCCTGACGACGGACCTCCCAGGGATAGCCGTGGGTGAGCCACTCGTCGGTGGCCTCGACCTGGCTGCCGTTGACGATCTCCTGCTTAAACAGGCCGTAGCGGTAGCGCATGCCGTTGCCGTAGCCGGCAATGCCCTCGGCTGCCATGGAATCCAGGAAGCACGCGGCCAGACGACCCAGGCCACCGTTGCCCAGGGCCGGATCGGGCTCCTGGTTCTCGATGACGGACAGGTCGAAGCCCATGTCGTCGAGTGCCTCGGCGACCATGTCGCGCACGCCAAAGTTGAGTAGGTAGTTGTCGAGCAGGCGACCGATCAAAAACTCGATCGAGAAGTAGTACACGCGCTTTTTGCCCTCGGCGGTGGCGCGGGCGTCGCTCTTGGTGGCAACGGTGCGCGCCTTCTCGGCCACGAGCTTGGCCAGGGCGTTAAAGCGGTCGAGGTCGCTGGCGGCCTCGACGCTCTTGCCGCTAATGCTCATGACGGCATCGCGATAGAGCTCGGTAAACTCCTGCTTGTTGTCGAAGATCTTATTCATACGTTCCTTTCCCCCGGGGATGGTTCCCCCGGAACGGTTATGACCTACATCCTACGCCCCGACGGGGCGGGTAATTACACGTGTAACGACTTTGTTACGCATCCTTGCCAGATGCCTTAACAGCGCCTGTCTTGGCCTTGGGAGCAGCCTTTTTGGTGGCTGCCTTTTTGGCCGTGGTGGACTTGGCCGAAGCCTTGGCAGCGGGCTTGGTAGCCTTCGCCTTAGCCGGAGCCTTCTTAGCAGCCGCAGGCTTGGGCTTTACCGAGGACGTGCGCTTCTTGGGCGCAGCCTTGGGTTCCTCGACCACCGGCGGCTTGTAGCTGCTGGGACCGCGGCGCTTAAGCACCACGCCTGCCAGGCCGGGCACCTTAATCTCAATGGAGTCCATCTGCCCGTTCCAGGGATAGGGCTCGCTCGAGCAGGCGTAGGGCTCCTCGCCGGCATAGCCGCTGCCGCCAAACTCGGGACGGTCGGAGTCGAAGATGACCTCCCAGTCGCCCTCGCGCGGCACGCCCACGCGGAAGCTCTCGTAGCTCGCGGGGTCAAAGTTGATCAGGATCACCAGGTCGTCATCGACGTCCTCGCCCTGGCGCACAAAGCTCACGATGGACTGCTTGGAGTTGTCCGCATCGATCCAGGTAAAGCCGTCGTCGGTGTAGCCGCGCTCGTACAGGGCCGGCTCGGCAGTGTACAGGTGGTTGAGCGCCTTGATAAACGCCTGATGATGACGGTGAGTCTCGTACTCCTCGGTCAGGAACCACTGGATGGACTCGTAGTAGCGCCACTCAATAAACTGGCCGATCTCGTTGCCCATAAAGTTGAGCTTGGCACCGGGGTGGGTCATCTGGTAGAAAGCCAGCGTGCGCAGGCCGGCAAATTGGCGCCACCAGTCGCCCGGCATGCGGCCGATCAGCGAGCACTTGCCGTGTACGACCTCGTCGTGGCTCAGCGGGCAAATAAAGTTCTCGGTAAAGGCGTACATGATGGAGAACGTGAGCAGCCCGTGGTTGCCGGGGCGCCACGGAAAATCGGTCTGCATGTAGTGCAGGGTGTCGTTCATCCAACCCATGTCCCACTTGTAGTGGAAGCCCAGGCCACCGTCCTGCGGCGGATAGGTCACGAGCGGCCACGCGGTGGACTCCTCGGCCATCATCATCACGTCAGGGAAGTGGGCCTCCACGGCGCAGTTGACCTGGCGGATAAAAGCGCTGGCGTCCAGGTCCTCCTCGGTACCGTACTTATTGAACTTCTTTTGGCCGGGATCGTCGATGCCAAAGTTGAGGTACAGCATGCTGGACACGCCGTCCATGCGAATGCCGTCAACATGGAAGTTCTCGAGCCAGTACAGCACGTTGGAGACCAGAAAGGAGCGGACCTCGCCACGGGCGAAGTCGAACTTGTGCGTGCCCCAGTTGGGGTGAATCTCGTGCTCAAACAGCATGTGGCCGTTAAAGGTGGCAAGGCCGTGGGAGTCGGCGCAAAAACCGCCGGGCACCCAGTCCATGATCACGCCAATGCCCGCCTTGTGACACGCATCGATAAAGTGCATGAGCTGCTGCGGGTCGCCATAGCGCGACGTGGCGGCATAGTAGCCGGTCGTCTGGTAGCCCCAGGAGCCATCGAAGGGATGCTCCATAAGCGGCATGACCTCGATATGCGTGTAGCCCATGTCGTGCACGTAGTCCACGAGCTCGACCGACAGGTCGTCGTAGGTGTAGAACTCGCCGCGCTGCGCGGGGAAGGGGTCCATGGGACCGGGGTAGTTGCCGTACTCGTCCGGCTCGCCCTGTGGCGCGTCGCCGTGGCGCTTCCACGAGCCAATATGCACCTCGTAGATGTTAAGGGGCTGCGACATGTGGTTATGACTGGCGCGGCGCTTGAGCCATGCGGCGTCGTTCCACTTGTAGCCATCGAGGGTCCACAGCACGCTTGCCGTTCCCGGAGGGCACTCGGCCTTGAAGGCGTACGGATCGGCCTTGTAGAGCTTCTCGCCCTCGTTGGTCTCAATGAGATACTTATAGAGCTGACCTTGTTCTGCGCCAGGAATAAAGCCTTCCCAAATAGCGCTCGTATGCACGGGCACCAGCGGGTTGGCTTCTTCATCCCAGTCGTTAAATTCGCCAATGACATGCACGCTCTTTACATCGGGCGCCCAAACGCAAAAGCGCCAGCCGCGCGTGCGGTTCTGCGTGTCGGGGTGCGCGCCCATCTTTTCCCAGCTGCGCTCCCACGTGCCGATGCCAAACAGGTAGACATCGTCCTTGGAGAGTTCCGGTGCGTGCGGGGCGGCTTTACGGGTAGCGGGCTTTTTAGTTGCTGGCTTTAGCTTTGTATCGCTCACGTTTGATCCCATCATGACGCGGCAGCGTGTTGCCTTGGTGACTAGATGCGAAAGGTCCAAGGCTGCACGAATCGAAGGGACGGCGATAGTTCTATGATTCGTTCCACCTCGCGTGCTCGGTGGAACTTTCGGCACGAAATACGATAACACCTGTTCGTTACTTTTATGGAGAAAAGTGGATTTGCGGCGGTGTTTAATCGGCGAGCGCCATGTTTAGACCACTGGCAGAATTGCAATGGTAAAACTCTTGACAGTTTTACCAATTGGGGTTTCAAGATTGTTAGTCTGACGCTTGGTAAAACGTTTTTAGCAGGATGTTTACCATTTGACATTGAAAGGTTCGTTTATGTCCCAGACCGCCGCCCCCAACGTTGCTTTTATTTTCGATTGCGACGGCACACTGGTTAATAGCACCCCCGTTTGGGCTTATGCCCAGCCCGAGTTATTGCACCGCCACGGAGTTGACGTGATGGTCAATGATTTTGCCCAGTTTGAGCATCTTTCGCTGGAGGACGAGTGCCAGGCCTACCACGATACGTGGGGTATTGGTGCGAATGGTGAGGAGCTGTATCGCGAGCTGGGCGACATCCTGATCGATGGCTACTCCAAGGTGCCGCCGCGCGAGGGGCTCCTGGCATTTTTGGAGCAGGCGAAGGCGGCGGGCATTGCCATGTGCGTTGCCACGTCCACGCCGGCCGAGCTGGTGCAGTCCGCGCTCGCTGGTGCCGGGCTCGACGCTTACATGGAGTTTGTTACCACGACGGGTGAGGCAGGACGCTCCAAGCAGTTCCCGGATGTGTACGAGCTGGCGCTGCGCCGCCTGGAGGAGCGCCATGGGTGCAAGTTTGAGTGCGCTTGGGTGTTTGAGGACGCCGTTTTTGGCCTTAAGAGCTCTGGCGCCGCGGGCTTTAAGCGTGTAGGTATCTATGACCCGCACGGCCGCATGAAGCGCGACGACGTACGCGCCAACTGCGATATCTTTATCGACAGCTACGAGGAGCTTGACCTGGCCCGCGTGCTTTCGTTTGAGGGGTAGGCGAGGGTCGTGGTTTGCAAGGTATTAGTGGTTTGCGGCTCGCCCGTGGTGGCGAGCGCGGATTTGTTGCGTAGGCTAGCGGGGGAGTGCGATCACGTTGTCGCCGTGGACCGCGGACTCGACGCGCTGCTGGGCGCGGGACTGGGCTGCGACGTATATGTGGGAGATGCCGACACAGTGAGCGACGCCGGCCGCGCACTGGTCGATGCCGCTGAAGCCTTTGAGGTAGAGCGCCACGACCCGTACAAGGACTATACCGATCTGGCACTAGCGCTCGATTCCGTCCGCCGTCGCTGGCCGGGTGCCGAGGTTGTGGCAACCTGCGCCACCGGTGGCCGCCCGGATATGGCCCTAAGCGTCCTAGGCTTACTAGCCAACTACAAAGACGCCCCCGTCTGGATTGCCGAGGACGAGATCACGGCCCGCATTCTGCATGAAGGCGAATCGTGGACCATCGAGGGCGTCGTGGACAAGACGTTCTCTATCATTGCTATAGCCCCTGGGACGGTGGTAAGCGAACGCGGCCTAGAGTGGGAGCTAGATCACGCTTCGTTAGGTCTACTAGCCGACACGGGCATCAGCAACGTCGTTAGGTCAACAGCCACGATCCAAGTCCACACCGGCACCGCCATCGCTTACTTATATCAATAGGCATTGGTTGATTTTCAATCTCAGCGCAACAGCCTGAACGGACCCCGCGTTTCCGCAGCTAGCGCAACGCGGAAATAGCCCC
>NZ_JADNHZ010000001.1 GCF_015554145.1 Collinsella aerofaciens | reverse complement strand
ATGGCCGCGAGCTTGGCGGCGGCGCCCTCCTCGGTCTCGTCGATCCCGGACCTGCTGCCCGAGAGCTCGGCGTCGGCCGCCTCCTGCGCCCTCCTGGCGCTGTAGAACACCCTGGGCCTCCTCGAGCAGCCGTAGCCCCTCCTGTGCGAGCAGCCGTTGCAGCACCTCGGCCACGCGGAGAGCCTGGGGCAGGCCCCCGACAGGTCCGCGGGCGCGGGCTCGCCGTAGCGCGAGCGCGGCGCCGTGACGTAGCGGTGCGCCGCCACCTCCCTGGTCACGGTCGATGGCGACCTGCCGAGCTCCGCGGCGATCTCGCGGGCGCTGCGGTTGAGGTCGAGCATCCTCTCGACCGTGCTCCTCTCATGCCTCGTGAGCCTCCCGTACGACCTTCCGGACGGCTTCGGTCTGGACATTTCGGCCTCCCTCCATCGCGGGCCGGGGGATTCCGGCCCCTCTGGGGTTGCCTACCCGGATTCGCGCCTCAGGACTCAGCGCAACGCGTTGCGCTGAGTCCTGAGCCTGTTGCAATGAAGATGAGAATCAAGGTTTGTTCGGTAAGCGGTTTTGATTGACAGAAGTTTTCATGTTGTGGTATATGGCTCGGGTATCATGAGCACGTTATCAATGTATGTACGATGCGCCATGGGCGCGGGGAATAGTTGGGAAGCAGGTTAGCGTGGAAGGCATGGATCAGCAGACAAGGAATGGTCGTTCGGCGAGCGCGGCAGAGGTTGCGGCGCTCGCTGGCGTGAGCCGCCAGACTGTGTCTCGCGTGGTCAACGGTATGCCCAACGTGACGGAAAAGACGCGCAAGCGTGTGCTGGCCGCCATGGAAGAGCTGGGCTTTCGTCCCAATTTTGCTGGAGCGGCGTTGCGCGGCGGGTCGTATCGTTCTATTGGCCTGTGCATGTACAACATCACACGTGTCGGTAACCTGGCGACGCTCGAGGGTATCATGCAAGCGGCGCGCGAGCACGATTTTGCCGTCACTATGATCGAGATGGGCGGCGACAAGCCCTATGCACTTGCCGATGCCTCGCGCCGCATGGTCGAGCGACCCGTCGACGGCATGATTCTCAACATGAACCGCATGGCTCCCGATTTTGAGGAGTTTGTTCCCCAGCCGGGAGTGCGAACGGTCATCCTGTCCATGTATGCGCATCCGCGCTGCACGACGATCGACTCCGACCAGTATGGTTCGTGCGAGCTGTTGACCAATTATCTGCTGGAACATGGTCACTCGAATATGCGGTTTGTGGCGGGTCCGGAAAACTCGATTTCCTCGCGTTTTCGTGAGGCCGGTTGGCGCGATACGCTGGGTCGTGCTCATGTCGATGCCGCTCCGATGCTGCGCGGCGATTGGAGTGCGGACAGTGGGTACGCCATGGGCGAGCGGATTGCGGCCGAGGTGCTTGCCGGCGGGTCGCAGGCGCCGACTGCCGTGCTTGCGGCAAATGACCAGATGGCGCTGGGCGTTATCGCCGCGCTCGAGAACGCGGGCCTGTCCGTGCCCGACGACGTGAGCGTGGTTGGTATCGACGACGCACTCGAGGGACTTGTTCCTCACAATCGGCTGACGACGCTGCGATTTGATTTGCGCGGTGTCGGTAAGCTTGCGTTTGAGGCGGCGATTGGAGAGAGCTCGTCTATCGAGGCGATTCATGTGCCGAGCACGCTGGTCGAACGCTCGACTGTTAGGGACATACGGGGTTAGGTCCTACTCCGTTTGTCTCGATTTGTAACAGGTAGACGGTCAAAAGCGGGCTACGTGTTACAGATTTAGATTCTTCGGAAAGAGCAATCCTGTTCGTCTCAATCTGCAACAGCTAGGACCCAAAAACTCGGCTAGATGTTACAGATTGAGACAAACAGACCCCGAACCGCCCAAAAAGGCCGGGGGCGGCGCGCCGTGTGACGTGCCGCCCCCGGCTGAGAAATGGGGACAGGTTATGTGGGCGGTGCAATTCCGCCAACCGCTTGTCGCAAGCCGCTAGTCCAGACGACGGGTCTGCGCTACGTGCTTGTACCAGTATGCGCTTGCCTTGGGCGTTCGCTTCTGGGTTTCAAAGTCAACGTAGAAGAAGCCGTAACGCTTGTTGTAGCCATTGGTCCAGGAGAACTGATCCTGCAGGCTCCACAGGAAGTAACCGCCCACGTTGACACCCACCTCCATGGCCTTAAGCAGCCAGCGCAGGTGCTGCTCGATGTAGTCGATGCGCGGCTGGTCGTCCACAAAACCGTCCTTGTAGGGGTCCTTGTAGCCCATGCCGTTTTCGGTGATGAAGATCTGCTTGTAGTTGGGGTAGCGCTGCTTAATGTAGACGAGCAGATCGAACAGGCCCTCGGGATAGATGATCCAGTCCCAGTCGGTGGTGGGGATGCCGGGCTTGTTCACATGCTCGCCAATGCCCTTGACGCGCCAGCGACCGGTGCCCTTCTCGCCCGTACCGTTGTGGTGCAGGTCGTTCTCGCCATCGTAAGCCTTCAAAAAACGGCACTGGTAGTTGTTAACGCCCAGGTAGTCGTTGTAGAGTGCTGCTTCGCGCATAATCTCGAGGTCCTCGTCCAGGATCTCGATGGTGCCGCCCGAGATGGCGGCCAAGCGGTTGGCGCACTCGAGAGTGTCGGGCGCGTAGTCGCCGCGGAAGGTGGCGTCGAGCAAGAACTGGTTCTGCAGCACGTGCTCGTTGTTGGCGGCCTTGATGTCGGCGGGGTCGTTCTCGTTGAGTGGGTACTTAAACTCCAGCGACTGGATGACGCCAATCTTGCCCTTAAAGCCGCCGTTGTGGAAGGCCAGCACAGCCTTGGCGTGGGCGAGCATCATGTTGTGCTCGCACTGAAAGGCCTCGGCCAGATGCGCCTTGACGCCGCCGGGGAAGGTGCCCTCGATGTAGGTGTTGGAGGCGTCCGCCCAGATCTCGTTAAAGGTGAACCAGTAGGTCACCTGGTCGGCGTACTCCTTAAAGCAGAAGGTGGCAAAGTCCACAAAGGCGTCGATGGTCTCGCGATTGAGGAAGTCGCCCTTCTCAAAGAGGGGCAGCGGCGTGTCAAAGTGATGCAGCGTGACAAACGGCTCAACGTGGTGCTTGTGGCACTCGGCAAAGAGATCGTGGTAGAACTGCACGCCCTCGGGGTTTACCTTGCCAGTACCCTCGGGGAAGATACGGCTCCAGGCGATGGAGAGGCGGATGCCGTTGATGCCGAACTCCTCGCACAGCTCCAGATCGACGGGGTACTGGTTGTAGAAGTCGGAGGCGGGGTCGGGGGAGAAACGGCCCTGGGCCTCCAGGAAGTCGTCCCAGGCGACCTTGCCCTTTCCGTGGGTGCGGGTCTCGCCTTCTACCTGGTAGGCAGCGGTGGCGCCGCCAAAGACAAAGTCCTCGGGAAACTGCGCAGGCGGGTTGGTGACGCTAGCAGGGTTAACGGACATGATGATCCAATCGTTTAAATCGAAAGGCCAGCCGGTCTTGGATAGTCGGCTGGCCCTAAGCGTTACTTACTTCGACAGCTGCTCGCTCACAAAGGCGAGAGACTTGTCGCCGTTCTGGGAGAGTTCGATGTACTGCTTACCGCGGCAGGCTACGCACTTGTTGCCCACGCGCTCGCAGTCCTTCTGCAGGTCGGCCAGGTAGCTGGCAGCCTGCGGGGCCAGGACGACCAGGTCAAAGTCGGGAAGCATGTCCACGTGGTTGCCATAGGCGTCGGCAGCGGTCTCAAGATCGATGCCGCGCTCCTTGGCGGCCTTGGCCAGTGCGTTGGCGAGCAGGCCCGAGGTTCCGCCACCCTGGCAGAGCACGAGCACGCGCTTGCCGTTGAGGTCGCTGGCGGTCGTTGCCTCGGCAGCGGGTGCTGCAGAAGCGGCAGGGGCGTCGGCCTTCACGGCCTCGGCTGCGGCGCCGGCGGCAACGCTCTTGGCATCGGCCTTGCCCTGGAAGGCGTCGTTGAGCTTGGCGGCCTTCTCGGCGTTCTTGGCGGCGAGCTCCTCCTGGGAGATCTCGGCCTCCTCGGCGCACTTCTGGGCGTCATAGGCACGGAAGAACGGATAGTACAGGACAAAGTCGACGACCAAGATGAGGGCGAGCATCACAAAGGCGAGCGGCTGGAAGCCCAAGCCCATGATGGTGCCGATGGGGCCGGGAACGGTCCAGGGCAGGGTGTACATAAAGCCGTTCATGCCCAAGAAGTCGATAAAGATCTTGAGGATCCAGATGTTGGCGATCGGAGCAAAGACAAACGGGACAAAGAAGACGGGGTTGAGCACGATGGGCGCGGCGAACAGCAGCGGCTCGTTGACAGCAAAGCAGACCGGGACGATGGCGGCCTTACCGACGGCGCGCATCTCCTGAGACTTGGCCAGGAAGCAGAACATAAAGACCAGGACGAGCGTGGCACCGGTGCCGCCCATGCAGACGACGAAGTACTGGGCACCCTGGGTCAGGACAGCGGAAGCGTGCTGGCCGGCCTGGAACGCAGCCAGGTTGTCGGTCATGTTGGCAACGAGAGCGGCGGCGATGGCGGGCTCGACGATCGAAGGGCCGTGGACGCCCACGAACCAGAAGAGGCTCATGGCGCCGTAGATTACAGCGAGGCCGATGTAGCCGTCGGCAGCGGTGAACAGGGGCTGGAACACCTGGATGACGCCCTGGGCAAAGCAGAAGCCAAAGGCAGCGCGGAAGACGATGTCAAAGACCCAAAAGACGGTGATGCAGACGGAGAAGGGGATGATGTCCTTAAAGGTCTGCGAGATGTTGGGCGGAACCTGCTCGGGCATCTTGACGGTGATGTTGCGCTTAATGAAGAACTTGTAGATGATGCCGGTCACAAACGCAGCGATAAAGGCGGTCAACAGGCCTTTGGAACCAAGGTAGGTGGTGTTGAAGCCGCTGGCAGCATCCGTGGCGATCGTGTCGCTCGAAAGGAGCAAGAAGCCGATGATGGCTGCGCACATGCACGAGATGAAGTTGATCTGGTTGTTCTTGGGTAGATCGCGGTTCTGGGCGTCGGCGAAGTGCTTGGCCGTGGTGGCGGCGCAGGCGATGGCCAGAATGCCCATGGAGTAGTTGTAGCACTTCCACAGGGCGTTGTTGATGTCATCGGGCCAGTAGAAACCCCAGATGTTGGGGACCGAGGCTACCAGGCAGAAGATGGACGAGAAGATGATGATGGGGATGACGGAGATAAAGCCGTCGCGGATCGCCTTGAGGTACTTGTTGCGGGCGATCGCGTTGAAAAAGGGCTGGCCCTTTTCGATGATGGCGATGAGTTGCTCCATGCAATGCTCCTAAGAGTCGGTGGGTTAGCAACGATGGTAGCTTTTGGCGTTCGGTTGCCAAAATGTTGACGTTGCCATTTTGCGACACAAATAAAGACGCGAACCAGTGGTTCCTGTGCCTGCGAACCATCGATTCCTTACGCGTAAACGTTTGAGCCGCCCGGTGGCTCTGTGGTTGCGCAATGGCAACGTTAACATTTGGGCGACAAAAGCCGTTCGGGGAAGCAAGATTGTCGGTGAACGGTAGGTTTTGGGTGGTAAACGTATTGTGGGGGAGGTGTTGGATATACTTGAAGGCGTTCATTTGACTGCGTAGGGTGCCGCCAATGGCATCGTTGACATAGAAAGATCGACCTATGGCCGCTGTTAAAAAATCGGTTTCCGTTAAGGACGTGGCGCGTCTCGCGGGCGTCTCGGAGCAGACGGTCTCGCGCACCGTGCACGATTCGCCCAGCGTGCGCCCCGAGACCAAGGAGCGCGTGCGTGCCGCCATGCGCGAGCTGGGGTATCGACCCAATTTTGCCGGTCGATCGCTGCGCCGCGGCAAGTTTAAGACCGTCGGCGTCGCCATGTTCAACATTACCGGCACCGGCAACCTCGACCGCATGGAGGGCTTTGCCGCCGCGGCCGACAAACATGGCTATGCCATCACCCTAACTAAAGTAGACGGGCATCCGTATACCCTCGAGAGTGCATCGTCGCGCATGAGCGCGCTGCCGGTGGATGGCATGGTTGTGATCATGAATCGCATGCCGGCGGACTTTGGCACCTTCGAGCCGCTGCCCGGCATGCAGACGGTGCTCGTTACCATGCTGGAGCACCCGCTCTGTTCAACGGTCGATAACGACCAGTTCGATTGCTCGCGCCAGGTGGTCGAGTACTTGTTGGAGCAGGGGCACAAGACCGTGCACTTTATCTCATGCCCCGAGCGCTCGCTTTCGGGCATGCAGCGCGAGGAAGGCTGGCGTGAGACACTGCGCGCACATGGTATTGAGCCGCCGCGACTCGTCCGTGGCGATTGGACGGCACAGAGCGGATATGCTGCCGGTCAGGCTCTAGCGTACGATCCGACCTGTACCGCCATCTATGCTTCCAACGATGCCATGGCCTACGGCTGCATTCGCGGGCTCGAGTCGCGCGGGAAACGCGTGCCCCAGGACGTGAGCGTAGTGGGTGTTGACGACAGCCTGGGCGACATCGTGCCCGACCGTCGCCTGACCACGGTGCGCTTTAACAACAGGCGTGTCGGCATGTGGGCGGTCGACAAGATCGCCGGTGCCGAGGGGGTTGCGTCTGGCGTGGAGCACATGCTGATCCCCGGCGTGCTCGTAGAGGGCGATACGGTGCGCGATGTACGCTAGAGGCGGACCTGTTTGGGTTGCCGCTAACTGTGTTCGATATTGTTCAGATTGGTTTAAAAACCGTTCACGGGCGAAAAATGACCGTTCATAGCTTGAAATTACGTTTTGCGCTGTTCTTTTTTGTTTGAATGTTAATGTTTCTGCCATACAGAACGCAGCGCGTATGCCCGGACGCGATGCTCTCGATTGGTTCATATGTGAAAGGAACGCAATATGGCAACCAAAGAAGAAATCTCGATGGTTGGATTCGAGATTGTCGCATACGCAGGTGACGCCCAGACCGATCTGCTTGCAGCGCTCGATGCTGCTCGCGAGGGTGATTTTGAGAAGGCCGAACAGCTGCACAAGGATGCCAGCGATGCACTTATCGGCGCCCATGACACGCAGACCAAGCTGCTTTCGCAGGAGGCCGGCGGCGGCGAGATGGAGATGACCTTCATCATGGCTCACGCTCAGGACACTCTCATGACCACTATGATCCTGGAGAAGCAGGCCCGCTTTACCATCGATGCCTACAAGCGCATCGCTGAGCTCGAGGCCAAGCTCGCCTAACGAGCTCGCACAACCTCGTCCCCTTCCAAAAACCCTGCCGCTATCCGCGGCAGGGTTTTTCTGTATCTCACCTATCTAGGTTGCGGCGAAATAGGGGCCGACAGCCCCAAATGACCCGCTTTTCCCGTCCCCGGAGGATCGGTTGGCAGCGCTCGCCACGAAACTGGCTCATCTACTACGTTTAACCCGATACCCTCGAACACACCCGCGTTTCATGAAAAACCGCAGGACTTCTACCTGCGGTTTTGTTTTTCCGCTTTGTGGCATGGTCGGGGATGGGCGGTTAAACGTAGTAGATGGGCCCATTTCATGGCGGGCGGATCATGCAGCAGCCTGTTGCACCTCCTGCCGTTCAGTTTTTCGATGGGTGGGTATACTTTCCACCGCAATACAGGCCGGAATGAGGAGGTATCCAAATGCCGGACAACGGATCAATTCAAAAAAGAGACGCGTATGAGATGGCTCATGGGCGTCCTGTCCAGATAACCGAGCATACGACGGTAACCGAGCTGCAGCCCAGCCTGTCCGATGTCGTGTGCGCAAACAAAAAGCTGCAGATTGGCTTTATCGTTGCGCTCGTGGTGCTGGCGCTGCTGTCGGGCTTTGTAGCTCGTCCGCATTTTGCCGATACCAAGACTTGGGACTCCACCATCGAGGTCATCGATCAAAAGAAAGGTAACGTACTGGCGCTCACGACCTCGTGCGTGGCGCTATCTGCGGGCATTACCGCGCTGCCGGGTGATACGGGAACGCCGGTTGCCGAGCAGCTCGCGCAGCTTTCAGGCAACTTGGGCATCGTGCTTGCCGTGCTCTATCTCGAGAAATATCTGCTGACTATTTTGTGGTCGGTTGGCCTAGGCATCTTAATCCCGTTTGCGTTGGTGCTCTTTGCGGTGTCGCTTGGCATTCATGGGCGCTGGAGCACGAGCGCCGTCCTGCGCCGCGTGGCGACTCGCGTGCTGGTGGTTGCCATGATCGGCATGGCGTTGGTGCCTGCAAGCGTATGGGTGTCGCAAAAGGTCGACGAAACGTATCGAGTGAGCATCGAGGCAGCCGAGCAAAAGGCGGCCGACGCTGCGAGTGCGGCAGATAGCGACAGCTCCAAAGCAAGCAAGAAAAAGACCGAGTCCACAGAGTCCAAGAACGTGCTTGAACAGCTTGCCGACGGTGCCTCGAGCCTGGTCACGTCGGTAACCAGTGGTGCCAAGCAAATGACCGATGAGATCGTGCAGCAGGTGACCGATTTGATCGAAGGCGTCATCGTGATGATCGTGACCTCGTGCGTTATCCCGCTGCTGGTGCTTGTGGCGTTTCTGTGGCTGGGCCACACCCTGCTGGGGATTGATATCTCCGGTCCCGCGAACTATCTGACGGGTCGTTTCTTGAGCGCTCCGTCCAAACATGCCAAGAAGAACAGGCAGTCTGAGTAGCTAAAACAGCTGTATATACCGGGGAATACCGCCGAAGGGGCGGCCGAGACACGTTCTCGGCCGCCCTTTTGTTTGTTGAACACATGGTCGCTACGTCTGCGCCGGGCTCAAACGGTCGGCAATCATCCGTGAACGGTATTTGTTCAAAAAAGAACAAAGTTAAACAAATAATGGTTGCAACCTATGTTCGAATGTGTTCAAATAAACATGAACAGTGAAGAACCGCACATTCAGATGCCCGGACCTGAGCGCGATTCAACACTTCCAAACAGAAACTACGCACCTGCGTATCTCTCAAGGAGGATGTCATGAGGGTTGTAATCGCTTCCGATGCCGACGGTATGTCGATGAAGGAGTCCATCAAGGAGATGCTCATCGCCGACGGTCACGAGGTCGTCGACTATTCCGAGACCCCTGCCGCGGACTTTGTCGATTCCGCGACCGCCGTTGCCAAGGACCTGCTGGAGCACAAGGATTCCCAGGGCTTCGCATTCGATAAGTACGGCGTCGGCTCCTATATGGCCGCCGTCAAGATCAAGGGCATGGTCGTCGCCAACATTTCCGACGAGCGTTCCGCCTACATGACCCGCGAGCACAACGGCTCGCGCATGGTCACCATGGGCCCGGGCGTTGTGGGCACCGAGGTCGCCAAGAAGATCGCCCGCGAGTTCCTGCGCGCCCAGTACGCCGGCGGCCGTCACCAGATCCGTGTCGACATGCTCAACAAGATGGCCTAACGAGAGCCACCGAGAACTCGAACTTCTATCTCAACTTGTGAATTCAGACGAAAGGACGTTCTGATGAAGAAGACCATCGCAATCGGTTGCGACCATATCGTTACGGACGAGAAGATCTATCTGGCCGACCGCCTGGAGCAGGCTGGCTACAAGGTGCTCGACTGCGGCACCTACAGCCACACCCGTACGCACTATCCCATCTACGGTAAGGCCGTGGGCGAGGCTGTTGCCAGCGGCAAGGCCGACTTTGGCGTGGCCCTGTGCGGCACCGGCATCGGCATCACCAACGCCGTCAACAAGGTTCCCGGCGCTCGCTGCGCCCTGGTTCGCGACATGACCTCTGCCCTGTATGCCCGTCGCGAGCTCAACGCCAACATCGTGGGCTTTGGCGGTAAGATCACCGGTGAGTTCCTGATGGCCGACATTATGCTTGCCTTCCTGGAGGAGCCCTACGAGAAGACTCCCGAGCACGACGCCCTGATCGCCAAGATTGACGCTTGCAATAAGGCCGACGCCGAGGCTCAGGCTGACCCGCACTTCTTTGACGAGTTCCTCGAGAAGTGGGACCGCGGCGAATACCATGACTAGCGGGTATCCGGCGTAATTTACTAGTCCGTTGACGGCTCGCGTTTCTGTGAGGGGGCGCGGGCCGGTTTTCTATCAGCCCCACTGACTCGGCGGGCTGGCGTACGAAAGGGAAGGCTCCTATGGAGTTTGTTCTTGATAACGGTTCTGTTCGCGTGGCACTGAGCACGGCTGGCGGATCGTTCACTTCGATTAAAGCCAACGATCGTGAGTACCTGTGGCAGGGTGACCCGGCGGTTTGGTCGGGCCAGGCGCCCATTTGCTTTCCGATCTGCGGCGGCCTTCGTGACGGCCGCGCGATGACCGTGGGCGGCCGCGAGGTAAAGCTCGCCCGCCACGGCTTTGCTCGCAAGCAGGAGTGGAAGCTCGAGGAGCAGGGCGATAACATGGTTGCGCTGAGCCTGAGCTCTGCCGACCATGCCGAGTTGCTCGAGCAGTACCCGTATCCGTTTAAGATCGTTGCTCGTTACGCGATCGATTCGGAAAAGGTGGCCGTGTCGTACGAGGTGACCAATGAGGGTACCGAGGACATGCCGTTCTTTGTGGGCGGTCACCCCGGCTTTACGTGCCCGCTCGACGAGGGCGAGTCCTATGACGATTACGAGCTTCGTTTTGAGCAGCGTGAGGCCGCCGAGCTCTGTACTGCCGTTCCCTCGACGGGCCTGATTGATGTTGAGCATCGCAGCAAGAACCCCATGATCGGCCAGAACCTGCCGCTGACCCACGAACTCTTTGACTTTGCCGAGACCATCTTCGACGTGCTCGAGAGCCGCGTGGTTACGCTGACCAAGAAAACCGAGGACAAGGGCGTGCGCCTAACGTTCCGCGATATGCCGTACCTGATTGTGTGGAGCAAGCCCGAAGGCGACTTTGTGGCCGTGGAACCGTGGGGCGGCCTGTCCACCTGCTCCGACGAGGACGATATTCTGGAGCACAAGCGTGGCTGCCTGGTTGCCAAGCCGGGGGAGACCGTCACCCGCGGTTTTGAGATCGAGATCCTTTAAAGAGCTATCGTATGTTTGGGGTCGCACACGTCGTGCCCCGGAAACAGGAGTTCAACATGATTCTGACCGTTACCATGAACCCGTCGATCGATACGCGCTATCAACTCGACAAGCTGATCATCGACGACGTGAACCGCGTGACGCCCGAAAAGACCGCTGGCGGCAAGGGTCTCAACGTGAGCCGCGTGCTGCTGCAGTTGGGCGACGATGTGCTCGCGACCGGCCTGCTCGGCGGCCACATGGGTGCCTATATGGCCGAGCTTATGGATGCCGACGGCGTCAAGAACGACTTTGTGCCCATCGCCGGTGAGACGCGCATTTGCCTGAATATCCTGCACGAGGGTAATCAGACCGAGCTGCTGGAGAGCGGCCCGCAGATCGCCCCGGCCGAGCTCGAGGCCTTTACGGCCAAGTTCGCCGAGCTTGCGGCGAAGGCGGACGTTGTGACGCTTTCGGGCTCGCTGCCGCGTGGTGTCGATGCCGGCTACTATGCCGAGCTCGTCAAGATCGCCGAGGAGGCGGGCGCCAAGGTGCTGCTCGACACCTCGGGTGCATCGCTGGAGGCCGCGCTGGAGTCCGACGCTAAGCCTGAGCTCGTAAAGCCCAACCTGACCGAGATTAACGGCCTGCTGGGTATGTCCTTTACGACCGATGATGTCGATGCCCTGCGCGAGGCGCTTGCCGCCGATGGCCGCTTTGCCGATATTCCCTGGGTTGTCGTTTCGATGGGCGCTGCCGGTTCGGTGGGCTTCCATGAGGGTCGCGCGTTCCGCGCCAAGACGCCCGCGATTGCGGCTGTGAACGCGACGGGTTCCGGCGACTCGACCATCGCCGGCTTTGCGCATGCCATTGCTGCTGGTGCCGACGACGTCACGGTGCTCAAGACCGCCAATACCTGCGGCAAGCTCAACGCCATGGATCCCAAGACCGGCCACCTGGTCATGGACCGCTGGGACGAGATCTACAACAACGTTGAGGTCGTAGAGTTGTAGCGGTTGTGACTCCTAATAGAATGAGCGTGGATAATCTCCCGCTTTTGGTGCCCATACGAGCTCAAAGAGGGAGATTTTCCACGCTCGAGTCATTAGTCGTCGGGGACGTTCTTGTTTGACTAGTCGTTTAAGAGCGTCCCCAATGACTAACCAATAAAACGGCGCCCGTCGGCGATGTTGCCGGCGGGCGCCGTTGTCGTGTGGGCGGTTATGTCGTGGCCGCTGATGAGGCTCGAACTCGTATGCTACAGCGAGTTGATGAAGCGCTGCTGGGCGGCGCGGCCGGCTTCGTCCCATTTAAAGACGCCGGCGTTGTCGAGCACGTGGCCAAACACCACGCCGACCTCCTCGTGCAGGATATCGATGGCGTTATCCGCCGTAAGCTCGTCGGCGCGGCGGGCAAAAACATCCTCGGCCCACGCGGCATGGCTGCGGCACAGGTCGTCGCCCTCGAGCGCAGCGGCAAGGTCGTAGCTGGCATCGGCCTTGGCCGCCAGCAGATGCTCGCGGACAGTGCCGAGCTCGGGAACCAGGCGCGGCGGCAGAATGGCCAGGCCCATGACCTCAATCAGGCCGATGTTCTCCTTCTTAATGTGGTGATACTCGGCATGCGGGTGGAAAACGCCCAGCGGGTGCTCGTCGGTCGTGATATTGCAGCGAAGCGCCAGGTAGGCCTCGTAGATTTCGCCGCCGGCGTTGCCGCGGGAGTCGACGCGGCGAATGACGGGCGTCACGGTGTTGTGCGCCACGCCATCGGCTGTGTGCGCGATAACGCCCACAGACTCATCGGTCCACTCGCGCCAGGCGAGGATAATCTTCTCGGCAGCGCCGAGCAGCTGAGCGCGGTCGTGCGAGCGCAGGCGCAGCACAGAGAGTGGCCACTGCAGCACGGTACCGCTGACCTCGTCAAAACCGGGCACGCTAAACTGCGAGACCTCGGCTGCGTGCATCATGGGGAACTCGTGCGCGCCGCCCTGGAAGTGGTCGTGCGACAGAATCGAGCCGCCCACGATGGGCAGGTCGGCGTTGGAGCCGATGAAGTAATGCGGGAACAGGTCCACAAAGTCGAGCAGGCAGGTCAGGCCCTTGCGGTCGACGTGCATCGGACGATGCTCGGAGCTCATGGCAATGCAATGCTCGTTAAAGTACGCGTACGGGCTGTACTGGAAACCCCAGCGCTCGCCGTTGAGCTCAATGGGGATAATGCGCAGATTCTGGCGAGCGGGGTGAGCGCCGCCGTCGGCTGCGGCGGAGCGTCCGGGATAGCCCTCGTTTTCGATGCAGAGCTGGCAGGCGGGATACTTCTCGCCCGTGTTCTTTGCGGCACCAGCCGCGGCGATATCGCGTGGGTCCTTCTCAGGCTTGGAGAGGTTGATGGTGATCTCAAGATCGCCCCAGTTGGTGGGGGTGCTCCATTTGATGTTGCGCGCGATGGCGGCACGGCGCACGTAGCCGGCGTCGCAGCACAGGCCGTAGAACCAGTCGGTCGCGGCGCGGGGCTCGTTGACGCCCATACGTCCGTTGAACTCCTCGTTTACAACCGAAGGCCTCGGCATGAGTACGCCCATGATGTGCATGGCGATGCGGTCGCGGCCCGACGCCGTGTCCTCGGCGGCACCGTTGGTAACGGCGGCCTCGGAAAGCGCGGCAAGCGTGCCCTCCAGGTCAAAGTCGGGGAGCGTATCGGGGTGCAAGAGCGAAATCTTCTCGGTCTTGAGCGCCCAAGCCATGTCGAGCGCGGGGCCCGTGGCGCCGATGCACTCCAAAATAGTGTTGTATGCCCAGATGCGATCGTCCTGTCCGATCATCGATCGGTGGATGGCATATTCGATGAGGCTCTGTGCAGCCTCGCGCACGTCGGTCATTACAGCCATGCCGCATAAGCCCCCTTGTCAGAGATGGCGTAGTGACGGGCAGAGCCCTCGCCCAGCCAGCTGTTCATCTTGGCAATGAAGGTGTCGACCAGATCGAGCGGCACGAAGGCCTGGATGGTGCCGCCGAAGCCGCCGCCGTGAATACGAACGGCGCCACGGCCGTCGAGCACATGCTCGGCCAGTGCCAAGGCATACATGGAAGGCTGCTCGGAACCCAGCTTGGCAACAACATTCTGCAGGTACATGGCGGAGCTGGCGCCGGATTCGCGCGTCAGGACCAGGAACTGGTCAATGTCGCCGGCGTTCAGAGCTGCCCAGCGCTTGTCGACCAGGCCGTTCTCGTACCAGTAGTGAACGGCGCGCAGGCAGGCGCGGTCGCCCAGCTTGGCGCGCAGCTCAGGGAGCTTGGCGTCAAAGTCGGCGACGTCGACCTCGCACAGGCGCGCCTTGCCAAACTCGGCGGCGACGTCCTGCATCTCGCGCGGAACGGCGGCGTAGTCGTCAGTGGCGGCTACGTGGTCGGCACCGACCTTAACGAGCACGAGCGCATAGCCGTGATCCTCAAAGTTGAGCTCGAGCTTCTGGGTTTTAGGATGGGCCTGATCCTCAAAGTCCATGTAGGCAAGACCGCCCAGGCATACGGCGGCCTGATCCATAAGACCGCAGGGCTTGCCGTAATAGTTGTTCTCGGTGCGCTGGCTCATCTGGGCGAGCGTGACGGGCTCAATGGCGGGCGCGCCCCAGAGCGTCTCCATGGCGCGGCCGTAAGCCGCCTCGACAGCGGCGGAGCTAGAAAGGCCGCCACCCGAGGGGACGGAGCAGGTAAAGGCAAAGTCGAAGCCTTGGGGCTCAACGCCCAGAGCAGCGATTTCGTGGGCCATTCCGCGCACGAGGCTTGCCGAGGTGCCCTTCTCGGACTCCTGAACATCCAGCGTGTCGAGTGTGATCTCAAACGTGGGGTAGCCCTCGTCGGCGACGCGGACCTTGTTGGAATCGGTGGCCACGGCGATACCGTCAACGGCGACGTCGAGCGAGCCGGCGATAACGTGGCCGCCCTCGTGATCGGTGTGGTTGCCGCTGATCTCGGAGCGCCCGGGCGCATGCACGTAGAGCACCTGGCGGTCGCCGATGGGGCCAAACTCCTCCTCAAACAGCTTGGTGAGGGCGGCGAATGCCTTTTCGTCGGGGGTGGTCATGGGAGTCCTTTCCTTGGCGCGCAAGGGTGAGTTTTGCGCCGTTATGAGTACGTTAACAACTTGAAGCGGCATGAACCAAGTGTTCACGATACCGCACGTTACGGGCTATGTTAACGTACTCATAACACATCGCTTGTTACTTTTTGAGAATCTGGTAATCGGTAGATTTTCGGCCGTGAACGGTATTGCCGTATGGACTTATAAAGCAGAAGAGATGCAGATAGAAAAAGTAGAGTACGTTAACATGCGTCCGACAATAGCGGGCTCGGTGCGGAGTGTGTTTCCGCTCGAGCAAACACTCACGCTATTCAGATCTCGCAAGAGCGAAGGTGATTTTGTGGCAAGGCGCCCTTCCAACGATACGGGTACACGCCCGGTTTCCATGGCCGACGTTGCCCGTGCTGCCGGTGTTTCGCAGCAGACGGTCTCGCGCGTTGCCAACGGCCTTCCTAACGTCAACGAGCAGACGCGACAGCGCGTGCAAGCCGCTATGCAAGAGCTCGGCTTCCGTCCGAGTTATGCCGGTCGTTCGCTGCGCGATGGTCGTTACCATTCGGTCGGCCTGTGCGTCAACGATGTCACCAAGTTTGGCAACCTGACGATGATCGACGGCATTGCCAGCGCGGCCCGCGAGCACGGCTGCGCCATCACGCTGGTCGAGATGTCCAAGAGCGAGGAGTTTTCGCTTGCCGAAGCCACCCGCCGCATGGCCGCGCTGCCCGTGGACGGCATCATTATCGGCATGAGCCGTATGGCGCCCGATTTTGAGACATTCGATCCGTTGCCGGGTATTGGTACGGTCATCGTCACCATGTATGCGCACCCGCGGGTGACCACGGTCGACTCAGATCATTACGGCTGCTCGCTGCTGCTCATGGATCATCTGTTTGAGCTGGGACACGAGCAGATTCGCTTTATCGGCGGCCCGTCGTTCTCGGTCGACGAGCAATTTCGTCGCGCCGGTTGGCAGGATGCGCTCGAGCGTAAGCACATTAAGCCGCAGGCGCCACTCGAGGGCGACTGGTCTGCAAACAGCGGCTACGAGGCCGCTCGGTACCTGGCTGAGCACGACCGCACCATGACGGCGATTTATGCGGCAAACGACCAAATGGCAAACGGCGCCATCGCCGCGCTGCGCGATAGCGGCTTGTGCGTGCCCGAGGACGTGAGCGTGGTGGGCGTTGATGACTCGCTCGACGACTTTGTCGCACATAACGAGCTCACGACTGTCCGATTCGATTTGCATCAGCGCGGACGCGAGGTGTTTGAGCATGCGGTTCCCGAGGCGGGGGCATCGGACAGACCCGTCGCCATTCGCATTCCCGGTCAGCTCATCATTCGACATAGCACGGCGATACCGCGCTCATAGTTTGTGCTGGTAAACGGCGATTTATCGCATTTCAATAACAATCGGTAAGGATGCCGGCAGATAGCTGTTGGGATGCGGGCGAGTGCTATGATAGACGGGTTCATTTGTCTATCTAGGAGGCTTTGCCTGATGGAGATCACCAAGGATATCCGCTACATTGGCGTTGACGATCACGACATTGACCTGTTCGAGGGCCAGTACGATGTGTCCGAGAACGGTATGGCATACAACAGCTACGTTATCTTGGGCGAGAAGATCGCTGTCGCCGATTCGGTCGATGGCGGTTTTGTCGACGAGTGGCTCGGCAACCTCGAGGCCGTGCTCGACGGCCGCACGCCCGACTACCTGGTCATCCATCACATGGAGCCCGATCACTCCGCCGGCCTCGCCGCCTTTATGGAGCGCTATCCCCAGGCACAGATTGTGGCCAGCATGGGCGCCTTCCGCATGATGGTCAACTACTTTGGCACCGATTATCCCGAGCGCAAGATGGTCGTCAAAGAGGGCGACGTGCTCGACCTGGGCGGCCACAGCCTGACGTTTGTCGGCGCCCCCAACGTTCACTGGCCCGAGGTGCTGTTCTCTTACGAGGCCACCGACAAGGTGCTCTTTAGTGCCGACGGCTTTGGCAAGTTTGGTGCCAATGACATCGAGGATCCGGAAGGGTGGGCCTGCGAGGCGCGCCGCTACTACTTTGGCATCGTCGGCAAGTTCGGCAAGTTCGTGCAGGCCGTGCTCAAGAAGGCCGCCGACCTGGACATCCAGATCATCTGCCCGCTCCACGGCCCCGTGCTGACCGAGAACCTGGGCTACTACCTCGACACCTACAACATCTGGTCGAGCTATCAGCCCGAGGACGAGGGCATCACCATTGCCTACGCGAGCGTCTATGGCCACCTGAAGGCCGCCGTCGAGGAGCTCGCCGCAGCGCTCGAGGCTCGCGGCCAGAAGGTCTCCGTCTTTGACCTGGCTCGCGACGACATGGCCGAGGCCGTTGAGGACGCGTTCCGCTATGACCGTCTGGTGCTCGCTTCCATCACCTATCAGGGCGAGATCTTCCCGTTTATGAGCACCTTTATCCATACGCTCGCCGAGCATGCCTACCAGAACCGTACCGTGGCGCTCGTTGAGGCCGGCTCTTGGGCACCTGCCGCCGCTAAGGTTATGACCAAGGAGCTCGAGGGCATGAAGGACATCACCCTGACGGAGAACAAGGTGACTGTCCTGGGTTCGCTCAACGACGCCTCGCGCGCTCAGATCGAGGCCCTCGCTGACGAGCTCTCCAAGTAGCGATACGCTCACTTTTAACGCTCAAACCACCACAAAGGGGACAGGCACCTTTGTGGTGGTTTTTGTTTAAGCGCCGGCGATGACGAGATTTGGGCGGGCGTTGTCGACGATCTCGGCGATTGAGGTGGCGACGGCATGATCGGGGTCACGGTCCATCACGATGGTGCCGACGTCGGCAAGCTCAGCAAAACGGTACATGCCGCGTCCGTAAACCTTGCTGGCGTCCATGAGGGCGACGCTTTGATGGGCTGCGGCGATCATGGCCGTTTTGGTCTCGGCCATCTGGGGAAAGTCGGTCGTAAAGCCGCAACGGGGGACAAAAGCGCCGGGGCACATGACGGCCAGATCGGCATGGATTATTTGGAGCGCCTGCATGGTGAGCGGACCGTACAAATAACGATGACCTTTGCGCAGTGCTCCGCCCAGCATGACGACATCGACCGAGGGCATGCTCTCGTCGATATAATCGGCGATGGTGATGTCGGCCGTGATGACGGTGATGCCGTCGCGCTGGTCGAGCAGGCGGACAAATTCGAGCGCGGTGGTGCCCGAGTCGACGAGCAGGGTGTCACCGTCGCTGACGAGTTCGATGGCGCTTTGCGCGATGGCCTGCTTGGCGGCGACATTGACGTTGATACGGCGATCCTGGGTGGATACGGTCAGTCGCTTCTGGAGCGACACGGCGCCGCCGTGCGTGCGGCGCAACTTGCCGGACTCGGCTAGCGCGTCCAGGTCGGCGCGGGCGGTGACGGAGGATACGCCAAAGGTCTGGGCGATTTCTGCCACCTGCACAGAGGCGTTATGTTCGAGCATCTCCATGATGGCGGAACGACGCTCGTCGGCGAAAGCTCGGGTTGTTGCGTGGGCCATATCTGCTCCATTCTCGGCTAAATTTGTAGGAATTGTGTTGAGTCTATTTTCGTTCATTTTCTTTTTGAGTAAGAAAACACCTTTCGATTACTTACTTTTTCTATAAAAGAAAGATGATCAAGGCTCAAAACTCAATTTCGAACACGCACGCTCGGGTTCGACCCCTTCCGTTTGCTTTTCAAAAATGAAGGTTGGACCTCGCGCGATGACAATATCTCGCACATGCATACCCGCTGAATTTCATACAATGAACGCAGCAAAACGCAAGGTAAAACGCCTTGCGGACACGTACGCCCGATGTCCAGATGCGGGCGATGGAGAGGAGCAAACGCTCATGGCACTTGTTACCACCGAAAAGATGCTCAAGGACGCCCAGGCCGGCCACTACGCCGTTGGCGCGTTCAACGTCGAGAACCTCGAGTTCGTTATGGCCGTTCTGGCTGCTGCCGAGGAGACCAAGTCCCCCGTCATCATGCAGACCACCCCGGGCACCATCAAGACCGCTGGCCTGGATTACTTCTACGGCATGGTCAAGGCCGCTGCCGAGCGCGCTTCCGTGCCCGTCGCCCTGCACCTCGATCACGGCGATGGCTATGACCGCTGCATGCAGGCTTTCCGCACGGGCTACACCTCCGTTATGATCGACGGTTCGCACGAGTCTTTCGAGGACAACATCGCTCTGACCAAGTCCGTCGCCGATGCTGGCCGCGCCATGGGCGTGCCCGTCGAGGCTGAGCTCGGTAAGGTTGGCGGCAAGGAGGACGACGGTCCCGCGGTTGAGGGCGAGAGCCCCTACACCGATCCGGCCGAGGCCAAGGAGTTCGTCGAGCGCACTGGATGCACCTCGCTGGCCATTGGCGTTGGCACCAGCCACGGCGTGTATACGAGCGATCCTCACATCGAGCAGTCCGTGGTCAAGGCCATCCGCGACGCCGTCGACGTACCGCTGGTTCTGCACGGCACCTCTGGTGTGCCCGATGAGCAGGTTGCCGAGGCTGTGAAGAACGGTATCTGCAAGGTCAACTACGCCACCGAGCTGCGTCAGGCCTACACCAAGGGCTTCATGGCCTACATGGCCGAGAACCCCGCCTGCTTCGATCCCAAGAAGCCGGCCAAGGAGGGCATGCGTGAGATCACCGAACTGGTTAAGATCCGTATGACCAACCTCAACTCTGTGGGCAAAGCAGAGTAACAGCAAGGGTACTCCGACTCAAAATAGATCCCGGGGAGGGATGAGGGCTTAGTTCCCCAATCGTCCTCGGGCATGCAAAAAGCCTCGCTGCGCACTTCGTGCGGCGAGGCTTTTTGCCCCCTGCGGAAAGATTGGAGAACTAAGCCCTCGTCCCTCCCAGGTTGACCTACTCGAGGTCGTCGCCCTTGTGGCGTTAGGTCTGAAAATAATAAGAAGCCTTCGCGCTGCGGAATGATTTTGGAAACTAAGTACGGGGACCCGCCCAAACCGTCCTGCTCAATCGCCCTTGTGGTGTTGGGGCTGAAAGGGTGGGACGCGTGGGTTATTTGGTTGTTAGGGTTAGTAGGTCGTTGGGGGTTTTGAGGTTGTAGGTGGCGTTTGGGATATCTTGGTGTGATCCCCATGCTGCTCGGGCAAAACTGACCCCTGCTGAAGTTGCGCATTGTTCGTCGTAGACGGTGTCGCCAACGTAGACGACGTTGCCAGGATTCGCGCCCGCACGTCGGAGATATTCGAGCATGGGTGCGGGTGCGGGTTTATGTTCGGTTGTGTCTTCGACAAGGATGATGTGCTCAAAATACTTATCGAAACCAAGGGGTGCAATTTCTTTTGCGTATTCGTCGCGCGCACGTGAGGAGACGATGCCAAGTTTGCAGCCGCTATCGGCGAGTGTTGCGATGACTTCAAGCAAACCTGGAAACACGCTGATGGTGCTTTTAAAGCTGGCGGCAACTTGGCACCAGCGATCCAACGTTGCCTGCGAGTAGATCCCAAGTTTCTCAAGGGCATCCTTGCCGGGTATGCCGAGGGCAAAGTCAAGCTCGTGTCGGGGAAGCGTTTTGCTGGTCTCTTCTTGGACAATCTGGACAAGCGATGACAGAACGCTTTCTTCTGTATCTGCCAATGTCCCATCAACGTCAAATACGATATGGTCAAAGTGCTTCATATGATTGCTCCTCTCTGTTGTTTGCCTGCAAGTTTGATGCAGTGACAGAAGAAGGGCTAGCGGGATTTCTGTCTGGTGCTATCGAGATTCTGCCTCGCTGCTCGATAGCTCGAAGGAGTGCACCCCATTTGTTCTTTAAATACCTGGCCAAGATGGCTTGCTGTTATAAATCCGCATTGGCGCGCGACTGTCTGTACCGTTCGCGTGGTGTGTGCCAAAAGTTCGCAAGCACGGTTTATGCGGTATGCGCGTAGATATGCCGCCGGGGTCGTTCCTGCACAAGTTTCGATAATGCGGTAACACTCTCTTTCGCTTACGCCGGCTGCAGATGCCATCTGGGGCACATCTATAGCGGCTGCATAGTTTGCGCGGATAAAGTCCAGGATTGCCTTGAACTGTACGTCGCGGCTGGTCATCCAAGAGGCGCCGTCGGAAGAAAAGAGCGGTTCGGTCTTGGCGTTAATCTGAATCCAGAGCTCTGACAAACTATTTCGAAGCGCCATCTCGTTCTGCGGCTGTTGAAGGTCGTGGCTAAAGGAGCTCTTCAGCAAATCGATAAAGGGCATATCGTCGGGATTGGTGGGCGACCATTTGAGCACATCGACGCCTCGACATTGAAGCAATGGGTTGATGTAGCGCTTTTGGAGACGTCCCGCGGGATCGCCGAGCATCGACGGCTGAAAGATATGCAGCATTTGAATGGCTGGCGCCGAATTGGGTGATTGCAGCGTGCTGTGCAAAACGCCGCCGTTGATAAAGCCGGCGGACCCTTCCTCAAAGCGTACGTGCTCATGAGCCGCGTGCGTTCGATAGTCAATCGCTCCCTGCTCCATGTAGAAAAGCTCAACTTCGGAATGCCAGTGCCAGGGGACGGAATTGCCCGGATAGCGAGCGAATTCTGCGCGTTCGGCAATATAGGGCCAGTCTTCGGCGGTCTCGGGAAACGCTTCCTCGCGTCCTCCGCGGTGCAATTCTATGTGATCCATGTTTCGCATGACATCAGTATAAAGCGCGATGGGCTTAGATTGCTCTTGCCTGTTCGGGGAACGCCTTGTCTAGGGATGCTTGGAGCTTTTCGAAGGATGCTCGCAGGTTGAGGCTCTGATCGGCTGAGCGCTTTTGCTGTGAGGTTGGGGAGTCGAGGAGGCCGTTTCTCTGTGTCGGGGGGAAGGAGAAAAGGTTTGCATGTGTTAGGGATGGCTGCTGTGCTGCGTCATTGGAAGAATGCATGCTTATGCGGCCTCCTCGATGTCCACCAAAAGGTTGCGCACGGGGTGTGCTGCTAGGTCCCGTGCGTTGGCTGTATTATGACGCGGCTGCCGCAAAGAAGCGCTAAAGAAAGGCTTAACCTGGTTTGGTGTTACGATGAAACTGCAGGTCAGAGGTATCGAGTAACACTCTTGAAAGGTTTTGAGCTTAAGGGCTTTCTAAGGTTTGTGACGTGGATGTGGCGCGGACGTGCGGAGCGTGTGAATGCTCGCTGTTAGCGCTGCGACTCTGCGGCGCGCACCTGCTCGATGACCCTTTCCATCGTGGCGTCGATGCGGTCTTTTTTGAGCTCGCATTCCCAGATGGTTATGGGCGTCCAGCCCATTTGAGTGAGTGCAGCCACGGCAGCGCGGTCGCGCTCGACGTTGCGACGGAACTTTGCCTCCCAAAACTCAACATTGCGCTTTGGCTGGCTCGGATTGCACTTAGGGCAGCGATGCCAAAAGCAACCATTGACAAAGATGGCGATCTTGCGGCCGGGGAAGGCGATGTCGGGCTTGCCGGGAACCTTCCATTCCAAGCGATAGCCCGTAAGGCCCGCGGCGCGCAGGCGCTGGCGAACGAGCAGCTCGGGCTTGGTGTTGGCGCGCTTGTTGCCCTTCATGGACTTTTTGATGGCGGCGCGACGGCGCACCAGTTCACGCTCGTCGGCGGAAAGGTCCGAGGTATCGATGCCGTCGAGCAGACCTGGCTTGGGGCGTTTTTTGCTACGGCGCTTAGGTGCGCGCTTTGGTTTGGCGGCGGGGTGTTCGGTCGTGGCGGCCTCGGCGTCGTTGGCAGCGCCATTGGCCTCAAGCCGGTCTTCCTTCAACTCAATCAGAGCATCGATAAGCCCTTTGTCGGCGGGCATCCATTCCACCGTGGCAAGCGAGGTGCGCGGAATCCAGCGGATATCGAGCTGGCGGTCGTGCTTCTGGGGCTCATCGGATTCATCGGCGAGCGAGCAGTAGTAGCACTCCATGGAGAGATGGAAATCGGGGTAGTCGTACTCAACGGTGTAGAAGTCACGCAGGTTGGTGACCTTCACCTGCAGCTCTTCCATGAGCTCGCGGCGCACGGCGTCTTCGGGCGTCTCGCCGCGCATGAGCTTGCCGCCTGGGAATTCCCAAAGTCCCTGCATGTCGCCGTAGCCGCGCTGCACGGCAAGCAGCTCGTCGGATCCTTCCTTGCGAATGATCCCAGCGGCAACATGAACAGTTTTCAACAGGAGTCCTCTCTCAACATCAACAAGTGACAGGCTAGCTACCCGTACCTTACACAACGGTAAGGCAAGCGTAAGCCATATCGATGGTAGCCGACTCGTCTTCTTGCGACTATAGATGCCGTAGACTAATCGCAAGAAAGGACTCGGTATGCAAACCACGCACATGGCGACCCCGGTACTGGAGGTCGCGCATCTCGAAAAGGTATATGGAGCGCTGGGCAACGTGACCCGCGCGCTCAACGACGTCAGCTTTACCGTCAACCGCGGCGAATTCGTTGGCATCATGGGCGCCTCGGGCTCGGGCAAGTCGACGTTGCTCAACTGCGTCTCGACCATCGATAGCGCCACAAGTGGCACGATCCGCATCAACGGCCAGGACGTGACGCGCATGAAGCAGGCCAAGCTTTCGCAGTTTCGCCGCGAGGAGCTCGGCTTTATCTTCCAGGATTCCAACCTGCTCGATACGCTCACGGCACGCGAGAACATAGCCCTGCCGCTCACCATCGCCCGTGTGAATTCGGCCGAAATCTCGACCCGCGTGCAGGACGTGGCCGCGCGTCTGTCCATCAGTCAGGTGCTCGACAAGTATCCCTACCAGATGTCCGGCGGTCAGCAGCAGCGCGTTGCCGCGGCTCGCGCGCTCGTCACCGACCCCACTATGATTATGGCCGACGAGCCCACCGGCGCCCTCGATTCCAAGAGCGCCCGTTTGCTGCTCGAGAGCCTGGAGGCTCTTAACCGCCGTCTACGCGCCACCGTGCTCATGGTCACGCACGACAGCTTTGCCGCCAGCTACACGAGCCATGTGCTGTTTATTCGCGACGGCAAGATCTTCACCGAGCTGCGCCGCGGCGACACCGATCGCCGAGAGTTCTTCGACCGCATTATGGAGGTCGTTGCCATGATGGGCGGTGAGGGCTCCGATGCTCTGTAAACTCGCTTGGGGTAACGTCCGCCGCGCCGGCCGCGACTACCTCGTCTACCTTTTGACGCTCACCCTGGGTGTCACGGTCTTCTATGCCTTCAATACCGTCTCGATGCAGGTCGACATTGCCGGAATCGATGAAGAGGGCTTGGCGCAGGTTATGGGCAGCATGCTCGGCGACCTGACGTACTTTTTGGCCGGTGTCATGGCCTTTTTGATGGTGTATGCCAATAACTTCATCATGAAACGCCGCAAGAAGGAGTTTGGCCTGTATCAGGTGCTCGGCATGGGGCGCGGACGCGTCGCCACGATCATGGCGCTCGAGACGGTGATTGTCTCGGTCGTGGCCTTTGTCGCCGGCATTGTGCTGGGTGTGGGACTCTCCCAGCTCATGACGTTCTTTACGGCCTCGCTTTTTAAGACACAGATCGCCAATTTCCACTTCTTTTTCTCGGTGCATGCGTTCAATCTGACCCTTGCCTGCATGCTCGTAATGTTTGTGCTTACGCTACTGCTGAACCTTCGCGCCGTGCGTCGTACCAAACTCATCGAGCTTATGGGTGCCGAGCGTCGCAACGAGAGCATCAAGACGCGCAACCCCTGGATTGCGATTGCCATCTTTGCCGTGGGCGTGGTGCTTGTGGGTGTGGCCTATTACCGTCTGCTACGTGATGGGTTCCCGCTAACCGCGACGGACAGCAAGCTGCAAGAGGCCATGAACCAGTTTGGCATTACGACCGCTATGGTTACCGTGGGCACCTTTGCCCTGTTCTGGGGACTCTCGGGCATGCTCATCAAGCTGCTGCAGAGCCTGCGCGGCGTGTATTGGCGCGGCCTCAACATGTTTACCGTGCGCCAGCTTGCGGCCAAGGTCAACACGGTGTGCTTTTCGATGGGCGTCATCGCGATGCTCCTGTTTTTGGCCATCACCTCGGTGACGTGCGGTATGTCGATTGCCAATGTGATGAACGAAAACCTGGAGCGCTATAACCCTGTTGACGTGTCACAGACGTATGTCTATTACACGCCCGATACGCTCGACTACTACAAAGAGTACGTCAATCCGTCTGATGAAGCCGATCGCATGGTGCCGGCCGATACAACGGTCGATTTGTACCCCGCATGGCACGGCAGGGACAGTTCGGCGGACAACAACGACGAGACCGGCAAGAAGGTCGATATCGCCGATGTTGCCGGTGAGCATGTGCAGATCGATTCGTATCTGAGTTACCCGTTTGGCAGCTCGAATCCTTCGGTGACCCCAAGTGAGATGTGCAAGATCATGGGCGAAAAGCTTCCCAAGGCGTTCGGGGGTAGCAATGCCGATACGATGGGTCTGTTTGTGACGCCGGCGAGCCAGTACAACAAACTGCGTCAGATGATGGGTGAGGAGCCGGTGCACATCGGTCACGACCAGTATCTGCTCACGTGTGATATGGGCGGCGAGCTGGTCGACCTGTACACCAAGTATATGGCTGGTGGCCATGCCCTTACCTTGGGCGGGCATACGCTCAAGCCCGCAACCGATAAGTCGGACGAAGATACGGCGGCCATCGCCAACTCGGCGATGGGCAGTAATCCGGGTACCGTCGTCGTTGCCGACGAGCTGTTGTCCCAACTTAATCTGCAGCCGTATTCCAGTAGCCTGCTCGTTAACTACAAACAGGGGATGGATACGACCGAGGCAGACGAGAGCATTAAATACACTCTGCTCGACGATCTGCTCGTTGACGGCAAGAAGCCGGGGTCGTGGGGAACCTTCATCACACGCTCCGAGATGTACACGCAAGCAGCGCAAATGAACGGTCTTATTAGCTGCCTAGCCATCTACATCGGCTTTGTATTGGTCGTTGCATGCGCGGCGATTCTGTCGATCCAGCAACTCTCCAACGTGGCCGATGGCAGCCGCAGCTATCGTGTGCTGGCACAGATCGGCTGCGACGACCGCCAGATTCGCCATTCGGTGATGGCGCAGCAAGCGGTATTCTTCCTGTTCCCGCTGGCAGTGGGCCTAGCGCACTCCTTTCTGGCACTTAAGGTGATCATCGAGCTGGTGAGCATATTCGGAAATATGAGCATCGGCGGCACCGTGGGCCTCACCTGTGCGATCTTCCTGGCAGCCTATGGTGGCTACTTCCTGGTGACGTACCTCATGAGCGCCGGCATGGTACAAGCTGCCATCGCCACCCGCTACAGCGAGTAACAAGCGGGCAAAACCGTCGCAAAACCAACGCGAACAGCCGCCGCGAACGGGGTCCGGACCCTTTTCGCGGCGGTTTTTTGTCTATCGGATGCCTCTCAGATGCAAGTGAGTAGACTTTTTTGGACTTGTCGAGCACACCGCGCCAAACGCTCAATAAAACCGCAGGTCAGGGCGGTGGTGTTTTGGGGCGTGCTCGGCATCCCGCCAAAAGCCTACTCACTTGGTTTTACTGCTAGAAAACCGCCGCGAGGGAAAGTAGCTCCCTCGCGGCGGTTTTGGCATTTGCCCAGATAAAACCTGCCAAAATAAACCTGTCCCTTTTTGGTAGGTTATCGTTTCCAAAAGTGGAGGATGAGCGTCGTGCGGTTTTGCTGCTCAGTTTTGACCAGGATGTTGTGGATATGGGTCTTGACGGTGCCCACGGCAAGGAAGAGCTCGTCAGCGATCTCTTGGTTCGATTTGCCCAACACAACCAGACGCATGACTTCGGTTTCGCGGTTGGAGAGCTTGTAGGCGTTGCGATAGAAGGGCATCTGCTCTTCGATGTGTCGATCAAGATCGCTGACGTTCTTTTCCTCGGGCGCCTCCTGCATGCGAATCGAAAGCACGTGATAGGCATAGATGATCAGCAGAATCGCAAAGTAGCACGCAAAGATGTTCTCGCTAAAGTTGCGCTCGGACAGGTACAGCTGCAGCCAAGAGGGTGCCAGGCTCATGGGAACAACAAGGATGTTGTAGAAATCCTCGGCAACGATGCACCCGACCAGAATGGCGCCGATAATGAGGTGCTTTCGTTGATTGTTGACGCGCGCCTTAAGCTCGACCTGCGTGCTTTTATGCGCCGTCCAAAAGATATACAGTCCCACAAATACAAGGAATACCTGACGCATCGTGTAGTAGAGCCATTGATGCATGGGGCCGTAGGGGACAGCGACAATGACCAGCAGCTCGCTCAGGAAGAACGTTGCGACGGGAATAACAAACTGCTTTTTTGAATGTTTGTCGAGCAAGTCCATGGCAATGAGCCAGATAAAAGCTTGTGAAGCGGTCGCCACAAGGGTCCGCAACACAGGCATGGTAATTGAGTAATAGTCGCTGGCTGGAAAACTCTGGTTTTGCAACGTGTATTCAAAAAAGAAGATCTCGGTCATCTCGATGGCATAGCAAATAAAAACGCCGCTGCCATAGATAAAGAAGCGTCGACGAGACGAGGCATAGGCGGCAAGCGAAAGCACTGCCGTCACAATACAGATCACGAGTATCGCTAGGGTATAGAAGAACATCAGGGTGTTCATCTGCCACCGTCCCATCTCATTTCATCTATGGCCGAGCCCTGTATACCTTGTGGGATATAGACGTCTCAACCCTTCGTTCCATTGCGGATTAGGCGCCGAGATACAGCATAGCCGTATACCGTTCGCGGTTCTAGATAGTAAACCCCCTGCAAGCTGGCTACCTGCGGGTTTATATTGGTTTAGAGGGGGTGTAACTCCGTGAACGGTCTTTAATCCCGAATAAACTAGGTAAAAATTGCATACGGGTGAATGATGGTCTTGTCAACACGAGGCGTGATGTTCGAGCGCCTCATAGCAATAGTCGGCACGACCGGCGGAAAGGAATCGACATGGCGCTGCCTAAGGATTTCATCGACACCAACGACTTCACCAAAGAGCAGATCCTGGCTATCGAGGATCTTGGCCTGGCAATGAAGAAGGCCATCAAGGTTGACGGTTATTATCCGCACCTGCTCCGCAACCAGAGCCTTGGCATGATCTTCCAGCAGGTTTCCACCCGCACCCGTCTTTCCTTCGAGACCGCTATGACCGACCTCGGCGGCCATGCTCAGTTCTATGGCCCTGGCACCATCCAGCTCGGCGGTCACGAGTCCCTGGGCGACACCGCTCGCGTTATGGGCTCGCTGCTCGACATCATGATGGCTCGCGTTGACCGTCACAAGGACGTCGTCGGCCTCGCCGAGGGCTCCGCTGTGCCCGTCATCAATGGCATGTCCGAGTTCAACCATCCCACGCAGGAGATGGGCGACCTCATGACCATGCTCGAGAACCTCCCCGAGGGCAAGAAGATCGAGGACTGCACCCTGGCCTTCATCGGCGACGCCACCCAGGTCTGCGTCTCCCTCATGTTCATCGCCTCCAAGGTCGGCATGAAGTTTGTCCAGTTTGGACCCAAGGGCCACCAGATCCCCGACGGCGGCCTGCACGTTGGCACCGTTGAGGAGCGCGCCGAGTTCGGCAAGCAGATGATGGCCATCGCCGAGGAGAACTGCAAGGTCTCCGGCGGCTCCGTCGTCATCTCCGACGACATCGAGTGCATCAAGGGCGCCGACTTCATCTACACCGACGTGTGGTATGGCCTGTACGACGAGGAGGTCTCGGGCGAGAACTACATGGACGTGTTCTACCCCAAGTATCAGGTCACCATGGACATGATGAACTTCGCCGGCCCCAACTCCAAGTTCATGCACTGCCTGCCGGCCACTCGCAACGAGGAAGTCGTCGACGAGGTTATGGACGATCCCGAGCGCTCCCTGTGCTGGGTCGAGGCCGAGAACCGCAAGCACTCCATCCGTGCTCTCCTCGCTGCCCTGGGCAAGCGCACCCCGCTCAACGACGAGGGTGTCGAGTACTCCGCCAAGGCCGAGCTTCACGCCGCTCTCGAGGCTCTCGAGCAGCTCTAAGCCTTAAGCCTGCTAAACGCACGTTTGCGGGCGGCGGATGCTCGTCTCCTGTCGCCCGCTCACCGAGGCTCAGGCAATTGCCTTAGTACCTTGGGCCTCGGATCTGTCCAAGACTGAGCGAAGGAGCTCATCATGAGCGACGGAAAGAAAAAGCTTTCCTTTTTGACGGTCATTTCGACCATCATCTGCGTCGTCTTCGTTTGCGAGGCCGCCGCTCCTGCTGCTGCCATTGGCAACCAGCAGTTCTTCTGGTGGATCTTCCTGATCCTGACCTTCCTGCTTCCTTATGGCATGGTTGTTGCCGAGCTCGGCACCACCTATGACGGCGAGGGCGGCATTTACGACTGGGTACGCGATGGCCTGGGCGACAAATGGGGCGCCCGCATCTCGTATTACTACTGGGTCAACTACCCGCTGTGGATTGCCTCGCTGGCTACCATGTTCCCCGACATTTTGGGCATGGTCTTTGGCGTTGAGTTCAACTTGATCGCCAAGATGGGTATCGATCTTGCCTTTGTGTGGATCGTCTACCTCATGGGCCGCTCCAAGGCGGCCGACTCCGAGTGGGTCCTTAACGGTGGCGCCATCATCAAGGTCGCCGTCGCCGTTATCGTTGGCGCTTTGGGCATTTGGTATGCCATGGAGAACGGTTTTGCGAACGACATGTCCGCTGCCACCTTCCTGCCCGAGCTCACCAACACCAACGCTCTCGGTTACCTGTCGATCATCATCTTTAACTTCATGGGCTTCGAGGTCATCTGCACCATGACCGATGACATGGCCGATCCCGCTCGCGATATTCCCAAGGCTATCATCGTCGGTGGCCTGTCCATCGCCGTGATCTACCTGTTCGCTGGCTTTGGCATCGGCGCTGCTGTGCCGGCCGATTCCATCGACCCCGACTACGGCATGATTTATGCAGTCCAGACCATGGTGGGCGACTCCATGATCTTTAAGGTCATCTGCATTGCCTTCCTGATCACCCTGTTCGCCAACATGGCTGCTTGGTCCTTCGGCGTTAACTCCGTTGCTCGCTACGCTGCCGAGCACGGCAACATGCCCAAGGTCTTCGCCTCGATGATCTCTGATGACGACATGCCCAACGGTGCCAACCTGGTCAACGCCGTCGTTGCCTCCCTGGTGCTGTGCCTGCAGCTCGTTCCCATCGATGCCATCTCCAACGGCGTCTTCTGGATGCTCTTCGGCACCTCCGTCGTCTTCCTGCTGCTGACCTACATCCCGATGTTCCCGGCGTTCCTCAACCTTCGCAAGAACGACCCCGACCGCGAGCGCATCTTCACGTTCCCGTTTAAGGGTGCCATGATGAAGGTCATGCTGGCCATCCCTTGCATCGAGCTGATCCTGGCCATCGTTGCAACGCTGGTGCCGTTCTCTGCCGCTGAAATTGGCGACAAGCTCCCGATGATCGTTATCTTCATCGTGCTTCTGCTCATCGGCGAGGTTGTCCGCGTCGTCAGCGCTAAGGGCCGCGAGACCGAGTACAAGGGCCTCACTCCCGAGCTGGCAGCTCAGCGTCTCGCTGAGGAGGCCGCCGAGGCCGAGGAGAACTAGAGCACCCGGTTCTGGTGCTCCAACCCTCCTCGCGTACCAACGTGCGCTTCGTCGGGCTTGTCGCTCCCGACTCCAGGCACTCTAGCCTCTTCGAGGGCGTGCCCAAAGCGACAAATTTGCTCACTATTTCCTGGGGCGGGTGCGAGCGATAGCTCCGGTAACCACCGCCCGCCCCAACCTCTCTCTCGTATCCTTCGTGCGTTTGTCTCCACGCACTTGGTTACGTTGCCGCTCGTCGGTGCGGCTCCGTGAAAACCGGCACCGGGCGCCCCGACCTTTGCCGGGGGACGGGCGCCCACTATCTCTTGGTTTTAGGCTGCGGGTAATCCGCCCGCGGCAAACGATCGTTCGATTTGGAGGAAATCTTATGCGTACGATCACCGAGTCCGAGTCCACCCCCAAGGCCGACGGCTTCTTTATGCCCGCCGAGTTCGCCCCGCAGGATCGCGTGTGGATGGGCTGGCCCCACCGCACCGACACCTGGGCCCACGGCGCCAAGCCGGCTCAGAAGCAGTATGCCGCCATCGCCCGCGCCATCTCCGAGTTCACCCCGGTCTATATGTGCGCCAACCAGGTCGACTATGCCAACTGCAAGGCCGTCTTCGAGAACGACGAGAACGTCACCGTTATCGAGATGACCACCGACGACGCCTGGTTCCGCGACACCGCCGCCACCTACGTCATCAACGGCAAGGGCGAGAAGCGCGCCAACCACTGGCACTTCAACGCCTACGGCGGCCTCGTCGACGGCCTGTACTTTCCGTGGGACAAGGACGAGCAGATCGCCCTCAAGATGGCTGAGCTCTCCGGCTGCCGTCGCTATCGTCCCGACGACATGATCCTCGAGGGCGGCTCCATCACCGTCGACGGCGAGGGCACCCTTGTCGTGACCGACCAGTGCCTGCTTTCCCCGGGCCGCACCTGCTCTGCGGTTCTGGAGGAGGAAGAGGATCCCGAGTCCATCTGGCCCAAGTTCCACAAGAAGTTTGAGCCTTGGAGCGAGGAGCTTCGCGCCTACATGGACGAGCACCTCAAGGATTACCTGGGTGTCGAGAAGGTCATCTGGGTCAAGGAGGGCATCGACCCCGAGGAGACCAACGGTCATATCGACGACGTTGCCACGTTCATCGCTCCGGGCGTCATGGCCTGCATCTGGACCGACGATCCCGAGTATCCGTTCTACGAGCAGTGCCACGCTGCCTACGAGACCCTCTCCAACGCCGTTGACGCCAAGGGCCGCAAGATGAAGGTCTACAAGCTCTGCATGCCCGTGAACCCGCTGTTCATGGACCAGGCCTCCTGCGACACCATCGACGCCGACGAGAACGCCGAGCCGCGCGTCCCCGACGAGCCGCTGATCGCGTCCTACATGAACTACCTGGTCACCAACCACGGCGTCATCGTCCCGCAGTACGGCGACGAGAACGACCAGCTGGCCGTCGACACGCTCCAGAAGATCTATGACGAGGTCTGGGGCGAGGGCGTCTACAAGTGCGTCGGCGTCCAGTCCGAGCAGGTCGTCTTCGGCGGCGGCAACATCCACTGCATTACGCAGCAGGAGCCGTCCGCGTAATTGTCTGGCTTCCCGAGGCACGGCACCTTGCCCTTCAATCGTCGGGCATGACCCTTAAGGTCTATGCCCTCCTCTTTCAGGGCAATCTGCCGCACCTCGGAAACCCAGCCGATCAATCGGACAGTCGATGAATCGCACCGTGACCATCTCGGGGCATTGATGGTCGGTTTATTCGATGTCTTGGTCGGCTGGGTTTTTCTTTGGGCACTCCGTTGCCTCCACTTCGGAGTGCCCGCCTCTTTGATTGAGTACGCGTCTGATCTGGGATTTATTGCGGGTTAGGCCAATTGTTCGCTTGAATATCCCAGGTCAGACGCGTCTTCAATTGCTGATAGTTTCCGGTTGCGAGCGCGACCGTTTTGATCGGAGTATCTATGTACCAGCGTATCGTTATCTACATGCGCCTGTTCCGCGAGCGTTGGTCCAACAATTGCATCCTCTCTTCTCTTTGGGATGGCACCTGCACCGGTGACGCGGCCTGCAACCCTACCTTGGGCTGCGCCTTCGGTACAGATGCCATCCTTTTTGCTGTAGGGGGAGCGTGTCGTGGCAGGTAAAAAGTTCTCCCTGTTCGAGGTCATCCTCTCGGTTATCTGCGTTGTCTTTACCATCGAGGCGGCCGCTCCGGCATCTGCCATGGGTAACGTGCAGTTCTTCTGGTGGATCTTCCTCATCATTACGTTTTTGCTTCCCTATGGCCTGGTGGTGGCCGAGCTCGGTACGGCGTTCGATTCCGAGGGCGGTCTGTACGATTGGGTTCGCCTGGGCTTGGGCGACCGTTGGGGCGCCCGCTGCTCCTGGTGCTATTGGGTCAACTTTCCACTGTGGGTGGCAAGTATCGCTTGCATGTTCCCCAGTGTCATCAATGCGGTATGGGGCATCGAATTTTCGCTTGGGGTCCGAATTGCCATCGAGCTTGCCTTTGTGTGGGGCGTCACGGTCATGGCAATGCAGCCGGTGGCCGAGGCCGATTGGGTCATGGATGGCGGCGCCGTCATCAAGGTGCTCATTACCGCCGTGGTGGGAATCGTCGGCATCTGGTTTGCCTGCAATAACGGCTTTGCCAACGATATGTCGTTTAAGACCTTTGTCCCCGATCTGGGAGACACTAACTCACTGACGTATCTTTCAATCATCCTATTCAACTTTATGGGCTTTGAGGTGGTCGCGACCTTTGCCAGCACGATGAAGAATCCATCGCGCGATATCCCCAAGGCGGTTATCGCCGGTGGCGTTGCCATCGCGGCGATCTACATTATCTGTGGCATCGGTATTGGAGCCGCGGTTCCCACCGAGCAGCTTTCACTCGATTCGGGCATTGTGGACGCGGTTGCCGCCATGGTGGGGCGCGCTCACCCGCTGACGATGGTCGTGGGCGTGGCCTTTTTGGTGACGCTGTTCGCCAACATGATCTGCTGGAGTTTTGGCGTCAACAACGTGGCGAGCTATGCCGCGCGCCACGGCAACATGCCGCGCCCCTTTGCGCTGGTGTCCAAGAAGACCGGCATGCCCAACGGCTCAGCACTCATTAACGGTTGTTTTGCCAGCTTGGTGCTGCTACTTCAGATTCCGCTGGGCGAAGGTTCCGACGTCTTTTGGGTCTTCTTCTCGATGAACGTCGTCTTTCTGCTCATGAGCTATATCCCGATGTTCCCGGCGTTTTGGCGCCTGCGTAAATACGACGACCGCCCACGTGTGTTCCGCGCGCCCTTCGAGGGCAAGGTGCTTGCGGTAGCGCTTGCGGTGCCGGTGGTAGAGCTCGTGCTTTCGATTGTTGCGACAATCGTGCCGCTTAACAGCTCGCCCGCCGAGATGTCAAAGTTGCCGATCCTCATGGGTGTGGTGATCGGCGTGTTGCTGGGCGAGGTTTCGCGCCTCATATCGCGCCGCGGCCGCAGCATCGACAATCCCGGCGTTGGCGCAAGGGGGACAGGTCGCTTTGCGCCAAAACAGTAGCGCCGCGAGTTGTGCGGTGCTAGTTGCATCTTGGATTACTGCTCACGCTGCTCGGGATCAGATGCGAGCTTGGGTGCAAAGTAGGGGACGTGGCCCAGGTAGGGGCAGCTGTCCTCGCGTGATTCGACGACGCAGGGGATATCTTCGTAGGTGAGTGAGTCGCTCAGGCGGGCGATGGTCTTGGCGGCAGGAGCGACGAGCATCTTGAGCGGTGCGATAGGCGCCATGGCATCTCCTTTCTTGCATGCGACCCGTGTTTTGGCGCGAATGTATACGCCGCCAGTCTAGCATTCCGCCGAGGAGAGCTCCAAACCACCACAAAGGGGATGGGCAGATGCAAGTGAGTAGACTAATTTGGATATGCCGAGCATATCGCGACAAATGCTCAATAAAACCGCAGGTCAGAGCTGCGGCATTTTGGGACGTGCTTGGCCTCCTGCAAAAAAGCCCACTCACTTGGTTTTTTCTGTTAGAAGACCGCCACGAGGGAAGGCAGCTCCCTCGCGGCGGCTGACATTTGCCCAGATAAAACCTGCCAAAATAAACCTGTCTACTCTTTGAGCCAGAGCCGACACTAATTCAAATGGCGAAATCGAAGGGCGTTCTCTGCATGGAGGGCGCCCTTTTTTATCGCGGGATGTTTTGCGTGGCAGTCATGAGGCCCAGGCGGTTGCTGACGCCGAGCTTGCGATAGATGGCGTTGACATGCTTCTTGACGGTTGACTCGCTTATGAATAGCTCGTTTGCCATCTGTTTGTTCGTTTTGCCGTCGAGCATGAGCCGCATGACTTCGGCTTCGCGCGGTTGGATATTGTGTTCTGTAATGAAAGCATTTAGCTGGTTTGTGTCTTCTGTCTGGGTGAGTTTAATGCCCCGAGGATAGAGGTTGGCGAGCGCGAGGCTCGCGTGCCGAGCGACTTCGAGCAGGATTGCGAGCTCGGTGTCGGTGAAGTCTCCGGCCGTGCGTTCGCGAAACAGGGTGATGCTTCCAAGTGGTAGGTTGTTGTGAGCGAGCGTGGCCGTACAGCCAAAGTAGACGCCCTGCGGTTCCATCCATTTGCGATAGATGGGCGTGGCATCGCGTCGCTTGACGTCGACGAGGTCGAGGTCGCGGTAGACGCCGACCTTATGTAGGTCAAAGCTCCATGTTGTATAGTCCATCGCGGCGTAGCGGTTGTAGTAGTCGCTCAGCGCGCGGTCGTCCATTCCGCTGCTTGCGGGGTGGACGTAGCATGGCGCATCACTGCTCGCCGCTTCGATCAGGTCGAACATGGCGATCCGATGGGGCACGAGCCCTATCGTTCCCTCGAGGGTCTCCTTTTGCAGCTTATCGACACCGTGTGATGCGTGGATTGCAAGCGCGAGCTCGTTGAGAGCAGTCCAGGTCGTACTGTCCAACTCAATAGTCTGCTGTTTATTGCATGGGGGCATAGGGCGTCCTTTCCATTGCGGAACCCAGTATGTCATGTTCTCGGCCTGAATAGAACTTTAGGTCAGCGAATGGTATACCGTCGATCGCTGAAAGGGGCTCGAGGGACCATTGAGAACATCTCGGTGCGGCCGCATCATGGTCTCGTCAAGCAAAAGCACCGAGATTTAGGAGCTTGAAATGAAGACCATCTACGAGAGTGAGTCCACACCTAAGAAGGACGGGTTCTATATGCCCGGCGAGTATGAGGAACAGGAGCGCACCTGGATTCTGTGGCCGCACCGCTCCGACGTGTGGCGCTGCGGCGCCAAGCCGGCGCAAAAGGTCTTCACCGAGATCATCAAGACCATTGCACGTTTTCAGCCCATCACTGTGGGCGTCAACACCGAAGACTTCCCCGCGGTGTGTGAGATCTTCGACGGCGTTGAGAACGTGCGCGTTATCCACATGGAGTACAACGACAGCTGGATTCGCGACCCCGGCCCGGCGTTCCTTGTTAATGACAATGGTGAGGTTGCTCTTTCGCACTTCCACTTTAATGCTTACGGCGGTTTCATTGACGGCCTGTATTTCCCGTGGGACAAGGACGCTTCTATTGGCCTGCAGGTGGCACAGCTCGAGCAGGTTAACCGCTATCGTCCCGAGGATTACATCCTCGAGGGCGGCTCGTTCAACTGTGATGGTCAAGGCACCGTCGTGACCACCGAGATGTGTCTGCTCAACGAGGACCGCAACCCGCAGTACACCAAGGAGCAGATTGAGGAGAAGCTTTCTGAGTATCTCGGTATCGAGAAGGTTATCTGGATCAAGGACGGTATCGATCCGTACGAAACGAACGGTCATGTGGACGACGTCGCATGCTTTAGTGCGCCCGGCGAGGTCTGCTGCATGTGGACCGATGATCCCAACCATAAGTTCTACAAGGAGTGCCAAGAGGCGTATAAGACGCTTTCCGAGACGACGGATGCCCGTGGCCGCAAGCTCAAGATCCACAAGGTGATTATGCCTGCGACCTCGGTATATATGACCGAGGAGGAGGCATCGACCATCGATCCGGTCGAGGGTGTGCTGCCGCGTACTCCCGAGGACGCCTTTGAGCCCAGCTACCTCAACTTCTTGCCCATCAACGGGGCGGTGCTGGTGCCACAGTTTGGCGACCCCAACGATGCCCAGGCACTCAAGGATATCCAAGCCGCCTATCCGGATCGCGAGGTCATCGGCATCATGACGCGCGAGGTCATCTATGGTGGCGGCAACATCCACTGCATCACCCAACAGCAGCCCAAGGCGCGCTGCAAGTAGAGGCGGTTGCAGGCACACGGGGTAGTGTCGATATGACCTGGGGCCCGCTGGCGCACACGCTGGCGGGCCCTTTTGCGTGCGGCGGGCAGCGTTGCACGCGGGCACTCGGGTCTAAGCGAGGGTACCAGGGGCCTTGCTTATCGTCGATAGTTGGTCTAGAATCGTCGATAGTCGATGATAGGGGGTAGCATGCAGCTTGTTGAAAGTGAAACCGTGGAGTTCAAGTGCACATTTACCCCTAAGCTGCTCAAAGCCGTGGTGGCGTTTGCCAATTCGAATGGCGGTACCTTGTATATCGGAATCGACGATTTTGGCAGCATCGTCGGCGTGGACGATATCGATGCCACCATGCTTCAATGCTCTAATGCAATAACCGATGGCGTGTATCCCGACGTTTCTGAAATCACGACGGTCTCCGCATTGGACATCGATGGCGTAGCGTTGGTGAAAATCGAGGTGGAAGCGGGTCCTCACAAGCCGTACTGCCTGTGCTCGAAGGGATTTGTTCCCGCCGGGGTATATCGGCGCCTAGGTCCTGCCAACGTGCCCATCGAGATGGCCCAGATCCGCTCGATGATCAAGCGCACCGACGGCGATTATTTTGAGACCGCGCGCTCTCATGAACAGAGCTTGACGTTTTTTGAAGCCGAGCGGGTCTTTAGGCGCGCGGAGATTACGTTTGACCAAACCTCTCAAAAGAATCTCGGCCTTATCGATGAGCTGGGCTTTTACACCAATTTGGCACTGCTGGTCTCTGACCAAAACCCCTTTGCAGTCCGCGCTGGCCTCTTCAACGACGATGCGTATACCGAGTTTATCGACCGTCAGGATGGCGAGGGCTCGATCTTCAGGCAGATAGAGGATATCGAACGGTTCCTCAATATATCGAACGCAACGCGTATGTACTTTGTGCCGGGAAGGCTCGATCGCATAGATAAGGACGACTATCCCCGCGAGGCTGTTCGAGAGGGAATTCTGAACTTGTTTATCCATCGCGACTACGAATCTTCGGTGGCGTCTCTTATCAAGATGAGCCGTACGGCGCTTGAATTTACCAATGCGGGAGGGCCGCAGCACATCAGCGTCGAGGAGGCGCTTGCGGGCGGCTCGGACGCTCGGAATCCAAAGCTGCAACTGCTCTTTTTGCGTCTGGGGATGGTTGAGGCGTTTGGAACGGGCCTCAAGGGGATTCGTGCGCTCTATGAGGCGGAAGGGTTGGAACCCGAGGTCTGCGCCTACCCTGCAATGTTTAGGTTGTCGCTGCCCAACGTCAACGCCGTGCGCAATTCCTATCTGACGCCTCGTGGCAATAGCGGTCCCAACTTGCGTGGGGATTACAGCGATTATGAGCAGCTCGAGCGGGAAGGGGCGTTGCCGCCCGATGTTTCGCAGGCGTTTGCATCCGTGCGAGCGCAGCGAGAGGGGCGCGTGTCGATGAATGGCGACTGCGGCCACGAGGTGCGTGCCAAGCTCGTGGAGGAGCTTGGCTTTGATGTTGCGTGCAAGGCGTCCGCGATGCTACAGGATGTCTCGGACGAGCGACGTGGTGGATACGCTCGCACCTTGATTCGCTTTGCCCTTGAGCGGCCCCGCGGTTTTACGCGCCAGGATGCTTCGGACGCCCTGGGAACTGGGCGCGACGTGACGCTGCGGGTTATCAACGGTTTGCTTGAGGAAGGCGCACTCGTTAAAGAGGGGCGCGCTCGGGCGACGAGATATCGCGCTGTCGGACAGGTTTAGGGACGGGCGGTCCGGCCCCTGGGTTATTCCTGGGCAGAGGCCAAGGGCCGGGTGCCCGGCTCGCCTTGATTGAAGGGGTACTTAGAGCGTGTCTCCGTACATATAGACGATAAATCCGTCGCCGGTGTCCTGGCTGTGATCCTCCAGGATGCGCTTCATGTTGAGGTGCTCGTAGAACTGCCAATCGGAGTTGCAGTCGCTCATCAGGAAGAATTTGGTGCACCCGGCTTTGGCGAGTTCGGCGCGCGCAAGGTCGATGAGCGCACGGCCGAGCCCCTTGCCCTGCCATTCGGGCACGATGATGATCAGGTTGATCTGGCCCTGGGCATATTCGTTGCCCGTGGCGGCAAAGCGGTCGGCTGTTGCCTTCTCGCGGCTATCGCCAAAGAGCGAGCCTTCGAGCTTGGCATCGGCGGTCTTTGCCATCTCGGTTGCCTGGGCGAACATCTCGTTGTAGCAGGGCTCCCACGTGGGATTGGTGCGTGGTTTGCCGTCTTCGAAGATGCCGATGCAGCAAGCGGCGATGATGCGGCCTTCAGCTTCGGCAACGAGCGCGATGGGGGAGCGCTGCAGCTGCATGGCGATGTTAAAGCGCGCACAGAAATCGGCGGCTTCGACGTCGCCTCGGTTGCGCAGCGTGTTGCACCACAGCTGGTTGTAGATGGCGGCGATGCCGGCCAGGTCATCGAGCGTGGCGGCACGCAGAGTTACGTTGTCAAGGCTCATGGGGGCTCCTTCCAAGTTGGGTCAGGCCACTTCTGAGTGTGACATGGCCGCAGGGCGCCCGCATCAATCATTCGGCAGACGAGCCCCGATACCTCGGGGACGGAGAGGTGGCAATTGGGTAGTCATTGGGGATGTTCTTAAACGACCAGTCAAACAAGAGCGTCCCCAACGACTACCTAGCTGCCAGATTTGGCAACGCCGATGTCTTGGTAGTGCCAGCGAGCGACGTCCAGGGCGAACAAGTTGGCATGAAAAAGGCAAGGCATAGACCTTCTGGTCATGCCTTGCCTTTTGAATGACAAATTGTCGCCCTGGGCGGCGCGCAGCGTCGAGCCGTTACGCGGTTTGGTAAAACCGCGTAACCTAGATCCGCTCTGCGATCTCGTGGATGAGGTAATCGGTCTTTTCCCAGCCCAGGCACGGGTCGGTGATCGACTTACCAAAGACACCGCCATCGACCGGCTGGTTGCCGTCCTCAAGGTAAGACTCGATCATAAAGCCCTTGACCAGCTTGGAGATGGACTCGTTGCGGCGGCAACTGTCGAGCACCTCCTTGCAAATGCGGTACTGCTCCAGCGGGCGCTTGCCCGAGTTGTCGTGGTTGCAGTCGATGACCGCCGCCGGGTTGGCGTAACCGGCATGCTCGGTGTAGCGCTCGGCCAGGCGCTCCAGGTGCTCGTAGTGGTAATTGGGGTAGGTACGACCGTCGAGACCGATGTAGCCACGCATAACGGCGTGCGCGAGCGGGTTGCCGTCGCACTCGACCTCCCAGTTGCGGAAGATAAAGCTCTGATGTGCCTGGGCGGCGTAGATGGAGTTGAGCATAACGGTGGTGGAACCGGCGGTGGGGTTTTTCATGCCCACAGGCACCGAAATGCCGCTCGACACCAGACGATGCTCCTGGTTCTCGACCGAGCGCGCGCCCACGGCGACGTAGCTCAGCAGGTCGACGAGGTACTGGTAGTTGGACGGGTAGAGCATCTCGTCGGCGGTAAAGAAGCCAGTCTCCTCGATGACGCGCAGGTGCATGTGGCGGATGGCCTTAACGCCTTCAAGCAGGTCATCGGGCGCCTCGGGGTCGGGGTTGTGCAGCAGCCCCTTGTAGCCGGTGCCCTTGGTGCGCGGCTTGTTGGTGTAGACACGCGGAATGATGATGAGCTTGTCCTTGACCTCTTCGGCGACCTTGGCCAGTCGGTTCATGTACTCAAGCACCGAGTCCTCGCGGTCGGCAGAGCACGGGCCGATGATGAGCACCTTGCGTGCGTCCTCGCCGGTAAAGACCTTGGCGACCTCGGCGTCGAATGCCTGCTTTTTGGCGGTAAGCTCGGCGGAAAGCGGCATTTCCTCGCGGATCTCCATGGGGATCGGCAGCCTGCGCTTGAATTCCATGGCCATATGGGGCCTCCTTTATCAATTAACGGCAACAATTGGCGAATTCTCGAATGCTCGGCATTATCCGCTGTCGCACGCTAAAGTGCAAGTGAAACTTGCCGAAAAGGGACGGGTTTATTTTGGTCGGTTTTATCTGGGGAAATGTCGGCGCTCGCCGGAAGGGGAGGGCCAACGTACGGCACGCTGGAGCAAGTTGGATCTTCTGCGGCATACCCTGTGGACAAAAAATGGCAAATATGAGTACTGTTGCTAGCGTAGTATCATATCGATCTTACAAGATAATAGACACAACAGTAAATATGTTCATTAACGTTGGCACACAGAAGCATGCTACCGGGCATTTTGATCAATTTGAAGGCATATCTAGGCTGCAATGAGGTCGTTTGGGGCAGTTTTGGCTGTTACTAAAAAGGTGACAGTACTCATATTTGCCATTTTTTGTCCACGGGGCCTTGAGGGAGGGCGTCAATCAGGTCCCAGGGGAGGCGGTTCGAGGGCTGCAAAACAAAAACGGGGACGCAGATTGTCCTGCGTCCCCGTTCTCGGGCGTTATTCGTTCCCTGCGGCAGAATTTACGCCGCTTCGTCGAACTGCGAATTGTACAGGTCGGCGTAGAAGCCGCCTTGGGCGAGCAACTCGTCGTGCGTGCCCTTCTCGACGATGTCGCCGTCGCGAATCACCAAGATCACGTCGGCGTTGCGGATCGTGGACAGGCGATGCGCGATGACAAAGCTCGTGCGGCCCTGCATCAGCGCATCCATGGCGCGCTGAATAAGCTCTTCGGTACGGGTATCGACGTTGGAAGTCGCCTCGTCCAAAATCAGCGCCGGACGGTCGGCCAAAATGGCGCGGGCGATGGTCACGAGTTGGCGCTGGCCCTGTGAGAGGTTGGTGCCCTCCTCATTGATCATAAAGTCGTAGCCGCCGGCGAGCGTATGGATAAAGTGGTCGCAGCGTGCGGCGCGTGCAGCGGCCTCGACCTCGGCGTCGGTCGCATCGGGGCGTCCGTAGAGGATGTTCTCGCGGATGGTGCCGTTAAACAGCCAGGTGTCCTGCAGCACCATGGCAAACTCGCCGCGCAGCGCCGCGCGGTCCCAGTCGCGCACGTCGACGCCTTCGACGCGCAGCGAACCGCCGTCCACGTCGTAAAAGCGCTGCAGCAGCTTAATGAGCGTGGTCTTGCCGGCGCCGGTGGGCCCGACGATGGCGATGGTCTGGCCGGGCTGCGCCTCGCAGCTAAAGTCGTGGATGATGGTCTTGTCGGGCGTGTAGCCAAACTTGACATGGTCAAACTCCACGTGGCCGGGGCGCTTTTCGGGAATCTGCGCGTTGGCCTTCTGCTCCTCCTCGGGCGCGGCTAGGAACTCAAAGACGCGCTCGGTGGCGGCTGCCATCGACTGCATCGTGTTGCTCACGTTGCCCAGCTGCTGCACCGGCTGCGTAAAGTTGCGCACGTACTGGATAAAGCTCTGGATGTCGCCGGGCGTGGCATTGCCGGTCAGCGCGAGCTGCGCGCCCACCACGACGACGCCCACGTAGCCCATGTTGCCCACCAGGCTCATAAGCGGCATCATCAGGCCCGACAGGAATTGCGAACGCCAGCCGCTAATAAAGAGGCGGTCGTTTTGACGGTCGAACTCCTCGATCGAGGCCTCGGCGCGGTCGAACACCTGAATGACGTTCTGGCCGGCAAAGTCCTCCTCGATAATGCCGTTGACGGTGCCCAGGACCTGCTGCTGCTCGCGGAAGTACGGCTGCGAGAAGTGAATCATTACGGTCAGGATAATCGCGGCTGCCGGCAGCGTGAGCACGGTGACGCCGGTGAGCGGCAGACTGATCGACAGCATCATGACGAGTACGCCGATAATCTGCGTTACCGACGTGATGAGCTGCGTCACGCTTTGGTTGAGCGACTGGCCGAGCGTATCGACGTCGTTGGTGATGCGGCTGAGCACGTCGCCCTTGCTGTGGCCGTTGAAGTAGCTCATCGGAACGACAGCGATCTTGGCGGCGATCTCCTTGCGCATGCGGTAGCAAATCTTTTGCGTGACGCCGGTCATAAGCCAGCCTTGGATGAGGCTGCAAATAGAGCTTGCCAGATACAGGCAGAGCAAAAAGCCAAGCGTCTTGGCGATCCAGGCAAAGTCAACGTCGCCGGTACCGTTTACCTTGGCAACCAGGCCCTCGAACAGCTTGGTCGTAACCTGGCCAAGTACTTTGGGCCCCACAATGTTAAAGATGACCGAGCACACGGCAAAGGCGACGGCGGCAAACACGGCAATCTTGTGCTGGCCGATATAGCCGAGCAGCTGCCTCATGGTGCCCTTAAAGTCCTTGGCCTTTTCGCCGCGACGCATGCCGCCCATGCGGCCCATGGGACCACGCTGGCGGGTGGGCTTGGGAATCTGAGTCTTGGTCTCGTCTGCCATTAGCGCTCGCCTCCTTCCATGACGGCTGCAATTTCTTCTTGGGTAAGCCCCAGCTCCTCGGCGGAAAGCTGCGACTGTGCGATCTCCAGGTACGCCGGGCAGCTGCGCAGCAGCTCCTCGTGCGTGCCGGTGCCCACCACGTGGCCGTCGTCGAGCACGATGATTTGATCGGCGTGCATGATGGTCGCGATGCGCTGGGCCACGACCACGAGTGCGGCGTCGGTAACGTTTTTGGCCAGCTCTTCGCGCAGGCGCGCGTCGGTCTTGTAGTCGAGGGCGCTAAACGAGTCATCGAACACCACAACCTCGGGCTTTTTTGCCAAGGCGCGGGCGATGGCCAGACGCTGGCGCTGACCGCCCGAGACATTGGAACCGCCCTGGCTGATGGGGGAGTTGTAGCCGCCCTCGCGCTCGGCGATAAAGTCCTCGGCCTGTGCGATGCGTGCCGCCCGGTGCATGTCCTCGTCGCTCACCATGTCGCCGGCAAACTTGAGGTTGCTCTCGACGGTGCCCGAGAACAGACGCCCCTGCTGCGGGATGTATCCAATGCGGCCGCGCAGCTCGGAAAGGGTCATGTCGCGCACGTCGATGCCGTCGAGCGAAATGCTGCCGCCCGTGACGTCGTATAAGCGCGGGATCAGCTGCACGAGCGTAGATTTGCCCGAGCCCGTGGAGCCAATGATGCCGAGCATCTGACCGGCATGCGTGGTGAAGTTCACGCCGCTGATGACATCGGCGCGGGCATCGGGATACTGGAAGCTCACGTCGCGGAAGCACAGCTCACCGCGCGGCGCGCTGGTCGCAGGCAGTTTGGGCGAGGCAGGGTCGTTGATGCTCGTGGGACAAGTGATGACCTCTTCTACGCGCTCGGCTGCGACCTCGGCGCGGGGCAGGATGACCGAAACCATGGTGAGGATCATAAACGCCATGACGATCTGCATGGTGTAGGAGATAAACGCCATCATGTTGCCGACCTGCATCACGCCGTCGGACACGCCCTGCGCGCCAAACCAGACGATAAGCACGGTGATGCAGTTCATGACCAGCATCATGAGCGGCATCATAAAGCTCATGGCTCGGTTGGTGTAGAGCTGCGTGGTCATCAGGTCGAGCGAAGCCTTGTCAAAACGCTCGAGCTCATGCTCCTCGCGGTTGAACGAGCGGATAGGCATAAGGCCGTCGAGCAGCTCGCGGGCGGTAAGGTTCACGCGGTCCACGTAACTTTGCATCTTTTTGAACTTGGGCATGGTGAGGCCCATGAGCACGCCGACGACGGCCGAGACCGCGATGATGGCAACGGCGATGGTCCACTCCAGGCCGGTATGGTTGGCCAGGACGCGCATGACGGCGACGATGCCCATGACGGGGGCCATCAGACACATGCGGATAAACAGGGTTGCGGCCATCTGGATCTGCTGAATGTCATTGGTGCAGCGGGTGATGAGCGAGGCCTGGCTAAACTTGCCCACCTCGGCCGGCGAGAAGTGCATAACCTTGTTGAAGGTCTCGCGGCGCAGGTCGCGGGCGATGGAGCAGGCAGTGCGCGAAGCAACGGCACCGGTCAGGATGGTGGCGACCAGCGACACCAGACACAGCCCAAACATCGTGGTCGCCATGCGGCCCAGGTAGGCGTTCTGCACGTCGGCGGGGTCGATGCCCTGTGCCTTGTACTCGTCCTGTACATAGCTCACGGCGCGTTGGGTCACGATGGAGCCCGACATGGAGCCCATTTTGTCCGCCATATCGTTGGCGCCCTCGACGAGCTTGCCCTGGTCGATTAGGCCGCCTTCAACGCCTAGACGCAGACCCTTCATGGTGATCTTACCGCCGTCGGCATCAATCTGCTTTTGCATATTCTGCGCCGCTGCGGCCTTCTGCTGCATCTCGGCGAGCTGCTCGGGCGTCATCGCCGCCATTTGCTCGGGCGTGGGCATGGCCTGAGCGGCGTCGCTGTCTTTCTCGCTGGACGTGCCGGTCATGTCGCCCATGGAGTCGGCGTCGATGCCCTGGTTGAAGGCGAGCACGACGGTCTCAGGCAGGCTCATAATGTCGGCAATCTTGCTGCCGTCGGCACGCTCTTCCTCGGTGCCCTTGTACGTTCGAATGCCGTTCTTGTCTGCCTTGCCAAACACGGCCTCCACAGCTTTGGCGTCCTTGGCGCGCATAAAGAGTTCGAGGTCGTCGAGCGATTCGGCGCGAATGGTGTCGGGCACGGGCGAGGCAATGCCGCCTTGCTGCACGCCCACGTCGACGATGTCGCTCATATAGGTAGGCAGCGCCAGGTCGGCGTTGCAGCTGATTACGATAAGTACGATAGCTGCGAACAGTGCCAGGACATGCTTTTTAAAGAGCTTGAGAATCCTCACTCGGCATCTCTCCTTTCTTGATTGCGGTCGATAATTTCGTTGGCACGTCTTAGAAGGCGCACCATCTCTTGGGTATCTGTTTCGCCGAGCTGCTCGAGGAAAGCCGCGGTGCGCTCCTCGAATTCCCGGCGTTTGATTTCGAGATCCTGGAATCCCTTGTCGGTCACTATGACGTGTACGCGACGACGGTCGGTCTTTGAATGCTCGCGCTCAATCCAACCCTTGGCCTCGAGGGCGCGCAAGATATTGGCGATGCGGGCGCTCGAGACCCAGGCACGATCAGCGAGTTCGCTCGGCGTGAGCGAACCGCCAGCGAGCATGAGGGCGCGCATGACGGCCATCTCGCCGCTGAGAACTTTGTCCACAAAGCGCGAAACGCGCTGGTGAATGCCGCCAAACTCAGTAAGGAGCTGACGTCCAAGCTCATGGAAATCGGTATCTTCCACCGAAAACCCCTAACACTAGAAACTATTTTCGGTGAAAGATGATACCCTTGCACGCGCACCCTATACGGTAGATTTTGGGTCATGCCTAGAAAACAACCTTTAGGCGACCTCCGTACACCGTCGGTATCAGCAAAGTAAGGGGTAGATCGTAAGGCATGTCCCAAAGCCTACTCAGAGGCACTTTACTCTGCTAAAGCTGGCATAACAGCTAGAGCGAACGTCGTACAAAGGCAAGGAAAAATACCAAACAAATCGGTGAACGGTAGTTGCTCGCGCTCGCATTTCCTGCGGATTTGTTAAAAACGCCCTAATGGTATAAAAAAAGAAACATATAACAGCCCTGATGAAGGGGGTGGCTATGTTATCCTTCTCAAACGGGTGAAATCTTGGGTTTTGGGTTGCAGTTCCAAGGTGGACAAACGTTTTTCCCTGTACCAACGTGTGGTGAAGAACGGAAGAAGCCGGTAGTGCAAGCCGATAATTCAAGAATTCAATAAGCAGCGGTGTGAGAGAGCGCCGCATTACACGTAACTAGGAGCGTGGTTACACAATGCAGGAGGCATGGGAAGGCTTCAAGGAAGGCATCTGGACGGGAGAAGTTGACGTCCGAGACTTCATCCAGAAGAACTACACCCCCTATGAGGGCGACGAGTCGTTCCTCGCCGGTCCGACCGAGCGTACCAAGGAGCTGTGGGGCGAGGTTCTCGACCTGCTGCTCAAGGAGCGCGAGCAGGGCGGTGTCCTCGATATGGACACCAAGACTGTCACGGGTATCGTGAGCCACCCCGCTGGCTACATCGATAACGCCCACCGCGAGAAGGAGACCATCGTCGGCCTCCAGACCGACAAGCCGCTCAAGCGCGCGCTGCACGTCAACGGTGGTATCCGCATCGCTTGCCAGGCTGCCAGCCAGCACGGCTACAAGGTCGACGAGAGCGTTGTCGAGCGCTACACCTTCGAGCGCAAGACCCACAACGCTGGCGTCTTCGATGTCTACACCCCCGAAATGCGTGCTTGCCGCTCGGCTCACATCATCACCGGTCTGCCCGATGGCTATGGCCGCGGCCGCATCATCGGCGACTACCGTCGTGTTGCCCTGTACGGCGTCGACTACCTGATCAAGGACAAGGAGGCCCAGAAGGCTTCCACCCCGACGGTCATGACCGCCGACAACATCCGCGATCGTGAGGAGCTGCAGGAGCAGATTCGTGCCCTCGGCGAGCTCAAGATGATGGCCGAGACCTATGGTTTCGATATTTCCAACCCTGCTACCAACACGCAGGAGGCCATCCAGTGGATGTACTTCGCCTACCTCGCTGCCGTCAAGGAGCAGAACGGCGCCGCTATGTCCATCGGCCGTACCTCCACGTTCATCGACATCTACGCTGAGCGCGACCTTGCCAACGGTACCTTCACTGAGGAGCAGATCCAGGAGTTCGTGGATCACTTCATCATGAAGCTCCGCATGGTCAAGTTTGCCCGTACCCCCGAGTACCAGGCCCTGTTTACCGGCGATCCGCAGTGGGTCACCGAGTCCATCGGCGGCATGGGTGTTGACGGCCGTACGCTCGTTACCAAGATGAGCTACCGCTACCTGCACACGCTCGAGAACATGGGCACCAGCCCCGAGCCCAACATGACCGTTCTGTGGTCGACCCGTCTGCCCGAGAACTTCAAGAAGTTCTGCGCCAAGACTTCTGTCGCCAGCTCCTCGATCCAGTACGAGAACGACGATCTCATGCGCGTTTACCACGGCGACGACTACGGCATTGCCTGCTGCGTGTCCTCCATGCGCATTGGCAAGGAGATGCAGTTCTTCGGCGCCCGTGCCAACCTGGCCAAGTGCCTGCTGTATGCACTCAACGGCGGTGTTGACGAGGTCTCCAAGAAGCAGGTCGGCCCCAAGTATCGCGCCGTCGAGGGCGATACGCTCGATTACGACGACGTTGTGGCCAAGTACAACGACATGATGAAGTGGCTCGCTGGCGTGTACGTTAACTCGCTGAACATCATTCACTACATGCACGACAAGTATTGCTACGAGCGCATCCAGATGGCTCTGCACGACAAGCACGTGCATCGCTGGTTCGCTACGGGTATCGCTGGCCTTTCCGTCGTGGCTGACTCCCTGTCTGCCATCAAGTACGCCAAGGTCCACCCCGTCCGTGACGAGAACGGCATTATCGTCGACTTCGAGACCGAGGGCGATTTCCCCAAGTACGGTAACGACGACGACCGCGTCGACCAGATCGCTCACGACGTTGTGCACCAGTTCATGGAGTACATCCGCATGAACGACACCTACCGCAACTCCGTGCCCACGACCTCGGTTCTGACCATTACCTCCAACGTCGTGTACGGTAAGAAGACCGGCTCCACGCCCGACGGCCGCAAGGCTGGCCAGCCGTTCGCCCCGGGTGCTAACCCCATGCACAAGCGCGATAGCCACGGCGCCATCGCTTCGCTGTCTTCGGTTTCCAAGCTCCCGTTCCGCGATGCTCAGGACGGCATCTCCAACACCTTCTCCATCATTCCGAGTGCGCTCGGCAAGGAGGATCAGGTGTTCTTTGGCGATATCGACCTTGATCAGCTGGGCGAGTAACTATTGTTGGTGCTATACTAACAATAACGATTACTGATTAGTGCGCCGGTTTCGGCCGGCGCCTATTGATCGAAGGAGACACATTATGAAGGTTTCTGAAGTTTCCGAGACTCAGGCCGATAACCTGGTCCACATGCTCGACGCTTACGCCGAGAAGGGTGGCCACCACCTGAACATCAACGTCTTCAACCGTGAGACGCTGCTCGACGCTCAGGCTCACCCCGAGAAGTACCCGCAGCTGACCATCCGCGTTTCCGGCTATGCCGTGAACTTCCACACGCTCACCAAGGAGCAGCAGGACGAGGTCATTTCGCGTACCTTCCACGACAAGTTCTAAAGGGATTTAACTCCCGCAGGATCGCCGGGGCTGTTTGGGTTACCTCCCAAAACGTCCTCGGACATGCAAGAAACCCTCGCTGCGCACTTCGTGCGGCGAGGGCTTCTTGCGTCCTGCGGAATATTTTGGGAGATAGCCCAAGCAGCCCCGGCGGGGTCCTGTGTAGCCACCCTTTAGGCGGAACTCTCCTAATGGGTTGAGCGTTCTGGATTCTTGCTTGCTACCGTTTATCGCGTATAGCTACCGTTTGCGGAATAAGCAACACTCCTTAATAAACCGTGTAGAATCTCAGATAAGCACGGAGTTTTCCAGGGAGACGCTGTCCTTTGTTGTGTGCAAGGGGCGGCGTCTCTTTGGCGCTTGGAGGCCGTTCTGCAGCAGGACGGCGGACGTGCGTCACATATTCAAAAGCCAACGTCGAGATGGGTTGTGATGATAATGGGCAAGTACGTAATCGTGGTTGAGTCTGGTTCGGATGTGACGCCGGAGCTCTGCGAGCGCTATGGCATCGTGCGCGTGCCCATGCATGTCACGATTGGTGACGAGACCGTCGAAGACGGATCGATCGACCCGCTTGAGATTTACTCTCGCTGCAACGAGTTTGGTGTGATGCCCAAGACCAGCGGTTGCTCGCCGGCGGATTTTGCGCATGTGTACGACCGCATCCACGCCGAGCGGCCCGATGCGACCATTTTGCATCTTGCGTATTCCGAGGTTACGACCTGCTCGCATCAGTCGTCGAAGATTGCGGCAAAGGGCCGCGACTACGTCTTCTCCATGGATACGCGCTTTGTCTCGGTGGGCCAGTCGCTAGTTGTCGTCGAGACCGCCAAATACATCGAGGCTCACCCCGATGCCACCGTCGACGAGATTTTCGCCTTCACCAATTCCGTCATGGACCGCGTGCTGCTGGGCTTTGTTCCTACCGACCTTGCCTTCCTTAAGGCGGGCGGTCGCTTGTCCAACGTCGCGTTCTTAGGCGCCCATCTGCTCAAGATTAAGCCCTGCATTGAGGTGACGGGTGGCAAGTTCGTGGCCACCAAGAAGTTCCGCGGCTCTATGCTCAAGTGCGCCCGCGCCTTTATCGATCACATGGTTGAGAAGGGCGAGATCGACTATTCGCACATTGGCTTGGCGTATTCGGTGGGCCTTTCCGAGGAGCTGCGCGACGATATGGAAGTCTATGCGCACGACCTGGGCTTTAAGGACGTTACCTGGACTCAGGTCGGCGGCGTCATCTCGAGCCACTGCGGCCCGACCGCCTTTGGCGCGGTGCTTACGCTTAAGGCGTAGGGCCTGGCGTCTATCGATTTCTATTGCTTCGGCGGCGAGCGGGTTGTGACAACCTTCCCGCTGCTTTTGCGTGGAGTCAAATAGGACGATCAAATTGACCGCTAAACCGTTTCGCCATCAGGCGTATGGGCTAGAATGGCTCTGGCATTTTAATTGACAAAAACCAAAGAGAGGCAAGGTTGCGGGAATGGCTGAGATGACGCTTGAGGGTGTGGATGCTCATCCCGAGGACTCTGCGTATGCCCTGGGTCGCGTGCATTCGATCGAGACGATGGGAACGGTCGACGGACCCGGCATCCGCTTTGTGGTGTTTGTTCAGGGCTGTCCCATGCGCTGCGCGTATTGCCACAATCCCGATACCTGGTCTGTTAACGGCGGCACGATGGTGACCGTCGAGCATCTCATGGACGAGTTCCAGAGCAACCATGAGTTCTACCGTAGCGGCGGCATTACCGTTTCGGGCGGTGAACCGCTCCTGCAGCCCGAGTTTTTGGCCGACCTGTTCCGCGTGATGCACAACAACCCCGATGGCCGCGTACACACCTGCCTAGACAGCTGTGGCTATGCATTTGATCCCAAGCATCCGGAGAAGTTCGATGCTGTTCTCAACGAGACCGATATGGTGCTGCTCGACATCAAGCATGCCGATCCGGTTGAGCATAAAAAGCTGACCGGTTGCGATCCTGCGCGCATCCTGGCGTTTGGCGATGAGCTTGCCCGTCGCAAGATTAAGGTTGTTATTCGCCACGTGGTGGTGCCGGGCATTACCGACACGGTGGAGGAGTGTGAGGCGCTCGGCCGCCTGATTGCCCCGTGGCATAACGTGGTCGGTCTGGAGATGCTGCCGTATCACACCATGGGTATCGTCAAATATGAGCAGCTGGGGATCCCCTATAAGCTCGAGGGCGTGCCTCAGATGGATACCGCGCGCATGCCCGAGCTGCGCAACGCAGTCATGACGGGCATGAAAAAGCGTCGCGCGGAACTCAAAAACGCCATCGGCTAGCAGCACTCATTGGGGACAGACTTAAATGAGTGCCCCCGGGCACCTAGTTGATTGCTAAAGAGCCCCGTCAAGTTGCGGTGGAATAGTTCTTGTTTATCGGCTAATACCGCCCAAACAGGAACTATTTCACCGCAGCTGCGTTTTGGGCGGAGATGCGCAACAGAATCGGTGTTTTTGCATAGATACGCCTGTATTTTGTTTATAGACACCTTAAACGCGACTGAATGTCTTCGGTAAGAAATGCCTGCTCGGTATTATGCTGCTCGTATATGAATGGTAGCAGTCAGGAGACCACGTGCGAAAGGGCGCATCGCGGGACGGGTATGTGCCGCAACATGGCAGCAGATATGAGACGAAGGGCACGTCTTCGCGTGGCCTTGCAGACGCTCGCATCCGCGGGGTGAAGATTGCCGCCATTGGGATGCTAACGTTGGCGGTTATTATCCTCGGAATTACCGCCAAAACCTACGCGTCGGAGCGAATGGCGCACCCAGATGCGTCAACGGTACAGATGCAAAACAAAAAGGTCTCTGAATCTAAAGCCACCGCAAGTCAAACCCTGTCGACAGCGAGCCTCAAGATGAGGCTTTCGAAGGCGGACTTTAACGATATTCCCTCAGGCGATACCGTGCAGACCTTCTCACTGGCTGAAGACCAGATCCCCGCCCTGGAGGATGAGAGCCTCGCCGCGCTCCAAGATGCCCTTGATCAGGCCCAGGAATTGGGCGATGTGGGCGTGGTGTTTTACGATCTGTCGAGCGGCAAGGGCGTGACGTATAACGCGGACGCCGAGGTGTACGGTGCGAGTAGCTACAAGGCACTCTATGCGTTGTTCATCTGCGAATCTCTGGTCGAGACGGGCCGGGCCTCACTCGATGATTCCCTTGGCACCTATGGTGGCTACAACATGGGCTGGCAGACGGTGCGCGACCTGATCGAGGCCGCGGTCGTTAATTCGGACAACGATTCGTTTATTGCGTTACGCGCGGCGTTTGACCGTGTCGGTTACGAGGATTGGATTGTCGGTCTTGGCATCGATTACGATACCGCACTCGATCCGATGAGCGATTTCCCAACCTATTGCGCGCGCACCTCGGCCAAGTTGTGGCGCGAGATGAGCGAGTATTTGAGCTGTGATACCGAGACGTCGCAATGGCTGTCGGGTCTTCTGGCCTCTACGACCCAATCGTTTATTCGTGACGGCATTGCGGACGACCAAGCCTTGGTGCGCAACAAGGCCGGCTGGATTAGCGAGGCAGGTTGCAATGCGACATGCGATGCGGGCCTCATCGATGTCGACGGCGACACCTACATTATGAGCATCATGACATCGATGCCATGGAGTGACCGTTCGAGCGAGGTCGTGGCCACCATCGCCAAGGCGCTCTATGATACCCGAGCTGCACTGGCTTAGCGTGTTCGTTTGGCGTTGGCAAACAAAATGCTGGTACCATACCGTGGTTGAGAATTTCGAATAGGTTTGGGGAATGGCATGGCTACCATCGCGATTATCGGTGCGCTCGAAAAAGAGATCATGCAGATTAAGGAAGAGTTGAGTAACGTTTGCATGGTACAGGAGGCGGGCTTGAACGTTGTGACCGGCGGGCTCGACGGCCTGACAGTTGTCGCCACAACGGCGGGCATGGGCACGGTGAACGCCGCCGCTGCAACACAGCACCTCATTAGCAAGTATGCTCCGCAGGCTGTTGTGTTTTCGGGCATTGCGGGCGGTTTGAACCCCAAGCTCCATATCGACGACGTGGTCATTGGCAAACGCCTGCGCTATCTGGATACCGATACCGCGCTTATCGCCGAGTCTGCACCGGGGCTCGAGGAGTTTGGCTCGACGCCTGCGCTGGTAGATATTGCTGCCGATGTGCTTGCTGAGCGTGGCTTTGTCGATGCTTCGACAAATGCAGCCGCTTCGAACGAGGGCACCAAGCAGTTCCTGGTCGGCACGATTGCCACGGGCAACCGTTTTGTGACGGGTGCCGCCATGCGCAACGACGCTATCGAGGCGACGCATGCCGATTGTGTTGGCATGGAGGGCGCGGCGATTGCCCATGTCGCAACTAAAAATGGTGTCGATTGCCTGGTGTTGCGCGCTATCAGCGATAATTGTGACGAGGCGTACGATGCGATTTGCGACCGCGAGTTCGACCTGTTCGAGTATGCCCGTACCGCGAGTGGCATTACGCTCGATATCGTTCGCCGTATCGCTGCTATCTATTAGCGCGCTCTTTTGTAAGAACCTACGACCAAGGAGTGTCCATGGCCGATTCCATTAACTACCAGCTTGCCAAGTTCGTTGCCAGCTACGGCAAGGTTTCCCAGATTCCCGAGTCCACCTGCCCCGAGGTGAGCTTTGTCGGCCGCTCCAACGTGGGCAAGTCGTCGATTATGAACAAGCTTTTTGGCCGCAAGAACCTGGTCAAGGTTTCCAGCACGCCGGGCAAGACGAGCAACATCAACTTCTTTGAGGCCGACGACGTGCATTTCGTGGACCTGCCGGGTTACGGTTTCGCCCGTCGTTCCAAGGCCGAGCGCGACCGCTGGGCAGAGCTTATCGGCGACTTCTTCGACTCGGAGCGCAGCTTTAACTTGGTCGTCTCGCTGGTGGACATTCGTCACGACCCCAGCAAGCTCGATCACGACATGATCGACTATCTGCAGGGCAACGAGTTCAACTTTATCGTCTGCCTCACCAAGGCCGACAAGCTCAGCCGCACCCAGCAGGCCCGCCAGGCAGCAGCCATCAAAAAGCAGCTCAACGTCCCGGCCGAGAACGTTATTATCACGAGCTCCCAGACCGGCACCGGCATCGACGAACTCAAAAAGCGCATCGCCGAGGCCTGCCTCTAATCAGGTTAACCCCCCAAAGCTCCTATCTATATCACCTCAGGGATAGTTATTGGTAAACTATCACTGAGGTGATATTTTTTAGGAGACCTAGGTATCCAATATGCGCTTATGAGTGGGCGTGCGTTTTCGGCAATTAAATTCTGTGATTGGAAGCAGGCATCGGGTTCCGAGTATTATCCCAAGCGTTATGAGCGAGAGCAGAACGCACGGCGCAAGTACTTGGACACAATTAATGGATTCGACTCTGAGGGCACCTACATCAGGGATTTAATGGCGGGGAGGGTCGATTAAGTGATCAAAAAGTTAATGGATTGTGGGCCGAGTAGGACATACCCCGTCTACTACCTCGAGGATGCAATGAACAACCTCGGTGACTGCTTTGACTATGCCGTTAACGATTATGGAGCAGAAGGATCGGAAGTTGCTGAACTCTTTTGCCTGAGCGGCGTAGCTCGCGAGTTCGAACGCGGCAACGCATGGGTAGTGTCGGGAAAATCGGGCGTTGAGCTGTTCGCGCTTATCGCCGAAAGGTCCGGTTACCAAGCAGGGTCGATGCCGGATCGTACCTATCGATTTGAGAAAACACCGGAATACTGGACGGGCTGGATATTGGCGTATCTACAGTGGCGCCTGGGAGAGTCTTTTGAAGACCTGCTGCATGTCGCTCCGTTTGATGTGCTGCATAACCTGTATCATCCCTGGCACGAAGCCTCGGAGGAACGTGTGACGCGTCTTATTTGCGACATGGCGAAGAAAACACCTCGTCAAACCAAACTGGCGCTAGCAAGAAAGCGGCTCAAGAAAACCCAACAAGACCTGGCATACGAATCGGGCGTATCACTCCGCTCAATCCAAATGTACGAACAACGCCAGAGAAACATCAACGAAGCCTCGGTAACAACCGTAAGGGATATAGCAAAAGCCCTACGCTGCAACATCGAAGACCTCCTAGAGCCAGTCTTCGAATACAAAGAAACCAGCGCCGCCTAAAAGAGATGCTGGCCGCTGATTGCTCAAGTTGTGGTTCACCAAGGGCAATTTGAGCAGCGAGGCCGGCTGTCTCGTTGGGGCGTGCAGGCCTTGTTGATATTTAAATCCGCTTTCATATTGAAATGCCCCGCCAAGCTAAAGTGCTCGGCGGGGCAATTTTCGATTGACGATGCTGCCAGGGGTTGAGTTTTAATATGTCGCGAGTAAGAGGCGTCTGAATTTAGTAATCAAAGAAAATTATTCAATTCGAGCGCTTAGCCAGTACTCTCCATTCGAAGCTACGATTGCGTACGTAATTCCATTTTTGACAGTTGGCGTATCTACGCAGGCAGCACCAACTTCCTTGGCGTCTGAAAACGAAAGTGTTGGATCGATTGCTTGTATAGTTGCCAATGCTGTCGCCGCGGCATAGTCGGAGTTTTCGAAGTACATGACTATGTTTTTGAAGCAGTTTTCGGATCCAAGATAGCTGAATAGTAGTTGGCTGCTCGAGTCCGAGAAAAAGCCTCCAATACCGGCAAGCGTAGAGCCATTTTTTATCTGAAGCTCGAGTCCCGTGCCGCTATCGTCTAGCTCGTAACTCGCCTTCATACTGCTGCAATTGGGGATATCGGAGAATTCCTCGTTAAGTCGTTCAATAAAGCCTTCAGGTGAAATTGAAAACGATCCGTCGCCAAGAAAGGAAGTAATTTCCTTTTCGTTGCGAGTGTCAACGACCTCTCCGCATTTTTCGCATTCTCGTATTTCCTTTGAGGTGGCGTCTACGTAGTCAACTTCGGTAGTCCACGAGCCCGGTTGATGCCCAAGGGGTTTTCCATCGGTTTTACCACAGCGTTGACAGGTCTTCGGAACCGTGCACGTTGCTTCTTCCCATTCATGTCCGAGCGGTTCCCCCTCGGTTTTGCCGCAACTTTTACAGGTGCGAGGGCTTGTACAACTCGCATTGGTCCAAAGCTTGTGGGTGCAAAACAATTGGGGGAATAACGTGGGCAAACAGAAGACGACAGCAACTATTGCAGTAGCTGCAATAGCCGCCCGTTTTTTACCGCCTAATTTATGAATGGCTCTCGTTAGAAGTGAGTCGCCCCCTTCTTTTTTGCATGCGACGTCATCTTCATTTGATGACCGATCTTCAGGGGAGGGGGCATCGTCAGCACCATCAGAAAGCTGTTTCCCTTCGATATCTGGCGTCTGTTCGTATGATGCGCCGTGCATTTGCTCATCGTTGGGCTCTTTCGTCTCATTATCCATGTTTGTTGAGTCCCCTCTCTCGTTTAGATTTCCGATGTGAACAATCGCTGTAAGTTAAGCGGCAAGTAACATAAATATATCCCAGTTTGGGATATAACAAAACGGAATATAGCGTAAACGGCATGAACGTTGATGCTAATAGGACATGCGGAAAATGCCTCTCCCAGATTCGTCGAGAGCAAGGTATCACTCAGGTTGAACTCGCAAAGAAACTGAGGGTACCTCAGTCGTTCATCTCGAAAGTCGAGACTGGGGAGCGCAGCCTTAGGGTTTACGAACAGTTCGCCTATGCAGAGGCACTTGGAATTACCGTCAGAGTCCTCGTGCAAAGACTTGGGGCGGTTCTGAGCAGCGGAGATAAATAGATTGCGCCGCGAATCGGGCGATAATTAAATCAGCGAATGCGATATCCTGCCGAGGCTGCGCAGGTCCCCTTGGGGCTTCCCCTGAAAACAATCCGCAGATCGAATTGCCCCGTCGCGCGAAGCGTACGACGGGGCAATTCATGATCGAGGACGTTTTCAGGGGAAGCCCCAAGGGGACCGGTGAGAGCAATGAGGCAGGGCGCTACAGGTACTCGATTTGAGCGCCCTCCGTGTCGCACGTCAGAATATGCGTATCACACTTAGGGAACTGCTCGCGCAGCTTGACTTGCAGGAACTTTGCCACGATGGTGTCGTCGGTTACAGCCATGAGGGTCGAGCCCGAGCCACTGATCCAGATGGTCTTAGCGCCGCCGTTAAGGCAGGTGTCACGCACGGCGTTGTAGTCGGGAATCAGGCGACGGCGATACGGCTCTTGGATGCGGTCGTCGTTGGCGGCGGCAATCAGGTCAAGGTCGCCGGTCTCCAGGCCGCGCGTCATGCCGGCGATGCGGCCCATTTGCCATACGGCGGTGGAGAGCGGAATTTCCTGCGGCACGACCTTGCGCGCCTCGCTCGTATGTACCTCGTAGGGCGGAATCACAGTAATAAAACGAAGCTTGTCGCTCACCTCGTAGCGCAGGCACTGGGGGAGCGAATCGGTCGGTGTAAAGGAGCAGACGGCGCCGCCCAGGATAGCAGGGGCGACGTTATCGGGATGGCCCTCGACCTCGGTGGCAATGCGGACGAGTTCGGCGCGGTCGACGGTGTGGCCCGTCAGTGCGGCGGCGGCCATGATGCCAGCGACGACGCAGGTGGAGCTGGATCCCAGGCCGCGAGCGACGGGTACATCGGTTTGAATGTCGATGGTGACGGGGAATGCCGGCTCGCCCCATGCAGACAGTGCATCGACAAAGCTAACGTAGACCAGATTATTCTCGTTCTGGAACTCCTCGGGGCAGCCCGTGATGGTGAGCTTGTCGGCGCGCTCGAAAGTGAAGTGCGAGTAAAGGCTGACGGCCATGCCGAGGGTGTCGTAGCCGATGCCTAAGTTGGCGCTGGTTGCTGGGACGGTGATCTTGATCATGTGAGTCCTCCTGGCGTGCCTGGCTGTTTAGTTCGCTGCTCGGGCAGTCCTGCGCAAGACGGAAAGCACATTAAGTGCTTTCCTTTGCGTGCGGAACTCGCGACGAACTAAACAGCCAGGCACGCTGTGCGCGTTCGTCATCATCCCGGTGGGTATCTGATAAAAGAAGGTGCGCCGGCTTTCGCCGGCGCTTAATAAGGGATCTAGTTGGTGCTCATTCGTTTTGCTGCGGACTCGACGTAGCTGGCCATGTCGGCTACGTCGCAGACGTCTTCAAAACGGACGGGCTTGGACTCGAGCTCGGCGAGCTGTGCCGGGGCGACCGTATCGGTTGCCTGCTCGAGCACGCGCATGGCCTCAAAGTCGTCCTCGGGAACGTCGAGGCCCAGGGCGTCGCAGCAGGCGCGCGGGAACTTGTAGGGGCTGGCGGTCGAAAGCAGCACGCGGGCCTTGGCGCCCTTGGCGGGAGCGACCTTTTCAAAGACGTGATAGCCGCAAGCGGTGTGCGGGTCGATCGCGTAGCCGTTCGCATCCCAGCAGCTCTTGATGGCGGCGCGGACCTCGTCCTCGCTGGCCCAGCCGCAGCCAAACACGCTCTGGATCTTGGCCAGCAGGTCGGCGGGAACCTCGTAGCGACCCGTCTGGGCAAGCTGCTCCATAAGCCCGGCAACGAGCTCGCAGTCGCCGTCGGACAGGAAATAGAGCATGCGCTCCAGGTTGGAGCTAATAAGGATGTCCATCGACGGTGAAATGGTCGTGAAGAACGGGCGGTTACGGTCGTAAACGCCGGTGGTCAGGAAGTCGGCAAGCACGTTGTTCTTGTCGCTCGCCACGACGAGCTTGGCGACGGGCAGACCCATGCGCTTGGCGTAGTAGCCGGCCAAGATATCGCCAAAGTTGCCGGTGGGAACACAGAACTCAACAGCGTCGCCAGCCTCGATAGCGCCGGCGCGCAGCAGCTGCGCATAGGCGGCAAAGTAGTAGACGACCTGCGGCACCAGACGGCCGACGTTGATGGAGTTGGCGCTCGAAAGCACGGTGCCGGCTGCCTCTAGACGCTCGGCAAGCTCCTTATCGGCAAAGATGCGCTTGACGGCGCTCTGAGCGTCGTCAAAGTTGCCGCGGATGCCGCAGACGGCGACGTTGTCGCCCTCCTGCGTGGACATCTGCAGATTCTGGACGCGGCTGACCTTGCCCTCGGGATAAAAGACGGTGATGCCCGTGCCCGGAGCGTCGGCAAAACCGGCGAGCGCGGCCTTGCCGGTGTCGCCCGACGTGGCGGTGACGATCATGATGCGCTCGGCGCCGCCGTCCTTGGCAGAGGTGCGGGCCATAAGGCGGGGGAGCATCTGCAAGGCGACGTCCTTAAAGGCGCTCGTGGGGCCGCCAAAGAGCTCCATCACATAGGTCTGAGGGGCGTCGGCGCCCGGTGCGGCGTCGAGTTTGACGAGCGGCGTGACCTCTTCGCTCGCAAACGTGCCGTGGTATGCCTCATTCACACAGGCCGAAATTTCTTCGTCTGTGTAATCATTCAGTAACATTCCCAACACATCTTGAGCGATTTCAAAGTACGATTTATCTGCAAGCGAGCTGATATCGAGTTGCTGGGTGCCCAGCTCGTCCGAGACAAACAAACCCCCGTCGGGAGCGATGCCGGTACGGATTGCCACCTTACTTGAGCACGATAAAGTGCGTCCTCGTGTACTATGATAAGTTCCCATATAACACTGCTCCTCGGATGCCTTGGTCCCAATCGGTGAAACCATGGTATCAGAGCGCGCAAAACAGGTTTGCAGAGGCTTTTAGAAAGGTAACCTCAAGCCCATGATAAAAATTGCCAAGTTTGGCGGCTCGTCGGTCGCCGACGCCGAACACTTTAAGAAGATCAAGGCCATTGTCGATGCCGACCCGGCCCGCCGTTTTGTGGTGGTTTCTGCCTGCGGTCGCCGCTTTAAGGGCGACACCAAGGTGACCGACCTGCTCTACCTGGTTAACGCGCACGTTAAGTACCACGTGTCGTGCGAGGAGCTGCTCGAGGACATTGGGCAGCGCTATTTTGATATCGCTGACGAGCTGGAGCTCACCTATCCCATCCGCGAGGAGTTCGCGGCCTTTGCCGAGCGCGCCCGCTCGGGCGGCTACTCCACCGAGGAGCTCGTGAGCCGCGGCGAGTACTTCACCGCTCGCCTGATGGCCGAGTACCTGGGCCTGCCGTTCCTGGATGCCGCGACGGTCGTGGCGTTCCATCACGACGGTACGCTCAGCATGAATCGTACCTGCGAGCTGGTGCAGGAGTACGGTCAGCAGGGCGGCTTTGTTATGCCCGGCTTCTATGGCGCGACGCGTGAGGGTCAGATTAAGCTACTCGATCGTGGCGGCGGCGATATTTCCGGCTCGATCCTGGCCAAATGCCTTGGTGCCGACCTGTATGAGAACTGGACCGACGTTTCGGGCTTCTATTCCGCCGATCCGCGTATTGTTCCCGAGGCTCAGCCCATTGCCCGCGTTACCTACGAGGAGCTGCGCGAGCTTTCGTACATGGGTGCAAGCGTCCTGCACGAGGAGGCTGTGTTCCCCGTGCGCGAGGCTGGTATTCCGCTGGTCATCAAGAACACCAATGCGCCGCAGGACCCCGGCACCATCATTAGCGAGACGGCTGACGAGGGCGAGGCAGAGCCCATCATTACCGGCGTGACCGGCAAGCGTGGCTTTGTCGCCATCAACGTTGCCCGCGACCGTACCAAGCCTCGTGTCGGCTTTATGCGCCGCGCGCTTTCGGTATTCGAGCGCTATGACGTTTCCGTTGAGCACATGCCCACCGGCGTCGACCGCTTTGGCGCCGTGGTGCAGGAGCAGGACGTTCACGATTCGCTGTACTCGCTTGTGGGCGACATTCAGCAGGAGGTCGAGCCGCTCGAGATTGAGGTTGTCGAGGGCTTGGCGCTCATTGCGACCGTCGGCCGTAACCTGCGCGGCCGCGCGGGTATCTCGGGCCATCTGTTTGGCATGCTTGGCCAGGCCGGCGTGAGCGTGCGCATGATTTCGCAGAGCTGCGACGAGATCAACATCATTATCGGTGTCGAGGAGAAGGACTTCGACCTGGCGATTCGGACCATTTACCGCGCCTTCTCCGACGAGAACGGCATTGTGAAGGTCTCTGACCTGGAGGCTCCCGCGCCGGCCGATCCCGCCCCGGCCGCGCTCAAAAAGTAGCGACTGCTCGGTAGATTTTTGGTCATGTCTCAAAAATCTACGGCGAGGCGTTTCGTTTCGGTTTCGTTTCGACGGGGCGGGTTTCGTGCCCGCCCCGTTCTTGTATACACTGGCAACAATAATCGGCCTGCTCGGCGTGCGGGCAAAAGCCAAAACCTTTAAAGGGGGAAGCATGAAACAGTACACGGTTGCTATTTTGGGCGCGACGGGAGCCGTGGGCACCCAGATGCTCGAGTGCCTCAACGAGCAGGAGTTTCCGGTCGGTAAGCTCAAGCTGCTGGCGAGCGCGCGCTCTGCGGGCAAGACCGTTGAGTTCTGCGGCGAGCAGATCGTGATTGAGGAAGCTTGCCCCGAGGCTTTTGAGGGCTGCGACATCGTGCTCGGCGCTGCCGGCGACGATATCGCCAAGGAGCTGCTGCCCGAGGCCGTCAAGCGCGGCGCCGTCGTGGTCGACAACAGTCACGCCTTCCGCATGGATCCCGAAGTGCCGCTGGTCGTGCCCGAGATTAATGCCGACGATATCAAGTGGCACCACGGCCTTATCGCCAATCCCAACTGTGCGACCATCATCGGCCTGGTTCCCACCTGGCCGCTGCATCAGCTTGCCGGCGTGAAGCGCATGATCGTCTCGACGTATCAGGCGGCTTCGGGTGCCGGCGCTCCCGGTATGGCCGAGCTCGAGGCTCAGCTGGTCGCTCTGGGCCGCGGCGAGGAGATTCCCGAGCCGCGTGCATTTGCCGCCCAGCTGGCGAGCAACCTGATTCCGCAGATTGGCGGCGTCAAGGAGGAGGGCTTTACCTCCGAGGAGATGAAGCTGCAAAACGAGGGCCGCAAGATCATGCACCTGCCCGAGCTGCGCGTGAACTGCACTTGCGTGCGCGTGCCCGTGCTGCGTTCGCACTCCGAGAGCATTACGCTCGAGTTTGAGTGCGATATTACGGTCGAGGAGGCCCGTGCTGCGCTGGCTGCCGCTCCCGGCGTCAAGCTGGTTGACGACATGAGCGCCGAGGATGCGCACGACCGTTTCCCCATGCCGATGGATACGTCCGACCAGGATCTGATTTGGGTCGGCCGCGTGCGTCGCGACATCTCGAACCCCGAGGCCGCGCGCGGCATCACCTTCTGGTGCTGCGGCGACCAAATCCGTAAAGGCGCGGCAACCAACGCCGTCCAGATTGCTAAGCTGCTCTGCGAGTAGTGCGACCTGTCCGGCGGGGGCCGGGCTTAGTTTTCAGAACGTCCTCGACCATGTGCGGCGCCTTGTCCTGCTCCTTCGGAGCTGCGGACAAGGCGCCGCACTGGTCTGCGGAGTGTTCTGAAAACTAAGCCCGGCCCCCGCCTGCGGCGACGCTGCTGCGAGCGGTCTGCGATGGGGCCGTTGTTGGTTGGGGCCGCTGGGCTGATGTGGGGGCGCGTGGCTGTTGCGGGCCCTGGTCCCGGCGGCGGCCTCGGCGCTTTGCGCCTGCCGCCTTGGGGGACTTTGGGGCGCGGCCGGCAGCTGCGGCGCGTTGCGCCTGCTGCCTGCGGGGACTTTGGGGTCGTGCGGCAGCTGTGGCGCTGTCGCGCCTGCTGCCTTGGGTGACTTTGGGGTTGGTGCGAATCGAAGGTGAATGGTTTCCCGGGATGTGAGCGACCTATTTTGGACCCTTGAAGCATCGGCATATTTTGGTCGCTATTTCCTGCGGTTTTATCGCATGAATCCTGCTGTTTTGCAATCAAAAAATGCGGATGCTTCGGGGCCCTATTTTTACTCGTTCACTTCTCGGAAAACCATTCACCTTCGTTTTTGCCGGACATCGTTTTGGGCATTGCGACTCGGTGTCGGCTGATATTGAGAGGGAAAACGCCCTCCCTTGGACAATCGGGTCTGTCCGGACGTATCTGCGGGGTTGTCTGCACAATTCGCGGTATTATGTTGCGGAGTTTTGAAAGGAGCCGCCGGTGGTCACGACGACATTTGCTTCGCCTTTGGGCGAAATCTTGCTTGCCGCTGATGGCCGCGGTTTGACGGGGCTTTGGTTTGAGGGGCAGGAGCACTTTGGCTCTACGCTGCTCGAAGAAGATGCGGAGCACGTTGAAGGCGCCGATGCGGTTTCCGGTACCGGTGGGATGTCTTCGGTGAGTCCGGCAAATGGCGCGGCTTCTTCGGTGCTTGAGCGTTCTTGGGCTTGGCTGAATGCTTATTTTGCAGGGCAGGAACCTCGGTTTACGCCGCCGTTGCATATGATTGGCACGGCGTTTCAGCGTGAGGTTTGGTTTGAGCTGCTTTCTATCCCGCGTGGCGATGTCGCTACGTATGGCGAAATCGCCCAGCGTGTTGCGGCTCGACATCGTGTGCCGGGAAATGAGGCTCCCGTTGTGTCCCCGCGTGCCGTGGGGGCTGCGGTTGCGCGTAATCCCATTTCGATTATCGTGCCGTGCCATCGCGTGGTTGCCGCTGACGGGTCGCTCAACGGATATGCCGGTGGCCTCGACCGCAAGGAGTGGCTGCTTCGGCTTGAGGGTGCGTACGAGGAATAGCGCTCGAACGCTTTGCATAACTAGGACGCCGCAATAGAACGGGACACGCTTTCCGAATGGCGTCCCAAGCGGAAAGCGCATCCCGGAATACAGCCTCAGAGTGGCATGCCGTTTCCGGTTGAGACCACCTGCTTGGACATCTTTCTACGCGCGCTCTTGTAGAGCGTAGATCGACTTATCCATGTTGAACAGGTAGGCCACGACGCAGACGATGAAGAACGCCGGCAGATTACCGAAACAAAAGACCTCGCAGCCAATGAGGATCGGCGCGAGTAGCGTGTTGGTGGCGCTGCCAAAGACGGCGGCGTATCCCAGCGCGGCGCAGAGCTCGACGGGCATGCCGAGAATCCCGGCGAGTACGACACCCAGGCTGGCTCCGATGGAGAACAGCGGCGTGACCTCGCCACCTTGATAACCCGCGGCAAGCGTGGCGATGGTGAGTGTGAATTTGAGCGCCCAGTCCCAAGGCATGATGGCGACCTTGCCGTCACCGTTGAGCGCCGCCGATATCAGGTTGGTGCCAAGGCCGCAGTATCGCCCCTGCCACAGCACGAACAGAATCGCCGACAGCGCAAGGCCCATAACGGCAACGCGTATGTAAGGGTTGGGGAGCAGCCGCGCTGCAAGGGTCTTGGCATGGGCAAGGCACCAGGCAAAAGCTCCACCGACCATGCCAAACGCGATACCCAGCAGCGCCAGCCGTCCAAGACCGGGGAGGTCGAGCGCATACGAGGCGGTAACGGCGACCTCGAACTTCTCGAGCCCCAGGGCGCCCGAGGTCATGCTTGCGGCAAGCGAAGCCGTAAGCGCGGGGAACAACGCGCGGTATTCAATGCGTCCGGCGACCAGCACCTCGATAGCAAAGACCGTGGCGGCGAGCGGCGTTCGAAAGAGTCCGGCAAAGCCAGCGGCCATGCCGATAAGCAAAAACGTGTTGCCGGGGTCTCGGAAAGGTAGACGTCGGCCGATCCAATACGAGACGGTGGCGCCGATCTGCACCGCTACGCCCTCGCGTCCCGCACTACCGCCAAAGAGATGCGTCCCCCACGTGCTCAGCATAATGAGCGGCACGAGACGCGGGGAGATGGCGTCTTCACGCCCGTGACCTACGTCGAATACTAAGCTCATGCCCCGATCGGTGCCTTTGCCCCAGGTGAGGTAGGCAAATACGATGGCCAGACCCGCGAGGGCGAGAAAGGGAAGGAGCAGTGCGACGTGCGCGTCCCGGAAGGCGCCGATTGCCAGGAGCACACGACCAAAAAGGGCGCAGATGGCGCCAACGATAACGCCGATAGGGATTCCGACGGCGCCCATGAGCACGAGACCGCTGTAGGTGTTGACCAGGCGTTTGATTCTGCTCGAAGCGCTGCTTTCTGACATTTTGCTTTCCGACACTTGCTCTCTTGATAGAAAAAGAGCTGGAGTTGCGCATCGTTGAGAGGCTTTCCAGCTTTAGCAAAACAAACTTATAAGATGCGACGGGCCGCGTCAAGATAATTACCGGACGGCCTAGGAGGCGGCTGGTTGGCTGGCTTAAAACCTAGCGAGTGAAATGACGCCCCACGCTATTCAGCGCGCTTGATAGGATGACGAACCACGGTCTTAAGTTTCTCCGGTGCGCATTTGCGTGGATCGGAGAGATAGATTTCGTGATGTAAACGGGTGTCTGAGAAGTCGGGAACATAGCCCAGCTCGGTCGTGTATTCATGCATAGCGTCTACGGTCGCCGGTTCGTTGTCGTAGGGCCCGGTGTGCATGCATTGAACGCAGAGACCCTCGTCAACTTTAAGCAGTTCGACGGCGGAAAAGTCCAGGTTCTTTTTGGTCGCGGCTTCCGCGACTGCCCAGTCAAAGTCATCTCGGGTGACGAAATCAGGCAGGCGGATGCACGAGATAAAGTTGAAATTGTCCTTGTGTACATAATCGATGTCGCCGCTCGGGGACTCTTGCCACCAGAAACCCTCGAGCGGCGGTACCACAAAGTCGAAATAGCCCTCGATACTCCTTGAGCCTTTCTTCGACATCTTGACGGTATAGGCGATGCCGTAAAGTAGCGGCAGGGCGTTTTGATACTCGCCACCTTCGGTATTTGGGTCGCCCTTTCCGCGAACGGCAACGTAGCTCATAGGCGGGACTGTTACGATGCTCGGCTTGCTTGCAGGTTTGTAGAGCTCCTTGCATTCCTTCTTAAAGTCGAACGCCATGTTGGCCGCCTTTCTGCGTATTGGCCTGCTTAGATAGTTGAATCATATCATAGAAACGAACAGCTGTTCGAATGATTTGGCTGACAGATTGAGATGCGTGCGTTGTGTTTGGCGGTCGGCCTGACCCCGTTGATGATTTCTCGGCCTCCCCGGCGCCCTATCTATAGCTGCCGTTTCCCCATATAAAACCTGCCAAAATAAACCTGTCCCTTTTTGGTAGGTGGGAAATGGGTAATACTAAAGAGTTATCCGACCAGATGGGAATTAATCGATGGCCTATATCGAATTCAAAGACGTCATCAAGGCATACGGCGAGGGCGATGCCCGCATCCACGCGCTCGACGGCGCGAGCTTTACGGTCGAGCGCGGCGAGCTCGCCATCATTTTGGGTGCTTCGGGTGCCGGCAAGACCACGGCCCTCAACATTCTGGGCGGCATGGACACGGCAACTTCTGGCACCGTGACGGTGGACGGGCGTGACGTGAGCTCTGCCAACGAGGCTCAGCTTGTGGAATACCGTCGCGCTGACGTCGGCTTTGTCTTTCAGTTCTACAATCTGGTCCCTAACCTGACGGCGCTTGAGAACGTCGAACTCGCGGCGCAGATCTGTCCCGATTCGCTCGATGCCGAGCAAACGCTTCGCCAGGTTGGCCTGGGCGACCGCCTCGCTAACTTTCCGGCGCAGCTTTCGGGCGGCGAGCAGCAGCGCGTATCCATCGCCCGCGCGCTGGCTAAGAACCCCAAGCTGCTTTTGTGCGACGAGCCTACGGGTGCACTCGACTACAAAACCGGCAAGCAGATCTTGCAGCTGCTACAGGACACTTGCCGCAAGCAAGGCATTACGGTCATCATCATCACCCACAACTCTGCGCTGGCGCCCATGGCCGATCGCCTGATCCGCTTTAAGAGCGGCCGCGTGGAGAGCGAGACGGTCCAGCAAAATCCTGTGCCTATCGAGACGATCGAGTGGTAGCGCCCATGAATCAGGACCGCCAAAACAGCCAACGCCGCGACGCGCAGAGCACGGAGCGCGAGCAGGATTTTACGACCTACCGCACCGCCCAAAGCTCAAACGATATGGTGCCGACGGTTTTTCGCCGTGGCATCTACCGCACGATTCGCGGCAGCCTCAAACGCTTCTTGTCTATCGTCGTGATCACCGCGCTTGGCGTGAGCGTGATGTGCGGCCTTAAGGCGGGCTGCGAGGACCTGTGTGATTCGGTCGACGCCTATTTTGACCAGCAGAATGTCTATGACATCAACGTGCAGTCGACCTATGGTCTGACCGATGACGATCTTGCCGCGATCCAAGAGGTCGATGGCGTCGAGACGGCCGAGGGCATCTATACCGAGACCGCCTATACCGCCGTGGATACGACGCGCGAGCGTGTCGTCGTACAGAGCCTCTCCAAAGAGAATATTGACCAACCGGTGCTAGTACGCGGCGAGCTGCCCGAGACTTCGGGCGAAGTGGCAGTGACCTCACGTTTTTTGAAGGCTTCGGGCAAGAAAATCGGCGATACGGTGAGCTTTGCCGCCAACGATGCGAGCTCGTCGAACCAAAGCGCCAAGGACCAGTTTGCCGATGGGGACTACACCATTACGGCTGAGGTCCTCGATCCCACTGATGTGAGCTCCGACTCGACAGTCAACGCCTTTCGCGCTGCTTCGACTGCGGACTACAAGTTCTACGTGAGCGAGGATGCCGCGACATCTTCTTCCTACTCCGCTGTCCACGTGGTCGTCGAGGGAGCCAAGAGCCTCAACTCCTATTCGGATGCCTACTCGGCAAAGATCAATGAGGTCAAGGGCAATATCGAGAAGATCCGCGAGGGACGTGAGAAGGCGCGCGCTCAGGAGCTGACGGTCGACACACCGGCGAGCTTGGACGCGGCTGAGCGTCAGGCGAATATGGTCTTTGGGATCGAGCAGGACAACATCAATCGCATGGCCGAGGGCAGCGACGAGCGTGCGCAGGCGCAAGCCGACCTGGACCAGCGCCGCGCCGCCGCCGACCAGCAGTTTGCCGATGCCCGCGCCGAGCTCTCTGACCTGGGCGAATGCACCTGGTACATCCAGGACCGCGGCAATATCGCAAGCTACTCGAGCGTCGAGAGCGATAGTTCTTCGATCGAGGCCATCGCCACGGTGTTCCCGTTCATCTTCTTTATCGTCGCCGTGCTCATCAGCCTCACCACCGCCACGCGCATGGTCGAGGAGGAGCGCACGCTCATTGGCCTGTACAAGGCGCTCGGCTATTCGCGCGGGCGTATCCTGTCCAAATATGTGGACTACTCGCTGTGGGCGTGTCTGATCGGTGGCGTGCTCGGCAATATCATCGGATTTGTGGGCCTGCCGCTGTTCCTGTTTACGGTGTTCGACGACATGTACTCGCTGCCCCAGATGTTGCTTTCGTACGATATCGTGTCCTCGATTGTCTCGGTGGCGCTGTTTGCCGTGGGCGTGGTGGGCGCTACGATTATCGCCTGCCGCCACGAGATGGCCGAGACGCCGGCTTCGCTCATGCGTCCCAAGGCGCCGCGCGCCGGCTCACGCATTCTGCTCGAGCGCATCGGCTTTATTTGGCGCCGCATGGGCTTCTTGAACAAGGTGGCAGCACGTAACCTGTTCCGCTACAAAAAGCGCGCCTTTATGACCACCTTCGGTATCGCCGGCTGCACGGCGCTCGTGATTTGCGGTATGGGAATTCGCGACACGTCGGTGGCGCTTTCGCCCAAACAGTACGGGCATATCACGCGCTATGACTTGCTGGCGGTCGCCAATCCCGACGATTTTTCGCAGACGTGCGCGGCATTGGATGAGCGCAGCACGGCCAATGATTCCAACGTGACGGTGACCTCGATCCTGCCGATTATGACCGACAACGTCACCTTTACGTTTGGCGGCAAGAGCGAGACCGTGCAGCTCATCGTGATTCCCGACGACCGCACGGGTGACTTGGGCGATTACGTGCGCCTGGAGGATGAGTCCAAAGAACCGCTCGCCCTGCGTGACGGAGACGTGTATTTGAGCAAGAGCTCTCAGCTGGTGCTGGGGATCAAGCCGGGCGATACGGCACACGTCCAGGATTCGTCGCTCAATGTTGCCAAGGTCAAAGTCAGCGACATCTCGCTCAACTATCTGGGCAACACGCTTTACATGACGCAGGGCACCTATGAGCGCGCGTTCGGTCGAAGTGCACGCCTTAACGGCGTCTTTGTGCTGCTTAAGGGTTCGTCGGCCGACCAGATTGCGTTTAGCAAGAATCTTAAGAGTGACGGTTGGCTTACGATTTCGAGTACGTCCGAGCATTGGGAGAATTATGAGGCCAACTTCACCATCATCAACTCGGTCGTGGTGCTTGTGACCTTTATGGCGGCGTGCCTGTCGTTTGTGGTGGTGTTTACGCTGTCTAATACGAATATTTCGGAGCGCGAACGCGAGCTGGCGACCATCAAGGTGCTGGGCTTCCGCCGTGGCGAGGTGCATCACTACGTCAACAAGGAGACGTTGATCCTCACAGCGATCGGCGCTGCGCTGGGCGTGCCGCTGGGCGGCTTGCTGGCCGAGAGCTTTACCTACATTTTGCAGATGCCGTCGCTGTACTTTGACGTCGAGGTCGAGCCGCTGAGCTATGTGCTGTCCGTTCTGCTGGCATTTGGCTTTACGTTTATCGTCAACCTCGCCACCAACCGTACCCTCAACAAGATCGACATGGTCGGCGCCCTCAAGAGCGCCGAGTAACCTGCCAAAAAGGGACAGGTTTATTTTGGCAGGTTTTATCGGGGCAAACGCCGGACAACCATTAGGTGGCCCGGCGTTTGCCCCGTTTTGCTGGGGATGTCTGTCGTTCAGTGCTCTTACTGGCCAATCCAGTGTTGCGCATAGCTCTTAATGTCCTCGGTAAAACCGTCAAGGTCGTCAAGGGTGATCACGCTGTCGATAAGCAAATTGGCTATCTCGCGGTGCATTGTGCTGCGGCGAATGTCGTTTGCAATTACGCCTGAGGACAGCTTGTCTCTATTGAGGCGCTCTTCTAGTGCCCAAAATCTACTGGACGCTTCACTGTCGCCGTTCAGTATCTCAACGTACTGGCCGATGAGCTTTTCCATATAACGTTCTTGCCATTGAGGAAGCATTTTCTTAAACAGCTTCCAGTCGCTTTCGGCTACGTCGCGCATATGTCCTCCGCTCGTCAAACGGGCTTTCCATTTGCCTTTCATTCTATTTGGTTTTCGCTCACAGGCGTGGATGAGAGGCTCTCTTTAGCTTTCGAGATTGGGCTTGAACGGGTCGTATGCCACAAAACGGGCCTATCTGCTACGTTTGCTACCACACCCTCGACCGTGACAAAGATTGTGAAATTAAAAACGCAGGTAGAGGGCTTGTCAATTTTCGGAAAAGGCGGGTATGGTCGGCCCTCTCGGGTTAAACGTAGTAAATGGGCCCTTTTCTTGGCGCGCGGTCAGCTCAATGCTAATCTCCGTGCCGGAACTGACCCAGTTGTTTGTCAGTTGCGGTGATATACGGACCGTTTGGCGCTTTGGAGCCTCAAAACAGTCCCTATTTCACCGCAACTTGGAAGGGGCAGGCGGTGTCGGATGAGTGGCGCTGGCTGGTTGGGGCGGTTTAGGCCTGTTTGCGGCACTTCCATTGTTTGCGGCACCAGCGCATGAGCGCCTTTATGATGGGAATCGTGATGAGGATGATCCATGCAGGATGGGGCTGTCCCAAACAGAGCCACATGTAGAGGAACCAAGCGATGGCGGCTGCCGGGTAGATGACCTCGATCAGCTTAGACAGGTGGCGCCGATCGATGAAGTCACCAATCGCGTAGTAAACGGGAATCAAAAAGACGAGGAAAAGCCCCATGCCCCATGTGCCGTAGACAATGCCGAGCGCCAGATAGGCGAGAGTGACAAGTGCGGGGAAGGGGAATTTGTTCCATGCACGTCCGACCTTGGTGTGGAAATGCTTGCCATGATGGTCGAGCTTGTCGTGTGCTTCCTTCCAGCTGGAAAACGTCTCGCCGTCGATGGTGACGGTGCCGTCATCATTGGTGCGTACGCTATGTCCATCGTCCTCAAGCGTATCGATATGCACGCCGCCCGGCCCCACATGCACCTCTTCGTCCTTGCGCTCGTTGGTCACATGGATGCCGCTCCAACCAACATGGACTTCCTCGCCTTTATTGGGATCAATGACGTGGATACCGCGCGCGAGGGAAATATCGACAAGTGGTTTGTCGCCGCAATCGGCGTGCTCGGCAGAATCCTCAGCCTCGTCAGCCGCATCCGCCGTCTCGGTGTCGGCGCTACCGTCCTCCGGGTCGTCGGCATCGTTAGCCGCCTCCCCATACAGCAGCTCATCCAGCGACACGCCATACAGCGCGGCGAGCGCAATAAGGTTATCGGTATCGGGCGAGGATTCGCTGCGCTCCCATTTACTGACAGCCTGACGACTCACACCCAGCTGGGCGGCAAGCGCCTCCTGAGAAAGCCCGGCAGCCTTGCGGCGATCGACGAGGCGCTGTGCCATCGCAAGATCCATGGTGGTTCCTTTCGTTTGATGGTCGAATCGAATGAGCCGAGTATGCCGAGAACAACCGGTAGCGACCACCATTTCTAGTTAGAATCTGCCCCAACCCTACCGCAACTACCGGTAGCAACCCCTAACGACCAGCCATTTCAGGACAAATGTCAGTGCTACTCTCAGCTAAGAGCCTGCAACATCCCAAAATCTCAGCCCACGCACTTGCAGCAAGAAGACGAATAGCCTCGGCCTCCCTAGTTACCGCAGGAGGCCCCAGGGCTTTCCTCCCAAATCTTTCCGCAGGACGGAAGGACCCCGCCGCGCGAAGCGCGCAGCGGGGTCCTGACATGTCCGAGGACGATTTGGGAGGTAAGCCCTGGGGCCTCCGATGGGGGCAGTTCCAGCCGAGGCTATTCGTCGCCGAAGCTGATGCCCAACGCCTTGGCCTCGCGCACCAGATCGCTCTGGGGGTCGACATATTTGAGCTTGCCGGCGACCTCCTCGAGCGGCATGTGGCACATCTTGCCGTCACGCAGGGCAATCATGTAGCCAAACTCGCCGCGTAGGCAGCCGAGCGCTGCCTCGACACCGCACTGGGTCGCAAAGATGCGGTCCTGGGCGTCGGGCTGGCCGCCGCGCTGCGTGTGGCCGGGGATGGCGACGCGGGTCTCGCGACCGGTCTTGGCCTCGATCTCCTTGGCGATGTCGTACACGATTGACGGGCTCGTACGCTCGGCGAGCTTCTTCTTGTACTCCTTCTTGGACAGCGCCGCGTCCTCCTTGGAGATAGCACCCTCGGCGACGGCTACGATGGTAAAGCGGCTGCCGGTCTCCATGCGATGCTCGATGGTCTTGATGACGTTATCCATGTCGTAGGGGATTTCGGGAATCAGGATGACGTCCGCGCCGCCCGCGACGCCGGCGTACAGCGGGATCCAGCCAACCTTGTGGCCCATGATCTCGATGACAAACACGCGGCCGTGACTCGAGGCAGTGGTGTGGATGTCGTCGATGCACTTGGTGGCGACGTCGATGGCGCTCGTAAAGCCAAACGTCAACTCGGTGCCCCAGGTGTCGTTATCGATGGTCTTGGGCAGGGCGATAACGTTGAGGCCCTCTTCGCGCAGACGGTTGGCGGTCTTGGTGGATCCGTTGCCGCCCAGCATAAACAGGCAGTCGAGCTGCAGCTTATGATAGGTGTGGACCATTGCGGGCACCTTCTCGACGCCATCGGCCTCGGGAACATCCAGGCGCTTGAACGGCGTACGGCTCGTGCCCAGGATGGTGCCGCCGCGGGTGAGGATGCCGCTAAAATCGGCGGGCGTCATAACACGGAATCTGCTGTAGATAAGGCCCTGGTAGCCGTCCTCAAAACCATAGATCTCGATAGGCTCTTCGCTATTGGTCATGAGCGTTTTGACAATGCCGCGCATGGTGGCGTTGAGCGCCTGGCAGTCGCCGCCACTGGTAAGAAGACCGATCCTAAGCATGATGAATCCTTCCGGGCAAGTTATAACATGCGCATAAGTTTACCCCCGCACACTGTTGATACGGGGGTAAAACGTGTTAGCTCAAGCGTATAGAAATGTAAGCAACGTCAGGCGAGCGTAAGGTCGATGGGCCTGGCTCCTTACAGCGCGAAGGCGTCGACGTCGCCCCAGTGGCGGCGCAGCGTGATGGCGGCAGCGGGCTCGGTGTTGTCAAAGACGACCGACCACTGCGTGTTGCTGGTGATGTCTTCCGGATTGGGCTCTTGCGCTGCAGCGCGTAGGGCCTTCCAAGCGACTGCCTCATCTTGGGCGCCGGCATGGGCGTCAAGGACATCGGCGATTGCGACGGCGCGCTCTTTACCATGGCCCAGCTCGCCGTTCTTTTGGTTGGGGAGCACCTCGTCACCATAGCAGGCGTAGAAGTTCGTAACCTGGCGTACAGGAGTCGCCTTGCATGCACGGTCGGGGTCGCGCGGATCCCACTCCACCACCCGCGCGTCACCGGCGGCGTCGTTGATAAAGAAGTGGTAATCGCGTCCGGCCATGGCGTGCATGTCGTAGGCAGAAAGCAGGTCGACGGCCTCCTGCGTGGTGGCCGCGCGGTCGAGCACCAGACGGATGGCGAGCGAAGTGTTGATGACGGGGCGCTGTGTGTCCTGGTCACAGGGCTTGGAATCCAGGGTGAGCACGGCAATGGACACGCCGCATTCGTTGACACCGTCGAGCTGGGCAAACGGGCCCATCAACGCCGCGGCGCGTCCGGCGACGGAGTCAAGTGGAGTGTTGGCGCCCAGGTTATTGAGGGCCGCAAAGCCGATGGAGGCATAGCCGTCGCGCGGGTGATTGCGCACCAGCAGCGCCGAGGTGTCGTCCTTAAAGTCGTAATTGCGACCGGTGCGCACGCGGCCTTCGGCATCTACGGCGACAAAAGCGCTGCAGGCAAACTGGGGTGCCTGGACATGTGCCGGCACGCCGGGGAGCACCTGCGCCACCACGGCATCGATGTAGGCCTGGTCGTCGCGCACGCCAGCGGCGATGATGCGGTCAAGGCCGTAGTCGTAAGCAATGTCGATTGCGTACAGGTCATAGCCATCCGCATAGTCGGTCAAGCGTTTGAGTGACGCGACGGACTTGATTTGTTTGCGATAAACGATACCGGTGGCAGCGGCAAGGCCGACGGCGGCTCCCGCGACACCGCAGGCGATGGCAATGTTACGTGGCTTCATGACGACTCCTCTCGTCCTGTTAGTGCAATTGTCGCAAAAGGAGCGCGGACATGATGACTCAACTTGGTGAGCGGCGCGGAATTAAGCACGGAATGAAGAGTGCGGCGCTGGCGCGGCGGGGTATGCTGGAGGGGACCATCAACCCAGCGAAAGGGGAGAGCATGACGGATCAGGAAACGCCCGAGCGCGCGCATGTGACGGCCGACGATATCGAGGCCGCCAACGACCTTATCGACTTTATCGAGGCATGCCCCAGCATGTTCCATACGGCGGCGACCATTATGGCCGAGCTCGACGAGGCGGGCTTTACCTACCTGCCCGAGAACGCGGCGTGGGATATCGAGCCGGGCGGGCGTTATTACACGCAGCGCAACACCTCGAGCGTTATCGCCTTTAAGGTGGGCGAGGACCTGGCCGCGACGTGGGGCGAGGACGGCGTTGCCGGTGACTATCATTTTCAGCTCACGGCGTCGCACAGCGATTCGCCGACGTTTAAGGTCAAGGCCGTGCCCGAGCTCGATGGTGCGGGCGAGACGCTGCGCCTGAACACCGAGGCCTACGGCGGCATGATCGACTACACCTGGTTCGATCGCCCGCTGGCGCTCGCGGGTCGCGTACTGGTGCGCGAGGGCGACCGTATTGAGAGCCGCCTGCTTGCCACCGAGCGCGAGGTTGCCATTATTCCGAGCCTTGCCATCCACATGAACCGTGGCGTTAACGAGAGCTTTGCTCCCAACCGAGCCGTTGACCTGTGCCCGCTCATCAGCGCTGGTGACCTTAAGCAGGGCGACTTTGACGCCCTGATCGCCGACGAGCTGGACGTTGAGCCCGAGCAGATTTTGGGCCGCGACCTGTTCCTGGTCAATCGACAGGATGCACGTATTTGGGGCTGGGCCGACGAGTTTATCTCGACGCCCAAACTTGACGATCTGGCCTGCGCCTACACCTCGCTGCAGGCATTTTTGGGTGCCGAGAATGCGCACGACGTCTCGGTCTACTGCTGCTTCGATAACGAGGAGGTTGGCTCCGAGACCAAGCAGGGCGCCATGTCGACGTTCTTGGCCGACGCGCTGCGCCGCATCAACGGGTCGCTGGGCTTTGACGACGAGTCGTATCACCGTGCGCTTGCCGCTTCGATGCTCGTGAGCTGCGACAACGCGCATGCCGTGCACCCCAACCACGCCGAGAAGTGCGACGCCCATAACCAGGTTGTGCTCAACGGCGGCATCGTCATCAAGGAAGCCGCCAACCAGCACTACTGCACCGACGCCTTTAGCCGCGCGGTGTTCCAGGCCATTTGCGATGACGCCGATGTACCCACGCAGGCCTTCGCCAACAAGAGCGATATGGCCGGCGGTTCTACCCTGGGCAACCTGTCGAACATGCAGGCGAGCATGCATGCCGTAGACGTGGGCCTGCCGCAGCTGGCTATGCACTCGAGCTACGAGACCGGCGGCGTGCGCGACGTGATGTACGCCATCCGCGCCCTCACCGCCTTCTACGAGCGAAACCTAACCATCAACGGCGCCGAAAGCGTGGAGCTCTAAAACCTGCCAAAAAGGGACAGGTTCATTTTGGCAGGTTTTATCTGGGCGAATGCAAGGGGTGAAACCGAACTAGATCGGTGATGCGTAGCCGCCGAGGTGCAGTGCGCCTCGGCGGCTTTTTGTGTACAGAGTACGGCTAATGCTTATAAGTGCTTTACATGCTTTACGTATCTACCATAGTATTTTATGATAGTTTTGAAGTACTAAGGAGGGGCTATGACCACAACCGCCGCTCAGATCAACGTACGTCTCGATGCCGATCTTAAAAGGAGTGGGGACGCCGCTCTCTCCAAGGCCGGTATGACGCCGAGCCAAGCGGTGCGAGCGCTCTGGCAGCTTGCAGCGTCGCTGGCCGATCGCCCCGGTGCGCTCGAGGATATCCTGCTGCCCAGTCGTGCCCGGGCGGAACAGCGCGAGCGCGAAAAGGCCGCCAAACGTAAGCTCGAGCTCATGGATCAGGGGTCGAAGCTGTTCGCTGCCGCTTGCCGTGAGTCGGGAATCGATATGGTCAAGGCTCAGCCATCGGACGACGAAGAGCTCAAACGGAATGCCTATGCTGATCGCTATGGCGAGGAGATGAGCTGGCTCTATGAGTGAGACTCCAAAGCGCATCTTGGTTGACACCAACGTGTGGCTCGATTACTTCATTCCCTCACGACGTGGTCGTTCGGTGGCGATTGAGTTTTTACGCGATGCATGCACGGCACAGGCTGATTTGCTGTACGCGGCGACATCGTCCAAAGACCTGTTCTATTTGATTTCAAGCGAACATAAGGCATGGTATCGGCGCGAGCATGGTTCGCTTTCCCAAGATGCCGCTGCGGCAGCGACATCGCTTGCATGGGATTGTCTTAGCGTGCTGTCGCAGCTTGCCACGTCAGTGCCCTGTGACCTGAGCGACATCTGGATGGCGAGCAGGCAGCGTGAGCTCCATAGCGATTACGAAGACGATTTAATCATTGCGGCAGCGATACGCGCTCAAGCAGATCTACTGGTCACCAACGATGTCAAACTCTGTTCACACGCACCCGTCGCAGCAATGAGCGCAGAAGACGCAAAGAATTACTTAGCAACGCTCTAGCAATTTGAAGATCCCGCAGGTCGAATAAAAGTCAGCGAATGCCCCCAGGCAGGGCCGCGCCAGCCAGTCCCTACAGGTTGAACAAAAGTCAGCGAGAGCCCGTCTGGGCGAGCAAGGTGCCTTGAAACAAGGCGGCATTGACCTTCTGGTCATGCCGCCGAAGTTGAAAGGCAGATTGCCGTCCAGACGGGCTCGCAGCGTCGGCTCATTACGCCGTTTGTAAAACGGCGTAATTCTTAGTGTTCGATCCAGCAGCGCAGGGTCTCGCCGGCCTGCAGGTGACGCAGATTCTCCGCGGCGATGTCGACCACGTTGTTGAGCGTGGCGGCCAAGTGGAACCAGCCGGAGATGTGCGGCGTGATGAGCATGTTGGGCGCATCCCACAACGGGCTTGTCTCTGGCAGCGGCTCGGGGTCGGTGACGTCGACCGCGGCGCCGGCGAGATGTCCTGATTCCAGGGCGGCAACTAGGTCGTCGGCAACCACAAGATCGCCGCGGCCGCCGTTGGCAAAGAAGGCGCCCGGCTTCATCGCGGCGAAGAACTCGGCGTTCGCCAGGCCGCGGGTCTCGGGTGTGCTGGGCATAAAGGATGCGACGACGTCTGCCTCGGCCAGGCGCTCGGGCAGGGCATCCATGCCGTCCATGTCCTCAAACACAATGGGGTAGACGAGCGGATGGCGCTTGATGCCGCGGACGTGTGCGCCCATGCTGCGGCAGAGCGTGGCAAAGTGGCCGCCGATATCGCCCGCGCCCAGCACCAGCACGTTGGCATTTTTGAGCGAGGTAACCGGCCCCAAATCCTCCCAGCGATGCTCGCGCTGCAAGTCGTGATAGCCGGGCAGGCGCTTCATCATGGAAAGGACCATGGCAAACATGTGCTCGCTCACGGCCTGGCCGTAGGCGCCCACCGAGCAAGACAGTTTGGCGTCGGCTGGCACGGTGCCGGCGGCAAGGTAGTCGTCATAGCCGGCGGTCTGCAATTGCAACAGCTGGAGATGCTCGCATGCCGTGAGCATGTCAGGGTCGATGTTGCCCAGGATCACGTCGGCATCGGCGACCTGCTTGCGCGCGGCGGCGTCGGCGCTCGTGTAGATAAAGTCCTCGCCCGGAGCGCTCGACTCAAGAATTGCGCGATGACGGTCGTTGACGGGCAGCAAAACCAGGATGTTCACAGGCAGTCCTCTCCGCTCAACCTGCCAAAAAAGGGACAGGTTTATTTTGGCAGGTTTTATCGGGCAAACGTTCAAACAAAAACGCCGGATGCAAGACGAGCGTGCCCGTCAGCATCCGGCGCATCCACGGCTACCAGCTCAGCAGCTCGTAGCCGTCCTCGGTCACCACGAGCTGTACCTCGCACTGGGCCGAATCGCTGCCGTCCTTGGTGCGCACGCACCAGCCGTCGCCCTTGCTGATCTTGATGTCGGGCGCTCCGGCGTTGACCATGGGCTCGATGGTAAAGACCATGCCCGGCACCATGATGGTGTCCACATCGGGCGCCTCGGTGGTAAAGCCCACAAACGGGTCCTCGTGGAACTCCTTACCGATGCCGTGTCCGCCGTACTCGCGCACCACGCTAAAGCCGGCGTCCTCGACGGTCTTTTGTACTGCCTCGGCCATAACGGAGAGCGGTAGCCATGGCTTGACGGCTGCCAGACCCGCCTCCACGCTGGCACGGGTGACGTCGACCAGGCGCTGGCGCTCGGCCGAGACCTCGCCGATGCAGAACATGCGGCTCGAATCACTAAAGTAACCGTCCAAGATCGTGGAGCAGTCTACGTTGATGATGTCGCCCTCGTGCAGCACGTCCGTATCGCAGGGAATGCCGTGGCAGACCACATCATTGATCGAGGTGCACACGCTCTTGGGGTAGCCCTCGTAGTTGAGGTCGGCCGGCGTGCCACCGTGCTCGACGGTGTAGTCGTAGATCATCTGGTCGATCTGGTTGGTGGTCATGCCTGCGGCGATATGCTCGCCCACATAATCGAGCACGCCCACGTTGATGGCTGCCGAGCGCTTGATGCCCTCGATATCGGCGGGAGTCTTGTAGAGCGTGCGAGGCAGAACCTCCCAGCCTTCTTCCCACAAGCGCTCGAGGCGCTCATCAAAGGCGCTATGGCATTTCTTGTATTTCTTGCCGCTGCCGCACCAGCAAGCGTCGTTGCGGCCGGGCACGGGTCCTTTGTCATACATGGCTAACTTCCTTTCATTCGCAGCTAGTATAGCCCACCCACGCGGCCATAAAAGTTGCGGTGATATAGTTCCGATTTAAGCGGTTTAACAGCACAAATAGGAACTATATCACCGCAACTGATGGGGCGGGATGGCGGGCACTAGCTGCTGCGTGGTTTTGCTAGTAGCTCACCTGGCAGGGAATACCGAGGGCGCGCACGCGCGCGGCAATGGCGTCGAGCACCTCGGGCGCTGCTTTGGCAAGGCCGGCGACTGGTGTCTCGCGCGCGACCGTGTAGATGGTCGCCTCCTGCGGACGAATGCGCTCAAGCGCCGCGAGCCAGGGGGCAACATACTCCTCGCCGGTATTGTCGATGAGCTTGCCCTGATACTCGCCGGTCAAAAAGATCGTCTGGATAATAACGTGACCGTCAAAGCTTGCGAACGTCTCAATCTGGTGCTCGACGTCGTAGGGGCCAACAGGCTGGTCGAGCAGCTGGATAAACGCCGGGTCGACGGTATCGAGCTTGAGGATGTTGTCGTCGACCATCATGAGCGCATCGTGCACTTGGGGACGGTCGGCGCGCGTGCCGTTGGAGAGCACGGCGATCTTGGAGTTTGGGGCTAGCTGGTCGCGCAGCGCAACGGCGCCGGCGATGGCCTGCGGAAAATCGGGTGCGGCGGTGGGCTCGCCGTTGCCTGCGAAGGTGATCACATCGGGGAGCTCGCCCTCGGCTGCCATCTCGCGCAGCTTTGCCTCGAGCGCGTCGAGTACCACGGCGGCTGTGTTGTACGGCTCGTGGCAGGGGCGCTCGGCGTTGAGGCCGTTTTCGCAGTAAATGCAGTCGAACGTGCAGATCTTGCCGCTGGCCGGCATCATGTTGACGCCGAGCGAGAGACCAAGGCGACGGCTGCGAACGGGCCCAAAGATGGGGCTGGCATTCAAAAACGTAGACATAGGCATATGCTCCTCAAGACAATTGTGCCTAAGCATAGCATCGGCTCCAAAGCAAGGTGCGGGCTCTTGCTTTACAAGTTTCGTTTTTTCACGTCGCTCATTATGACGTGCCATGAAAAGCCTCGGGTCGGGTACAGTTAATCTGTTAACAAGGCGTAAGGCAATGCGGGTCCATCCAACCGTACTGATGTACAACTGGATGGGCATTGATGACGGGGGCACAACATGGATTTTACGGTCGAGAACGCGGGCACCACGATTGCCTGTCGCGAATATGCCGGCCCGGATGTATCGCCTGATGCTCCCGCCTTGGTGTGCGTGCACGGTGCGTGCGTCGACGGCGTCTTTTTTGACGCCATCGCCCGCGAGCTCGCCTGTGGCTATCGCGTCATTGCCTACGACCGCCGCGGTTGCGGCGAGAGTGGCGACGCTGCAGACGGACGCTACGACCTCGCCACCCAAGCCGCCGACCTGCAGGCCGTTATCGAGCATATTGGTGCTCCGGCAAACGTGCTCGCGCACAGTGCCGGTACGCTGGTGACCCTGGAGCTTCTCCGTGCAAACCCCGCCATAATCTCGCGTGCGATTCTGCATGAACCCGCCGTGACGGATGAGGGTGCCGGCCTGGGCGCGGCCCCGGTTTTGCTCGAGATGATCGCCGCGGGAAAGGTCTCCAGGGCATTACGGGCCTTCCTGGGTGCCATCGGCGATTCGGACCCTGAGGCCCCCAAGTTAACCGAGGCAGAAGCCAAGCATGCTCTGCGCAACGGCCGCAGTTTCATGGCGAACGAATACGGGATTACTATGACCTGCGTTCCCGATTGGGGCAGCGTTCGTGCGTCAAAAACGGTGGCCGCCGTGCTTTTGGGCGAGCTCTCGATTGGTACGCCCCGCGAGGCGGGAACGAGGATAGCGGCTGAGCTTTTGGACTGTCCGCTCGTAATGGTTCCCGGCGCGCACAACGGCCTGCGCGATCGCCCGGCAGCGGCTGCCCAGACTGTCCGTGGCATCCTGGGGCTCTAGCAGCTGCAAAAAACAAAACAGGCTTCAGCCGCAAACGTTTCGGCCATGTTAACAAATGTTCTCAAAACCTCACGTCTGCGGCTTCAATCGCGCCGTCTGCCAACTCATAAAAATGTAACAGCATTCACGTGCTTACCTGCATCGACAAGGTGCTACTCTGGTACCGTTTGGAACCCACCGCTACCAAGCGAAACTATCGAAAGGGCCCCATATGCTCAATAATCACGAGGCAAATCTAACCGACGAGGAGGCTGCCGCTGAGGTCGCCCGCGTCGCGAAGACCTACCCCGTGGTGCGTTTGCTGTCGGCCGATCAGATTAAGAGCGAGCCTAACTGCCTACTCGCCGGCGATCGGTGTCCCTGTCTGCGTCAGTCAAGTCTTGAGGCCTTAGCAGGTTCCGATGATGTATCGGAGCAGCTACTCAATGATGGTACTGAGTACCGCGCCCGTCTGCGCCCTCTGAAGGTCGAGGGCGAGCCTCACGTCCTGCTGATGGTGCGTCCGATTGATGAGCAAGAGGCCGCAGAAGAGGACCTTGTCTACACCGACGTGCTGACGAGCGTGCGCAATCGCCGATATTACGAGGAAAAGCTCCGCAACGCCCGCATGAAGGCCGGTGTTGCGATGATCGACCTTGATGATTTTAGGGTCTTCAACGATACGTGTGGCCGCCATGCCGGCGACCTTGCGCTCGGTGCTGTGGCAACAGCCATACGCAGCGGTATTCGTTCGACTGACGAACTTGTGCGCTATGGCTGTGACAAGTTTGTAGCTGTCATGCCCAATATTCCCTCCGATGACTTTGCCCGTCGTCTGCGTCAGGTATCCGATGCCGTCCATTCCACGATTATTCCGGGCCATGAGCACGTGAGCTTGACGGCATGTGTTGGTGGCGTTCGCATTCATGGCGAGACGGTCGATGAGGGCGTTGGCCGCGCTGTCCAGTTACTGAGCCGTGCCAAGGCAAAAGCCGGTACGGTCGTGACCGATGGCGATTCCATCGAGGCCTTCCAAAGCGAAAAGCCTTCGGTGCTTATCGTCGATGACTCCGAGATGAACCGAGCCATTCTCAGCGAGATGCTCAAGGACGAGTATTGCATCCTCGAGGCCGACCACGGTCGTGCGGCGCTCGACATGGTCGACCGCTATGGCGATGAGTTGTCGCTCGTGCTGCTGGATATTGTCATGCCGGGCGTAAGCGGCTTTGAGGTGCTGGCCGATCTGTCGCGCCGATCGGTTAGTGACAATCTGCCCGTCATCATGATTTCGAGCGAAGATTCCGATGATATGGTTCTGCGCGCGTACGAGCTGGGCGCCTCGGACTATATCAACCGCCCGTTTGACTCCCGTGTCGTGCGCCGCCGTGTAAGCAACACCATCCGCCTATACGCCAAACAGCGCCGCCTGACGAACCTGCTGTCCCAGCAGTACAACGAGCGTGTCAAGAACAGTCGCATGCTCATCGACATCATGGCTGGCGTCATGGAGCTTCGTAACGGCGAGAGCGGCAGGCACGTTACGAACATCGAGAAGCTGACCGAGCTGCTGCTTGGCTGTCTGGTCCGGCGTAGCGACACGATCTCCCTCGACAATGAGGAACGCTCCACGATCGCCCTGGCTTCGGCGCTGCACGATATCGGCAAGATGTCGATTGACGATGCGATTCTCAACAAGCCCGGACGCCTTACGCCCGAGGAGTTCGAGATTATGAAGACGCATACCACGATCGGCGCCGACATGCTGCGTGAGCTGGGTAGCCATCACGCCGGCAATGCGCTTATGGAATATGCGTACCAGATCGCGCGTTGGCACCACGAGCGCTGGGACGGCAAGGGTTATCCCGATGGCCTTAAGGGCGACGAAATTCCCATTGCCGCACAGGTGGTTTCGGTGGCCGACGTGTACGATGCCCTGACGAGCGTGCGCGTGTACAAGGACGCTATCCCGCACGAGGAAGCGATCAAGATGATTCTGGACGGTAAGTGCGGCACCTTTAACCCGTTGCTGCTCGACTGTTTGCTCGAGGTGCAAGACCAAATTGCCGAGACATTGGCACGCCCCGCCGATGTCGTCGCGTTTCCTACGATTTAGTTTGACCAAAGGAGTTTTTAATCCATGATTTCCATGCGTGAGGCGTATGAGAAGATCGGCGCTAATTATGATGACGCGTGCGCTCGGCTGATGGGCGGGGAAATGCTTGCCCGCTTTGCCCTCAAGTTTTTGGATGACGAGAGCATGGACAAGCTGGAGGCCGCCATGGCGGCGGGAGACGCCGAAGGTGCGTTTATGGCAGCGCACACGCTCAAGGGCGTGAGCCAGAACCTGGGATTCGATAATCTGTACGAGCCGGCGGTCGTGGTGACCGAGGCGTTGCGCGGCGCCGATGCCGTTGACGGCGCTCGCGAGGGAATGCATGCGTTGCAGCAGCAATATGCGGCAACGATGTCGGCCCTGCGCGAGGCGGCCGAATAAGAGCTTGCGGGCCTTGATGACTATGAGAGTGGATAATCTCCCGTTTTAGGCCCGGTGGCGGCCTCAAAGTGGGAGATTATCCACTCTCGTTCGATATGTGTCCAAAAATCCACGCTCACCCCTCCGGGTTAGTAAATGGCCTATGCGCACTGGCGGGGCTTTCCGCATGCAATCAATATCGTTGTTCGATAAACTGTTCGAATAACGATAGAGTCGATGAGGGTGAGTGTATGTCTAACAGCGTTCAGCGTATGGCCAAAGCGGGCGAAAATATCAGGAAGCTTGGCTTTTGCATGGCAGCCGTTTTTGCAGGGATGCTCGTCGCTTTTGCCGCGTTGGTTGTTTACGTGATCTGGTATGCGGTTGCAAACGTTGCCTCTGTCGATTCTTTCGGCGTCGTGACGCTTCTCGATGGCGGGTGCATCGTTATCCCAAGCGGACTGTGCCTGGCACTCGTCGTGGGTATTTCGCTTGTCGTTCTGTGTGGGATCAGCCGTAACATCTCGCGAGGCGTCTCGCCCTTTACCAAGACGCATGTGCGGCTTATCCGTGTTCTTGCGCTTGCCTTTGCTGTTAACGCCGCGGTTTCGCTTATTGGTGCCTACGGATCGGTCAATCTTACCATTGGTGGGCTGGAGCTTTACGTCGTGCCTCATTCCTTCGTTATTGAGATTTGCCAAGGCGTTGCCTTTGATGCGGGGTCGCTTATCGGCGCGGCTGTCTGTCTGTGTATCTCGGTGATCTGGAGTTATGCCTCGCTGCTCCAAGAGCAGTCTGACGAGCTTGTGTAGGAGGAAGCATGAGCTATCTCATCATCGAGCTTGAGACGCAGCTACTTAAGACCGGAAAGACCAGTGCTGATCTGATTCGTGCCACGGGGCATACTCCGGCTAATATTTCTAAGCTAAGAAACGGAAAAATTAAAGCTATTCGCCTTAAGACGCTTCTCGATATTTGCGATGAACTTGACTGTCAACCGGGAGATATTATTCAGCGCGTGAGCGAGAAAGAGCTTGAGGAGCTTATTGTTGAGCGTGCAAAAAATATCGTGAGGCAGATGCGGGACGGCGGAGGCAATGAGGCGTTGCTTCCGACATCAGTCTTTGCTGTAGATTTGAGCGACGAGTAGCATAAAGCGAACAACTATAACGAAATATCAGCGTAAAGGGGCCCGTGTCTAACACGGGTTCTTTCTTTTAGATTACCTTGACAAATATGAGTTATCGAAAAACAATAACAACTATGAAAAACGATAAAGGAAAGAAGGAACGATATGAGCGGTTTTGCTATCAAGCAGAATAGGAGGCCAATGAGCGCATCAGCGATAAAGCTATCAAAGGTGTCAAAGCGCTATGGAAAACGGCGTGTGTTGCATGACGTTTCCTTCGAGGTGCATCAGTCTGAACTTTGCGCCCTTGTTGGTGCAAACGGGGCGGGCAAAAGCACGCTTATTAAAATAGTGCTGGGCCTCTGTGAGCCATCGTCGGGGAGCGTGGAGCTCTTTGGAGGCAAGTCGAAAAAAGAGCTGAGCCTGATGCGGACGCGTGTCGGCTATGTGCCAGATTCCAGCGGAGCATACCAATCCCTCAGTGCGGTGGAGAATCTTCGGATCCGATGTGCGGAATGGGGGCTCGATGAGAAACGTGAGGTTCCTCGCGTCTTGGGCCTAGTCGGGCTGGACGTCGATGAGAAAAAGAGCGTGAGCAGTTTTTCTCTGGGAATGAAACGGCGACTGGATATAGCTACGGCTTTGTTGGGCGACACCGACGTACTAATTTTCGATGAGCCGGCAAATGGGTTGGACCCGCTGGGCATCGAGAGTATATGGGCCCTTATCGGCCGATTGAATCGAGAACAGGGTAAGACCATGCTCATCTCTAGCCATGATTTGGATGAGTTGGCATCGGTTGCAACAAGTTGCGTGTTTATTCATGACGGTGAACTGCTGAAAAAGGAATCGATGGATGTCATAAGGGATGAGGCGTCGTCCCTAAAAGAATATTACAGGCGCTTGATGAACGCGGTCTCGCTATGAAGCGGGCGATCCATCCCATAAAGGCAGATATGATGCGTCTACACAGGATGTTTCCGGCGCAGTTTGGTCTTACGCTTATGTTGGCGTGCGGTCTTCTCTTCGGTGTTTTTCTAAATAACGGAGCAACGTTGCTAGGCTTTGGCTATGGCGTTTGTGGGGAGGATATTGGTTTCTTCTGGAATGCAATCGATCCTTCTGCGCCTGATGAGTCCCTTGCGCGCAGCGCTTTTGCCGGTACATCCCTGTTCGTTCCACTCATCGTTTGTTTGGTGCTTTTACAGGAGCATGGCTATAAAGAGGGATACCGAATTTCTTCAGCAAGAGGTCTCGCCCGCTTTAATGGGGCTTTGGCACATGTGCTTTCGTCTGCTTTAATAGTCGGCGCAGCATATAGCGCACTTTGCCTTCTTTTGTTTGCAATAGCCATACTGCGTGGGGGGCAAAACTACACGCACGGCATGCTGACTGCATTTTTGCCTGCGATGATAATCAACGCCGTATTGGTGATATCGGTTGCGCTGGAGACGGTGACCATCTATCGGATTACAGGCAGCGCTGTATTGAGCGGGGCTGCAATCATAATCGGATTTGTCATGAGCTTGACGCTCTACGGAGCCTTCCTTCAGGCACCTATACCATCCTTGCGATGGATCTTCTTCCTTCCTGGGCCGTACCTTGGAGTCGGATGCGCCCTTGGGTATAGCGATATGGGGCAACTGGCGCTTCTGGGCTATGGCGTGGCAGCCAGCTGTTTATCGGTATTGATTTACGCTCTCGTGAGCTTTCGTGCTGGGGGTGTGCTCAATGGCTCGTCAGATTAAAAGATTCCTCCATTCAGAATTGAAGCACGTGAGTAAATGGACGTACGCCTTAATCCCGGTAATTTATGCGTGCATGGTGATATTGCAGCTTAATTCTTTCCCGATGTGGTTCTGCAGCCTCCGTGAGAACAGTTTCTTGGGCTTCTTCCCAGACCCGACGCTTCGGCTATCGGCGGAGGATGTCCTTCTATTTGGTAATGCAGAGGTTTTTCGCGGTCTGCTGTTCAACGTAGCCCCGTTGGCTCATGCATTGTTCTTTCCGTTCATCGCGGCTTGTATTGTGCCGCGCTTTGTCAGTTCGGGCTTTGTCGAGGAACCGTGGGGGCTGTCGGAGGCTCGGGGAGGGAAGCGGGCGTGCGTTACCGTTGCGCGAGCGATGCTGTCTTCTTTCGCCCTATTGGGCGCGTTTATCCTGTCAAGTGTCGTTTTGTACTGTCTTAACTGCGCAATCGTTTTGGATGCTCAACAGTATTTCAACCTGAATATGTTTTGCGATCGACTTCTTCTGGCGAGTGCGGTCTGCCTTGCATACGTGGTCTCTTGCGTGATCGTTGTTTCCTATTTTGGATCCGGCTTCGGTCCTATTGGCATGCTGTTGCTTGTCAACGTCGTAACGATCTACATACAGGTCGGAGCCAATTCCATGCTTCCGTTTCCGTCCTCGATGCTCATGTGGATTTGCGGCGTGACCCCGTTGGAGGATGGTCAATGCGTTTCGATTTTAATTGACTGCCTCATAAACGTAGCAAGCGTTCTTGCCATTTGCTTTACCGTCGACCAATTGCGGTCGAGATTTCTTTGATTGTTTGTGAGGGATAATCATACCGAGCATATCAAATACAGGGGGGCGGGCACCGTAGCTGGTGTCCGCCCCCCCCGGCTTAGGAGGCTTTAACCTGAGTGGTTCGCGAGCTAGCGGGCCTGCTTTACCTTTGCCGCCGCCTCGACAAACGACTTCCACAGGTTAAAGTCGGTTTCGAGCGTCTTCCACGTGTACTCGGGATGCCATTGCACGCCTAGACAGAATGGTTGGCCTTCGACCTCGATGCACTCGGGAATACCGTCGGTTGCCTTGGCGACCAAGCGCGTGCTTTTACCCAGACGATCGACGCAGCAGTGATGTGCTGAGTTGGTCTGGATCAGTCTGTGGCCGCCAAGCGCGCGCTCCAGCAGCGAGCCCGGCATGACTTCGACAGGGTGCACGGGATCGTTGAGCACGTGGGTATGGCGCCACTGTGTGCGGCCCTCGCGAGCGCCCAGGCTCGGCACGTCCATGCACAGAGTGCCGCCAGTGGCGACATTGAGCAACTGCGTGCCGCGGCAGGTGGTAAAGAGCGGCTTTTTGGCGCGGAGCACCTCGCCGACCAGCTTAAACTCAAAGCAATCGCGGATCTCGCAGCAGAGGGTGGGGTCGTAGGGTCGATCATCGCCCCAGCGTTTGGGGTTGACATCCGGGCCGCCGGGAATAGCGATACCGTCGGCGATATCGACGTAATGGCGGATGACCTCAATGTCCTCGGTGATGGACATCTGCAGCGGCAGGCCGCCGGCGGCAAGGATGGCATCGACAAAGACGCTGGCAATCTCCTCGTTGGGGGAGAGCGTCTCGCTTAAAAACGGCTTTGCCTCTTCCCAACGCGGCGCGACGAGGATGAGTGGGCGGTCGGCGGGGGCGACGTCGACATGTGGGGTGTAGGGCGATGAACTGCGAGTTCCGATCATAGGTGTTGCTTTCGAATCTAAAGGTGACAGGGCGCATGAGAGACGTGGGACAACACTTCCGATGGATTTGTCCCACGGGGTGGCTGGTTAGTGGCCCTTGATGGAGTTGAGGAAGTCCTGGGCGCGCTTGGTCTGGGGATGGTCGAAGAACTCATCGGGCGTGCCGGTTTCCACGATCTGGCCATCGGCCATAAACACGACACGGTCGGCCACGCGGCGGGCAAAGTTCATCTCGTGCGTAATGACGATCATCGTCATGCCCTGCTGCGCCAAGCGCACCATGACCTCGAGCACCTCATTGATCATCTCGGGGTCAAGGGCACTCGTGGGCTCATCGAAGAGCATGGCCTTGGGCTGCATAGCAAGTGAACGGGCGATGGCCACGCGCTGCTGCTGGCCGCCCGAAAGCTGTGCGGGTACCTTGTCGGCCTGCTCGGCCACGCCCACGCGGCTCAGCAGGTCCATGGCGCGCTCACGAGCCTCCTCCTTGGATACGCCCAGCACATCGACCGGTCCCAGCATGACGTTCTGCAGTACCGTCATATGTGCAAACAGGTTGAACTGTTGGAACACCATGCCCAGCTCGGCACGCATGCGGGCAAGGTCTTTGCCTTCCTGCGGCAAGGGCTCGCCCTCGATGAGGATCTCGCCCGAGTCGATGGTTTCCAGGCGATTGATGGTGCGGCACATGGTCGACTTGCCCGAGCCCGAGGGGCCGATCACCACGACGACTTCGCCGCGGTCGACCGAGAGATTGATGTCGTTGAGAACGTGCAGGTCGCCGTAGTGCTTATCGACGTGCCTGAGCTCGATCAGCGGCTGATTGCCGGTGGAAGAGGTGCTCTGTGCCATGGTGCTCGGCTCCTTATGACTCGAAATGGTAAAAGCGTTAGCGGATGATCGTCGCGCCGGTCTTGTGCGAAACGTAGACAGCGGCCTTGTTGATCGCGACGTTGATGAGGATGTAGATGACCGCGATAACCAGGTAGACCGACACGAGGGCGTCGTAGTTGGTAATGAGCACGCGGGCATTTTGCATGAGGTCGGGGTAGCTCACCACATAGGCGACGGTGGTGTCTTTGACTACGACCACGAGCTGCGAAATCAACGACGGAATGATAAACCGAATCGCCTGGGGCAATACGATTTTAAAGGTGATTTTGGCCTTGGAGAGACCGAGCGCCTGGGCTGCCTCGACCTGACCACGCGGCACGGCGTTGACGCCGGCGCGGAAGATCTCGGCAAGTACGCCGGCTGCAGCGAGCGCGACGGGAAGCGTGAGCATCCAAAACGACGGCAGTGAAATCTTGTACTGAGGCAGCACCAAAAAGAAGAAGTAGATGAACAGCAGGCTCGGCACGCCACGGAAGAAATCGGTGAGCACGCGGCAGACCAGCTGCAGCGGCTTGATGTCGCTGGTACGGCCGAGCATGAGGGCTAAGCCCAGTACCAGCGCGATGGCGCCGGCGGTGAGCGCGACCTTAACCGTGCCCTCAAAACCGGCAAGCAGGAACTTCCAGGTGGTGAGGTGCGTAAAGAAGTACCAGTAATGGACCGAAAGCTGGCCGGTCACATAAAAGCGCTGCAGTACCAGAGCGATGAGCGCGGCCACGGCAACAAGTGAGATGGCGGTGCCGACGCGAATCTTGGCGCGCATCTTGGGGCCGGGAGCCTCGTAGAGCGCATCGCGCATGGTGAGCGCAGAGGTGGAGTGCTTGCTCATCGGAGGATCCTCACCTTCTTATCGATATAGTTGCCAATGTGGCTCACCACAAAGGCCGTGCCCAGGTAGCCGAGCGCCGAGATGAAGAACGCGGCGACGCCGCCGAGCGAGCGCGTGTTGATGTAGCTCACCACGCCGGTGAGCTCCTGCGGTTTAAGCGGCACCTGACTGCCGAGCGCGGTGGTGAGCATGACGGCGATAAAGAGGTTGGTCATGGGCAGCACGCTCGAGCGCAGCGCCTGCGGAATCACGATCTTAGCGAGGATACGGCTGAAGCTCATGCCCAGCGAGCGGGCGGCTTCCACCTGGCCGACACCGACGGTGTTGATGCCGCTCATAAAGTTCTCGGAGCCAAAGGCGGAGCCCAGCAACACCGTGGCGACGATAACGCAGGTACGGTAGGGCAGAACGACCTTGAGTGGCGGCAATGCGTAGACGACGATGATGAGCAGCGCGATGCCGGGGATGTTACGGAAGACCTGGACATACAGGTCGCCAAAGACGCGCAGCGGCTTGAGCGGCGACACGCGCATCACGGTGACGGCGACGGCCAGCACCATGGCGATGGCAAACGACTCAAGCGTCATGCCCCAGGTTGCTAGCAGCGCGTCAATGTAGTTCTGGCCATAGAGCGACCAGAGCTCGGAGAGACTCATGCGGACCTCCCGCCGATAAGGAAAGGGGCTCCCGTGTGTACGGAAGCCCCGACAACTCAGTAAGGAAACAGTTTAGCGCAATAAAGCGCACCGTGCGTTTCCGTATGGTTTCGTTGCGGCCGTTACTAGGCGCGTTGCCTAGGCGCCGATCTCGGGCAGCTCGGGAACATTGGTGTCGCCCGTGCGGTCACCGATGCAGATCTGCCACAGCTCGGTCCAGGTGCCGTCGTCCTCGATCTTCTTAAGGAAGTCGTTGACAAAGGCGACGCCGTCGGAATCGAGCGGCAGGCCGATGCCATAGGGCTCCTTGCTGCCGAAGGGCTTGCCGGCGATCTTATACTTACCGGGCTCGCGGACCAGGGCGCTCTGCTGCATGTTGTTGTCGATGACGTAGGCGTCAACGCGGCCCTGCTGGAGTGCCTGGCGGGCCTCCTCGTCGGTCTTGAACTCCTGCTGGCTGGCCTTGGGAGCGAGCTCCTCCAGGATGGCGGGGCCGTTGGAGCCGGACTGGACGGCGACGTTCTTGTCGGCCAGGTCGTCGACGCTCTTGATGTCGTCGTTGTCGGCGAGCACCAGGATGGCCTGCTGGGTGTAGTAGTAGGGACCGGCGAAGGAGACGAGCTTCTTGCGCTCGTCAGTGATGGTGTAGGTGGCAAAGACAGCGTCGACTTGGCCGTTCTGCAGGACGGACTCGCGCGTGTCCGAGGTCACCTGGGTGATCTCGACCTTGTTCTCGCCCAGAATGTAGTTGGACAGGAGCTGTGCGATACCGGCGTCGAAGCCGCGGGTCTGACCGTCCTTCTCGTTGAGGAGGGAGAAGAGCGTGGAGGTCTGGACGCCACCGATCGTAAAGACGCCGGCATCCTTGACGGCCGTAGCCCAGGTGCTGGCGGCGATGGCGTCATCATCGGCCTTGGGGCCGTCGTTGACCAGCTTGTCGAATGCCTTGGCGTCGAGCGTGGCGGAAACCTCGGTATCCTCGGAGCTCTTGGAGGAACCGGCGGAACCCTTGTCGGCCTCGGTACTGGTGTCGGAGCAGCCGGCAAGACCAAGGCCGGCGACGGTTGCGAAGGTGGCGGCGACGAAGCCGCGGCGGTCGAGAACGACCTGCTGGGAGAGGTTCTTGCTCATGGTAGAACACCTTTCTCAATAAAATCCCTAGTGGTTGAGTAGAGTTATACCCTATCGCGCTCAAATGGGTCAACACGAAATAACTCAGAAACATACTTACCTTATGGGTTATTCTACCTACCATAAAGGGACAGGTTTATTTTGGTAGGTTTTACCTGGGGAAACGTCGATTATTATGGCTGAGATAGCGTTTTGCCGACGGCATGATCGCTCGCAGCGGTCGCTATAATGGCGGCAATGCGACGCATATATAAGTAAGGAGATCGCGTATGAACGGTTATTCGTTTTTCGCACCGACCAAGGTGTTGTCTGGCGCGGGCAAATTGGGCGAGCTGGGCGCGCAGAAGCTGCCCGGCACCAAAGCGCTCATCGTTACCACGGGTGGCAACTCGGTCAAGCGCTTTGGATATCTGGGACGTTTGGAGGTCGAGCTCGAACGCGCCGGCGTGGCGCACGAGCTGTTCGATCGCATTGAGCCCAACCCCCTGCGCGAGACCGTCAACGCAGGTGGCTGGATGGCGCGCACCCATGACTGTGACTTTGTGCTGGCGCTCGGCGGCGGTTCGGTCATGGACGGCAGCAAGGGCATCTGCGCGGTGGCGACCAACCCGCATACCGATGCCGAGGGCAACGAGTGCCCCGGTGACATCTGGGACTTTGTGAATGGTGGCACTGCGCTCGGCCTGTCCATCCCTAACGATCCGCTGCCGCTTGTTTGCGTGACCACCACGGCGGGTACCGGCTCCGAGGTCGATGCGGGCGGTGTCCTGTCCTGCGAGGACAATGATGAGAAGCTTCGCCTGGGCGATCCGCGCCTGTTTCCGGTACTTTCGATCGTTGATCCCGAGCTTATGGTGAGCGTTCCGGCACGTCTGACCGCCTATCAGGGATTCGACGCCCTGTTCCATTGCGTTGAGTGCTACATCTCAAATACCAACACGCCCATGGGTGACATGGTTTGCCGCGAAGGCATTCGCCGTGCCGCCGTGGCGCTGCCTGCGTGCGTCAATAATGGCGATGACCTGGAGGCGCGCTCGAGCCTTGCGTTTGCCAACACGCTCGGCGGTTACGCCATGGATGCCTCGGGCACCACGGGCTCGCATGGTCTTGAACATGGCATGAGCGCGCATCATCACGACCTGCCGCACGGCGCCGGTCTCATTATGATCGCCCGTGCCTATCACACGTGGATGATCGATCATGGTGCCGCACCCGAGCGCTATATCGACATGGCGCGTCTGATGGGCAATGCCGCCGCGGATGATCCGCACGATTTTGTGATTGAGCTCACGCGCCTGATGGAGGCTTGCCATGTGGCAGACCTCGCCATGAGCGAGTGGGGGATTACGGTCGAAGAGCTGCCGGCCATCGCGCACAACGCTCTGACGACCAACGGCGTCCTGTTCAGCCACGACCCCGTGACGCTGACCGACCCCGACGTCGTCAAAATTCTCAAGAACAGCTACCGTTAGTTGCCTTGCTGCTTTGTCTCGATCTGTAACATCTGCAGCCGTTTTTACCGAGTAACTGTTACAGATTGAGATTTTCTCTTCAGGGGAATTCGAATGTCTCAATCTGTAACATCTGGACGGCCAAAAGGTCTCTATCTGTTACAGATTGAGACAAAGGTCTGGGACTAAGACGTCTTATCTAGATCTGTAACAGTTAGACGGGAATTCGGGCCCTAGATGTTACAGATCGAGATAATCGCGTCGCGAAAATATAAACCTCCGCAGGGGTGCTTCCCTTGCGGAGGCTTTTTACTTGTTGAGTAGCCTTACGGCCTCGGCGGCCATGTTCTCGACCGTCATGCCGTTCTGAGCGAGCAGCTCGTTGGGGTCGTAGCGGTCGGGGAAGCCCTTGGCGATGCCGAAGGTGCGCGTGCGCACGGGCGTGCAGGCCAAGTAGCACGCGACGCGTTCGCCCCAACCGCCGTCCAAGATGCCGTCCTCGAGGGTGATGACAACGCGATGCTCGGCGGCAAGGCTGTCGAGGAACTCGCGGTCAAGCTCGGTTGCAAAGCGAGGGTTGACGAGCGTGGCCTCGATACCGTATTCGGCTGCCAAGCGGTTTGCCACGCGCTCGCCCAGCTCAAAGAAATCGCCGAGCGCGAGCACGGCCACGTCGCGGCCCTGGCGCACCACGTTGTAGCGCGCGACACCGTAATCGGCGTCCTCGGCAGGCGCCAAGTCGGGGCGGCTTACCAGGCCAATGCCGGGCACGCGAATCGCCACAGGATGCTCGCGATGGTCGAGCGACCAGCTCAGCATGGATAGATATTCCTCCATGCAGGCCGGCGCCAGGTAGCGCATGTTGGGAAGACCGCCCAGCATGGAAATATCAAAGAACGAGAGATGCGTCTCGGATGTGGTGCCAAAGATCGACGCGCCAAATACCAGGATGGTTGCGGGGGCGTCGTTGAGGCACAGGTCGTGCCACAGCTCGTCGTAGGCGCGCTGCAAAAACGTGCCGTACACACCAAAGACTGGCTTGGCGCCCGAGCGCGCAAGCGCGGTGGCAAAGGTCACGGCGTGCTCCTCGGCAATGCCCACGTCAACAAACTGCTTGCCTGCCGCGGCGCGAAGCTCGGGCGTAAAGCCCATGATGTAGGGCGTTGCGGCCGTGATGCCCACAACCTGCGGATCGCGCTCTATGGCAGCGCTCAGGGCCTCGCCCGTAATGTCGGCATAGGTGCGCGGCGCAGGCTCGCTCGGATGGCCCGGGCAGAGCTTGCGCCCAGTCGCCATGTCAAACGGACCTACATGATGCCAGCGCTCGGGGTCGCTCTGGGCTGGCTCAAAGCCCTTGCCCTTGGCGGTCGAGACGTGCAGCACGATGGGGTGATCGATATCGCGCAGCTCCTGCAGCGCGTCGACGAGGGCCAACACATCGTTGCCGGCGTCTAAATAGCGGTAGTCGAGCCCCATCGCGCGGAAAACGTTGCGCCTGCAGGTGCCGTTGCTGGCGCGCAGCTCGGCCAGATTGCGATACAGGCCACCGTGGTTCTCGGCAATGGACTGGTCGTTGTCATTGACAACGATGATCAAGTTGCTGTCGAGCTCGGCGGCATTGTTGAAGCCCTCAAACGCCAGACCGCCCGAAAGCGAACCGTCGCCAATGATGGTGATGACGTTGTACGCATCGCCCGCCAGGTCACGAGCGTGCGCCAAGCCGCAGCCCAGGCTCACCGATGTAGAGGTGTGGCCCATGGCGAACAGGTCGTGTTCGGACTCGTCGGGATTGGCAAAGCCAGAGGCCTCGCCGTAGCGTGCCGGGTCGATATAAGTGTACGCGCGCCCAGTCAGCGCCTTGTGGGCATAGGTCTGGTGCGATACGTCAAAGACAATTTTGTCGGTGGGGGAGTTAAACACGCGATGAAGCGCAACCGTAAGCTCAACGACGCCCAGGTTGGGGGCAACGTGCCCGCCGACGGCGGCGGAGCTTTCGAGGATGGCGTGGCGGATCTCGCCGCAGAGCAGCGGAAGCTCGGCGCGATCGAGAGCCTTGACGTCCTCGGGCGTTGTCGTTTGCGTAAGCAGCATCGTTGTGGGTTACTCCATGCGAATCGTGCGCCGGCACTCCCTCGGCCGGCACAATTGCACAAGACAGTCTCGCACATTTTGGCGTTTGATATGTGACGGCGGCGCGGTAATTCGCCAACTGGTGGGGCAAAACGTTTTGTCCGATGCCATACTGATAAGTTCCATGATGATTTTATTCATTGCGTGCAGGCTGCGGCTTGCCGCCGAGCGCCGCCGGAAGGAGGCCGCATGTCCGATACCGTTCGTGCCGAGAAAATCGCGCGCGAGGTCGACGATGCCGCCCGTCAGCTTGCCCAGGCGGGCCGCTTGGACCTGATGCATGAGTTTATCCAACATGGCGATGTGACGGTTTATGCACATGTGACCTCGGTGGCGCGGGCAAGTCTGTCCGTTGCCGAGCGCCTGGGCCGCGTCGGTATCTCCGTCGACCGCTTATCGCTGCTGCGCGGGGCCCTGCTGCACGATTACTTTCTCTATGACTGGCACGATCCCGACCCAAGCCATCGGCTGCATGGCTTTCGCCACCCGTTTTTTGCCTTGGCGCGTGCGGAGGAAGATTTTGAGCTGACGCCGCGCGAGCGGAATATTATCGTACGGCATATGTTTCCGCTGGTACCGGTGCCGCCGACGTGTCGTGAGGCATGGATTGTGTGCCTGGCGGATAAATGGTGCGCGCTGCGCGAGACGATTGCCGGCCGTCTGCCGCGCAAAGGCGGCGCGAACGATTTGAACGAGGGGTCGAGTGACGGCTCGAGCAAAGAATCGAACGAAAAGAGGAGTGGGTAGACGGTGGGAACCGCGATCGACATGGCATTTGACGGCGCGACGCTTGCCGCCTGTCCGCTCTCGGCGCTGGTACTCTCGTTTGCCTTCTACGGTTTTTGCGGCTGGGTATGGGAGTCGACAGTCTGCGCCATGCTCAACCACGGACGCTTTGCCAACAGCGGCTTTTTGCTAGGGCCGTGTTGTCCCATCTACGGTGCGGGCGGCATCGCGTGCTGGTTGCTGCTGCGTGGAATCCCAGACGCCTCGAGCCAGTTTGTCGCTGCCGCGCTCGTATGCAGCGTGATCGAATATAGCGTGGGCGTGCTGTTGGAAAAAACGACGGGTGCCCGGTTTTGGGATTACTCGCATCTGCCGTTTAACCTGCACGGACGCATCTGCCTGTACTGGGCCTGCGCATTTGGCTTGGGTGCGTTGTGTATTTGCCGTTTAGTGGAGCCGGCATTGCTGGGGCTGCTTGGCCATCTGCCGGTGCTGATTGTGCGGCTGTCCGCCTTTATCGTCGCGGTCGCGATGATGGTCGATGCGGTGTGCTCGTTGGCCAGCTGGCGCCGCCTGTCCGATCAGCTTGAGCGTGTGCGTGCCGACCTTGCCGACCGCATCAATGAGTCGCTTGCCGACGCCTCCGACTCTATGCTCGAACGTATTCCCGATTCGGCGATCGACTCGGTGGCGCAGACGCATATCCGCGGTCGCGCCGTTAACGCTTGGCTGGCCGAGCTGGGCGACGCGGCGCTCGATGCCCTGCGCGAGAAGGCTTCGATGCCGACGTTTATCTCGGATGGTGCTCGCGGCCTGGCGCTTGCTGCCCGCCGCGTTGCCGATGCCGCGCCGAGCATGCCGCGTCCGTCGCTCAGTCGTCGCCTTGCCGGCAAGCGCATGAGCCGTCCGGTGCCGAGTGTGTCGCTCAGTCGTCGCGACCTGCGCTTCTTCAATGCCTTTCCGCGCTTGCGCATCAATCGCTACGAGGGCGTCATCCGGGCCACCGATCTCCGCGACCGAGCTCGCGAGCTGTTCCGGCGCTAGGCGGGGCGGGCGCGCTCACGGCTTCCTTGCTCGCGTATTTCCCGTTCGTTTCGCGCCCGTTGCCGCGCCGTTTCCAAGATTGCGGCACCGTTTCCATTCGACAACGCAGCGTTTAACAACGCCGTATCTGGTCTACACCAGTTGCCCCTCGGCCGCATTATGGGCGCCGACAACGTTCATGCGACCAAGGGGGACGAATGTACGATACGGGATCGACAACGTTTATGCTCATCTGCACCATGCTCGTGTTTTTAATGACACCGGGCCTGGCGTTTTTCTATGGCGGTCTGTCTAGGCGCAAAAATGTCATCAACACCATGCTTATGTGCTTTGGCGCCATTGGCCTGGTTGGTGTGCTGTGGATTGTTGCCGGCTGGTCGCTGGCCTACGGCGGCGACGGCTCGAGTCCGTTTATTGGAGGCCTTGACCAGTTGCTGTGCCTACCGGTGCTCAACCAGGTGCTGCAGGCGGCCGAGGGCAATGCCGCGGGCGGTGCCGTCTACCCTCAGATCATCAACATCGCCTTCCAGATGGCGTTTGCCATGATCACCGCCGCTATCGTTACGGGCAGTCTGGCAGGCCGCGTTAAGTTTGGTGCCATGACGGCCTTCCTGGGCATTTGGCTGCTCGTGGTCTATGCGCCGCTCGCCCACATGGTTTGGGGCGGCGATGGTTCCTTTATCGGCGACATCATCGGCGCGCTCGACTTTGCCGGCGGCGACGTGGTACACATTTCGTCTGGTCTCACGGGCCTGATTCTCTGCTTAATGCTCGGCCGTCGTCGCGGCTTTGGCATGGTGAGCTACCGTCCGCATAACGTGCCGTTTGTGGCGCTGGGCGCCGGTCTACTTTGGTTTGGTTGGTTTGGCTTTAACGGCGGCAGCGAGTTTAAGGCCGACGCCGTGGCGGCACTCGCCATCCTCAACACCGTGACGGCCAGCGCGGCGGGCATGGTCTCGTGGCTTGCCGTCGAGCGCGTGCACACCGGTCGTCCCACGCTGGTGGGCGCCAGCACCGGTCTGGTTGCGGGCCTTGTGGTGGTCACGCCGGGCGCGGGCTTTGTCGAGCCGTGGGCGGCGCTGGTCATGGGCCTGATCGTCTCTCCCGTCTGTTACCTGGCCATCAGCCATCTCAAGACCAAGTTCGGCTACGACGATGCGCTCGACGCGTTTGGCTGCCATGGTATCGGCGGCATCTTGGGCGGCGTGCTCACGGGCCTGTTCTGCGTGCCGGAGCTTTCGTGGACCGGTAAGGGCGGCCTGTTCTACACGGGTGACATGTCGCTGCTCATCTCGCAAATCCTGGGCATTGTGGTGACGGTCGCTATTGTGCTGGTGCTCGACTTGGTGATTGCCGCGGTGGTCAAGGCGCTGTTCCGCGGCAGCCTGCGCGTGGACGAGGCCGATGAGGCGCTGGGCTTGGATGCAAGTCAACACGGCGAGAGCGCATATCCCTCCTTCTCGGGACTTGACTAGCGGCTTCCCCAGGCACCGCACCTTGGGTTTCAAACCGTCGCTTGCGTACAAAAGTACGCGGCGCTCCTCTTTCAACCCAATCTGCGGCACCTGGGAAACCCGCGTCTCATGTAAAGGGATACGTTGATTATTGAGAGGAATTCATTATGAAAAAGATCACGGCTATCGTGCGCCAGGAGAAGCTTGAGGTTCTTAAAGACGCGCTGTTTGCTGCTGATGTTCGCGGTATGACTATCAACCAGGTGCAGGGCTGCGGCGCGCAGCATGGCTGGAAGGAATACGTGCGCGGCAACGAGTTGCTTGTCAACACGATCCCTAAGGTGCAGTTCACCCTCATCTGCGCCGATGAACATGTCGACGGAATTGTCGACATCATCTGCAATGCCGCCCGCACCGGCGCCGTCGGCGACGGCAAGATCTGGGTCGAGCCGGTCGAGGAAGTCATCCGCATTCGCACCGGCGAACATGGCCCCGCCGCGGTGTAGGACAATCTTTCGCCTGACGGGCGTGCCTCTCTTGGGGCGCGCCCGTTCTCGTCTACAATATCGTGCAGACGAAAGAGAGGCATGCCCATGATCAAGATGTTCGCGAGTGACTTAGACGGTACGTTGCTTAACGCCCTGCACGAGGCGGATGGGACCATCCGCCGTGTCATTCGCGAACTGACCGAGGCTGGCCTGCATGTGGTTCCCGCGACCGGACGCTCGACGCTGCCGATCGGCGAGCATGGCTTTACGGGGCTGGCGCTCGATGCCTGCTGCTCTAACGGTTCCATTGTGCGCGACAGTCATGGCGAGGTGCTCAAGACCTGGACCATCGATCCGCAGATCACCGAGGAGCTACTCAAGGAGTTTCCGGATATCTGTTTTGATTGTTCTACGCCCGATGGCATGTTTTCGAGCGGTTCGTTCGAGATGCATCAGGCGGGCTTTAAAAAAGACAGTCCTATCAAGCGCATCTTGATGCGCGGCATGCGTGCGCGTGGCGGGTACCATGAGGAACAGTATTTCGACCAGTCGATCGGTGACATCCTGCGTCACGATGTATGCAAGATCAATTGTCGCGTGACCTCGCCCGAGCTGGAGCGTGACCTTAAGACATATTTGGCCGAGCGTTCGGACCGTGTGGTCAACGCGCCGTTCGACCCGGTGATGTTCGAGATCACGGACGTGGCGTGCAACAAGGGCGAGAGCGTGGCCTGGCTGGCGGGCTACTACGGTATTGCCGAGGACGAGGTTACGGTCTATGGAGACGGCGGCAACGACATCGCCATGCTCAAGCGTTTCCGCCACAGCTACGCGACCAAAAACGGCAGTGATGCAGCTAAGGCCGCCGCGAGTGCGACCATCGGCAGCTGCATGGTCCACGCCGTCCCCAAACACATGCTCGCCACCATGCGCAAGCAAAACTCCCGCACCGTCATCGAATAATGTGACAAAGGGACTGTCCCTTTGTCACATGGGAGATACCGGCTTTTGGCGTATAGGACTGTCACACTTTCGCTACCAACAAATTTCGAGTTATTCGGCCTGTCGGAGGTCGTTAAATGGCTAGAGATGCCCTCTCGGGAACATTCATGCCTCTAATGGTGTTTGATTCGGTGACGTAAGTGCGCAAATGGGCATGTATACGCTCAAATAAGGACAAAAACCCTCAGATAATCCCGGCGGTGCATTTATACAAAACCAGTAGCGTGGCCGAATAACTCGAAAAATGTAGTTGGCAGTTCGGCGACAAGCTCGGGTATGGCAAAGGAACTGCTCCTTCGCCATACCCGAGCTCCGATCTTCTGAAATGCGAACAAACATTCGCATATCTAACTGCGCTTTGATAGAATCGGTATCGTTGACGGCAGTTCCATGTGCCGGGCAGCGCCCTCCATTTGATGGGAGGTGATGCCCATGACCGATTTGATTGATTTCGTGAGACTTCTGACCGCTTTGGTCTCGTTCTTCACGGCGCTTGTCGGCCTTTCCGAGGCACTCAAGCAGCGTTCGAAGCGCAACAGAAGGGGTCGCCGCCGCTAAGGCGTTGACCCCCTAATGCAAACAACGGCGCTGCCCAGCCAGCTACAACTTGGGCTGCCGTCGACACTATTCTACCCACGAATGACATTTTGGACAATCGGTAATGCCGCTCCAAAAGCCAGGCGGGTTGTGACAAAGGGGCTGCCTCCTCGTCACATTCCAAATATTGCCTTTACGTGTTGATGCACACGGTGTGCAATAATACTCGCACTGTGCAATAGCGCACAGGCTGAGTAACAAGGAGGACGCTTGTCCCAGCTCGAGAAATGCGATCGCCGGTCCCTTCGCTCGCAGCGTGCCCTTCGCCAGGCACTTGCCAGCGAGCTTGCCGAAAGCGGCGACCTTTCGCGCATTAATGTCGCGTCGCTCACCGAGCGCGCCGGTCTTACGCGTCGCACGTTCTATTCGCACTACCGCGATATCCCCGACTTTATCAATCAGATCGAGGATGGCTTGCTGGCCGAGATCCGTGAGCGCATTGAGCTCATCACCGCAGCTCAGCTGCCCGATCTCTATCACAACATCGATGAGCTCGAGCCGGCGCCCGGTTCGGTTGAGCTGCTGCGTTATCTTGCGGCCAACCGCGACTTAATCGGTGCGCTGCTGGGTCCGGGCGGCGACCAGGCCTTCATTAAAAGGATCATCGACACCGCGCGTGAGGCTGTGGTGCCGCGTGCGCAGACGGGCATTTTGGGCCTGGCGCTGGGCACGTTCTTTGACTACTACGTCACCTACGTCGTGAGTGCCGAGGTCGGCCTGATTCAGCGCTGGTTTGAGCGTGGGCTCACCGAATCGCCCGAGGCCATGGCGCGCATTATGACGGTGCTCGCTTTTGTGCGCCCCGGCGACCTGTATGGCCAACCCATCGATATCAACGTGCCGGAATACGGCATGAAGCTATTGAACTTGCAGCTCGAGGACGCGGCCGACACCGCTGCAACCGTCGAGTCCAACAACTAAGAGGAGAGACAATGAGCAAACTCGTCGAGGGCATCAAGGACCGCATGGTTGCTGCCGCACGCGAGGCCGCGCCCACCGTGATGGACGCTGCGCAGAAGGCCGCGACCGCGGCTGTCGAGAAAGTTGCCGAGGCAGTTGCCGATGCCAAGAACGCGGCAGGGGAGACGTCCGTCGCCGCCGAGCCCGCTACCGCTACTGAGCCCGTAGCCGCCGCCCACGCCCCCGAAGGCGCGATTTTCAACCCCGAGGCCGCCCGCGGCAACCTACACCTGGGCATCGATGTGGGCTCCACCACCGTCAAGCTCGCCGTGCTCAACGACGACAACCAGATCGTCTACGCCAAGTACCAGCGCCACCACACCGACGTCCGTGCCTGCGCCCGCGACCTGTTCGAGGGTGCTGCGACCGTGCTGCCGACGGCCCAAATGACCTGCGCCATTACCGGCTCGGGCGGTCTGCTGCTTTCCCAATGGCTCGACCTAGAGTTTGTCCAGGAAGTCATCGCCAGCAAGCGCGCCGTCGAGACCCTCATCCCGGCCACCGATGTCGCCATCGAGTTGGGCGGCGAGGACGCCAAGATCATCTACTTCGATAACGGCATCGAGCAGCGCATGAACGGCACCTGCGCCGGCGGCACGGGCGCGTTCATCGACCAGATGGCAACCCTGCTCCACACCGATGCCGGCGGCCTCAACGAGCTCGCGGCCAACGCCACCACCATCTATCCCATCGCCAGCCGCTGCGGCGTTTTTGCCAAGACCGACGTGCAGCCGCTGCTCAATGAGGGCGCCCGCCCCGAGGACGTGGCCGCCTCCATCTTCCAGGCGGTCGTGACCCAGACCATCTCGGGTCTGGCGTGCGGCCGTCCCATCCGCGGCAACGTCGCCTTCCTGGGCGGCCCGCTGCAGTATCTCTCCGAGCTGCGTCACCGCTTCTACCTCACGCTCAACCTGGACGAGGAGCACCGCATTGTGCCCCAAAACGCCCACCTGTTTGTGGCAAGCGGCGCCGCCATGGCGCACGAGTCCAACAAGCTCAGCACGTTCCCGCAGCTCATCGAGGCCATCGACAGCTTGGGCGACACGCAGGGTGCCGAGGTCGAGCGTCTAGATCCGCTCTTTGCCACCGACGAGGACTTTGCCGAGTTCAAGGGTCGCCACGACACCGAGGTCGTCCCCAAGGGCAAGCTCGACGGCTACACCGGCCGCGTGTTCATTGGCATCGACGCCGGCTCTACCACCATGAAGGCCGCGCTCGTGGGCGAGGATGGCCAGCTGCTGCACACCTGGTACGGCAACAACAACGGCGACATCCTGGGCACGGCCAAGGTCATCATGGCCGATTTCTACAACCACATCCCCGCGGGCTGCACCATCGGCCACGTGACCACCACGGGCTACGGCGAGGCGCTGCTCATCGAGGCCCTCAAGGCTGACTCCGGCGAGATCGAGACCGTCGCGCACCTGCGCGGCGCCAAGGCATTCCTGCCCGGCGTCGAGTTTATTCTGGACATCGGCGGCCAGGACATGAAGTGTCTGCGCGTCAAGGACGGCGTCATCGAGCACATCATGCTCAACGAGGCCTGCTCGTCGGGCTGCGGCAGCTTTATCGAGAGTTTCGCCGTGTCTATGAACATGGACGTGCGCGCGTTTGCCGATGCCGCCATTCATGCCAAGGCCCCCGTCGACCTGGGCAGCCGCTGCACGGTCTTTATGAACTCGCGCGTCAAGCAGGCGCAAAAGGAAGGCGCCACGGTGGGCGACATCGCGGCCGGCCTGTCTTATTCCGTCATCAAGAATGCCCTGTTCAAGGTCATTAAGCTGCGCGACCCCAAGGAGATCGGCAATCAGGTGATCGTCCAAGGCGGCACCTTTATGTCCGACGCCACGCTGCGTGCGTTTGAGCAGCTCACCGGTGTTCACGCCGTGCGCCCCGACATCGCCGGCTGTATGGGCGCCTACGGTGCGGCCCTGCTCGCCCGCGATCGCGCCGGCGCCGACGGCACCTCGACCATCCTTTCGGCCGAGGACATCGCGCACCTCACCGTGACGCAAAAGCACGTCCGCTGCGGACGTTGCTCCAACAACTGCCAGCTTACCGTCAACGATTTTGGCGGCGGCAGGCGCTTTATCACCGGTAACCGCTGCGAGAAGGGTGCCGGCCACAAAAAGCAAAAGACCGAGGCCCCCAACCTCTTCAAAAAGAAAAACGAGTTGCTGTTTAACCGCGAGGTGCTGAGCCCCGACGAGGCCCCGCGCGGCACCGTGGGTATCCCGCGCGCACTCAACATGTACGAGAACTACCCCTTCTGGCACGCGTTCTTTACGCGCCTGGGCTTTAGCGTGCAGCTGTCCGACCAGTCGAGTAAGAAGACCTACCAGGCGGGCATCGAGTCCATGCCGTCCGAGAGCGTGTGCTACCCGGCAAAGATGAGCCACGGCCACGTGATGAATCTCATCGACCGCGATGTCGACTTTATCTGGATGCCGTGCGTGCGCTGGGAGCGCAAGGAGGACCCGACGGCTGGCAACTGCTATAACTGCCCCATCGTCATGAGCTACCCCACGGCGCTGGCGCTCAACATCGACGAGATCCGCGAGCAGAACATCGAGTTCTTGTATCCGTTTGTGCCCTATCATGACAAGACCGAGCTCAAGCGCCGCCTGTACCAAGTGCTCGCCGTCGACCGTGTGGCCGACGCCGAGGCCGGTCGCGGTCGTGTGCGCGGCCCCAAGATTACGCGCTCCGAGGTCGATGCCGCCGTCAACGCCGCCTACGAGGCCGACGCACGTTTCCACGAGGACATCCAGACCATGGGCGAGGAGGCCCTTAAGTGGGTCGAGGACCACGGCGGCCACGGCATTGTGCTCGCCGGCCGTCCCTACCACAACGACCCCGAGATCAACCACGCCCTGCCCGAGCTTATCTCGAGCTTTGGCTTTGCGGTCTTTACCGAGGATTCGCTCGCGCATCTGGTGAAGCCCGAGCGCCCGATCCGCGTCGTCGACCAGTGGATGTACCACAGCCGCCTGTATGCCGTCGCTCGTTTTGTGACCATGCGCAACGACCTTGACCTGATCCAGCTTAATTCCTTCGGCTGCGGTCTCGATGCCCTGACCACCGACCAGGTGCAGGAAATCCTGGAGGCCAGCGGCAAGATCTACACCGTGCTCAAGATCGACGAGGTGTCCAATCTGGGTGCCGCGCGCATCCGCATCCGCTCGCTCATGGCGGCACTCAAGGACCAGGAGGCCGAGCGCCTGGCAGAGGCCACGGCCGCGGGCGAGGCCTACGAGCAGGGCGATGCCGCGCCGGTGGCTCCCTCCGCGGATGCCCCCGCGTTCGCGAGCCGCAAGTATACGTTCGAGGCGCAGCGTGAGAGCGCTTCGACCGCATGGCCCAAGGTGCCCTTTACCGAGCAGATGCGCGAGGAGGGCTACACCATCCTGTGCCCGCAGATGGCGCCGATCCACTTTGACCTGGTCAAAGAGGTGTTCCGTGGTGCCGGCTACAACCTGGAGCTGCTGCCCTCGACTGACCACGATGCCGTCGAGGCCGGTCTGCGCTATGTGAACAATGACATCTGCTATCCGTCGATTCTGGTGACGGGCCAGATCATGGAGGCCATCGAGAGCGGTCGGTACGACCTGTCCAAGACGGCCGTGGTCATCAGCCAGACCGGCGGCGGCTGCCGTGCCACCAACTACATCGCGCTCATCCGCAAGGCACTGCGCGAGAGCGGGCACCCCGAGATCCCGGTGATCTCGCTTTCGGCCGTGGCGCTTGGCGAGGACAACCCCGGCTTCAAGCTGACGCCGGCGCTGCTTAAGCAGGCGGTCTACGCGGTGCTCTTTGGCGACGTGATGATGCAGATGCTCTACCGCTGCCGCCCGTACGAGGCCACGCCCGGTGCCGCCAACGCGCTCTATGAGGAGTACATGGCGCGCGCTCGCAAGCTGGTGCCCAAGTTCAACAGGCATAACTACACCAAGCTGTGCCGTGAGGCCATTCGCGCGTTCGACACCATGCCACTTGTGGGCGAGGGTACCAAGCCGCGTGTGGGCGTGGTCGGCGAGATCCTGGTCAAGTTCCACCCCACGGCCAACAACCACGTGGTCGATGTCATCGAGCGCGAGGGCTGCGAGGCCGTGGTGCCGGGCCTGCTCGACTTCTTCCTGTACTCCATGAGCAACGCCGAGCTGCAGAAGGACGAGTTGGGCAGCTCTGCCACGACGCGTGCGGGCATGCAAGCGCTCATCAAGCTGGTGGACTGGATGCGCACGCCGGTGGAGGAGATGCTCGAGAAGTCCCGCCGCTTTGAGGCGCCCGAGCGCATCGGCACCATGGCTGACAAGGCCCGCACGGTGCTTTCGGTGTGCAACAACATGGGCGAGGGCTGGCTGCTCACGGCCGAGATGCTCGACCTGATCGATCACGGTGCGCCCAACATCATCTGCACGCAGCCCTTCGCGTGCCTGCCCAATCACGTGGTGGGCAAGGCTGTAATCAAGGAGCTGCGCCGCCAACATCCCGAGAGCAACATCGTCGCGGTGGACTACGACCCCGGCGCGTCCGAGGTCAACCAGCTCAACCGTATTAAGCTCATGATCAGCGTGGCCAAGGAGAACATGCGCGCCGGTAAGGGCTTTAAGCTCGAGAAGGTGGCGCCGCTCGCGATGGACGAGGTCACCGGCCAGATGCGTGCCCACGATGGCTGCGTGAGCTGCGGGCCGGCCAGCGAGGAGGCCGTTGCATCGGTCGCCAAGCGTCTGGGGCGCTGCATTAAGAAGTAGCCGGCCTGCTTTGGGCTAGATATGAGACAAGCGGGTGGTAGCCGTACCGGCTACCACCCGTTTTTGCTGGACATATGTTGCGCAAATGACCTTGCTACAGCCTTCCGTGGGCTTGTCCGATTTTTGGGCCGGTTCGGGCTTTGAGGACAAGTTGCTGCAGGCTCAAGGCGATTATTCGCTCAACGCGGGCCAGCACAGTTTGACCTATCTGCCAAACGACGAGATGATCGCTGAGGACTGCCCATCGCTACCTACGAGATGGAAGCCGAGAAGTACATCTATCGCGTGTACAAGTACAAGTTGTAGCGCTGCGCTTAGGTTTGACCAATGGAGTATGAAAACACGCCGTTCGCCGATGCCCCCTCCGCGAGTGGCAGCCATATGGTTTGATGTTGGAAACATATGATTGCCGGCAGGCCATAGGTGACGTTCCCCCTGATATCGGAGGTTCCAGGTATGTTTCGCGCTCCGTTAAATAACTATCGGTTGGGCTAACATGGGTCGCCGTGCTATTTCGATAACCCTTGCAGTGGTCTGCCTGGCTGTGCTCTTTGGCGCTACGGGGCTGTTTGCTATAAGTCGAGAAACATCCTATATGCAGGAATGTGCTTCCGAAGGCTTTGCCATTGATGGTTACTATCGGGATGATAAAACGAGTCGGGAAACCCTGGCTTTTCTTGAGGAGGACAACTGTCGATGGCAGCTGGTCGACCAAGACGGAATCTGCACAGACGGGCAGTTTAAGCGTGCGGATGACCCCAACATCCTGATATTAAAGAAGGAAAACGGTGAAGAATTCGGTACGGTCCACGTGGCGTACTTGTCACGCCGACGCGATCAGGGCTTGCTCTACCTATTTAGAGATACCAGGGTGACCCGTTTTTATCTGGTGAGTACCGGTCCGGCGTTTACGGTGGAGTCTGGCGATGTCGATGCGGACAGTTGATTCACGGCAATAAAACAGCGAGCGGGGCACGGACATGAATCGCGCCCCGCTTTTTTGCTCGCGGCCTGCGTCGCGTCTGCGCCTCGTTCCGACTCGCGCCTGTGCGCGCATCCATCTCACATCCCGCATCACTTCACATCGAACTCCACGCGATCGAGCTCGGGCACGTTGAGGTCGATGAGCTTGCGGGCGACGTGACGGTCGTGTGCCCCGAGTGTCTCGCTCGTCGTCACGTGGGCGACGATTTCGCGCTCTACAATGCCTTCCTCGTCCCCTTCGGTGGCCGAGGTCTCGACGGCGACGGTGTAATCCTTAAAGCCCGGCAGCACCGCGGCAAGCTCGCGTGTGGTCTCGGTGACGCCGTAGCCGTCCTGCACGCCGACCTGCGCCGAGCCAATAGACCCCGCGGTCATAGCGATGCAGGGGATGGCAAAGATCACCGTGCCCACAATAATGCGGCGGCGCACCTTGCGTGACAGCTCGTCGACCTCGGCATTTTCCTCAGCAGTCACAATACCGTCGCCGTTGAGGTCGCGCTTGAGCGGCACACGCAATAGAAGTAGTACGGCTTCGGCAGCCAGTGCGATAAAGACCACGTTGATGCCAAACTCGTAAAGCGCCGAGAGAAACAGCGACCCGCTTGCGATGGCGATGCCGTAGCCCGCCGCGCACAGGGGTGGCATGAGCGCGGTCGCCACGGCCACACCGGCGATGAGCGTGGCGGGTTCCTGGTCGCGCGAGTTGCCCAGGCCGCCTGCAAAGCCGCCGGCGAGCGCGACAGCGAGGTCCCAGACAGTCGGTGTCGAATTGTCGATAATGGCGGCCGTGGTGGTGCCAAGGGGCGAGAGCTTAAAGTACAACGTGGATGTGACCAGGCAAAAGGCCATTTGCAGCGCAAGGCTGGCGACGGCTTCGACGGTAATCTCGCGGTCGAGCGTGGCAATGCCGTATGCCATGGCAAGAACCGAGCCCATGAGCGGGCAGATGAGCATGGCGCCCACGATGGCGATGTCCGAATCGATATCGAGGCCGATGCTCGCGATCAACATGGCGATGATGAGGATGCATAGGTGGGAGCCAGTCAGACGCGCCCCGTTTACAAAACGCTTGCGGATCACGTGATAGGGCGCGCGTCCCTCGCGAATGTTGAATGCGCGCTTTAGGAAGCGGGTGGCGTTCTCCATGGCCTCACTATGGGCAGGGCGGATGCCGTGACGCCGATGATGACGCTCGCGCAGGCGCTTGAGCTGTTGGTTATCGAGTTCCATGTTCACCTCGTTCTGGCACGGGCCGCGCAACGCGCCCGTTGTCTTAACTCTACACCGTGGCGGGCGGGGTGTCTGTTGGATGCGGAATCCGATAGGGTGGATGACGCGGGAGCAAATACAAATCACAGGCTCAATTCGATCCCGCAAGAATATGATGCACCAGCTCCTACATATGTGACGAAATTGTGAAGCACGAGAGCGCGAATTTCAAAAAATCCGCTGGTGACCAATGTTGCGCAACAGAATTCAAAAATCAGCTCCTACATTTTGAAGCGTATGGATACATCCGTGTCAAAGGGAGAAAGCCATGGCAAACTACAGTCCACAACACTTTGAGCCTCGGGCCAAGGCCGTCAACGTCAAGGGCGTTGCCAACCGCGCCGTCGCAACCGTTTTGACGGCGGGCCTCATCGCTCAGCCGCTCATGTCGCCGCTGGCGGCAATCGCCGCACCGACGGCAGATAACGGCGATTCTGTTCAGGGGGGGGGTAGTTCTGTAGAGAACACCGTTGCCGCCGGCAACCAAGCGGTCGTAAAGACGGCTGCCCAGCTGGCAGAGGAGTCGGCAAAGCAGCTCAAGGACGCTCAGGCCGCCTACGATGCGGCTCAGAAGAAGGCCGACGCGGCGGGCCAGTCTCAAAAGCAGGCACAGCAGCAAAAGAATCAGGCCTCGCAGGCTGTGAGCGACAACGAAATCGAGCAGAACGCAGCAGAAGTCGCCGCGCTCCAGGAGAAGATTGACGAGCTCAAAGTCGCCGTCGAAAAGACCGAGCAGCAGCAGAAGAAGCTGGGCGACCTGAACGATCAGCTCGAACAGGCCAACAAGAGTGTCGAGGATAAGACCCAGGCGCTCAAGGACGCCAAGGCAAAGCAGGATGAGGCCAAGAAGGCCCTCGATGATGCCCAGGCCAAGCTCGAGGCCATGGGTATGGACGAGTACGAGGCCGCCAAGAAGGCCGTCGAGGACGCGCAGGCAAAGCTCGATGACGCCAATAAGGCCGTTGCTACTGCACAGGACAATCTGGACCAGGCCAAGGCTGCCGAGGCCAGCGCCCAGCAGGAAAAGCAGAATACCGAGGCAGCTTTGACGACTGCCCAGGCCAAGAAGCAGGAGACTGCCGCTGCTCTCGCAGCCGCAACCACCGCGCGCGATAACGCCCAGCAGAAGTTCGACCAGGCGCAGGCCGCGCTCGATGCTGCCGTCTCGGGTACGGGTGTTGACCTGAGTGCGCTTGAGGCCGCCAAGAAAGCTGCTGCTGGTGAGCTCAAGACCGCGCAGGCGGAGCTCAATGCCGCGACGGATGCCGACGCTACCGCCCAGGCGAACCTGCAGGCGGCCCAGAATACCGCCACCGCCGCGCAGGAGAAGGCCAACGCCGCCAACGCTGCTGTGGCATCTGCCCAGACTGCATACGATGCGGCAAACAAGGAGTACAAGGACGCGGCCAGTAAGCGTGACGCCGCGAAGTCGGCATACGAGCAGGCGCAGCAGACCGAGGCCGACAAGAAGGCGGAGTACGACCGACTCGTCGAGGTTCGTCAGCAGAAGAGCAACGAGTTCGATCAGGCTCGTGCTGAAGTAACCGACGCGCAAAATGCATACGACGCCGCAAACGCCGAGGTCGAGAAGCTTAATCAGCAGATTGCCGACCTCAAGTCGAACATGACCGTAGACCAGAATGTCATCAGCCAGGGCATGTTCGGCTTCATGAACTACATCATCGGCGGCAGCCAGTTCACAGCCACGCAGAAGTCGAATGCAAGTACTGCCGCGTCGATGCTCATGGGGACGACAGAGAAACAGGACTGGTATGATAATTACGTCGATCAGGACATGTCTCGCGACACCAATCCGCTCTCCTTGGAACAGATGCGTAACGCCCTGACCTATCTCGATACCCAGAACAACCTCCGCAAGGCGAACGGTCAGTCGGAGCTTAGCGTCAGCCTCCGCATGACTGCGGCAGCCGCCCTTAATACATCATATTCATCGAACATCTGGGGACACTCGGACTGCTATTTCGATGAAAGCGAGAATCTTGCAGGCGGCGGTGGAGCATACACCGGAGGCGAGACCGAGGATACGCTTGGCTGGCCATATACCGGTCTCTACACCCAGGAGAAAAAGGCATTCGATAAGTACGTCGAACAGTATGGTGACGCACTTGGAAGCCATCGATATGATTCATACTATATCTACCAGCATTACTACAGCATCTACAAAGAGTGCGGGCACTATCTCAACATCATCGATGCCGGTGCTACCGCTATCGGTATCGCAACCGGTAGCGGCAAGAACACCGATTCCGAGGTAACCGTTTTCGACTATAGCGGAAGCGCGAGCCAGGCCGATTTCACGGTCTCCGAGTTCAAGAAGCTCGTGAACGACTACATCGACTCTGCCTACAACGCAGGCGGCACTCAGGAGCAGAAGGAGCAGCTGAAGCAGCTTCAGAATAAGCTGGCAGAGGCGCAGAAGAACTTCGGGGCTGCTGGAACGGCTTATTCTAACGCATTGGATAAGCAAGAAAACGCACGCGACGCCTATACCGCGGCCGACACGAACATGAACACCGCCAAGGGCGAGTACGAGAAGGCTAAGTCCAACACCGCCGCCGCGAAGACGGCATACGACGCCGCCGAAGCCAAACTCAAGGGCATCGACGTCAAGACGCCTCAGGCCAAGCTCGATGCCGCCAAGAGCAAGGCCGCTACTGCCCAGGCGGCCCTCGACAAGGCAAACGCCACGCTTGCTGACAGCAAGAAGAAGGCGGCCGATGCCGCTGCTCACAAGGCGAAGGCTCGCAGCGCCCGCGATGCCGCCAAGGCAAAGTCCGACAAGGCCAACGAGGCGTATGACAACGCCACTGCTTCGGTCAAGGATCTCACTGCCAAGCGTGACGCCGCTAGGGCGGACCTTGCGAACAAGCAGGGCACGCTTAACGATGCCAAGAAGGCCGACGACACTGCCCAGGCTGGCGTTGACAAGGCTCAGGCATCAGATGCCCAGGCCGCGACCGCTCTTTCGGACGCCAAGCAGGCAGTTGCCGCCAAGACGCAGGCTGTGTCCGACGCGCAGGCCGAGGCCAAGGCTGCCGAGGGTGAGCTGACCCGCGCAAACAAGGCCTTCGAGCGCTTCGCCGGCGCTCAGAAGGCGGTCGACGACGCTAAGGCCGTCTATGACGCTGCCGTAGACGGTGTCGCCGATGCCCAGAAGCAGCTTGAGGCCGCCAACGAAGCCGTCGTCGATGCGAACCTCGAGATCGTCAAGGCCAAGGCCGAGCTTGCCAACGATGAGGCACTCAAGGCCGATCTTGAGGCTGTCGACCACAAGGCATCCCTTGCCGCGGGCACGACGGGCAACGAGAAGCTGGTCAAGCTGAACGCTGCCTACGCTCGCTATAAGGCCGCCGTCGATGCCGCCGCTGGCCTCAAGGCTGCTCTGAGCGATGCCGATGCCAAGCTGTCCGATGCCAACGACGCCTATGCCGCCGCGCTGGCCGAGCTTGGCGATGCCAAGGATGCCCTGGCTGCCGCACAGGCCGAGTACGACAAGTATCATCCCAAGGCTGAGCCGCAGGCCAGGCCTCAGGTTGCGCAGGCTGCTGCAAAGGTCCCCGTTGCCAAGAAACAGGCCGCGCCTGCCGCGCTCGCCCAGACCGGTGATGATTCCGCGCTTGCGGGCGAGGTGTTCGTCATCGGCGGTTTCACCCTCGTGGCCGCGGGCGTGACGCTGGGCGATCGTCGTCGCAAGCACATGTAGCGATCCGGGCGTAGATTCTGCAACGAACTTCGGTTCATAGTAGGAACGCTTCGATAGCTAAACCAATAAGGCCGGCGCGCTGTTAAACGCAGCGCGCCGGCCTTTCTTTGCGTTGGTATCAAAAAGCCCGGTCGGTAGCCGCGAAAGCTACCGACCGGGCAAATCGTGGGAAATATGGTTGCTGTCGAGCAGCTGCTCAGCTTAGCCCAGCAGGCTCAGACCCACGGAGACAAACGCCAGGATAACGCCGACGATAGACTCGCCGCCGAGCAGGCCGCTGGCGGCAACCAGGCCCTGCTCCTGAAAGGCGGCGTCCTTGGCAGCCCTCTCCTCGTCAGAAAGACCAGCGGTGGCGTCGCGGTGGGCGGACCACTTGTCGTAGGCGAGCTTGACGCAGGAGCCCAGGAATGCCGTGAGTGACATGTAGAACGGCAGGTACACGCCCAGGCCGATCATCATGGCCGGAATGCCGAGCCAGTACATGACGATGCCGGCGATAAAGCCGCCAACGAACCACGGCACGCTCGGGATGCCCGAGACCATGGTGGCGACGACGCTTGCCTGCGCGGCAACAAAGCTCTTGTCGGGGCCAAAGGCGTCCGGGCCATAGGCGGTGACGAGCGCGACCATGACGGCTGCGGCGACCAGGGCGCCCACGATGCCGCCGATGGCTTGGCCGATCCACTGCGCACGCGGGTTGGTGCCCAGCACGGCGCCGGCCTTAAAGTCGTTCATGACGTCGCCCGCAAGGCCACACGCCACGGCCACGATGCCGGCGATAAAGAACAGCTTGACCTGAGCGATCTGTGCAAAGGCAGCCACGATGAGCATAACGATGAGGCCAAAGATCTCCATGGGGTCGATGCCCGTCTGGCCGCAGCTCTGTGCGCTCATGATGGTGGTGACAAAGGTGAACAGCGTCACGATGACGGCCGGAACGGGGCCAAGGTCAAGCACGATGGCGATGATCACGGCGATGGCGGCAGCGCCCAGGCCGATGATGCCGGCGTCGAGCTTAAGGGAGCCCGAGATGAGCGACTGCTCGTCGGTGTCGGTGGAGCTGTCGGCGGCAAGACCGCGGACGATGCCGGCGACCTGCGGCAGGATGTCCTTGAGGACGACGGCGACACCAAAGCCCATCATGAGGCCCATGCCCAGGGACTTGACGATGCCCTGCGCAGTCACAACGTCAAACAGACCGGCAGCGGTGCCGCCGACAATGATGCCAAAATTGCCCAGCAGCGCGCCGGCAAACCAGAAAGCGACCGGGGCGAAGCCCACGAGGAAGCCGACGGAGAGCAGCATGGGCGAGTTGTAGATGCCAAAGGTCACGCCGGGGATGTTGAGCGTGCACAGCATGCTGGGCACCACGCCCAGGGCGTCGCGTAGCACGCTGTAGATGCCGGCGATGGCCATGGAACCAAAGAGCTGCTTGCCGGTTTTGCCGCCAGCCTCGGTCGCGCGCAAGGTCTGAGCTGCGGCGTTGCCGGTGGGAAACTCAAGCGCGGCGTCCACGATAAAGTGACGGTGGATGAGCGCGGTGGCCAGCAGGCCCAGGATGGTGCCGGCGAGTGCCACGATAAACATGTCGAGCCAGCTGATCTGGTCGGCATAGCCCAGCATCCAGGCGCCCGGGATGGTAAACGCCAGACCGCCGGCGACCATGGCGCCTGCGGACATGATGGTGTGGGTGACGTTTGCCTCGTTGAGGCTGGCGTTGCCCATGAGCTTAAGGAAGAACAGCGAGATGACGGCAGCGAAGACGATCGGCCAGGGGAGTGCGCCCATCTTGAGGGCGGTGTAGGCCGAGCTTGCCGTGATAATCACGCAGCCAAGGACGCCGATGACGACGCCGCGCAGCGTGAGTTGCCCGCGCATCGAGGCGCGGTTCGAGGGATTGCTCATATAGAACTCCTTTGCGTATATCCGCTTCCCCCGGGAGCGCCGCTACGGATACGGCGCGGGAAGTCGGGTTACCAAGGGCCGCCGCGTGAGCTCGCGCGCGACCGCGCACCAGTATAGCCGCAAGCTAGTCATTTTGGGATGACTGGTTTAGGTAGGCGATATACTGCTGGGCAGACGAAAGGAGCGCCGACGATGCTTAATGGGTGCGCATATATATTGACGGTCGACGTGGGCAACACGTTCATTCGCTTTGGCCTGTTTGCCGAGGATTCGGCCGCGGCGCAGGAATGCCCGCTTGCGACGTGCGAGATCACGACGCCGTCGAGCATTACGGCAGACGAGGCGCGCATGAGGCTCGCGCAGGTCATGGGCGCATTGGCAGCCGATGCGGGCATGCCGGGTGCACTCGTTCCCGCGGCGGCCGTGCTGAGCTGCGTGGTGCCGGCGCTCGAGCGCCCGTGGAAGGCAGCACTTTCCCGTACCTGCACGGGGCGCGTGCTTACCGTGGGGCCGGGCCTCAAGACCGGTATGCCCGTGCATTACGATGACCCGGCCGAGATCGGCCCCGACCGCATCGCCGACGCCGTGGCGGCCCGTGCCGTCTACGGCTCTCCGTGTATCGTGATCGACTTGGGCACTACGACCAATATCGAGGTCATCGACGCGCGCGGAACCTTTGTCGGCGGCGTCATCGCGCCGGGTCTGGCACTTGGCGCCCGCTCGCTTTCGGCCGCTGCGGCGCGCCTGCCGCAGGTCGAGCCCTCGGCGCCAACGCATGTGATCGGTCGCAACACGCGCGAGGCCATGCGCTCGGGCGTGGTCTTGGGCGAGGTAGCCCGCATCGACGGCATGCTCGACATGGTGCTTGCCGAGATGCGCGCGACCAAGGCGGCGGGGGAGGATGGCGTGCCCATCGTCATTACCGGCGATGATGCCGAGGCGCTCGCGGCGTTGGTCGGCCACAGCCTGACGGTCGACGACGCACTGACGCTGCGGGGTCTCGCCGAGCTCTACCACATCAACCAAAAGCCCCGCCGCGTGTAAAGGTGAGGGCGCCGGTGGGATAAACGCCCCCACCTTTCACCTGCTACAATGGGTCAAACTATTGCGATTACGGAGGTGTCTGCCATGTCGGACGATCTTCATCAAACTTCGTCAGGCAAGCGCCTGGACGTCATTAGCTGGGACGAGTTCTTTATGAGCGTGGCCATCGCCGCGCAGCGCCGCAGCAAGGACCCCAACACGCAGGTGGGCGCGTGCATCGCCAGCACCAACCACCGCATCCTTTCGGTGGGCTACAACGGTACGCCCTCGGCGCTCAACGATGACTTTTTCCCGTGGGGCACGAGCGACGACCCGTTGCAGGACAAGCACAACTACGTGGTGCATGCCGAGGCAAACGCCGTGCTCAACTACCGTGGCTCGCTCAAAGATCTTGAGGGTTCCACGGTCTACGTCACGCTGTTCCCGTGCCACGACTGCGCCAAGATTTTGGCGCAGGTGGGCGTGGGCGAGGTTGTCTACCTGGACAACAAGTACGCCGACACCGATGACGGACGCATCAGCCGCCGCATCCTCGACTCCTGCGGCATCAGCTACCGCCAGGTTATCGTCGATGTTCACATCGGCACCGAGGGGCAGGCTCAGCAGTAGCGCGTGGCAACGCCAGCTGGCAACAAAAGGCAGCCAAAAGAGCCCCGTCCCAAATTGACTACTCGTGAAAGTCGCGTCTGCGCGCATGGACGGCTCGTGAGCGGGTACACGGCTGTAGTAACATAGCTTCTGTCCGCGGGCGCGCCCGCGTTATTGTGAGAAAGGAGCCCCTGTGGCTGTTAACGAAGAGCTGCTTAAGAAGGTTCTTGAGGAGATCCGCCCCAACCTGCAGGCCGACGGCGGCGATATGGAGTATGTGGGTGTCGACGACGAGGGTGTTGTCAAGCTGGAACTGCAGGGCGCCTGCGCCGGCTGCCCCATGAGCTCGCTGACCCTGTCTATGGGCATCGAGCGCATCCTGAAGGAGCACGTGCCTGGCGTTACCCGCGTTGAGCAGGTCAATGCTTCCGGCGAGGCCGAGGACCTGTACGACGAGTACGCGCCGTTCTAAGATGCGAAAGCTGCGGGCGATGTGCTCCGCATAGACGTCACGCCCAAATATGCGGCTGCGAGCGAAAGGCCCGCGGCCGCATTTGTATGTAGGGAGCAGGGGGACCGATATGCTCAACGACCTCTACCATATGCTTGATCCCGTCGCCATTTCGGCGGGGCCCATCACCATCTACTGGTACGGCTTGGCCTATGTGGTCGGAGCTCTGCTCACGGCGGTCGTCATGTATCGCACGCAGCGTCGCTGGGGTTTCGACATTACGGTCGACGACCTGACGAGCGTCGTGGTCGGTGTGGTCTTTGGCCTTATCATCGGCGCCCGCCTGTTCTACGTCATCTTTTACGGCGACGGCTACTACTGGGCACATCCGCTCGAGATCTTTGCCACCAACGAAGGCGGCATGAGTTTCCACGGCGGCCTCGTGGGCGGCATCATCGGCGGCGTGCTCGTGTGCCGCGTGTACAAGCTCGATGCCTGGACCATCGCCGACCTTGCCGTTATCGGTGCTCCGCTGGCCCTGTGCCTGGGGCGCTGTGCCAACTTTGTCAACGGAGAGCTGTGGGGCAAGCCGACCGATTTGCCCTGGGGCGTGATCTTTGGCGGTACCGCGGGCGATATGCCGCGCCATCCCTCCCAGCTCTACGAGGCGTTTCTCGAGGGCATTGTGCTCTTTTGCATCTTGCAGGTGCTCAGCCGCAAAAAACCGCTGCTGCCTCAGGGAACGTTTATGGGCGTGTTTGTGATGGGCTACGGCATCGTCCGCTTCCTCATTGAGTTTGTGCGCGTGCCCGATGCCCAGCTGGGCTATCTGCTGGGCGGCGTCATCACCATGGGTCAACTGCTGAGCCTGCCGCTCGTGATTGTGGGCCTGGCGCTCGTCATCTTTGCCCTCCGCCGCAACCGTCCCCAGCGCGTCTACCTCGATGCCTAGCCGCCACATACCACCACAAAGGGGTAGGCACCTTGGGGGTGGTTTTGCCGGGCAACGATGACAGAACCGTAACGTTTCCCCAGATAAAACCTGTCAAAATAAACCTGTTCTTTTTTGGCAGGTTTCTAGAAAGGCTATTCGGACTGTGAAGGATTCCGACCTCTCCACAACGGCTGCGCGCGATGCCGCTCGCATCGTCTGGTTTAAACGCTATCCCGCCAAGCAGACGCTCGTCGCATTTGTGCTCGCCCTGTTGGCGACCACGGCGTTTTCCATCGATCCCGCCCCGGTGTCGAGTAACGCGGTCCTGGCGATCGATCCCAAGGCGACGGGTACGCTCTATGTGTGCTACGAGGTACTTCTCTCGTTTGCCGGCCATACCGACGCAGTGATGCTGCTCGCACTTGCCTGTTTGCTCACGCTGCCGTTTCGCTATGTGTTCTTTGGTCGCGGTGACGCTTGGCGTCCGTCGGTCGTGCTGCCATCGCTGTTCTTTGCCGTCTGCATGGTGTTCGGCCGTAGCTACGACCTTACCGATTCGGCCGAGACTGTGCTGGGCGACAAGGCACGCGTTATCTGCGCCTGGATTGGCGGCGCGGGTTGGATGCTCTTGGCGATTGTGGCCTTCTATCTGGCTTTTGAGTTTTTGGATTGGTTGAGCTCTCGCCGCATTCCGTTTTCGGAGGCGCATTTTGGCCGCGTGTGGCGTGTTGCCCACGCCGTGCTCTCGGTCCATCCTTTTGTCGGGCCGTTTCTTGTGCTCATGATTGTCTGGGCGCCCACGCTTATCGCCTCGCTGCCCGGCCTCTTTATGGGAGATACGGGCGCGCAGATCCGCCAATGGTTCAACTACCCCAACGGCACGAGCGATTACCTACGCCTGCTTAACCCCAACGTGCTGCTCAACGGCCATCATCCGGTGGTGCACACGGCCATCATCGGCTCGTGTGTGCAACTGGGGCTTTCGCTATTCAACAGCGCCAATGCGGGCCTTGCCATCTACACCTGTGCCCAATTTGTCATCACGGCCGCCTGCATGGCCTATTCCATATCGTCGCTGCGCAAGCTGGGCGTGAGCCTGCCGGTCCGCGGCGTCATCTTGCTGTTCTTTGCGTTTATGCCGATGTTCTCTAACTACGCGGCGTTGCTCACCAAAGACGTGCTCTTTGCCGACGCGTTCTTGGTGCTGCTGGTACAGACCGTCAAGCTCGTGGCATGCGGCCTGCCCCGTCGCGATGCCAATGTCGAGCGAGCGGGCGAGAAAGCCCCCGTGCTCTTTGCGCGCCACGACTGGCTGCTGCTCGCTCTGGGCTCCATGGGTTCCACGTTCCTGCGCAACGGCGGCCTGGTGTTTCCCCTGGCGGCATGCGTAATCGCGGCGGCGTTTTGCGTATGGGACGTGCATGTGGCTCGTCGTGCAGCCAAGCAGACTGGTGCTGCGCCTTCGGGCACCATCCCGCGTTTCCGCTGGGTTGGCGTTCTCGCGGTGCTCGCGCTCTGCCTTGCCTCTAATATGTACTTCACCAAGGTCTTTATGCCGGCGCACGATATCACGCCTGGTTCCAAGCGCGAAATCCTCTCGATTCCGTTCCAGCAGACGGCTCGTTTCGTCCAAAAGCACGACGGTCTTAACTCGGGCGTCAACCCTACGGTTAAGGAGGACGGCACCATCGTGGAGGCTCCTTGCGACGGTTCGGTGACCGACGAAGAGCGTGCCGTGATCGACCGTGTGCTCAAGTACGAGAACCTGGGCCGCCGCTACAACCCCGACAAGTCCGACGCCGTCAAAAATTGCTTTAACGAGTACGCCTCGCAGGATGACATCAAGGCCTATTTTGAGGTGTGGGCCCAGATGTTTAAAAAGGATCCCGAGTGCTATATCTCGGCGCTCATCAATAACTACTACGGCTACTTTTATCCGAGTGCCCGTGATGCGTGGGTCTACAGCACGGCGCGTAGTGCCGAGATCATGGCGAAGCCCGATAACCTCAAATACTTTGACTTCCATCCGGTCGATAGCAAGGTCGTGCGCTGGTGCGACCACCTGATCAACCTGTATCGCGTGGCAGTACAACGCGTCCCGTTTATCTCGCTCACCATGAGCTCGGCCACCTATGTGTGGATCATGATCGTCGTGGTGGCCTATCTACTGCGTCGTCATTCATGGCGTGCGCTGGCGATCTGGGTGCCGCTGTTGGGCGTGCTCGCCGTGTGCCTGATTGGCCCGTGCAACGGCTCGACTTACATGCGCTACCTGTATCCGGTCATCGCCTGTATGCCCTTCGCCATCGGCGCCACCGTCACCCGCAGCGACTTCCTCTGGTCCTAACTTGGTGCACTGGGGTCAGGTTTCTTTGCACCAAAGGGGTCATCATCACGACGCCTTCATTTTGGGGTTTATCTCGCAGGCCAGTAGGTATATCATAACGACGTTTGTTTATATTGCCCGAGCATCTGCGCTGGGCTTTAGGTCGAAACCGATAGGAGACACGTATGTCCGGACACTCTAAGTGGGCCACAACCAAGCATCGTAAGGGCGCGCAGGACGCCAAGCGTTCCGCCCTCTTCTCCAAGCTCAGCCGCAACATCACCGTTGCTGCCCGTCTCGGCGGTGACCCGCTGCCCGAGAACAACGCCAGCCTCGCCGCTGCCGTTGCCAAGGCCAAGGCTCAGTCCATGCCTAAGGACAAGATCAAGTCCGCTATCGACAAGGCTTTTGGTTCGGGTGCTGACGCCGCCGTCTACGAGAACATCGTGTACGAGGGCTACGGTCCCGCCGGTGTCGCCGTCTACGTCGACTGCCTGACCGACAATCGCAACCGTACCGCCGCTGATGTCCGTTCCGCCTTCTCCCACGCTGGTGGCAACCTGGGCACCTCCGGCTCCGTCGCCTTCCAGTTTGAGCGCAAGGGCCAGATCGTCGTCGCCAAGGAGATCCTGGACGAGAACGCCAAGAAGGAGACCATGATCGCCAACGGTGCTGCCGGTGACGAGGATGAGTTCATGATGGCCATCGCCGAGGCCGGTGGCGAGGACTACGAGGACGCCGGCGAGGAGTGGATCGTCTGGACTACTGCCAACGAGGTCATGGCTGTCTCCAAGGCGCTCGAGGAGCAGGGCGTCCAGGTCAAGGGCTCCGAGACCACCATGGTCCCGACCACCCCGACCGAGGTCTCCGGCGCCGACGCCAAGAAGGTTCAGCGCCTCATCGACCGTCTTGAGGAGCTCGACGACGTCCAGGATGTTTACAGCACCATGGACATGACCGACGAAGTCATCGCTGCCCTCGAGGAGGAGTAGCGCCCGCACGGGTTAAGCCGTGCATATCTGGGCATAATGAAGCGAGCATGCAAGCCTCGTGGAATAGATGAGCCGGATCCGCGTGCGTAGAGCACCGGACCCGGCTCTTTTATAATGATGCGAACCGTTTTGCATTCCTTGGATCGAGATTTGAAGGGAGCGCCGCATGCGCGTGCTCAAACGAGCCCTGGCGATCGTGTATCTTGTCGCCGCCGTTGTGGCGCTGGGTACGTTGGTCTGCCAGTTTTGGGGGCCATATACCTATCGCTTTATGCTGCTGATGCGCGATTCGCTGCCTCGCATCGTTGTTACGGCGTGCGGCGGTGTCGTGGCGCTCGGCGTGCTCGTGTGTTTCTTTCGCCTGATGTTTGCTCGTCGCGAGCCGTCCTGCGTGCATCCGGCGGGGGAGCGTAATATCGAGGTCACGCTCGCCGCCCTCTCCTCGTGTGCTCGCACCGCGGCAGAGCGCGACGACCGCGTGATGGTCGAGCATGTCGAGGCGCGCGTGCAGGGCTCCGACGAATCGCGCGTCCGTTTTAAGGTCGACGCCATCGCGCTCGACGACCGGGATGTGGCCTCCCTTGCAGCCGCGATGCAGCAACGTATCGAAGAGGCCTGCGACACCATGCTCGGCACGCCGGGCACGACCGCACGCGTTCGTTTTTTGCCGTCCAAGACTACCGTCCAGACCGTGGAGGTTTCCGGTGAGTGATACCAATCAAGACAAGACCGTCCGCACTCCGCGCCTGACTATCGATCAGAGCGCCGCGCCGGCTAGCGAGGTCGTCGATCCCAAGGTGGAGGGTACCGAGTCGCATGACGCGGTCGCCAATGATTTTGATGAGGCCATGGGTCTCATCAAGGGTACGGGGGCAGCCATCTGGAGCTATGCCGTCCGTCATCCCAACACCACGCTTGGAGCCGTCGCTGGTTTTGTGCTCGCCGTGCTGGTGCTCACGCTCGGCCTGTGGGATACGCTCGTCATCGCTTTCTTTGTACTGATCGGCGCCGTGATTGGCCAGATCCGTGACGGCGAGAACGGGATCGTCAACTTCTTCGGTCGTCTGTTTAGCGGCCGCTAGTATGTATTCGACCGCCGCGTGTGCGGTGGGCATAAGGAGGAACCATGGCTTTTAACACGAAGGTCGATGTGGCCGATACCGAGCTCGAGGCAGACGAGACCGTCACCGCCGAGGCCGAGGACGTAACGCTCGAGGACGAGGCGCTCGTCGAGGCCGAACCCGCCGACGATGCGGACGAGGACGATGAGGAAACAGACGAGTCCGAGGACTCGCTGACCTATTCCAACGGTGTGATTGAGAAGATCGTCGCTATGGCCACCCGCGAGGTGCCGCACGTCTTGGGCATGAAGGGCAACCTCATGCACTTTGTGCAGGAGCAGTTTGGTGCCGAGAATCTGACCAAGGGCGTGACGGTCGAGGTCACCGATGACAACCGCGTGGTCGTCAACATTTCCGTCATTATCGAGTACGGCGCCTACGCGCCCGCGATTTTCGACGACGTTAAGGCACGCGTGACCGAGCGTCTGGCTGCGATGACCGGCCTTGAGGTGGCGGGCGTCAACCTGCGCATCGAGGATGTCATCACCCCCGAGGAGTACGAGCACCGCACCAACCAGCACGAGTAGCCTACCAAAAAGGTAACCTGCCAAAAAGGGACAGGTTTATTTTGGCAGGTTTTATCTGCGAAAACGTCAAACGGCCGGTCGCACGGATGTATGTGCGGCCGGCCGTTATTTGTATGCCCCCGATGTAGGCATACCGCTCGTCTAACTAGGGGTTGCAATCGTCGCGTTCCGCGTTACCCTAATGGGCGCATTGTTTCCAAATTGTTAACGAGGGGTTGCCGTAATGGCTGACGAGCACGAAACAGAAAGCCAGGCATGGGCAATTGAGGCTGCCGCGGCAGAGGCGGCATCGCGAGCTGCCGAGGAGGTGCATCGTCCTCCCGTGGTGCCGATGGAGCGCGTGGTTGATCGCACCGATATTGAGCGCGGCGAGCGTGCCGGCCAAAAGCGCAGCCAGGAGCCGGGCTTCCCGCGCTTTTTCGCCGAGCTCAATCTGGGCCTGATTCTTACGGCCTTTGCCATCGTTGCGTTTAAAACCCCTAATCACTTTGCTTTTGGCGGCACCTCGGGCGTGTCGGTCATTCTGTCCACGCTGTTCCCGACCCTGCCCGTCGGCGTCTTTATGTGGATTATCAACGCGGTTCTCGTCGTTTTGGGCTTTATCTTTTTGGAGCGCAAGGCAATCCTGTGGAGCGTCTTCGCCTCGTTTGCGCTGTCCGCCTATGTTTCGTTTTTTGAGCTCTTTATTCCGACTGATGTTTCGATGACGGGCGATATGTGGCTCGACCTGTGCTTTGCCGTGATACTGCCGGCGCTCGGCAGCGCCATCGTCTTTGATATTGGCGCCTCGACGGGCGGCACAGACATCCTCGCCATGATCCTCAAGCGCCGCACCACGCTCGAGATTGGCCGCGCGCTGCTGTTGGTTGATATCGGCATCGTGGCCATCGCGGCCTTTTTGTATGGTCCGCGTGTCGGCCTGTATTGCGTGCTCGGCCTGTTTGCCAAGACGCTCGTGGTCGACAAGGCCATCGAGAGCATTCACCTTCGTAAGGTCTGCACGGTCATTTGTTCCGAGCCCCTTAAGGTCGAGGAGTTTATCGTCAAGCATCTCAACCGTACGGCGACCATCTGTCGCGGCTACGGTGCCTTCTCGGGCAAGTGCGTGACGGTGATCATGAGCGTGCTGAGCCGTCGCGAGGCCGTGCAGCTGCGCCGCTATGCGCGCGAAGTCGATCCGGGTGCCTTTATCACGATTGTCGACAGTTCCGAGATCGTCGGCAAGGGTTTCCGCGGTACGAACTAGCGCGAACGCATTCAACGAACCGCCTGCTGGCGCCGTGTACCTTGCAAATCGGTCATCTTTGAGTATTTGAACTCACATTGGGTGATAATGATGCCAAAGACATCGTTTGCGATCCAGGTGACTCGCTCAAGATACGAAGGGATGATTTCGATGTTCTGCTCGCAGTGTGGCGCCCCCATGGGCGATAACGACAAGTTCTGCGGCGTGTGCGGTGCCCCCAATGCCGGCGCTGCAGCCTCCGCCCCTCAGGGTCAGCCTCAGCCTCAGCAGTTTGTTCCGCAACCGCCCGTGGCGAATGCGCCAAAGGGCTGCACGGCTCAGGCGTTCCAAGATATGACAAAGACTCCAGGCGTGCTTCAGCGTGTATGCCAAATCGCGTTTTTGCCGGCGCTGATTTGCGTTGTGTCGGTGCTCGTGTTGTTTATTCCCGTTATTGGCGGCATTGCGGCTGCCATCGGCTTTTTGGCAGCTTGCATTGCGAGCGTGTGCGGTTCCGGCTTTGGTATTGAGTGGGGACGTGATCTTTCGCTCAAGGTCGATGACGGCATGGACCGTCCACTCATGCGCTCCACGTCGTTTGGTCTCGGAGTCTTTTCGAGCGTCATCTCGGTGGTGCTCGAGGTTATCGCTGCCATTCCCGTTATCGGTGTAGTGCTTTCGCTGGTGGAGGGCGTGGTAATTGGCGCCGCGGGCTCGTATTCTTATTACGGCTCCTATGCACTCGAGGCAGCGCTGTTCGGTTCGCTCGGCCTGCTTGTCCTGGCTCTGATTGCCTCGGCGATTCTGGGTGTCTTCTTTAAGATGTTCGCCGACATCGCCGTGATGCACTTTGCGGTGACCGGTCGCGTCGAGAGCGCGTTTTCGCTCGATAAGGTTTGGGCGGCCTTTAAGCACAACAAGACCAAGCTGTTCTGTGCTTCGTTCCTTCCCGAGTTTTTGACGGGCCTGGTTTCCAACGCCATTACGTGGATCTTGACAGCTGTCTTTGGTGCCATCGCCGGAATTGGCGCGTACGGCTATTACTATCGCCCCACGGGTATCGAGGCGATTGTTACCGCCGGTGGTGTCACGCTCGTATTGTTCCTGGTGCTGATTGCATTCGTCACGGTGTTCCTTACGGTCTTTGGCAAGATGCTCAAGCACCGTGCCGTTGGCTATTGGGCTGCACGTTATGCAAGCGAATGGGCCGATGAGGACAAGGACGACGTTTTGACTTTTGTGCTCCCGGGTGAGAAGAAGCCTGCTCCTGCGGGATTCAATCCCACGGCAGCCACTGGTGCTGCGCCTGCCCCGGCACCCGCGCCTGCACCTGCCCCGGCACCCGCGCCTGCCCCTGCCCCGGCACCTGCTCCTGTCCCCGCACCGGCGTCCGAGGCGACGCCTGCGGAGCCCGATTGGGATGCCGTTGCCACGCCGGCGGATGAGCCGGGCGATAATCCTGCTGCCGAAAACAATCAAACCGAATAGCCGGTCGAGGCGCCCTGGGCAACTGAGCCCGGGGTGCCTTTTTCTACTGCGAAAGCAAGAAAATGCCTGGGAAAACGGTTGCAGCAAAATTTCTCGGAAATTGGTCAATGTTGCGCAACAACGTCGCGGCTATTGTTGAGAACGTAGACGTGTAAGGTTTGAAGGCGTGCGACGCCTTAGGAAAAGGAGAGGCTCATGTTCTGTCCCACTTGTGGTTCTCCCATTTCGGATGATGCCAAATTCTGCCCTGTTTGCGGATCCGCCGTTGGTGCCGCTTCTGCCGCTGCGGCCCCGCAGCCCCAGCCCGCTCCGGCCCAGGCTATTCAGCCCGCGCCCCAGCCTCAGCAGCAGTACACCGGTCAATACGCCCAACAGTCCGCATCCGCTCCGATGGGCTATGGCCCCATTAAGGCTGACCGCAGCCTGATCGGCTGGCTGCTGCTCTCTCTTGTGACCTGCGGTATCTATTCGTTCTACTTCCTGTATTGCTTGGCACGCGACGTCAACACGTTGTGTCAGGATGACGGCGATTACACGCCGGGTCTGGCGGAATTCATCCTTCTATCGTTTGTGACCTGCGGCTTCTACGCGTACTACTGGTATTACAAGATTGGCAACCGCCTGCAGGCCAACGCTCCTCGCTACGGCCTGGTGTTCCAGGAAAACGGCACCACCGTTCTTCTGTGGCAGATCTTCGGCGCGCTCCTGTGCGGCCTTGGTCCCATCTTCGCTATGAACATCGTCATCAATAATACCAATGCCATGGCAACGGCTTACAACACTCGCCTTGGCGCTCGTGCCTAACAATAAGGGCGGCGTGAACAGCTCCCAGGGACATAGGGGCACGGCAGAGCTCCTTCGCCGCGCCCTTTTTTGCACCGGCGCGCTCTTTGTCGCCTGGCTCGCGCTCTACCTGCTCGACATTGGCTGCATTTTTCGATTGATGACGGGCATTCCTTGTCCGGGATGCGGCATGACGAGGGCGTGGCTGGCGGCGCTGCGCCTCGATTATGCGGCTGCCTTTGCCTACCATCCGCTGTTTTGGGTGGTGCCGATTGCGTTTGTGCTCGCGTTCGTGCGCGAGGAGGTGGCATCGAGCAAGCTAAAGCGTGGTATCGACAGTGCGGTCACCGTGTTGTGCGTGCTGGTCGTCGTCGTATGGATCGTGCGCCTCATCAATCCGGCAGATGCCGGTCTGCTCTTTGGCGGCTATGCGCCCGCCGGAGTTCCCGACGATATCATCCACCTCGAACCCCCACGCTGGCTCACCATCCTTCGCTCTTACCTGGCGTGACGGAGGACGCGCTAGAAAAACGGTCGACACATAAGCGGGGGCGAACGTTGAGATAACGTCCGCCCCCGCTTTGCTTTAGCCAGGCTGTTATGGATGGGCGTGACGGCTACTCGTCGCGCTTTTCCTCGTGGCGAGCGGCAGCCCGCGCATCGTGGATGCCCTTGATTGCAGCATGGCGGGCGGTGCGAGCATCGTGCATGGCGTCGCGCGCCTCAGCGGCCGTGGCCTTGGCAGAGCGCAGCTTGGCGGCCAAGTCGGGGTTGGTTTCGGCGACCGCGGTAATCGCGGGGCCGTCGAGCTCCTCTTGCGTGGGCTCGGCCAAAAAGTCGATAGCATACTGGGCTGCCACCATGGAGCCCTTGGCCAGCACGCTCTCGTCGATCTTGTAAAAGCAGGAATGTTGGGCGTACGTGGCGCCAATCTTGGGGTTGCGCGTACCTACAAAGGCGAGCACGCCCGGTACGCGGCGCAGGTACTCCGAAAAATCCTCGCCCGAAAGCGTGCCACGATAATGGCCTTGGCCGGCGGGGCCCAGACACTTAATTACAGCCTGACGGCAGCGCTCGCTCGAGCCCGCGTCGTTTTCGACCTTGTAGTTGGCGATGGTGTAGTCGGTGAGCTCTGCCTCGGCGCCCAAGGCGGCCGCAGTATGCTCCACGATGCGGCGCATAAGCTCCGGCATTTCCTCGTGGGTCGAATCGCCGTAGGTGCGCACCGTGCCGGCGAGGTAGGCCGTGCCGGCGATAACGTTGCGCGCGGTGCCGCCATGCAGCTCGCCGACGGTGATGACGGCCGGCTCGTAGGGGCTGATTTCGCGCGAGACGATGGTCTGCAGGGCATTGACGATCTCGGCGGCAACCATGACGGCGTCGTGGCCGCGCTGGGGCATGGCGCCGTGGCACGAGGTGCCGCGGACATCGATGCGGAACCAGTCGGTATTGGCCATGCGCGGGCCGGGCTCGCAGCTTACGGTGCCGGCGTCGACCTCGCTCCAGATGTGCGCGGCGTAAGCGCCATCGACGCCGTCGAGCACGCCCGTGCCGATCATGAGTTTGGCGCCCTGGCCGTTTTCCTCACTGGGCTGGAAGACGATGCGGACCTCGCCGTGGATGTCGTCGGTCATATGGCGCAGGATCTGCAGCGTGCCGAGCATCATGGCGATGTGGCAGTCGTGGCCGCAGGCGTGCATGCAGCCCTCGTTGACGCTGGCGAATTCCTCGCCGGTCTGCTCGGTGACGGGCAGGGCGTCAATATCCGCGCGCAGCAGGATGCGGCGGCGCGGCGTGCCGTCCTCGCGGTAGGCGTCGGGTGCGGTGCCGCGGAGGGTCGCCACCAGGCCCGTCTTAAGGGGGCGCTCATAGGGGATATTCATGGCGTCGAGCTGGTTGGCGATGTCGGAGGTTGTGCGCTCTTCGGCGAGGCTCAGCTCCGGATGCTTATGGAAGTGCCGGCGCTGCTTGATGATATAGGGCTCAAACTCGGCGGCGATATCTCGGATGGCCGCGGTGACGTCGTCTGCCGCGCGAGCCTCGGTCGCCGCCATAATCTGCTGTGCCTTGGTCTTCGTCATGATCGATTTGCTCCTTGCTGGGTTGATCGCAAAATCGTACAGGCTCTCTCCAGTATGCCACCTGCCGCTAGGGCTGGCAAAGCTGCCGTTTGCCGCTTGGCATTTTGTAACCGAGACGGGGGAGTACACTCGGGGGTGTTGAATTTCCTGCCAGAGATGGGGATGCCCATGCAACATATCGATCGGATTATCCGCTCCAAGAACGTCTTTACCGCGCAAGACGGCATCGATACTGCTCGTGAGCTGGCGATTGCCATCGCAGGTGACCGTATCGTCGCAGTCGGCAAGCCCGATGACGTGATCGCCGCCGCTCCCGCCGCCACGCCGGTTCTCGACTACGGCGAGCAGTTTGTCTGCCCCGGTTTCCATGACGCTCATCTGCACTTCTTCCATACCTCGGTCGGTTCCTCGCCGTACATGCTCATGGATATGGGCACGTCCGAGGCGGCGCTGGTACAGCACGCGCTCGAGTTTTCCCAGGACCTGCCCGACGACGCTTGGGTTGTGACGCAGGGCTGGCGCGACTACCGTTGGGACCCGCCCGAGCATCCTACCAAGGCGTCGCTCGATGCGGCATTCCCCGATCGTCCCTGCGTTATGTATTCGGGCGACGGCCACACGCTGTGGCTCAACAGCCGCGCACTCGAGGCGCTCGGCGTCACGCGCGACAGCGAGCCGCCGGCGGGCGGCAGCTACGACAAGGACGCAAACGGCGAGCTCACGGGCATTGCTCACGAAGCGGCTGCCATGCAGCTGTTGCCGCGCTGTCTTGAGTGGCTGGGCGAAGATCGCATCGCAAGCGCTTACGCCGATCAAATGAGGCGCATGGCCGAGCAGGGCATCACCTCGATCTGCGATATGTCGCTCATGCCCATGCTGGGCTGTGATTTTATCCGCGACGATGTCTACGACAAGCTGCAGACGACCGGCAAGCTGGGCATTCGTGCCCATCTGTTCCCCACGCTGCTGGATGACCAGTCGCGTCTAGAAGAGCTCCAGGTACGTTACGCGAACAACGCGCTGCTTTCGGCGCCAGGTTTTAAGCAGTTCTTCGATGGCGTGTCGAGCGAACACACGGCATATCTCACCGAGCCCTATACCAATCCGCGCTTCCCGGGCGACCGGGGCCGTCTGACGGTCCCGGCTGAGCGCATGCGCAAACTGGTTCTGGCGGCCGCGGAGCGCGGTCATACCGTACGCATCCACGTTATTGGTGACGGTGCGATTCATGCCGCGCTGGATATCTTCGAGGAAGCGGCCGACCTGTACGGCCTGCCCCAGCACGGCCATAACACGCTCGAGCACCTAGAGAACCTTCTGCCCGAGGACATCGACCGCCTGCGCAAGCTCAACGTGGTCGCCTCGAGCCAGCCCTGCCATATTACGCTCGATCCGGGTGGACCGGAGCGCGATCTGGGCCTGGAGCGCAGCCGCATCATGTGGCCGTTCGCAACCTATAAGCAGCGCGGCATTCGCCAAGCCTTCGGTACCGACAGCCCTATCACGCCCGTTACCAGCATGAACGTGCTCTACACGGCCATCACGCGCCAGGACCCCAAAAGCCACTGGCCCGAGGGCGGCTGGTTGCCGAGCGAGCGCATCGATGCGGCAACGGCTCTGCGCAACTACACCCTGGGCAGCGCCTATGCAGCGGGCGACGAGCAAAACCTCGGCAGCCTGGAACCCGGCAAATACGCCGACCTGGTAGTCCTGGACCAAAACCCACTCACCATCGACCCCCAAGAACTCCAAGCCACCAAAGTCCAAGCCACCTACCTAGCCGGCAACCTGATCTACGAGCGCTAAGTATTCATGTCTTACCGTTTAACGCGGCTCGGGCAGCTTATTTTGGGATGGCGCTCGAGCCGCGTTTGCGTTTCGGTGAGGATCCGCCATGTGCGTCCCTGCTCTGTTGGATTTGGGCGCGGGGTTGAGGTGCTGCTCCGTGCGTTCAATTTGGACATCAGCAGTGAAACCTCATGGTGTTTTGCATACTTCCAGTTGCAGATTGCATAAAAAAGCTGAGATGTTCTTTCCGGCCCTGATGTACCCCCGCCTGGGCCGTGCAAAAAACGGAGTATTCAGCACCGCGAGCTCTGCCGGTGCCGCTGCGGCTGAGTAACGTTACGGAGATTGACGTCATTTTGGGCTCCGGTACGGCGCGAAGTACGCCCATTTGTCCCAACGGGGTCTGCCCACCGACCAAAACCGCCCGCTGAAGGCGTTCTTGGGACCAATAAGGTATGTCCGGCGCGTATGCAGCCACCCTGGCCTGCTGAATACTCCCAAAAATGCACGGTGCTCCCCAGGGGACCCGTGCGCGCAGCGAAAACCATGCACATGTCGCTATCCGCATCGCCATTTTGCTGCACTGACTTTTCTGAATGCCGGGACCGAATTAGTTAACCTGGCTCCCGTGTGGCTCCGGAGGGGCGGGGCATAAGGTTTATCGCGAGTTCCGCACGAGCCGAAGGCCACTTAATGTGGCCTTCGTGCGAGCAGGACTGCCCGAGCAGGAAACCTTATGCCCCGCCCCTCCGGAGCCACACGGGAGGCATCGCTAAGTTATCCCCCGGCATTCAGAAAATCTAAGTGCCAAAAAATAAGATTTTTTGACTCCGTGTTGTATAACCCGCCATTCGTGGGTACCATTCAACGCGTACGCAAACAAAAAGGGTTAATTCGCGCGGCATAACCGCGCGGCCCAAAAAGGAGGAAACAAGCATGTCGTCTTTGAAGCCGCTTGCAGATCGTGTTCTGGTCAAGCCCGACGAGGCCGAGCAGAAGACCGCTTCTGGTCTGTATATCGCCAGCAACGCCCAGGAGAAGCCGCAGCGCGGCACCATCGTTGCCGTTGGCGCCGGCAAGGTCAACGACAAGGGTGAGCGCATCCCCATGGACGTCAAGGTCGGTGACGTTGTCATCTATGGTAAGTTCGGTGGCAACGAGGTCAAGGTCGACGGCGAGAAGTATCTGCTGATGCGCGCCGACGACATCTACGCTGTCGTCGAGGCCTAGTCTCGTCAGAATCTCTGATTCGTCTTTGAACGCGCCCGCCGCATAGGACTCGGAAGCGGCGACGCGAGTCACATTTCTTTTGGAGGATTACCTACCATGGCAAAGAACATTACGTTCAACACCGATGCCCGCGCTAAGCTTGCCAAGGGCGTCAACACTCTGGCCGACGCCGTTACCGTCACCATGGGCCCCAAGGGCCGCTACGTTGCGCTGCAGCGCACGTTCGGTGCTCCGACCATCACCAACGACGGCGTTTCTGTCGCCAAGGAGATCGAGCTCGAGGACAACATCGAGAACATGGGCGCTCAGCTGGTGAAGGAGGTCGCCACCAAGACCAACGACACCGTGGGTGACGGCACCACCACCGCAACCCTGCTCGCTCAAGCCATCGTCAACGACGGTCTGCGCAACGTCGCCGCTGGCGCCAACCCGCTGGCCATCCGTCGCGGCATCGACAAGGCCGTCAACGCCGCCGTCGCCGAGATGAAGAAGCAGGCCAAGCCGGTCGAGACCAAGGAGCAGATTGCTTCCGTCGGTACCATCTCCGCCGGTGACCCCGAGGTCGGCGAGAAGATCGCCGAGGCCATGGAGGTCGTGGGCAAGGATGGCGTCATCACCGTCGAGGATTCCCAGACGTTCGACATCACCATCGACACCGTCGAGGGCATGCAGTTCGACAAGGGCTATGTCTCCGCTTACTTCGTCACGGATAACGACCGCATGGAGGCCGTGATGAAGGATCCGTACATCCTCATCACCGACCAGAAGATCTCCAGCGTCCAGGACATCATGCCTGTTCTCGAGGCTGTCCAGCGCGCTGGCCGTGGCCTGCTCATCATCGCTGAGGACATCGATGGCGAGGCTCTGCCGACCCTCGTCCTCAACAAGATCCGTGGCGCCCTCAACGTCTGCGCCGTCAAGGCCCCGGGCTACGGCGATCGCCGCAAGCGCATCCTGGAGGACATCGCCGTCCTCACCGGTGGCCAGGCTGCCCTGGACGAGCTGGGCGTGAAGGTCGCTGACATCACCGCTGATATGCTCGGTACCGCTAAGTCCGTCACCATCTCCAAGGACAACACCGTCGTCGTCGGCGGCGCTGGCTCCAAGGAGGCCATCGACGCCCGCATCGCTCAGATCAAGGGCGAGATGGAGAACACCACCTCTGACTTCGACCGTGAGAAGCTCCAGGAGCGCCTGGCCAAGCTCTCCGGTGGCGTTGCCGTCATCAAGGTCGGCGCTGCTACCGAGTCCGAGCTCAAGGAGATCAAGCACCGCGTTGAGGATGCCCTGCAGGCTACCCGCGCTGCTGTCGAGGAGGGCATCGTCGCCGGCGGTGGCGTCGCCTTCATGGACGCTGCTCCTGCGCTCGATGCTGTCGAGATCGACGACCCCGAGGAGAAGATTGGCGTCGATATCGTCAAGAAGGCTCTGACCGCTCCGGTCGCCACCATCGCCAAGAACGCTGGCTTTGAGGGCGCTGTCGTGGTCGACAAGGTTGCCGAGCTGCCCGCCGGCCAGGGTCTCAACTCTGCCAACGGCGAGTGGGGCGACATGATCGAGATGGGCGTCCTCGACCCCGTCAAGGTCAGCCGCGTCACCCTGCAGAACGCTGCTTCTGTCGCCAGCCTGATTCTCATCACCGAGGCTACCGTCTCCGATGTGCCCAAGAACACTCAGCTTGAGGACGCTATCGCTGCTGCCACCGCTGGTCAGCAGGGCGGCGGTATGTACTAAGGCCGACAAGGTCTAGAACTCCCACCGGGGATCCGGGGGCGGGACGGGGTTTCTCTCCGGAACGTCCTCGGACATGCAAAGAGGCTCCGCATCGCGCTTCGCGCTGCGGAGCCTCTTTGCGTCCTGCGGAATGTTCCGGAGAGAAACCCCGTCCCGCCCCCGGATCCCCTATGTTTACGGCCTTGAGGTCGGCGGGCGGAGAAGGACGTGGTCGATAGGGATACGTATCCCCTTCGCTGTTTCGCGCTTTGCGCGAAAGGCGCGTTACTTTGGGATGGGTGGGGAACGTGGTTGTTGCGGCAAATGATCTCCGCCGCAAATTACCCTCGGCATACTTGCGCGAACGATTGCTCGTGCTACACTTGCAATTGCTGTTTCAGGGCGGGGTGGAATTCCCCACTGGCGGTAAATCGGGCGGTGCCAAAGGGGTGCCGTGGCGCAGGCGAGGTGCCTGTGTTTGAGCCGATGAGTCCGCGACCCGTGTGTGTGTTGGTTCGCATGCCGGCTGAACTGGTGAGATCCCAGTACCAACGGTTAGAGTCCGGATGAAAGAGGCAGGTGATCTTATGTCTGAACAGTCGCAGCATATTCATTTTGAGAACACGAATAGGTGGAGCACCAAACAGCTCGTTACCATGGCGCTGATGTGCGCCTTGGGTGCCCTGTTTATGTATGTGCAGCTGCCCATTCTTCCCTCGGCGCCGTTTTTGACGTATGACCCGTCGCTGGTGCCGGCGATGGTGTGCGGGTTTGCGTATGGCCCTGGCGCCGGCACTGCTGTTGCCGCCATGGCGATCGTTATCCATGCGCTCACCACGGGTGACTGGGTCGGTGCGCTTATGAACCTGGTGGCTACGCTGGGTTATATTCTGCCCGCGGCTATCGTCTACCAGAAGATGCATACCTATAAGGGTGCCGTGATTGGCCTAGTGCTCGGCGTTATTGCCGCTACAGCGTTGTCTATGGTCGCAAACCTTACTATTGGTGTTTGGTTCTGGTATGGCTCGGTCGATGTGATCGCCCCGCTCATGATTCCCGCCGTGCTGCCGTTCAATCTCATCAAGACCGTGCTTAACTCGGTGTTGACGCTGGCGGTGTATAAGGCAGTCTCCAACCTCATCACGCCTAAAAAGGATCAGGTCAAAGGTCGCGCATGATTGAGTGTCGGGGCATCTCATTTAGCTACGACGGCGCTGCGAAAGCGCTCGACGGCATCGATCTGAACATCGAGGATGGCGAGTTTTTCTGCATCCTTGGTGGCAATGGGTCGGGCAAGTCGACGTTTGCCAAGCATCTGAATGCGTTGCTGCAGCCCGATGCCGGCACGGTGCGCATCGATGGCATGGATGCGTCCGACCCCGAGCTGGTCTACGACATTCGTTCGACCGCGGGCATGGTATTCCAGAATCCCGATGACCAGCTGGTGGCAACGCTTGTCGAAGATGACGTTGCGTTTGGTCCCGAAAACCTTGGCGTGCCATCGGCACAAATTGCGCAGCGTGTACGCGAGGCGCTGAAGGGCGTGGGCCTGGTGGGCTTTGAGCGCCACGAGACCCATGCACTTTCGGGCGGTCAAAAGCAGCGCGTGGCGCTTGCCGGTGTGCTCGCCATGGAACCGCGCGTGCTCATTTTGGACGAGGCGTCCTCGATGCTCGATCCGCGCGGGCGCAAGGGCCTTATGAAGGCCTGTCACGTGCTGCACGAACGCGGCATGACCATAGTGATGATTACGCACTTTATGGAAGAGGCCGCCGAGGCCGATCGTGTCGCGGTGTTTCGGGCGGGGCGCGTTGCCATGCTCGGTACGCCCGAGGAGATTCTGACGCGGGCAGATGGGCTCGTGGAGCTCAACCTGGATATGCCGGCGTCGTGCTGCTTGGGCATGGCACTTCGTGCGAAGGGCGTGCCCGTTCATGCGCAGGTGCGCGAGGCGGATATGGTCGCCGAGATTGCGCAGGTATATGCCGACCGGAGTGGGGAAGACACCGCAGGGCGGCCTTCTGCATCCGATTCTCGTGTGCTCGACAACGTCTCCTCTGCAACCGACGGGACAGCCGTGTCGGAGCCCGTCATCGAGATTTCGCACCTCTCGCATAGTTACTCGCTGAGTGCCCGCGAGCGCCGTCGATGGCGCAAGCGCTCGGCCACTGCGGGCAAATCGAGCAAACAGGCTCTCTGGGGAAACGACCCCAGCAGCCCGTGGGCGCTGCGCGATGTATCGCTGACGGTGCGTCGCGGCGAGTTCCTGGGCTTGGCAGGTCATACCGGTTCGGGTAAGTCGACGCTGGTCCAGCATCTCAACGGTTTGATTCGCCCCCAGGAGGGATTCGTTCGCGCACTGGGGCTCGATCTGTCAAACAAGAAAGACGCCGCCGCGGTTAAGGCCAAGGTCGGCGTGGTGTTTCAATATCCCGAGCGTCAGCTGTTTGCCGAAACCGTGACGCAGGACGTGGCGTTTGGCCCGCACAACCTTGGCTTGCCGCAAGATGAAGTCGACCGTCGCGTCGAGTCGTCGCTCTCGCGCGTGGGCCTCGACCTTTCCACGGTCGGCGACAAGAGTCCCTTCGAGCTTTCGGGCGGTCAGCAACGGCGTGTGGCATTCGCCGGTGTGCTCGCCATGGGGCCCGAAGTCCTGGTGCTCGATGAACCCATGGCGGGGCTCGATCCGGCTGCGCGCAGGGATTTCCTTGAGCTTATCGATCGACTTCACCGCGATGGCCTGACCGTTGTCATGGTTTCGCATAGTATGGATGACCTGGCCAATTGCTGCGACCGTATCGTCGTGATGAACGAAGGTGCGGTGTTTGCCGAGGGAACCCCCGCGCAGGTTTTTGCGCATGCGGATGAGCTTAAATCGATCGGCTTGGGTGTCCCCGCTGCCCAGCGCATGGCGCTGGCGCTTGCGAAGGCAGGCGTGCCGCTGCGCTTTGACGGCCTCTATACGGTTGAGTCGCTGGCAGACGAGTTGGTGGACCTGCTAATCGGTCGCTCGGGCGGTCCTTCTAACGTCGCGGACATTGCTAAATCCAAGACGGTTGCGCGAGAGGAGGGCTGCTAATGGAGGCGTTTTCGTTTGGCAGCTACTATCCCGGCGATAGTGCGATCCACCGCCTAGACCCGCGAACTAAGTTGCTCTTGGGCTTTGTGTTTCTGATCACGACGCTGACCGTCGGCGGCTTCCGCGGACTGGCACCGGTCGCAATTTTCGTTGTGCTGATCTATGCCGTGTCCCGGGTGCCGGCTCGTCGCGTCCTGTCATCGATGGCGCCGCTGCTGGCAATCGTCGTCGTGGTCGCGGTGCTCAACTTGTTTACCGATCAGAGTGGGCGCATCCTGTGGCAGCTCGGCTTTCTGCAGATAAGCGAGGGCTCACTGCGTTCTGCCGCCTTTATGGCGTGTCGCCTGACCCTGATGATGGCCGGCATGAGCGCCATTACGCTCACCACGCCTACGCTCGACCTCACCGCGGGCTTTGAGCGTCTGCTCGCACCGTTTGCGCGCGTGGGGCTCCCCGCGCATGAGCTCGGCATGATCATGGGCATCGCGTTGCGCTTTATGCCGCAGTTTGCCACCGAGATGAAGCAGACGGCCGATGCGCAGGCGAGCCGCGGTGCGCGCGTGACGGGAGGCCCGCTCGGCGGCGTGCGTATGCTCGGCAGTGTGGCGATCCCGCTGTTCACGGGTGTGTTCCGCCATGCCGAGACGCTGTCTGCTGCCATGGATGCACGCTGCTATCACGGCGAGCAGGGCCGCACGCGCCTGCATGCGCTTGCATTTGGCCGCGGCGATGCGTTGGCGGCGGTGGTGACGGCGTTGTTGCTCATCTGCGTCATCGTCATCAATCTTCAACTTGTTTAGGCGCGATTCGAGCGCAAGAAAGGGGTCCCTATGACCGACAACGACCGCATGGCTCAGCTCGAGCGCGCCTGTTCGTATCTCAGGCGCATTCCGGCGTGGTATCTTGCCACGACCGATGCGAGCGACGGGCATCAGCCGCGCGTAAGGCCGTTCTCGTTTGCCATGGTCGATGACGGCAAACTGTGGTTCTGCACGTCGCGCGACAAGGACGTGTGGGCGGAGCTGAGTGCGAATCCCAAGTTCGAGCTCTCGGGCTGGAAGCCGGGGGAATGTTGGATCGTGTTGACCGGCGAGGCCGCGCTCGAGGATGATGCGGCCGTGAGCGACAAGGTGCGCCAGGCAGGCTTTAAGCACATGGTGGGTATTGGCGAGAAACACGAGAGTGCCAACGACGGCCGCCTTGCTTTCTTTTCGGTCCGCAACATTGCCGCGCGCTTCTGTGATATCGACGGCAGCGAGGAGCGCCTGGGGCTCTAATTTCCCAAATTGACTACCCATTCCAAAAAGACTGGTCAGGCGACAGGAGGAAACGTGGACGGATTGAATACGGTTTTGGAGTATCTGACGTCGGTGCCGGCGTGGTACTTGGCGACGAGCGTAGACGGGCAGCCACATGTACGCCCATTTTCGTTTGCTCAGATTCAGGACGGTAAGCTGTGGTTTGTGACGGCGCGCACCAAAGACGTGTGGCAAGAGCTGCTGCAAAATCAGCGTTTTTAGGCCACGAGTTGGTGGCCGGGCCATGGCTGGCTCATCTTGCGCGGGCGTGTCGGCTTGGATGACCAGGCCGCTCCCGATATGCGCGAGGCGGGATGGAAACATCTTGAGCGCTTGAGCGAGCACTATGAGGGGCCTAACGACCCCACGCTCGTCTTCTTTAGCGTAGAGAAACCCGAGGCCTTTATCTGCAACCATGACGAATGGGTGCCGGTCGAGCTCTAGCCAGCTGGCTCATCCTAACAACTTGGTTTTCGCATGGGCGGGCCCCGTATTGCCCGGCGCCGTTAGGAGCGTCGGTCAATACGGGGCCCGCTCTATTTGTCAATTCCTTCAAGCGAATGTGTCGGGAATGTTTCAATGCATGAATATGCAAAAGATTTGCGTATATATGCATCTTTTGGTGTTAAAGTTTCAACCCACTTCATAACGACGGCTGCGGGATGCGCATTGGTGCATAACTGCAGACAAGGAGTCTGATATGTCTGTAAAGGTTGGAATCGTCGGTGCGGCTGGATATGCCGGCGCCGAGCTCATTCGCCTCGTCCTCGGTCACCCCGAGTTTGAACTTGCTGCCATTACGTCCAACGCCGATGCCGGCCAGCCGTTGTCTGCGGTGTATCCGAGCTTTGCTGGCGTGAGCGATCTGGTTTTCACCACGCATGACGCCCCCGAGCTTAAGAGCTGCGATGCGGTTTTTCTTGCCGTGCCGCACACGGCTGCCATGGCACAGGTGCCCGCGCTGCTTGCCGCGGGCGTTTCCTGTTTCGATCTTTCGGCCGACTACCGCCTGAACGACGCGTCCGTCTTTGAGACATGGTATGCCGCCGAGCATACGAGCCCCGATCTGCTCAAGACCCGTGCCTTCGGTCTGCCCGAGCTGTTCTGCCAAGACTTGGAGACCGCCGCATCCGACCATGCTAACGGCAAACCCGTGCTGGTCGCCTGCGCCGGTTGCTATCCCACCGCAACGAGCCTTGCCGCCGCGCCCGCCGTGCGCGCCGGCTGGGTTGCCCAGAGTGGCCCCGTGATCGTTGACGCTATCAGCGGCGTGACGGGCGCCGGTAAGTCCTGCAACGCCCGCACCCATTTTTGCAGCGCGGACGAAAACCTGGAGGCCTATGGCGTGGGCAAGCATCGTCATACGCCCGAGATTGAGCAAATCCTTGGCCTAACCGATTGCGTCGTCTTTACCCCGCACCTGGCACCGCTCAAGCGCGGTCTGCTCTCTACGGTGACGATGCCGCTTACGCCGCAGGCTATCGATACCTTGACCCTTGAGGACGTCGTCGACCATTACAAGCAGTTCTACGCCGGTCGCACCTTCGTGCGCGTACTCGATGCCGGCCAGCAGCCCAAGACGGCTTCGGTCGTCGGCACCAACGCTGCCCAGATTGGCCTCGCGCTCAACAAGCGCGCGGGCGTGCTGGTGGCGACGGGTGCTATCGACAATTTGTGCAAGGGCGCTGCGGGCCAAGCGGTCCAGTGCGCCAACATCGTCTTTGGCTTTGACGAGCGACGAGGCTTGCCCACAGTGGCGTGCCCGGTGTAGCACATTCGATTGTTAACGATTTGGTAGTCGGGCATCGAGTGGGGCGCCACTCTTAAGCTGGTCTCATGATCACGACTGGCATGGCGCACCAACCGATGTCCGTTTTTTTGTTTGACATAAGGAGTCGTAAAGACGATGAATACCGAGCTGTTTGATATCAAGATTCGCGCCGTCGAGGGTGGCGTTACGGCTGCGGCTGGTTTTAAAGCCGCAGGCATCCACGCTGGGTTCCGCAAGAACCCCGAGCGTCTGGATTACGCGCTCGTCGTGCCCGATAAACCCTGTCCCGGTGCCGGCGTGTTTACCACCAATCGCTTTTGCGCGGCGCCCGTGCAGGTGAGCCGTGCCAACCTGGGCGGTGCCGACAAGGGCTACGGTATCATCGCCGGTGTTTCGGTCAACTCTGGCAATGCCAACGCCGCCACGGGTGAGACCGGCCTTGCCTGCGCGCGCGAGACGTGCAGCATCGCATCGCAGGTCATCGGCTGCGAGCCCCAGCAGATTCTGGTTGCCTCCACGGGTGTGATTGGCCAGATTCTGCCGATCGACACGTTTGAGACCGCCATTCCTGCTGCCTACGAGGCGCTCTCCACCCACGGTGGCGCCGATGCCGCTCGCGCCATCATGACGACCGACACGCACTCCAAGGAGTACGCCGTATCCTACGTCAGTGAGGCTGCGGGTCATGCGGGCAATGTCTATACGGTAGGCGGAATGTGCAAGGGCTCGGGCATGATCATGCCCAACATGGCCACCATGATCGCAGTTATCACCACCGATGCCCCCGTCGAGCCTGTGGCACTTCATGCCCTGCTGCTCTCGACCGTCAAGCAGACCTTTAACAAGGTAACGGTCGATTCCGACACCTCGACCAACGACACCTGCATCATGCTTGCCTCCGGCGCCGCTGCCGCAGATGCCGAGCCTATCGTCGAGGGCTCCGATGCCTTTGACGAGTTGGCGTTTGCCGTACACGAGGTGTGCGAGAGCCTGGCGCGCAATATCGCCGCCGATGGTGAGGGCGCATCCAAGCTTGTTACGGTCAACGTTACCGGCGCCGTGAACGATGAGGAGGCCGATATCGCCGCCCGTGCCGTTGCCAACTCGCCGCTCGTTAAGACCTGCATCGCCGGCCACGACTGCAACTGGGGCCGCGTTGCTATGGCGCTTGGCAAGTGCGGCGTGAAGTTTAATCAGGAAGACGTTTCCATCGACATGATGGGCATGCCTGTCTGTCGCGACGGTCTGACTGTTTCCTTTGACGAGGACGAGGCTCTGCGACGTTTTGAGGCGTCCGAGATTGTGATCTCGGCAGACCTGGGCGCGGGCGACGCGGCGACCACCGTGTGGACCTGCGACCTCACGCACGAGTACATCTCCATTAACGGCGACTACCGTTCCTAGATTCCAGGCACGCTGCGCATCTTGCCGCGATTGCGAACAGCGGAGCACGGCGCGATAGCTACACGAAAGACGAGGCAGATTATGAAATTCGCACGCGATTGTCGTTCGAGCGAATCCAACGAAGCGACCGCGCAGCTGCTGTTCGAGGCACTGCCGTGGATTAAGAACCTGACCGGCAAGACGGTTGTTATCAAATATGGCGGAGCCGCCATGGTCGACGAGCAGCTGCGCCGCGACGTGATGAGCGACATCGTGCTGCTCAAGATCATCGGCATGCGCCCCGTTATCGTGCACGGTGGCGGCAAGGCCATCAACGAGGCGCTGAGCCATTACGATATTCCCGTCGAGTTTAAGAACGGCCAGCGCGTGACCACGCCGGCGACTATGGATATCGTGCGCGAGGTACTGGGCGGCAAGGTCAACCAGGAGCTGGTCGCGGCGCTCAACCACCACGGCAACCTGGCCGTGGGCGTGTCGGGCAGCGATGCCGGCACGCTCATCGCCGAGCCGCTCGACCCCGAGCTCGGTCGCGTGGGCAAGGTCACGCACGTCAACACCGACTATATCGAGCGCCTGCTCGATAGCGAGTACATCCCCGTTATCGCTACCGTCGCGGCGGGGGAGGACGGCGGTTTCTTCAACATCAACGCCGATACCGCCGCCGGTGCCGTTGCGGCGGCGCTGCATGCGCATAAGGCGATCTTTTTGACCGACGTCGACGGCCTGTACAAGGACTTTAGCGACAAGGATTCACTTATCTCCAATCTGACGCTCGATGAGGTCAATGAGATGCTCTACGGCGGCGAGGTCGATAAGGGCATGATTCCCAAGCTGCGTGCTGCCGTCGATGCGCTTGCCGGAGGCGTATTTCGCGCTCACATCATCAACGGTACCACGCCGCATTCGCTGCTGCTGGAGCTGCTGACCGACGCCGGCGTCGGTACCGTGATCCACTCCACCGAGACGGCTTACGAGTTCGATACGCATCCGCATCCGCTTTCGACGTTTGCTGCGCGTCTGACCGAGAACCTCGACGAGGTCGAGAAGCTTCAGACGGTCTAACTGACCCGCAGCCGCCCCATTCCTGCACCCATAGGCCTGCGCCGTCCGGCGCTCAACGAAAGGCATCCCATGTCACTTGCAGCTCAGCAATCGCTTGAATCCCATTACGTTATGCATACCTTTGGCCGCTCTCCGGTCGAGTTTGTCGAGGGCCACGGCATGAAGCTCACCGGCGACGATGGCCGTGAGTACCTCGACTTTCTTGCCGGCATCGGCGTGTGCAGCCTGGGTCATGGCGACCCGGCTGTGCTCTCGGCGCTCGAGGCACAGACCAAAAAGCTCATGCATGTCTCCAATTACTTCTACATTGAGCAGCGCGGACAGGTCGCGGCGCTGCTGTCCAAGCTTGCCAACGACGACGTAGATGGTGCGCGCGTGCTTGCCGATGCCATTGCCGCCGGCGATGAGACCACGGCAGCTGCTCTTGGTGCCCCGGCTGCGGACGAGCAGGTGTGGGAGACCTTCTTTGCCAACTCCGGCGCCGAGGCCAACGAGGGCTCGATGAAGCTCGCGCGCCTGTACGCCAAGCGTGCCGGTAACGGCGGCAACACCATCGTGTGCATGCGCGGCGGCTTCCACGGCCGTACGCTCGAGACCATTGCCGCCACCATGCAGGATTGGCTGCAGGATAGTTTCCGCCCGCTGCCGGGTGGCTTTGTGGCCTGCACGCCCAACGATATCGATGAACTGCGTGCGATCTTTAAGCAGCTGGGGAGCGAAATTTGTGCCGTGATGCTCGAGCCGATCCAGGGTGAGAGCGGCGTGCACCCCATGACCGAGGAGTTTATGGCGGCAGCGCGCGACTTGGCACATGAAGTGGGCGCCGTGCTTATCGCCGACGAGGTCCAGTGCGGCATCTTCCGCTCCGGCAAGCCGTTCGCATTCCAAACCTATGGCGTGGAGCCCGACATCATGAGCCTTGCCAAGGGCATTGCTGATGGCGTGCCCATGGGTGCCGTCGTGGCAAAGAAAGAGATCGCCGACGTGTTTAAGCCCGGCGATCACGGTTCGACTTTTGGCGGTAGCTGCTTGGCCATCGCGGCGTGCGCCGCGACGCTCTCCGCGCTCGTGCGCGGCGATTATGCCGACCATGCTGCCAAGGTAGGCGCCTATATGGAGCAGGCGCTGGTTAAGCTTCCGCATGTGGTAGAGGTGCGTGGCCGTGGCCTGATGCTCGGCTGCGACCTGGATGATGCCGCGGGCGACGCGCATGATATAGTTGCCCGCGCGCTGGCCGCCGGTGCCGTGATTAACGCTACAGGTGCTCATACGCTGCGTTTCCTGCCGCCGCTCGTGTGCGAAGAGGCCGACGTGGACAGCCTAATCGAGATCCTGTCGGGTGTCTTGGGCTAACGCGGCGCAATAACTTAATTTTGACCGGGTTCCGGACTGCGGACGTGTCTACGTGGCATGATTCGGCGGTCTGGAGCCCGTTTTGCCTTAGATTTGCTAAGGCAGGGAGACCTGCTGGTCAAAAAACATTAAATATGAGTACTGTTACCGATTTGGTCGCAGCAATTTTGGACTAATAAGGCAAGATGGCAAGTCGAAATGGCGATGAACGCACGATTTTGATCCGATTGTTAGTCCTTATAATGGACATATGTTGCGTAACGTAAGCAAATACAATCTTTTGATATGTTGTAAGCAAGGTAGCAGTACTCATTTTTGCCATTTTTTGGCCACGGCCTTTGTGACGGACGTGCTGGCGGGTTCGAATCCCATGCGCTGGGCCTGAAAAAAGGAAAGGCCTCCATCGCTGGAGGCCTAACAACTCAGTGGTGGGCGATGAGGGATGTCGCGTGCGGCTGACGCCGCCCGCTCTCGCTTCGGGCCTACGGCCCTCGCGTGCTGCGCTGGAAAACGCTTCGCGTTTCCTCAGCTCCGCACCCTTGCGGGTTCGAATCCCATGAAATAGGCCCAAACAAAAAACGGTCCCCTTTCGAGGACCGTTTCCAAATCAGTGGTGGGCGATGAGGGATTCGAACCCCCAGCCTTGTGCGTGTAAAGCACCTGCGCTAACCGTTGCGCCAATCGCCCGTGCGGAGAGAGTATAGCAAAACAATCGCCTCATTCATCTCATATCCATTAAAGGTAACCGGCGCGTGTCACAGCGGAGCTGATTCAGTTGAGATTGCCTGAACATTCCGCCCCTCTTTACGCCCTCGGGTATACTCAAAAGCTACTGATTCGATTTGATGCCCAGCAACAGCAGAGGGGATAGTATATGTGCGGTTTTGTCGGTTTTGTCGGTGGGACGGATAACCAATCCGAGGTGCTCACCAAGATGATGGACCGCATCGTCCATCGCGGTCCCGACATGGGCGGTCAGTTTATCGACGGCCGCGTTGCCCTCGGCTTCCGCCGCTTGTCGATCCTCGACCTGACCGAGGCCGGCGCTCAGCCCATGGCCAATGAGGACGGCAGCGTCGTTATCGTCTTCAACGGCGAGATCTACAACTTCCAGGAGCTTCGCTCCGAGCTCGAGGCCAAGGGCTACAAGTTCCACTGCGGCGCCGACACCGAGAGCCTCCTGCACGGCTACGAGGAGTGGGGCGAGGCCGTACTCGATCGCTTGCGCGGTATGTACGCCTTCGTCATCTGGGACAAGAAGAAGAACAAGCTTTTTGGCGCCCGCGATATCTTTGGCATCAAGCCGCTCTACTACTATCCCATGGCCGATGCGGGCGACGGCGCTCCGGGCGTGCTCTTTGGTTCCGAGATCAAGAGCTTCCTGGACTACCCGCACTTCCACAAGGCGGTCAACAAAAAGGCCCTGCGTCCGTACATGACGCTGCAGTATTCGGCAACCGAGGAGACCTTCTTCGAGGGTGTCTACAAGCTGCCGCCGGCGCATTACTTTACCGTAGACATCCCGACCGGCAAGATGAACATCGAGCGCTACTGGGATTGCGATTACTCTGCCGTCGAGAAGCCGTTCGAAGAGTATGTCGATGAGCTGGACGAGGTCGTGCACGAGAGCGTCGAGGCCCATCGCATCGCCGACGTCAAGGTCGCGTCGTTTCTCTCCGGTGGCGTCGACTCCAGCTACATCGCCGCTTGCCTTATGCCCGACAAGACCTTCTCGGTGGGCTTCGATTACAAGAACTTCAACGAGACCAACTACGCCAAGGAACTTTCTGACAAGCTCGGCGTCGAGAATGTCCGCAAGATGATTACCGCCGACGAGTTCTTCGGTGCGCTCGAGGACATCCAGTATCACATGGACGAGCCGCAGTCCAACCTGTCTTCCGTGCCGCTGTGGTTCTTGGCCGAGATGGCCCGCAAGGACGTCACCGTCGTGCTTTCGGGCGAAGGTGCCGACGAGCTCTTTGGCGGCTACGCCTACTACGAGGACACGGTCCCGGTCCGCAAGTACAAAAAGATGGTGCCGCTGCCCATCCGTCGCGCGCTCGGTAACCTGGCGTTGCATATGCCGTACTTCAAGGGACATAACTTTCTGATCAAGGGCGCCGAGATCCCTGAGAAGTCGTTCCTGGGACAGGCTCTGGTATGGCCGGAGCGCGAGGTCGACGGCGTGCTCAAGCCCGAGTACAACACCGGCGATGGCGCCTTCGAGCTTGCCGCTCCCATCTATGCGCGCGTGAAGGGTCAGCCCGAGCTGGTCAAGAAGCAGTACCTGGACATGAACATGTGGCTCCCGGGCGACATTCTGCTCAAGGCCGACAAGATGTGCATGGCGCACTCGCTGGAGCTGCGCGTGCCCTTCCTGGACCGCAAAGTCATGGAGTTCGCCGAGCACATTCCCGACCGCTACCGCATCAACGAGAACGGCAACAAACAGGTACTCCGCCACGCTGCCAACAAGTCACTGCCCGATGAGTGGGCCACCCGTCCCAAGGTGGGCTTCCCGGTGCCGATTGTCTACTGGCTGCGCGAGCAAAAGTGGCACGACTATGTCAAGGAGTACTTCACCGCGCCGTGGGCAAGCGAGTTCTTCGATACCGACGAGCTCATGCACCTGCTCGATCTGCACTTTGCGGGCAAGGGCGATTTCCAGCGCAAGATCTATACGCCGCTCGTGTTCCTGGTGTGGTACAAGCGCTTCTTTATCGACGAGGACCAGCCCGCTGTTCAGGCTGCCTAGCCTCGGCTTACGAACGCCTGCGCGTAACGGCTCCTCCGGGAGCCGTTTTTGCGTGGGTGCGTTTCGGTTACTATAAAAACCGTCCCTGCCAAATGGCTGAGAAAGGTGAAAGATGCACCATTCGGATTCCGCGACCGTGACCACGGTCGATACGCTTGCCAAGCTTCTCGACGTGTGCGGCGAGCTGCGCGCATCAGAGCAGGTTGACGAGCGTGCCGTGACCGGCTGCTCGTTTGATTCGCGCGCGGTCTCGGCAGGTGACGTGTTCTTTTGCAAAGGTGCTGCCTTTAAGCCCGCGTTTTTGAGCATGGCGCTCGATGCGGGTGCCGTCGCATTTGTGTGCGAAGAGTCGCTGGTCGAGTCTCTGGAGCCGCTGGCGCAGGAGAGGGGTGCTGCGATGCTGGTTGTTGATAGCGTTCGCACGGCCATGGCCCTGTTGCCGCCGGAGGTCTACGACCGTCCCGACCACGACGTCAAGATCGTGGGCATCACCGGTACCAAGGGAAAGACCACGGCCGCTTTTATGCTCCAGTCGATTATCAAAGCGGCGGGCGAGTCCTGCGGCATGATCGGCTCGGTGAGTACCGACGATGGTATCGAGTGCTACGAGAGCACCAATACCACGCCCGAGGCCCCAGAGGTCTGGCGCCATATCGCCAACTGCCGTGAGTCCGGTCGCCAGTCCATGGTCATGGAGGTCTCGAGCCAGGCGCTCAAGTACCAACGCGTCGAGAATCTGCCGTTTGACGTGGCGTGCTTCCTCAACATCGGCCGTGACCACATCTCGCCGATCGAACACCCCACGTTTGAGGATTATTTTGAGAGCAAACTCAGGATCTTTGACCAGGCAAAGACCGCCGTGGTGAATCTGGGCACCGAAGAGGTTGACCGTGTGCTGGAGGCAGCGTCGACGGCCGAGCGCTTGGTGACCGTTGGCGTCGAGCATCCCGAGGCAAGCCTGTGGGCGAGCGATGTGCGCATGGTCGGCTTTAGCATCGAGTTCAACTTGCATGGCCTGTGTGCCGACGAGTCCGAGGCGGGGGAAAAGGTCCTGCTGGGTATCGCGGGAGACTTTAACGTGGAGAACGCGCTGGTCGCTATCGCCGCTGCGCACGAGATCGGCATCGGTATCGAGGCTATCAAGAAGGGCCTCTCCAAACTGCGTGTGCCGGGCCGTATGGAGGTCGTGGAGTCGAAGGACGGCCGCGTGATCTGCGTCGTAGACTATGCGCACAACCAGCTTTCGTTCCGTTCGCTTTTCTCGTCGGTCAAGCGCGCGTTTCCCGCTAGTCCAGTCATTGCAGTGTTTGGCGCTGCCGGCGGCAAGGCGCAGGAGCGCCGCGAGCAGCTTCCGCGCGAGGCCGCACCATATTCCGACCTGATGATCTTTGCCAACGAGGACCCGGCTCACGAGGACCCGATGAAGGTCTGTCGCGAGCTTGCCGAGCATGTTCCCGACGATACGCCGAACGAAATCATCCTCGATCGCGAAGCCGCTGTGCATGCGGCGTTCAAGGCGGCGCGCGAGGAGTACGTCAGCCCCAATGCTCCCACCATTGTCTTGCTGCTGGCAAAGGGTGACGAGGAGCTCATGCACGTGGGTGACGAGTTCGTGCCTATCGAGAGCGACCTTTCGTTGGCCAATCGCCTGATCGATGTTACCCAGTTTGACTAATGAACCATGATGGCGGCGGCGCCCTGAGTGCGCTGTCGCCATAAGCGTGTTCCCTCAATCAAAACATGCCGTCCAAGCCCAAACCCTTCTACGTAAACGGAGTAACCATGTCCCACAACACCCTGCCGACCGTTGCCGAGCTTTCGGGCGAGATGCGCGAGCGCTTGGCCAAGGTCAAGTACGTCTTTACCGACCTAGATGCCACGATGCTCGCACCCGGCTCGTGCGTGCTGCGCGACAACGACGGCAATCCCTCGACCAAACTCGTCGAGGCCGTCGTAGCACTTGCCCGCGCTGGTATTCAGGTGGTTCCCACCTCGGGCCGCAACCGCACCATGATCCACGAGGATGCGCGCGTGCTCGGCCTCAATTCCTACATCGGCGAGATGGGTGGCCTGATCATGTACGACCTCAAGGCCAACGATTGGGAGTATCTGACCGGCGATATGCCCTACGACTCCTCTTGCGGTCTCACGCCGCACCAGGTGATCGAGCAGACCGGCGTGTGCGAGAAGATCCTCGCCCGCTGGCCGCACAAGATCGAGTACCACAACGACATGTCGACCGGCTACAAGTACCGTGAGGTCACCGTCGGCATGCGCGGCGATGTGCCCGACGATGAGGTCCAGGCCATCCTCGACGAGGCCGGCTGCGGTCTGGTCTGGGCTTGCAACGGCCATCTGACTCACCTGTCCAAGCCGACGACGCTTGAGCTTAATCGCGTCGAGGACGGCCGCGCATTCAACATCAACCCCGCGGGGCTCAACAAGGGCGTTGCCATTGCGCGCTTCTGCGAGCACCTGGGGATCGAGCGCGAGGAGACGCTTGCGCTCGGCGACTCCGAGTCCGACTTCTACATGGCCGACCATGTGGGCATGTTCTGCCTGGTCGAGAACGGCCTGACAAGCGCCGGTGCGCCCGAGTTCCTGGCTGCTTGCGAGAACGCTTTCGTTACGCGCGGCAAAATTGTCGACGGTTGGGCGGCGACGGCAGAGCTGCTGGTCGCGGCGCGTTCGTAGCGCGGCGTCGCCGCACTTGGACATGTCTTTTCGAGAGAGACTGGTGAGGTAATGTCCGATATCGAGAATCCGGCAGGCGACACGCGCCCGATTGGCGTGTTCGATTCTGGTTTGGGCGGTCTGACGGTTGCGCGCGCGATTGCGACGGCGCTGCCGCATGAGTCCGTCTACTACTTCGGCGACACCAAACGCTGCCCCTACGGCACGCGCACCGAGGATGAGGTGCGCTCGTTTGCGTTGCAGGCGGGCCGTTGGCTGTCGAAGCACGACGTCAAGATTATGGTCATCGCCTGCAACACGGCGACCGCCGCGGCCTTGCGTTTGGCTCAACAAGTGCTCGACGTTCCCGTGATCGGTGTGATCGCCCCGGGCGCACGCGCCGCCATTAACAGCACGCGCACGCGTCGCGTGGGCGTGCTCGCCACCAACCTCACCATTCGCTCGGGCGCCTACACGCGTGCCATCCAGGATTTGGATGCTGGTGTCGATGTGTATGGCTGCCCGGCTTCGAGCTTTGTCGAGGTCGTTGAGCATGAGCTCGCCTCGGGCGCGCATCTGCAGGAGCAGTGGCTCGAGAACGAGGATATTTTTGATACGCCAGCCGTTCGCGCGCTGGTCGGCGCCACAGTCGAGCCGCTGCACGATCGTGGCATCGATACCGTGGTGCTCGGCTGTACGCACTTCCCGCTGCTGGTGGGTCCCATCCGCCATGCGCTAGGACCCGGGGTACGCGTGGTGAGCTCCGCCGAGGAGACCACCCGCGAGCTGACCGATATCCTCACGCGCCGTGAGCAGCTGGCGGGCGTCGCCGCCGAGCCGCAGCATCGTTTTGCCACGACGGCCGATAACATTGCCGAGTTTGCGGTGGCGGGCAGCTTTATCTTTGGTCAGCCGCTCAAGAGCATTGAGCATATCGATATCGATGAGCTGAAATAGATGTAAGGCCGCCGTCAGAGCCTTCGCCACACCTTTTGCCGAAAGGATTTTTCTATGGAGTACATGCAGGTCAACCGCGCCAACGGCCGCGCCGTCAACGAGTTGCGCCCCGTTAAGCTCACCCGTGGCGTCATGAAGCACGCCCACGGCTCGTGTTTGGCCGAGTTTGGCGACACGCGCGTGTTGTGCGCCGCCACTATCGAGGAGGGCGTGCCGGGCTGGCGAAAGGGAGCTAAGGCCGGCTGGGTGACCGCGGAATACGCCATGCTGCCGACGTCGACCGGCAAGCGCTGCAAGCGCGAGCATGCCAACCGCAAGGGTCGCTCCATGGAGATCGAGCGCCTCATTGGCCGCAGCCTGCGTACCGTCGTCAACATGAAAGCGCTCGGCGAGTACACCGTCACCGTCGACTGCGATGTGATTCAGGCCGATGGCGGTACGCGTACGGCGAGCATTACCGGCGCCTGGGTGGCGCTGCACGACGCCCTCGCCATGTGGGTCGAGGCGGGCAAGATCGAGCGCATCCCGCTTACCGGCCAGGTGGCTGCCATCTCCATGGGCGTTGTCGACGGCAATACGCTGCTTGACCTCGATTATTCCGAGGACAGCCACGCCGAGGTCGACATGAACCTCGTCGCCACCGACACCGGTGAGATGATCGAGCTCCAGGGCACCGGCGAGCAGGCGCCCTTCGACCGCAAACGCCTCAACGCCCTGCTCGACCTGGGCGACAAAGGCATCGCCGAGCTCATCGAGCTTCAGCGCCAAGCCATCGCCTAACCTGCCAAAAAGGGACAGGTTTATTTTGGCAGGTTTTATCTGGGAAAACGTCGAAGTATAAGACTGCCGTTGATTGAGAGGGGAGAGGCGGAGGCCCTCGTCGCCCTCGGCGCGGCATTGCTATAGAGACAAGGAGACCACTCATGGCACTTGAGAAGATCGACATCGACACCCTCGACCCGGCGGCGACCATTGTCGTGGCAACGGGCAACGCCCATAAGCTCACCGAGATCGAGGCCATTTTAGGCAAGGTCATGCCCGAGGTTCGCTTTGTGGCGCTCGGCCAGCTGGGCGATTTTGAGGACCCCGAGGAAAACGGCACGACGTTTTTGGAGAACGCCATCATCAAGGCGCAGGCTGCCGTCGAAGAGACGGGGCTCATGGCCATCGCCGACGATTCTGGCTTGGTCGTCGACGCGCTTGACGGCGAGCCGGGCGTGTATAGCGCGCGCTATGCGGGCGTGCACGGAGACGATGCCGCCAACAACGCCAAGCTTCTCGTTAACCTGGAAGGCGTGGCGGACGAGGACCGCACCGCGCGCTTTATGAGCGTCGTTGCGCTTATCGACACGGATGGTCTGGTCACCTATGGCGAGGGCGCCTGCGAGGGCGTTATCGCACACGAGGGCCGCGGCGATCACGGCTTTGGCTATGACCCGCTGTTCCTGCCGGTCGACACGCCGGGCAAGACCATGGCCGAGCTGACGGCGGACGAGAAGAACGCCATCAGCCATCGTTTCCACGCGCTCGAGCATCTGTCCGCCAAACTGACGGGCGAGGAGTAGGCCGTGCGTGCGGTGGTGCAGCGCGTACTCAACGCCGGCGTAACGTTCGACGGCGAGTGCGTGGGCAAAATTGGGCGCGGCTATCTGGTGCTGCTGGGCGTGGGCCACGGCGACACGCGCGCCGAGGCCGATAAGCTGTGGGGCAAGCTCCGCGGCTTGCGCATTAACGAGGACGAGAACGGTAAGACCAACCTGGCACTTGCCGATGTCGACGGCGAGGTTCTCGTAGTGTCGCAGTTCACGCTGTTCGCCGATTGCCGTCACGGCCGCCGCCCATCGTTTACGGATGCCGGCGCCCCCGATGTCGCCAACGAGCTCTACGAGTACTTCCTGACGCTCGTTCGTCAAGATGTCGAACACGTGGCGCATGGCATCTTTGGCGCCGATATGAAAGTCGACCTCGTCAACGACGGCCCATTCACCATCGTCCTCGATACCGACAGCCTTTAGGTTACGCGGTTTTACCAAACCGCGTAACTACTCGACGCTGCACGGCCACCATTCGGCCAATCTGTCGCTCAAACCGTCGCTCGCGTACCAAAGTACGCGTCGCTCCTCTTTCGCGACACCTTGGCTCGAATGGTGGTCGTTCGCTGACGTGAACTGGTCATGCGAGGTTGTCGTCTGGTACGTATTTGGGACGGGGCTTATTTAGCTACTTGCGTATGGCGGCAGCAGGGTGCTATAGTATTAGAGTTTTGTCTATCTTAGGGGTATTATCCCCTTTTTGAATTGCACCTTCTGGAGGCCCTGTTCATGGAAGAGATGGAAGTCAATCACGTCGACGACATCCACGAGAAGCTGACCGATATGGTGGGCGATCGCGTCAAGGTGAAGGCCAACATGGGCCGCACCCGCGTCGTCGAGCGCATGGGCACCATCAAGAGCGTCCACCCCGCCGTCTTTATCGTCGAGGTTGACGAACGTCGCGGCCGCAAGTCGCGTCAGTCCTACCAGTATATCGATGTCCTCACCGGGCAGGTCGAACTGTTCGACCCCGAGAGCGGCGAGCATATCTTTACCCCGCTCGGCAACCAGCTCGAGGAGCACTAGCGGTGACCGATCGGTCCCTGACTCTTTCCGCGCCGGCAAAGATTAACCTCTACCTGGGGGTTCATACCGAGCGCGATGACCGCGGCTACCACAGGGTCGATTCCCTGATGGCAGCCGTCGGTCTTTCCGATTCCGTGACGGTCGCGCCGGCGCAGGCGCTGACCGTCCAGACGGTTCCGGCATCAGATTTTCCCATGCAAAAGAATACGGCGTATCGGGCTGCGGTTGCTATGGCCGAGCATTATGGTCGCGAGGCAAACATCTGCGTGACGATTGAGAAGCGCATTCCATTGTGCGCCGGCTTGGGCGGCCCCTCGACGGATGCGGCCGCGGTCATTGTCGCCTTGGCGGAGCTCTGGGGAATTGATCGCACCGACCCCGCGCTCGACGACATTGCGCGGGGTATTGGTGCTGACGTCCCGTTCTTTTTGCACGCGAGCCCTGCGTTCTACGTAGGTGGGGGAGACGTGCTGGCAACTGAGTATCCCGCGCTGCCCGCAACGCCCGTCGTGTTGGTCAAGCCGCGCGAGGCAAGTGTTTCGACAATTGAAGCCTATCGACGTTTTGACGAGGCCCCGGTGCCTGCAGACAAGCCCGGCGCGATAGCTTCTGCCTTGCGTGCTGGTGATGCCGAGACGGCATATGCGCTCATCCATAACAACCTAGGTGTCATTTCCGCACAGATGGAGCCGCAGATTCAAATGGTTCTCGATTGGCTGCGTAAACAGGACGGCACGGTTGCTGTAGATGTGTGCGGATCGGGTGCCTGCTCGTTTGCCATTTGCGACACCGCCGCCACGGCCGAAAGGCTTGCCGACGCTGCCCTGCAAAACGGCTGGTGGTCCTGCGCGACGGAGCTCATTCCCAACACGGTTCGCATTGAAGCGCCAAAGAAATTAAAATTTCTCTAGCACACGACGGAAATCTTTGTTACTATAGTCGAGCTAACGGGTTGTGGCTCAGTTTGGTAGAGCACTGCGTTCGGGACGCAGGGGTCGCTGGTTCAAATCCAGTCAACCCGACCAGAGCATGAGGAGGGACCGCTTCTTGCGGTCCCTTTTTTTAGCTATTGTTGTGATACCGCGACACCCGCGGTATACTCATTCGAGCTTGTCTCGCTGTATTGTGGAGGTCTACATGTTTGGACTGAGGGCTCCTGAGCTCATCATTATTCTCGTTGTTGTCCTGATTATCTTCGGGCCCAAGAACCTGCCGAAGCTCGGCAAGTCCCTCGGCTCTACCGTCAAGAATATCCGCGAGGGTATGGAGGGCGACGATAAGGGCGAAACCAAGCAGGCCGAGGAGGTCGTGGTCGAGCAGTCCGAGGAGGACAAGGAGATCGCAGAGCTCGAGGCCAAGCTCGCTGCTGCCAAGCAAAAGAAGGCAGAGGACAGCGACGCGGACGCAGAGTAGTCCCATCCCTTTGGGGTGAGCACCTGACCGGCTTGCCCGCAGGCTAGCCGGTCTTTTTCGTTTTGTTGACAGTTGATCGTTACATCATAGTTGGGGAGATATCCGTATGGACGCAAGCCAGATCGTACTGACCGCTGAGGGCCGCCAGAAGCTCGTCGAGGAGCTCGCTTGGCGTGAGGGCGATTACGCCAAGGAGATCGTCGAGGACATCAAGGAAGCCCGCGCGTTCGGCGACCTTTCGGAGAACTCCGAGTACGACGCCGCCAAGGACAAGCAGGCCCAGAATGCTGCTCGCATTGCCGAGATTCAGGCCATCCTCGCCAACGCTCAGGTTGCTGCCACCACGGGCGATCTGACCGTCTCCATCGGTTCCACCGTTTCTCTGATCGATCCCAACGGTGAGGTCATGGAAGTCACGCTCGTCGGTACCACCGAGACCAACTCGCTCGAGCACAAGATCTCCAACGAGTCTCCGGTCGGCCACGCCATCATTGGTCACGGCGAGGGCGACTCCGTCGAGGTCGTTACGCCTTCCGGCAAGACTCGCGTCTACACCATCGCCAAGATCGCACGCTAGACCACGGTCCCGCGTAAAGGTATGTTTTCGCTCCCTGGGACCGAATCCTGGGGAGCGTTTTAATTTGAGGAGCTAACTTATGGCAGAGAACCAGAACGCCGCCGATCAGGCATCGACGCTCAACGACGAGCGCGCCACCCGCCTGGCCAAGCGCGCCGCCCTGTTCGAGGCGGGCCAGAACCCCTATCCCGAGCACTCCGAGATTGAGGACTACGTCGTCGACATCGAGACTAAGTACGCCGAGCTCACCGATGGCGAGGACACCGAGGACGTCGTGAAGATCGGCGGCCGTGTGGTCGCCAAGCGCGGTCAGGGCAAGATCATGTTCATCGTCGTGCGCGACGCGACCGGCGAGATCCAGCTGTTCTGCCGCATCAACGATATGGACGAGGCCGCCTGGAATACGCTCAAGGCCCTCGACCTGGGCGATATCCTGGGCGTGACCGGCGTAGTCGTGCGCACCAAGCGTGGCCAGCTTTCCGTTGCCCCCAAGAGCGCGACGCTGCTGTCCAAGGCCGTTCGCCCGCTGCCCGAGAAGTTCCACGGTCTCTCCGACAAGGAGACCCGCTATCGTCAGCGTTATGTCGACCTGATCGCCAACGACGACGTTCGCGAGACCTTCCGCAAGCGCTCGCAGATCCTCTCCACGTTCCGCCGCTTTATGGAGTCCGATGGCTACATGGAGGTCGAGACTCCTATCCTGCAGACCATCCAGGGCGGAGCTACTGCCAAGCCGTTCATCACGCACTTCAACGCGCTCGATCAGGAGTGCTACCTGCGTATCGCCACCGAGCTGCACCTCAAGCGCTGCATCGTCGGCGGCTTTGAGCGCGTTTTCGAGATCGGCCGCATCTTCCGCAACGAGGGTATGGACCTTACCCATAACCCCGAGTTCACCACGATGGAGGCCTACCGCGCCTTCTCCGATCTCGAGGGCATGAAGGCGCTCGCCCAGGGTGTCATTAAGGCCGCTAACAAGGCTATCGGCAACCCCGAGGTTATTGAGTACCAGGGCCAGACCATCGACCTTTCTGGTGAGTGGGCAAGCCGTTCCATGACCGATATCGTCTCTGACGTGATTGGTAAGCAGGTCACCATCGACACGCCGGTTGAGGAGCTTGCTGCCGCCGCACGCGAGAAGGGCCTGGAGATTAAGCCCGAGTGGACCGCCGGCAAGATCATCGCCGAGATCTATGACGAGCTGGGCGAGGACACCATCGTCAACCCCACCTTCGTGTGCGATTACCCCATCGAGGTTAGCCCGCTTGCCAAGCGCTTTGAGGATGATCCGCGCCTGACCCATCGCTTTGAGCTGGTCATCGCCGGTCACGAGTACGCCAACGCGTTCTCCGAGCTCAACGACCCGGTCGACCAGGCCGAGCGCTTCGCTGCCCAGATGGCCGAGAAGGCCGGTGGCGACGATGAGGCCATGGAGTACGACGAGGATTACGTGCGCGCCCTCGAGTACGGTATGCCTCCCGCGGGTGGCATCGGCATCGGTATCGACCGCGTGGTCATGCTGCTCACCAACCAGGCTTCCATCCGCGACGTGCTGCTGTTCCCGCACATGAAGCCCGAGAAGGGTTTCCAGTCCGGTGCCGCTGCTGCCAAAGCTGCCGAGGCCGGCAACACCGCGAGCCCCTTCGTCAAGCCGCTCAAGCCCACGGTTGATTATTCCAAGATTGCCGTCGAGCCGCTGTTTGAGGAGTTCGTCGACTTTGATACCTTCTCCAAGAGCGACTTCCGCGCCGTGAAGGTCAAGGCATGCGAGGCCGTCAAGAAGTCCAAGAAGCTGCTGAACTTTACGCTCGACGACGGCACCGGCACCGACCGTACCATCCTCTCCGGCATTCACGGTTATTATGAGCCCGAGGACCTGGTCGGCAAGACCTTGCTCGCCATCACCAATCTGCCGCCGCGCAAGATGATGGGCATTCCCAGCTGCGGCATGCTCATCAGCGCTATCCACGAGGAGGATGGTGAGGAGCGTCTCAACCTGATCCAGCTCGACGCCTCCATCCCCGCCGGCGCAAAGATGTACTAACTAGTTACGCGGTTCTACGAACCGCGTAACGGCTCGACGCTGCGCGGGCCGCATTTGGACAATCTGACGTTCAACTTCAAGGGCGCGACCAGAAGGTCAGCGCCCTTTCGTTTCACGTCACCTTGTCTCAAATGCGGCCCGCTCGCTGACGTTGCCAATACATCGGCGTTGCCTTGGCCATCAATAGTCATTGGGGACGTTCTTAAACGACCACCCAACGGCTATTGAGCACATGGCTCGCATGGCAGCCGTCTCTTTTATGTTTCCTTTAGCCGTTGCTGCCTAGGATAGGGGTTAGTCGGTAGGAAGGGAGCGTCTATATGGACGACGCGAGCGAGCGTGCAATCGAAGAGGACATGCTCGATCAGTTCAATTACTTTGACGATGAGGATGAGGAGCTAATCGATCGTCGCGAGCCGGCATCGCTTGACTCATTTGATCTGGTCGATGAAGAGACTGATGAGGTTGAGGACGAATCAACGGAGCCCCCACAGTCTTCGCGCCTTGACTCGCTGCTTTCGAGAGCCCCCATGCACCACGGTGTTCGTGCCGGCGCACTCCATATGAAAACAGACTGGCACCAGATCGTGACGGCAGGCGATGAGCTTGCCGTCGATGCGCCGCTCACCGATAAGTCATCCATCATCTGCCGCACCGGTATGCTTATGCTCGCGAGCGGAACGGGTGCCTGGCGTGTACGCGATACCATGAATCGCGTTGCCGCCGTACTCGGTGTCACCGTCCACGTTGACTTAAGTCTTCTGTCGTTTGAGTGCACCTGCATCGAAGATGGCCACTGCTTTAACGAGGTTGTCAGCCTGCCCACAACGGGAGTCAATACCCATCGCATTTGGATGATGGAGAGCTTCCTAAAGGAAATCGAGACGTATGGGCGCCGGTTTACCGTGCACGAATACCACGAGATGCTCAAGACCGTTGAGAGTTCAAAACCCGATTACGCTCCCTGGCAACAGGGCCTTGCGGCAGCTTGTGCTTGCGGCGCCTTCGTCTTTTTGCTCGGCGGCGGCCCTATCGAGATGGCCTGCGCATTCGTAGGCGCTGGTGTTGGCAACTTTGCTCGCTCTCATATTCTCAAGCAGGGTCTTGGCCAGTTTAGCGCGCTGACGATTGGCGTTGCGCTCGCTTGCGTTTCGTATCTGCTGGCATTGCTCGGCCTTGGCCAGGTCGTACCGGGGGCAATGTCGCACCAAGAAGGCTATATCGGCGCCATGCTCTTTGTGATTCCCGGCTTTCCCCTCATTACGGCAGGCCTCGACATCGCTAAGCTCGATATGCGAAGCGGCATTGAGCGTCTTTCGTATGCCGTGTCGATTATTGTGATGGCGACCCTTGTGGGCTGGATGGTTGCCGAGTGTGTGGGGCTGGCACCGGATGATTTTGCTCCGCTCGGCCTTTCGCCGCTTGCCCTTACGCTCCTGCGCGTGGTGATGAGCTTCGTTGGCGTATTCGGCTTCTCGGTGATGTTCAACAGCCCGGTAAAGATGGCCGCGGCAGCTGGGCTGATCGGCGCCGTGTCCAATACCTTGCGCCTTACGCTCGTCGATGCGCCGACGCTGTTTCCCTTTCTGGGCCTGAGCGTAGGTATGCCTCCCGAGGCGGCAGCGTTTATCGGTGCGCTGGTATCGGGCCTGCTCGCGAGCTTAGCCGAAATCAAGCTCACCTACCCACGTATCGCCCTCACGGTGCCATCGATTGTCATTATGGTGCCGGGCTTGTATCTGTATCGCTCGATGTATTACATGTGCACCTTCGACACGGTCAATATGCTCGGCTGGTTTGTGCGTGCAGTGCTCATTGTGGCGTTTCTGCCCGTTGGCCTGGGCGTGGCGAGAACCCTCACCGACTCTCGCTGGCGCCACACCAGCTAATTGGTGCAAATGAAACTGATCCGCAAAACATGAACGTGGATAATCTCCCGTTTTTGGCCTGTTTACGGGCTCAAGACGGGAGATTATCCACGCTCGTGGAATGGGTGTCCGAAAATCCACGCTCGTTGGGCCGATGCAGACGCACCTGGCGATTCCTTTTTTGTAGACGTTGTCGCGCGGCTACGGGCGGGAAAGGTCCCAACGGTTAACATATACTCCATATGGGTAAAGAGACCAAAGCGCTGCCGCGGGCGGCGCTTTGCGTTTGAAAAAACTAGCTCGTCTAAGAGGAACTAGCATGTTAGACCGTTTTACCGATCGCGCGCGCAAGGTCATGTCCATGGCCAAGCAAGAAGCGCTCGATCTTCACTCAAATAAGGTGGGTACCGAGCACCTGCTGCTCGCGCTCGCTAAGGAGGACGAGGGCATTGCCGCCGAGGCACTGCGTTCGCTCGACATCTCCTACGATGACATCATGGATACTCTCAAAGAGGTCCAGACCACGGTTCCCGAGCCCAGTGAGGAGACCGAGGCGGCCAAGCTCGCCTTTACGCCGCTCGTCATTAGCGTGATGGAGCGTTCATTCCGCGTGGCGCGTGAAAACAACCAGACCTACGTGTCGACCGAGCACTTGCTGATCGGCATCGTCGAAGAGGGCAACGGCATGGCCATGGACATCCTCATGCGCCTGGGTGTGTCGTCTGCTTCCATTAAAAAGGCCATCGAAAAGCTCACTGCCAAGGATCAGGACAAGAAGCGTCCGCTCGCTGGCGCTGGCGCTGGTCGTCCCGGTGCGGGCCTGCCGTTCTTTAGCGGCTCGGATGCCTCTCAGCAAAAGGGGAGCGGCACCGATACACTTAAGCAGTTCGCGACCAACCTTACGCAGAAGGCGCGCGACGGCGAACTCGATCCGGTGATCGGCCGCGAAAAGGAAGTCCAGCGTATGATGGAGATCCTTTCGCGCCGCACCAAGAACAACCCACTCATTCTGGGCGACCCCGGCGTGGGCAAGACGGCCATCGTCGAGGGTCTGGCTCAGCAGATTGCAGCCGGCAACGTGCCCGAGAACCTCATGAACCAGAATATCTGGACGCTCGACCTGCCGGGTCTCGTTGCGGGCGCCAAGTATCGCGGTGAGTTCGAGGAGCGCCTCAAGAACGTGATCCAGGAGGCAACCGAGGCCGACGACGTCATCTTGTTTATCGATGAGATGCACACCATCATCGGTGCCGGTTCTGCCGAGGGCTCCATCGACGCGAGCTCCATGCTCAAGCCCGTGCTCGCGCGCGGTGCCTTCCAGATTATCGGCGCCACCACGGCCGAGGAATTCCGCAAGTACCTCACCAAGGACCCGGCCTTCGAGCGTCGCTTCCAGACCATCGATGTCGAGGAGCCGAGCGTCGAGGACACGGTCAAGATCCTGACCGCGCTCAAGCCGCGCTACGAGGAGCACCACCATGTGCGCTATACGCAGGGTGCTATCGAGGCCGCCGCGAACCTTTCCAACCGCTACATCCAGGATCGCTTCCTGCCCGATAAGGCCATCGACCTCATTGACGAGGCCGGTGCCCGCGCCCGCATCGCCGCCAACCGCGCGCCCGAGCCGGTGCGCGAGGCCGAGCATCGCATAGAGGAGCTCAAGGCCGCCGCGCAGGAGGCCACCGAGAGCGACGACATGAACAAGGCCGCCGAGATCACCGAGCAGCAGAAGGCTGCCGAGATCGAACTCGCCGAGGCCAAGGCTGCCTGGACCGCCGAGCTCGACGCCAGCCCGCTCACCATCGATGTGAGTCAGATCGCCGATATCGTGTCCGTGACTTCGGGCGTGCCGGTGTCCTCGCTTACCGAGAGCGAGAGCCGTCGCCTGCTGCAGGCAGAAAGCGTGCTCAAGATGCGCATCATCGGTCAGGATGAGGCTGTCGAGGCCGTTGCCAAGGCCGTGCGCCGCAGCCGCTCGCCGCTCAAGGACCCGCGTCGCCCCGGCGGTAGCTTTATCTTCCTGGGTCCCACCGGCACGGGCAAGACCGAGCTCGCCAAGACGCTCGCCGAGTACCTCTTTGGCAGCAAGGACGCGCTCATCAGCTTCGACATGTCCGAGTTCGGTAGCGAGTTCGAGGTTTCCAAGCTCATCGGCAGCCCTCCGGGTTACGTCGGTCACGACGAGGGCGGCCAGCTCACCAAGGCCGTTCGTCGCCACCCGTACTCGGTCGTGCTGTTCGACGAGATCGAGAAGGCACACCCCGATATCTTCAACATCCTGCTGCAGGTGCTGGAGGAGGGTCGCCTGACTGATAGCCAGGGCAAGACGGTCGACTTCCGCAACACCGTGATCATCATGACGTCCAACGTGGGCGCCCGCGAGATCGCACAGGATGCGAGCGTTGGCTTTGGCACCACCGGCGAGCAGGGCCTCACCTCGAGTGAGATCCGCGGCCGCGCGATGGGCGAGCTCAAGCGCCTGTTCCGCCCCGAGCTGCTCAACCGCATCGATGACATCGTGGTGTTCCAGAAGCTCTCGGGCGAGAATCTCACCAAGATCGCGCACCTGCTGGTGGACGACCTGCGTCAGCGTTTGATTGCCAACGGCATGAACATCAAGCTCACCGATGCGGCCTATGACAAGATCGTGGCCGAGGGCACCGACCTCACCAACGGTGCGCGTCCGCTGCGCCGTGCTATTCAAAAGCTCATCGAGGACCCGCTGTCCGAGGAGCTTCTGGCCGGTGAGTGGGGCGAGGGCGATACCGTACTGTGCGACGTGGCCGATGGCAAGTTCGTCTTTAGCCACGGCACGGGCGAGATTCCGGCGCGGCGTCCGGCAGGTACGCTCGGTGGCGATACCGCCCCGGCGGCACCGCACACCGGCAACGCCGCGCCCGTGAGCGGCGGCGTGACCTCGGGCCCCGGTGGCATGATGCAAGCCGGCTCTGGTGCGCTGTAGGGATTGAACATACCTTGTATAACGGGGGCGTTTCCGATAAGGAAGCGCCCTCATTTCTATTGAAATGCGCTTCAATCTGCCGTGCTATACTAAAATCGAGATATAGTATAGCAAAGGAGCTGATATGCCTACCTCAATACTCGACACGCGGCCAGTTCAGATGAACGTGCGTATAGATCGCCAGCTCAAAGAGGCGGGAGACGCCGTCCTGACTCATATTGGCATGACGCCGTCACAAGCCGTTCGGACACTTTGGGAGTATCTGGTCGTTAACGGACGCATGCCCTCGAAGGGAGACGCGGCGGCTCCGGTTTCTGACGGAGTGGAGCCCCGGCGCATGGAGTCAAGGGCCGCGCAAGGCAGCCATATCGTTCGCGATTCGTGCCTCAAATACGGCATCCCCATCCCTGAGTTCTCGGGTGACTACGACGACCTCTATGAGGAAGCCATGGCGGAGCGCTATCCCGAGTGGGTGGAACTATGAGCACGGAAGGCGTCCTCAAGCTGTTAATCGATACCAATGTATGGATGGATTATTTTTCTGGTAGGTCTGACCGTACGGCAAACGTCGTCCATCTGATCGAGATTGCCGACGCTTCGGAGCAGATTGCCCTGTTTGCCTCGTCGCTTTCGGTCAAAGATGTCTCGTATCTTGTCTCGGCGGCAATCAAGAGAGAGTGCCGAAGGAAGAATGGCTTGCTGAGCGATAGCGCCATTGCGGCGGCGGACGAAACGGCCTGGGCATGCATTCGGCAGATGCGCGAGCTCGCCCTTATCGCGCCGGTGGGAGCAGACGAGGTGTTCGATTCCTTTGTGTTCAGGCATCATCACAATGACTTTGAGGATGACCTGATGCTGGGCGTTGCCAATCGCATCGACGTCGATTACGTCGTGACGGAGGACAAAAATCTCATTAAACATACCAATGGCGTATGCATAAACGTTGATCAAGCGTTGAGGTTGGTTGAAGGGTCCAACGTCTCCTCAGCACGGCCCGTCTAACCTGCTTTATCTTAATAAAGTGGGGTTTTCCCACCGTTAGCCGATGATGCGAGAGCGCTCGGCGTTTTCGACTGTTTTATGCAAACGAAGTCTGGGAATATACAAGGCGCATGTCTTATTGTCTAACCAGTTGCGCCAAGGAGGCACCATGGACTACAAGATTACCGGCTACGAGCCCGCCCAGCTGTTCCATTTCTTTGAGGAGATCAGCGCGATCCCCCGTGGGTCTGGCAACGAGAAGGGCATCAGCGATTTCCTGGTCGCGTTTGCCAAGGAGCGCGGCCTCGACGTGTATCAGGACGAGGTCTACAACGTCATCATTCGCAAGCCCGCATCTGCCGGCGCCGAGAATGCCCCGACCGTGATGCTGCAGGGCCACATCGATATGGTGTGCGACAAGTTGGGCTCCGTTGAGCACGACTTTATGACCGATGGTATCGACCTGGTCGTCAAGGACGGCGTCCTCACGGCTAACGGCACCACCCTGGGCGCCGACAACGGCATCGCTGTCGCTCTGATGCTTACCGTGCTCAACGACGATTCGATTGCTCATCCGGCCCTCGAGTGCGTGTTCACCACCGACGAGGAGACCGGCCTGGTTGGCGCCGAGACGCTCGACAAGTCCCAGATTAGCGCCCGCACCATGATTAACCTTGACTCCGAGGAAGAGGGCGTTGCCACCGTCAGCTGCGCTGGCGGCGTCGTCGTTACCTACACCTGCCCCATCGCGCGCGAGCACAAGACCGGCAGTACCCTTACGCTCGAGATCTCCGGCCTGCTGGGCGGTCACTCCGGCTCCGACATCAACCTGGAGCGCGGCAACGGCAACCTCATCATGGCCCGCATCATCGATCGCCTGATGGTTGCCGGCGAGCCCGCCATCGTCAGCTTTAACGGTGGCACCAAGGACAACGCCATCAACCGTGAGTGCAAGGCCGTTCTGATCTACGCCGACCACGCTGCCGCCGAGGCCGCGGCCCAGATCGCCCGTGGCATCATCGCCGACGTCACCTCCGAGCTCGAGGTCTTCGACCCCGGCTTTACCTGCACCGTCGAGATTGCCGACGACGCCGAGGTCGAGGCCATGGACGAGAAGTCCGCGCTTGCCCTCATCCGCGCCCTGCGTCTTGCCCCTAACGGCGTGATCCGCCGCAACGTCGCCACCGACGGCTCCGTCGAGGTTTCCTCCAACATCGGTGTGGTTGCCACTTCTGACGGCCAGGTCAAAATCATGCTGTCCCCGCGCTCCTCGATCACCTCGCTGCAGAACGAGTTCAAGGACCGCCTGCAGACGCTGGCCGATGTTCTGGGCTTCGACGCCAAGTTCGAGTTCGAGTATCCCGGCTGGAGCTATGCCGAGCATTCGCCGGTCCGCGACATCTTTGTCGAGAGCTATCGTGAGCTCTTTGGCTCCGAGCTGCGCATCGAGTCCATCCACGCCGGCCTTGAGTGCGGCCTGTTCGCCGAGGCCCTGCATGGCCTGGACGCCATCGCCGTGGGCCCGACGCTCTCCGATGTCCACACCCCGGACGAGAGCATGGAGCTCGCTTCTGCCGAGCGCTTCTACGAGCTGCTCATCGACGTCCTCAAGCGCCTCGCTGCGTAAAGGTCGCACAAGCAGCAGTCCGAGCCACGTGCTAGCGGATTGCAAATGACATTACAAGAGGGGGCATCCGAGCTTTTGCGACGGGTGCCCCCTCTTCTTTTGAGAAATGGGATATTGCCCGGCGTCTAACCCATATCACCCTTTAGTCAATTTGGGACGTGTCTCTATAGTATTGTCAACTCTCCCGGGACGAGTCCGCCCTCCTCGAGTCGCTCGGGAGGCTCGGCGTTGCAGAGACGGCGAGGCCGGACGGGGATTACCTCTTCGTGATGGAGGGGAACCCCCGGCACTGGAGGGTGACGGGGAAACGCCTCGGGTGCAGTTACACAAGGGGGCCTGTCCACGAGGTCCACGCGCGGGAAGTCAATAAATTTGCCGTTCAAAAGGGGCAATATAGGAAAGGGCCAAGCCGACTATTGAAATGACGATAAAGACAAGACATCCTGATGTATGTCGGAATATAGATAGGGCAAACCGAATCATCTATATCGCTTCTATGAAACCCGATGCAAGTTCTTCTCAATCTCGAAATAGATTGAAGGCATTGAGAGGAACTTTATACTACAAAAATCGTAGGTCTGCCACCTAGACAGAAGAAGTGATTTTGTATGCGGAATCTTGCATTTTGAAAACCGGTGCCAACTATGAGGTGTGAGTCGGGTTCGGTAAAGCGTGGGGGAAATGAGATAGGCTGCGCGTCATCAGAGAGTGGCGCGCAGCCTATTGACCTGCTTTCGTATGACGGATGCTTTAGAGGATCCAGGGGCCAAGTGGGTTGCCATCTGCGGAGCAGTCTTGAATCGTTAGGATGGGATTTTGAAAGGGCTGTCTCTCCCTCCACGCCTTCAAGTGATAGGTGCAGACGCGGTCGTAGTGGATTTTTTTGTATGCGCGCGATATCTCTTTTACAGCCTCCTCTTTGCTGGAATATTTTCCTGGAGCATGTGCAACAGATGTGCATGCGATACCGTCGATCCAGCCAGATTGGGGTCCGAGGTTAAAGCTCGAGATTATTGTCAAGACACCATTGAGGCCAGCTTGCAACAAATCGTTCTGTATTCGTTCAAATGCTGATTGATTGTTGGTTCCAAGGCCAATCATTCCAATTGCAGAGAGATATCCGCTATCAGTGAGTTTATCTCCTGCACCTCGAATAACCTTGCTTGTGATGTTGAGGCCATCTGGACCGCCATCGCCAACGAAGGGGTACGGTACGTCTTCTGGGATTGGGAGCAAAGGAGGATTCACCGTAATGAGCTCATAGCTGCAAGAGCTTTCGATATTGTTTAGTGCGTTGTAGAGACTTCCTGTTAGAATAGTTAAATCATCGCTAATACCATTGACCAGTGCGTTTAGTTGGCAGATTTCTGAGGCGATTGGATTGATATCTATCGCCGTGACGTGCATTCCTGATTTTGCCAGTATGAGTGCCTGGATGCCTGGTCCTGAGCAGAGGTCTAAGGCATTCTTTCCGGGGGATGGGCTTAGCCGACGGGCGAGCCCAATTGAATCAGAGCCAAAATATAGTAAAGGCGAGGGCGATGGCGCATCGGCAAAAAGCCAGACGCCATGATATCGGATTAGAGATAAACCGGAAAGGGAGGCATTGCCATTGTGCTCGCTTAGCAGCCCGAGTGAGGCTATGGTTTCAACCGTGCCTTTCAGCAGACTTCTTTTTGCCACTTCTGAATCGAGATCAATCTCTCCACCTAGCATCAGGAAGGAGACGAGCTCTTGATGCTCCCTGTCAAGTTGATCCCAGATGCGATGCACGCATTCAAAAGGATCTATAGATATGTCAAGTGTGTCTAAAAAATCTGTTACTCCAAGAGTGTCCAATCTACGGAGTGGATTACTCGAGAGCGAATTTAAAGAGGGTAGCACTTCAATCATGTATATCAGACCCATTTCCGATAAAGGTAGTCTCGAATTCAGTCTCGACAATCAAGTCGGCTGCCAGTTTAGGAGCTAGCTTTGCAAGACAGGTCTGTGCCTCTTTCGAGAGGGCGATGTCTTCGCAAATCTCGCATTGAGAGAGGTAGCTTGAGCGCCCAAATGAAGAAAGGCCTCCGCTCGTGCGCAAGTGCTTCAGCAGTCCTCCTGGTCCTATGTATTGTATGTAATTAAGTAGGAGCAACTGCAGTTCATTAATGTCATCTGTCAGATTGATTTTGCCAAGATCGAAAAGCCAAGTTCCCTCTGCATTTATTCCGCAGCAGGGTGCAAGATGGCAGTTTGGGGTAATAACGAAGTCTTGGCCGCAGTCGGAACAGTGTGACGCTAAGAGACGTGCCTGCGGTCGCGCATTTTGGTTGAGACTGAGATTTCGTGCGCGCCCAATTCGCGTGATGCCTGAATCCGTGATGAAGCGGGCTGGCGCGCGGGGAGGCTGGGTATTATCGTCGAACTGATGCAGGAGTGGAATGTCTTCATTAAGATACTTGCACAGGTATGCCGGGCTTATTGTGCTGTTGTTATCTCTGCAGACCGCAATGCCGAGAGTTTGAAAGCCCATTGTTTTTGCTGAGTTCCAAAGGTTGCGCACATTCTCGAGGGGTATATATTCCGCATGAAAGTCGTCGCAGCTGATATTGATTTCGTCAAGGCCGCATGACTTCAATTCGTCGAGGAACGTTTCTGCGTCTCTTTCGCTTTTCGCCCACCACGCATTCGTTACAATTCGAGTAAAGAGTCCTAAAGAATTCGCATATGCGATGGCCTCGAGAAGGTCATCGCCAAGAAGGGTACATTCTCCGCCTGTAAATACAACAACACCACTTCCGGCGCATACTTCGGCGAAGCTATCGATGAATTGCCGCATTTGGGGAAGAGTAAGCCTGTCGCTGTTGTTCGGAGCGCAGCTCATCAGACAATGATCACACACAGCGCCACATTTATATGTTGTTATAAATGTCAGCATTCGAGGTCTGCGGAACAGCACGTGCTGCGAGCTTTCGGAAATCATGCCGCGAGCAAACGGGCGTCGGTGATTACCAGGGTGCCTTCGTTCTCGGAGTAAGTAACTTCGAATTCGACGGAGCGATAAGACCCGCGGGCGACCCCATTGGAAGCCCCTTCGGGGTTGATGGTATTGGAGCTGGAATTCTTGATTGCTGTTTTAAGCACGGCTGCTTGCCTCGCTGCACTCAAGCCCTCTTGATCAAATTTCCTGAAAACAGAAGTTTGTTTGTACGATTCCGATAGTTCAACAACATCAGGTTTGTTCATAAAAATAGCTGATCCATAGCCCATTGTGTTGACGTCGTACTTAAAGTTGGCGTTGTTTTGAACATTCGCGTTTGCGTTTGCCATTCCGTTTGCGTTCAGAATGATGTTTGCGTTCGTTACTGCGTTTGCATTAAATACAGCGTTTACGAGAGGTATCGTTTGCGGCTCAATTTCGGTGTCCTCGTCATAATATGCAAGCTGGATTCGACGATATACTGCGCGTGCAACGGGGACACGCGCCTCCTTTTCGGTTGACTCCACCAGTTCGTACAGAGAGACTTTACGATTTCCCGCTTTGATTTGGAGGTCTGTAATTCCATATTTCTGGAATACGGTACGAGGCTGAGCTTCGAAATCGCATCTTGCGTCGGAAGATTGTTCCGCGTCCGCGACCAGTTTTTCAAGGGTTCTAAGCTGGGACTGTATTGAGAGTTCGTTTAGGTGGTTCACATTGTCCATAGCGGTGACCTCCAATGTTGAATAGCTGTCTTGAAAGACTGTGTCATGCTAGTGTCGGTATCGATTTGATACTACGAACAAATTAGAACTAAATGGATATAATTTCCATACTAATTAAAACAAATTTGCATTCAAGTTTTTATTTATACTTGATTTAAGGCGGAGTGGAATGTGAGCGTACAAGGAGATGCGGAATCGATGAGAGCCTCAAAAAAAATTACTGCAGTGTTATCATCTTTCATCCTCTCTATTCTTCCATTTCTGATTCTATGGACGGCTTGGTCATCCCTCCCTGATACAATTCCCGCTCATTGGAGTGGGGGTGTGGTTGATCGATGGGGTAATAAGCTTGAATTGCTGGTTGTTCCGCTGTTTTCTCTGATTGGTTCTATTGCAATTTCTGTGTACCTTATTGTTTCCACGCGGCGAAGAGAGTTCGCGGATTTCTCTGTTCGAATGCGACGGGACTTTGTTGCGTGCTATATTTCCAGTCTTCTTTTATCGACAACCTGCTCAGTGATAATTGCCGTTTGGGTTCAGTTGATTCTTACGCAAAACACTGCGGTTGATGGGGGGCTTGGACTATCGATCCTGTATTCCCTTCCCGGGCTATATGTGATCTTGTGCGCTTTGCCGCCTTTTTATGCGAGCGGCGAGAGCAAAAAGGCGGAGCGCCTGATAACAGTTCTTATTGGCGGCGCGGAGATTGTTCTTTGTGGAATAGTGCTTGAAGGTTCGGCTGCCTCTTATGCGATGATTGGACTGATGATTCTGTTCTGTGCGTTTGAGATTGTGTCACAGGCAAGGGATAGCCGGTCCTTATGAGTTGAATTACGCGCGTGCGGATATAAAGGTTGGCATGTTAGGCTGGTTGTTTTCTCGTTCTGGGACATTTGCAGTAGGATGAGTGGGACTAGGCGCGCTGCGGTGTGATGGTGACGGTTGAGACTTGTATCGCTGCAAATCCGCTGATGCACATTTTGCTATTGGGCTTGAAGGTGGGACCGACAGGCCTTTGTTTGGGATGTTCTGGTCGTCCAGCTCGTGTTGCACGGCTTTATATTGTTACGCTCGTTCGGCGCTCCGTTGGAGCATTTCCGGGTTTGTCGGCATCATGACTTGGCCAAGTGACACGCTTGCCGGGACGGTTGTAACGCCGCGCCGGTTTCGTGTGCTCCTTCGTTGTTGGCCTGTCCAGCCGGGGGCGGATTCGGCCTCATGTTGTGACGCAGGGCCTTCAGGGGCTTCCCCTGGCGAGTTATGTTCGTCCGTATGGGTAAGGGTCGGGTTGAGCTGACAATCCCGTGTCGGAAGGGGCTTGCACCGTGCGCGCGATGACAGAGATTGAGTGGCTGGACGGCGGTGTGACGAAGGTGCCGGAGCTCGCCCTGGGCGATGCGTTCGGCGAGAGCGTCCAGGCGGAGCTCGATTTCGGGTTCGACGACGTGTTGGAGGGCCTTTGGGTCGAGGTGCGCCATCATGAGCCGGATGAGGACTCGGACGGCGACCCGCGCGGGAGGGGCTGCGCACTGTACGCGGACTGCCGGTACAGCCTGGTCGAACCGTCGGACCTCGACCGCGTCTTCTGCATCCTTTACGAGGGGCAGCCGAGGGTCTGCCGCGTCGCGGGGGAGCTGGGGCCCCGTGTCGGCGGTGAACGCGGCCGCTGCGTGGGAATTCGGGATGGGGGCGGGTTCCGGAAACGCCTGCGGAGGGGAGAACCCCGTTGGCGGGGACTATTCGTGATGCTTGATATCGCATCGCAGCATGGAAGCACGGATCATCTTCGCGATGGTCCGACCGGTTGATGGGCTAGGACGTGCATTCAGCAGAGAAGGGGATGGCTTTTAACGCCGCTTTTGGCTTATGCGTGCCGCGCTCCGCGTATGGCCATCCTGCGGTGCTAAAGCATTCTTGAAGTCTGCTAAGTGGATTCGTTTTAATCGCGCACGTGACCGTTTGTCCATGTCGCACAACAGGATTCGGTGTTGATTGCCCGTGTAATGACAGCGCGAGTTTCGGGGGGGTGTGGCGTGAGCGGAGTCGCCGCGTTGTATAAGTCTGGCCGGCCCGACTGATGTGTCGCTCTGTCGGGCCGGCCGAGAATGGTGAAGAGATCTCGCTGTTGAATGAACGAATGTTACAAGCGGCTTTTCAAGGCGCTTTGGGTGTTGGCCGGGGCTGCGCAGTCAATCGTATGCAGTGATAGGCGAGGTGATTGCTCGATGAGCCGCCGACTAGTTCTGTGCAGCGCTCGCGCCGGTGCCGTCGTTGTCTGCCGAATACCAGAATGCGTAGGCCGCAACGACGGCATCATAGACGGCTGCGACTACGCTATCCACGACGGCTGCAAAGTTGACTACAATGGGAACGGGGCCGGTTTTGGAATCCATCTTCTCTACTTCTGGGGTCTCGTACATGGGAACATCTCCTTAGAATTGGGGCAGGACGCTCAGGTCGTCTAGATCGTCGTCGATCAGGTCGATATAGAGGTCGCCGTCCATATTGATGTCTGCAATCAACGATGAGATCTCTTCCATCTCGTCAATCGAGTGCATACGATTGGCCAACGCGGTAACAACGGGCTTATCCCAAACGGTTGCCATTCCGGCATCGTAGTATTCCTGAAGGCTGTGTTTGCGAACGTTTCCGATGATGAGAGGTATATAGGGGGATGCGACGATATCACCATTGGCGTGGATGGCCACTTGGTCAAATTGCATTTGCAGTTGAGGGAATCTGACCAAGTGGTCGATGGGGTCGCCCCACTCAAGCATGAAGTAGCCTCGATAGTCCGGATCGTATCGAAGGTCATTGATCGTGTTGACTAGCCGACGGTATTGATTATTCGAAGGGCAAATCGTGCGGTTTCTTCGGGCTCTACCGAGGAGCATGAGCGGCTGAACTCGAAGGTCAATTCGGTCAGTTCTACCCGACGATTTCAGCTTGTCTCGAAGCATCGTGCAAACTGGTTTGAAATCGTCGACATTGAACGATGTCGGACAAAAGGCAATTGAAAGGTGCAGTGAGGTTTCGTTCAGCGTGATATCGATGGCGTCGAGCACCCGGTCGTATAATCCCGAGAGTCCTCGCATATGTTCGTGAGAATCGCGTAGGCCATCGAGGCTAAACTGTATGCCGTTTAAACCGGCGCGTTCGAGCTCATGCAAAGTATTTGAGTTTGCGAGCAGACCGTTTGACACGAGGTTGCATTTGACGCCAGATGCGCTGAGCCGCCGCAAGGATTCGATGACAAGATCCTTGCGCAGGAGGGTCTCGCCTCCGCAGAAGCAGAAGCTAAAGGGGCGCATTTGACAAATCGAGTCGACGAGTTCGAGGACTTCGTTGTCGGATAATTCGTTCGCGACGACATCGTTTTCTCCACTGTTGTTGAAGCAGTGTAGACAACGAAGGTTGCATTTGTTTGTAATGTCGAGCGCAACGCTGTGGGGCGCTCCGATTATTGCCGGCATGCTCATTATTGCTTCTTATCGAGCGGGCGAACAAACAGCTTGACGTCGCCCGAGTCGAGCTCATTGGGCAGGGTGCCGACTAAGGAAAAGCCAAGGTGCTGGTCGGAACGGTCAAGTTGTTCGGCGATTGGGGTGGAATCAGGCGCGTTAATTCTGAGCGCGCGGTAGGCTTTGGGAGCGGAAGATCCGTAGTATTCCGCAAGGTGGTCGAGCACACTGGCAAGCAGCGTGGAGCTGCATGAGATGAATTTGATGATGACGCTGCGGCCGGCGGGATTAGTGGTCGGCTCGCATATTATCAATCCATTAATTTCTCCGGACTGGCTCGCGAGTAGAAAATAATCATGGGTAAAGGAAAAGAGCCTTTGGCGAAGAACCAGAAAGTTCTCCAATTCGGGCTCAACGTCGAACTCAGAGAAATAGATCCTATTGCCATTTTTGGACTGTTTTGCAGAGAGGGATTTTGCAGCCGCCTCTTCGATTTCAGCAAACCTGCTCGCGTCCGCGAGAATAAGCAGCTCGTCGGGATCCACCGATGTTAGGTAATCGGAGCCGAAAGGGTCGTTCATATATCTCCCTTCTTTCTTCCAAACGATAAGACAGTTTACGGTCAGGCTATGCAGGGTTTGTGCCAGGTCGTGCGCTAGCGTCTCGCGCGGTTGATCTGGGTATTTTTCCTGGAACAGACGGAGAATTTCGGGCAAATCGCGGGTGCCGTCGCATAAGTCAAGAATCTCTTTGGCGACCCTGTTGAGGATCGTATAGATTTGTTTCCCATCTGAGCTTAGGACGCTCAGGCGGTTATTTGGTTCACTGCGAAGGTAACTTGGGTCGAGGGGGATAGGGATGACTCCAGGCAATGATGAGATTTGCGCGCTCCAAACATTCACAGATTCCATTGATCTCCTCTGGTTGTGGCCTATCTTCCTCGAATAGCAATTCCTTCGATAAAATATCACAAATCGAAACGATAAAAAAAGAACATATTTATATCGTTATACAATAATACATTAATAAAAAACGTTTTGATGTTTGTCGATAGGGCTGGTATCGAAGGAGTGGACTGGAGTGATGGCGATGTCGGACGTTGTGGTTTCAATGGTGGGGTCATGCCTGCTGCTGGTGTTCGGAATAATGATGTATCGAGGCAAGCTCACGGGATTGCTTGCCGGAATGTCATTGCTATCGGGAGAGCGTTTAGAGGAGGCAAAGCGGGCGGCCGAGACTCTAGGTGTAAACCGAGTGATGGGGGCGGCTATAGTTTTCTCCGCAATATGCCTTTTTCTCTCGTCCCTTTTTCCGGACAAAAGGGCTATTCTCGGCCTGATGGTGGCTGCCGTTATAATCTCCGCGCTTGCCTATGCAAATAGGGGGCCTATCCGTATGTATATAAAGGCGAAACGGGATCCTGGGCACCGCAACCCGCAGTAATGTCTTGAGCAAGGATTAACAACAAGGGATATATGGGAGCGATTAAGCGGCGAACAAATTCGGTCTTGGATAAAAGGTCGCTTGATGGGAGCTGGCATGTTTAAGAAGACGGTTCACGAGTTGTTTCGGTGTAAAGGGTCACGGCTTTTCGTGATTCTCATGTTGGTGAATTTTGCTCTCTCGTGCGTCATGCCCGCCTTAAACGGTGGGTTTGTAGACTTTCTCGTGACGAATAGGGATCCATCTCGCGTCGTGTGGTTTGCGGCCTTTGTTGCGGGCATAGGGATATCGGCCTCCTTCATGTCGTATGCGATGGGCGTGAACGTATCGCGCGTCATCTTGGAGATGACGATGAGGCTGATGGGAGCCACGTGTGAGTCGTTTGAACGGGGACCCCTGGAAAAGGGGGAGCAGGCGGATCCATCCTATACAACGCAGAGGGTATATGCGGATTCGAATGCGGTGTCATCGTTTGTCGTGAACAACTTCCTGACGATCGGGCTTAACATCGTTCTGGTTGTGTTGATATGCATCATCCTGTTTTCGATCAATCCGGTGTTCCTGGTGTTAAGTGCATGTTCGCTTGGTGCGTACTTCATTTTATTCAGGGTGTTGAAAAAGCCGTTGTACAACACCTCGCTTGCGAACAAGGAGGGGTTGAGCAAGCTTTTCGCGTCCGTGAGCGGCGAGCTGTCGCAGTTGTTTGACATTAAGTGCGATGGCGCATATGACCAGAGCACCCGGACGCTCAAAGGGGTATTCGAGGGGTACTACCCGATTTACATGAAAGCAAGTAGGGTCTCGAATCTGGCCACATCAAGCGACGGCCTGATCTCGTCTGTGTTTCGGGGGGCACTGCTCGTGATCTCCGGGATGGAAATATTGAGCGGAAGAATGAGCATAGGTGAGTTCACAATGGTGAACTCGTATTACTCGATGGCGTTCGGATGCTTCAAGTATTTTTTGAATTATTTCAAATCGTATCAGGACGCAAGGGCCTCGTTCGACCGATTGGGGACTCTGTCGGAGGGCGCCGTGGAGCGCGGCACCATCACGGTTGGGCACGTGGAGAGCATATCGTTGTCCAACATCGCGTACCGATACGCGGGGAAGCCCTACTTGTACCGCGACCTCTCCGTGGAGGTGGAGGGAGGAAAAACCTATGCCATTACCGGGCCGAACGGATGCGGGAAAAGCACGTTTCTGAAGGTGCTCCTTGGACTATATTCCGCTGGGGGACATCGGGCTTTGGGGTCGGTGCCATATGAAGAGCTCGATATGGAGACGATTCGACGGGATCTGTTTGCGGTGTGCCCGCAAAAGCTCTTCATTCCGAACGAAACGGTGGAAAATTATCTTGAGAGGACGTCGATTCGGGGATCGAACGAAAATCTCTGCGAGCTTGTGCCGGGCTTCTATCGAACCGTCGAATCGTTGAAAGGTAAGAATTGTAGAGATCTTTCTGGTGGAGAGTATCGAAAGCTAAGGATATTCGCAGCACTTCGTAGGCGGCCGGAAGTGCTTGTGTTTGATGAACCAACGAATGATCTAGACGAAGAAAGCCGTCGGGAGTTCACGGAGTATATTCATCGAAATCCCTTCGATCAGCTAATTTTCGTTGTAAGCCATGATCGGGATTTGATTTCGGCATGCGATAAGAAGCTGGATTTGGATTTCGATCCGAAAGACGGGCAATGCTGATGGGAAACGCTTAGAGTTCGGGCTTGCGCGTCATGGAGTGATCTCTCCTCTTATCGAAAATCGTTACAATATAAGAAAAACAGTAAGCAAGAAATGGTTCGGGGAAGAGCTCGCTGCTGTCAGTGATATTGGGGCTACATCCAGATAACACGGAAGGGGCCGTCCTCTACAACGGGGTATCACAGCATCGCATCGACCGATACGCATTGCGGCGGTGCCGAGTTGGCATTACGGAGCAAGAGCCCCCTATTGTTGAGGGGACGATCCTCGATAATCTTACGCTGCTTTCTGATGATTTCGCTGCCGACAAGCTGAATCGGATGCTTGTCATATTGGGGTTAGACAAAATGATTGCCGCTGCGGAGAACGGGGCGGCAGCGATGCTTGGCAGCAAGAAAGGAGGGGTGTCCGGCGGGGAGAAGCAGAACATCGCAATTGTGCGGCAGATGTTGAAATCGCTGGACGTCATGTTGTTTCTTGAGTCAACTTCAGCGCTTGATGCAAAGAGCCGGAGCGCTAATATAAATTGCTTCATGAGGTTAAGAAAGACCATATTGTAATTGTTGTCACTCATGACGAGGAGATGCTTGCGGCTTGCGACGAGGTCATTCCGATGCCCAGATGCTTATCGGGACGTGGCGTTGAAGGCCCAGAAGATCGAAATGGCGTGGGTGTTGGGTAAGTCCCTACGCGTACGACGTTGGGTTTCTGAGCTTCATCGTCCTGCAAAGAAGGCTTTGTAACACGTTTCCCCTGGGAGGCCCCTTTTGTCCGTAGTGGCTAAGAGGGGCTTTTTCGTTTCCCTCTTGCGGCGGAGGGGGACACCATGCGCCTATACAGGACGACCAGCGCGCTTTCGTCGGATGACGGGCTATGTGTCGAGATGGGGGTCTCGGGTGGAGGCCGCGTTGCGGTCGCGGTCGGCCAGCGACCATCGGTACGGCTCAATCGTATTACCAGAACTAGTAAGGAGCCGCCCTTTCGGACGACTCAAACTGTAATGGGGCCCTTTTGGCTACTTTAGATATGGGCACGTTCGCTGATTGAAGAAATTAAAAGAGACACGTCCTAAATTGACTAATGTTCAAAGTGCTCAGCGGTGCCCCCTTCAAGATTTACTTGGGCAGAGTCGTTTGCGGCAATCGAGACTCCGAGATTGGACATGGCGAAATCGGCGAAGACCTCGTCGTAGAGTGCGGATGTAAAGGGGGCATCTGCAAGAGCCGGAATGGCGGTACTACGACGGTTGCGATGAGAGGGACGTTGGGCGTGATGGCGTCTGGGGGTACTGCGAGGTTGCAGATCAGCATGCGGGGCGTTGACTGATTGCTCGTTATTCGTTTTGGCGATATCCCCTTGAGCGGCGAGCGCCAGTCCGAGAGCATTGAAGATCGCCAATAGCTTGTCGAGCCGAATACCCGTGGCGTCGCCGAGCTCGAGCGATGCGAGCAGGCGCTCCGAAACACCGGCCTTTTTAGCGAGGGCCGCACGGGTGATTCCCTGCGACTCGCGTGCCTGACGCACATAGATGCCAGCTTGGCGCGGTGTGGTGATGGGAAGGGTATCCATGGCAATCTCCAAACGTGCAGACTTTTGCATATTAGTATGACCTGCAAAAGTCTGCATGTAAAGGCCTCATGCAAAACTCTGCATGAGGCCTTTACATTGACGCTGGACCTATGAAGGATGTTTTACAGCGCGAGGACCCCCAGGTGCTCAAGCAGGATCTTGAGCCCGATGAGGACGAGCACGACGCCACCCACGATGGTGGCGGGTTTTTCGTAGCGCGCGCCAAAGGTGTGGCCGATCGCTACGCCGGCGACGGAGAAGATAAACGTTGTGACGCCGATAAGCGATACGGCGGGCACGATGTCGACCGAGAGCGCGGCAAATGAGATGCCCACGGCTAGGGCGTCGATTGAGGTGGCGATGGCGAGGATCAGGTACTCGCCCAGGTCGATTTTTTCGGCATCCTTGCCGTCGCCTTCGTCCTCGTCTTCGGTAAAGGCTTCCCACAGCATCTTGCCGCCGATGAAGGCCAAAAGGATAAAGGCGACCCAATGGTCGATGGGTCCGATGATACCCACGAACTGGCTGCCGAGTGCCCAGCCGATCACGGGCATGCCGGCCTGAAAGCCGCCAAAGAACAGGCCGAGTACCACGGCGACCTGAAGGTTGATCTTCTTCATGCCGAGGCCCTTGCAGATGGATACGGCAAAGGCGTCCATCGAAAGGCCAACGGCGAGCAACGCGAGCTCTGCGAGTCCCATAGTCTGGCTCCCTCTCTGCGGGCGGGCCCGCGTGTACCTCTTGGGGGAGCAACAAAAAGAGACCCGTGGCGTACGCGTTGCGCGCACAGCCACGAGTCTCGTTCATTAAGGCAAGCCAGGCCGCATTGGCCAGTATGTTGACTTGCCGCGCCACCGGAGGCGAACCCGGTCACGCGACTACTCCCTCATTTATGTGATTCTCGATGCTACCACATGAGTAGTCAATTTGGGACGGGCTCTTTTGACTCCTAAATAGCTACCCCAGCTGTGTTCGCTCATTCTGTAAGCATCGGATTTCGCAAGCGCCGCGGGGGCAAACCGTGAGAAACTATTTAGCGTTTATGGAGCGTATACGATGGGAGCGATGCCTTGGATAAGAACGAGCTGCAAAAGCGTATGGAACAGGCCATCCGCCTGACGGCACCTGGCCAGCCGATCCGCACCGCCCTCGACATGATCATCGCCGGCCACCTGGGCGCCCTTATCTGCGTTGGCGACACCGAAAACGTGCTCGCTGCCGGTAACGACGGCTTCCCGCTCAACATTTCGTTTACCTCAAACCGTCTGTTCGAGCTTTCCAAGATGGACGGTGCCATCGTCATCGACGGCGACCTCACCCAGATCCTGCGCGCTAACTTCCACCTCAACCCCGACCCCTCGCTTGCCACGAGCGAGACGGGCATGCGTCACCGCACCGCCGCTCGTATGTCGGTGCTCACCGATGCCATCGTGATCTCGGTCTCGGCCCGTCGTGCCGTCGTCAACGTGTACGTTCACGGCAAGAGCTACGAGATCCAGCCCGTCACCACCATCATGAGCTCGGTCAATCAGCTCGTCGCCACGCTCCAGACTACCCGTCAGTCGCTCGATCGCTCCCTGCTGCGTCTGACGGCCCTCGAGCTTGACGACTACGTCACGCTCGCCGACATTACCGGTATTTTCTCGAGCTTCGAGATCATGCAGCAGGCAAAGACCGAGCTTAAGGATTGCATTGTCAAGCTGGGCAACCAGGGCAAGCTCGTGCAGATGCAGCTCGAGCAGCTTGCCGGCTCCAGCATGGATACCGAGTATGACCTGATGATCCGCGACTACGCGAGCGATTCCTCCGAGGCCAATGCCGAGAAGATCCGCGCCAGCCTGAGCCGTATGACGCCCAAGGACCTGTCCGACCCACAGCATGTGGCGGCGGTTCTGGGTTACGACGACCTGGACGAGGACTCCGTCATGACGCCGCTGGGCCTGCGTACGCTTTCGCGCGTGTCCGTCGTGCGCGACGGCGTGGCCGAGAAAATTGTCGACGAGTACGGCTCGTTGCAGGAGCTCATGGACGACATCAGCGAGGATCCGGAGCGCCTGGGCGACTTTGGCGTCAACAACCCTGCCATTCTCGCGGACTCGCTGTACCGCATGAAGGGCACCAAACAGGGGAACGCATAATGGCGCCCGTATGCGCCGTGGTCGTTGCCGGCGGCAGCGGCCAGCGCTTTGGAAATCCCGGCGGCAAGCAGCTCGTCAATGTAGCGGGTCGTCCGCTCATGAGCTGGTCCATCCGCGCGTTCGATCGGAGCGACAAGGTCGGCCACATCGTGGTGGTGTGTCCTGCCGAGCGCCGTGCCGAGATGCGCCGCCTGGCCATCAGCCCGTATTCGTATAGCACGCCCATCAGCTTTGCCGATGCCGGCGAGACCCGCCAGGATTCCACCCGCGCCGGCGTGCACGCGGTGCCGGCGGGTTTCGAATATGTCGCCATTCACGATGGTGCCCGTCCGCTTATCACGACCGAGGCCATCGATCATGCGATTGACGTGCTTGTGGGTGACCGATCGCTCGACGGTGTCGTGTGCGGTCAGCCCGCGATCGATACGCTCAAGATCGTCGATGGCGACAACATCGTCGAGACGCCGCCGCGCGAGCTCTATTGGGCCGCGCAGACGCCGCAGATCTTTAGCGTCGACGCCATGAAGCGCGCCCACGCTGCAGCCATTGCCGAGGGCTTTATCGGCACCGATGATTCGTCGCTGGTCGAGCGTATGGGCGGACGCGTCCGCTGCGTCCAGAGCCCGCGCGACAACCTTAAGGTGACGGTGCCCGAGGACCTGCGTCCCGTAACCGCGATTCTGCTTGGCCGTATGGCCGAGGGAGAGGACCTTCCCCATGTTCAGTAACCTGCGCATTGGCCACGGCTACGACGTCCACCGTTTGGTGGAGGGGCGTCGATGTATCATCGGCGGGGTTGACATTCCCTACGAGCGCGGCCTGCTGGGCCACTCGGATGCCGATGTGCTCGCGCACGCTTTGGCCGACGCCATTCTGGGCGCCTGCCGCGGGGGAGACATCGGCAAGCTATTCCCCGACACCGATCCCGCCTACGAGGGTGCCGATTCGATGGTGCTGCTCGCTCGCGTGATGGACTATGCGCGCGAGCTGGGCTTTGAGTTTGTCGATGCCGATTGCACCATTGCCTGTCAGCAACCCAAGATCACCCCGCACCGCGATGCCATGCGCGCCAACCTTGCCCATGCCCTGGGCGTTGACGTCGAAAACGTGGGCGTCGCCGCCACTACGACCGAAAAGCTCGGTTGGGAAGGCCAGGGCGAGGGAATCGGTGCCTGGGCCGTCTGCCTGCTACAGAAAACCGTTAAGGAGTAACGAATGCGTATCTACAACAGCGCTACCCATAAAAAGGAAGAGTTCCAGCCCATCGAGTCCGGCAAGGTCCGCATGTACGTGTGCGGCCCCACGGTCTACGACAACATCCACATCGGCAATGCCCGCACGTTCATCAGCTTTGACGTGATTCGTCGCTGGCTCATCGCGAGCGGCTACGAGGTCACGTTCGCCCAGAACCTCACCGATGTCGATGACAAGATCATCAAGCGCGCCAACGAGCAGGGCCGAACGGCCGCCGAGGTCGCGACGGAGTTCTCCGACAAGTTTATCGGCGTCATGCGCGCCGCCAACGTGCTCGATCCCGATGTGCGCCCCCGCGCCACCAAGGAGATCGGCCCCATGATCGCCATGATCAAGACGCTTATCGAGCAGGGCCACGCTTACGCAGCCGATAACGGCGATGTGTACTTTGCCGTGCGCAGCGATCCCAACTATGGTCAGGTCTCGGGCCGCAACATCGACGACCTTATGGTTGGCGCGCGCATCGAGGAGAACGAGGACAAGAACGATCCGCTCGACTTTGCCCTGTGGAAGGCCGCTAAGCCCGGCGAACCCAGCTGGCCGAGCCCCTGGGGCGAAGGCCGTCCCGGTTGGCACACCGAGTGCGCCGCCATGGTGCATCGCTACCTGGGCACTCCGATCGACATCCACGGCGGCGGCTCCGACCTTGCCTTCCCGCATCACGAGAACGAGTGCGCTCAGGCCACCTGCGCCTGGCACCAGGGCTTCTCCAACACCTGGATGCACACGGGCATGCTGCTGGTCGACGGCGAGAAGATGTCCAAGTCGCTCGGAAACTTCTTTACGCTGGCCGAGGTGCTCGAACAGCACTCTGCCGCGGCCCTGCGCCTGCTGATGCTGCAGACGAGCTATCGCTCGCCGCTCGACTTTTCTTGGGAGCGCCTGGAGGGTGCCGAGAACTCGCTCACACGTATCGCCGGTACGGTCGAGAACCTGCGCTGGGCCGCGAACCATGCGACGGCCGATGCCGATGAGGCAGCATCCGAGGCGTTTGCCTCCAAGGCCGCCGAGACCCGTGCCACCTTTAAGGAGTGCATGGACGACGACTTTAACACCGCCGGCGCCATGGGTGCCGTCTTTGGCTTTGTGACCGAGTGCAACCAGTACCTGGAGCAGGCGGGCGACGCTGCCGACAAGGCCGCCGCGCTTGCCGCCGCCGACACGCTTGCCGAGCTGCTCGATACGTTTGGCGTTGAGCTCCCCGAGCCCAAGGTCGAGCTGCCGCTGGGTCTGCTGGGCGTTGCCGCCGGCCTGGTCGCCTACACGGGCGACGACGTGGACGAGGCCGCTGCCAAGATTCTCGAGGCCCGCGCCGAGGCCCGTGCCGCCAAGAACTGGGATCTGGCAGACGCCATCCGCGACCAGCTCAAGGACCTGGGCCTGACGATCGAGGATACAGCCGCTGGCACTCGTATTAAGACTCTCTAATCCCCGCGGGTTTCCCAAGCACCCGACCTTGCCGTTCAAACCGTCGCTCGCGTACTCAGGTACGCGTCGCTCCTCTTTCACGGCCATCTCGGACACTTGGAAAACCCGTGCCGACCGCCCGAGCCACGGCACCTTGCCTTTCAATCGTCGGGCATGACCTCAAGGTCTATGCCCTCCTCTTTCAAGGCAATCTGCCGCACCTCGGGCGGTCGGTCTATTTGTTTCGTTTGATAGTTGTATTTAGGAGGTCGCTTTATGGCCGACAATCGCAAGCGTGCGCCTCGTGGTGGCAAACAGGCTGCTTCTGGCTCGCGTCCGATTCGCCGCAACGAACGCGCTGCCACTCCCAAGGGCCAGCGCGAGCGCTCCCAAGCCCAGGCTGCGCGTCCGCAGCGAGATCGTAACCGCGACACTGTCCAGGCTCCCAAGGGCGAGTTTATCGAAGGTCGTCGTGCTGCCGCCGAGGCGTTGCGCACTGGTTTTCCCATCAAGTGCGCGCTCATCGCCGAGGGCGGGGAGCGCGATGCTGCTTTGTCTCGTCTGGTCGATGACCTCAACGCCGCGGGTGTCCGCATTAAGTATGTGCCGCGCGCGCAGCTCGATGTGCTGTCGAGCCATGGCGCTCACCAGGGTATTGCGCTCGAGGTGGGAAATTTCCCCTATGCTGATGTCGCCGATATCCTCGATCGCGCGGGTGACGGACCGGCGCTCGTCGTCGTGCTCGACCATGTGACCGACGATGGCAACTTTGGTGCGATCGTGCGCTCCGCCGAGGTCGTGGGCGCGGCGGGCGTCATCATTGCAAACAAGCGCGCCGCCGGTGTGACCGTGGGCAGCTACAAGACCTCTGCTGGTGCCGTCATGCACCTGCCCATCGCGCAGGTTCCCAATATCGCCCGAGCGCTTGACGACCTCAAGGCCGCCGGCTTTTGGGTGGGCGGTGCTTCCGAGCACGCCAAGGGCAGCTGCTGGGATGCTCCCTTTGAGGGCCGCGTTGCGCTCGTCATGGGCTCCGAGGGCGACGGCATCTCGCGCCTGGTGCTCGAGAAATGCGACTTTTTGACCAAGCTTCCCCAGCGCGGCATGACCGAGAGTCTCAATGTGGCCCAGGCGACCACCGCGCTGTGCTTTGAGTGGCTGCGCCGCAATGCCGGCGAGCTCATGGGGGAGGAGTAGCGCATGTCCAAGAAGAACCGCGCCAAGTCCAAGGCCAAGCGCTTTGGCGAGGGCTCGGCCAAGCCAATTGTTTCGGCCGCGACCTATGGCGTGGGCGGCAATGCGTTTGCGCAGGCTATCGCCGATCCGGTCTCGACGGTGCACTCCAATAAGCCCGAGCTGCTGGTGGTCGACGGCTACAACGTGATTCACTGCACGCCGCGCTACGAAAAGCTCGTCTACGACCATTCCGACGATCCATATTCCAGCGACGTCCACGATATGGCGCGCACCGCGCTCATCAACGATGTTGCGGCGTTTGCCCAGGGCCGCTACGAGGCCGTAATCGTGTTCGACGGCGCGGGCAATATCTCCAGCGAGCGCCCCAACCTGCCGGCCCGCGGCGTGCGCATCGAGTTTTCGCCGACGGGCGTCTCCGCCGATACCGTGGTACAGAAGCTCTGCATCGAGGCGCGCGAGGAAGGCCGCGCGTGCTCCGTGGTGTCGAGCGACGGCACGATCCAGGCCGTCGTCATGGGCAAGGGCGTCACGCGCATCTCGAGTCGCATGCTGGTGGACGAGATCAAACAGATCGATAACGACGTTCACGAGGCAGAGGAAGCTCCGCAGATCAAGATGACTCTGGGCAGCCGCCTGAGCCCCGAGGCCTTGGCCAAGCTTAAGGCCCTTCGTGGACGGTAGGGGAGTATCTGTAGAGACCAGCTACTCGGCTGGTCAATTCACTGGCTTGTAGTTATTGGATTGTGGACTTGCCGTCGCCAAAACGAATAGCTTTTTGTCTTGGCGAACGGATAAAACTATTCGTTCTGACGAAGGGTTTTGAGATGTGGTCGGGTGAAGGGCCTGTTGCGCCTCGTCCGCAATTCCTTTATTCTTAACTGGCTTCGCGCGAAAGCGCCAAGTGTGCCAGTGTGGCGCAACGGTAGCGCAACTGATTTGTAATCAGTGGGTTGCAGGTTCGATTCCTGTCACTGGCTCCATGAGAGTTTCGGGCCCTGTCTCCAATTGGGACAGGGCCCGTTTCTATTTATGTTGACATGTCAGCGGGTTTGACTCCCACCAAGCTTCAGGTTTGTCTCGATCTATAACACGGGCGGGCTGAAAACCCTCCTTATAGTTACAGATCGAGACATTGCCAAGGGACGGCCGATAACATCTCGATCTGTAACACGAAGAGGCTGAAAACCGTTCTTACTGTTACAGAATGAGACGTAAGCCGGGGTCGCTGCGTGGTATCTCGATCTGTAACAGATAGGGGAGAAAATGTTCTCTATATGTTACAGATCGAGACAAAAGCCGTGTCGAGCTCGGCTGCCCCCCCCTGAGCGTGGATTATCGGACGTACGAGCGTGGAAAATCTCCCGCTTAGTGAATGATCGTGGATAATCTGCCACTTTGGCCTTGGGGGCACGCCAATAGTGGGAGATTATCCACGCTCGATTTCAAACGGGAGAAAATCCACGCTCGAATCTGCCACGGAAGCCCGATCTCGACCTATATATAGGTGCAAATAGGCTGTTATCGAAGTTCGATCCTGAAGGTGTACTCCACTACACCAAAGTGTTACCTTGGGAAACGTCACCGCTGTATCCAAAACCACCGTCCTTCACATCCAAACTCAACAAAACCGCAGGTCACGGCTATATAGATACGCCCGGAACCGTGTATCTAGAGGTTTTCGTTGACAGCCCCCAAGGTTGCATCGTATTATCTTTTTCGTTCGCGGGGGCGGCGGTCCAAAAGACCAAAGGACCTGCGGATACTTGAACGATTGGGAGTTTGCCCGAGTGGTTAATGGGGACGGGCTGTAAACCCGTTGGCTCTGCCTACATAGGTTCGAATCCTATAGCTCCCACCCGTCAAGTGCCTGTATAGCTCAGTCGGTAGAGCACTTCGTTGGTAACGAAGAGGTCACCAGTTCAAGTCTGGTTGCAGGCTCCATCCGGCGGTGTAGCTCAGTTGGTTAGAGCACACGGTTCATACCCGTGGCGTCACTGGTTCGAATCCAGTCACCGCTACCATAGGTAACACGGTGGCTTCTCAATAGTATGTTGAGAGGCCACTATGGTATAAAGGCAAAGTCCCGTCCGGGGACGACCTGTTTAGAGGAGGGCTTTATGGCCAAAGAGAAGTTTGAGCGCACTAAGCCGCATGTTAACATCGGCACCATTGGTCACGTCGACCACGGCAAGACCACGCTGACCGCTGCCATCACCAAGGTTCTCTCCGAGACCGAGGGCTGCAAGGCTGACTTCACTGCGTTCGAGAACATCGACAAGGCTCCCGAGGAGCGCGAGCGCGGCATTACGATCTCCGTCTCCCACGTCGAGTACGAGACTGCTGCCCGTCACTACGCTCACGTTGACTGCCCGGGCCACGCTGACTACGTCAAGAACATGATCTCCGGTGCTGCTCAGATGGACGGCGCCATCCTGGTCATCGCCGCTACCGACGGCCCCATGGCTCAGACTCGCGAGCACATCCTGCTCGCCCGTCAGGTCGGCGTTCCCTACATCGTCGTCTTCCTGAACAAGTGCGACATGGTTGACGATGACGAGCTCATCGACCTCGTCGAGATGGAGACCCGTGAGCTCCTCTCCGAGTACGATTTCCCCGGCGACGACATCCCCGTCATCCGTGGTTCCGCTCTGGGCGCTCTCGAGGGCGACGCCAAGTGGATGGACGCTATCCGCGAGCTCATGAACGCCGTCGACGAGTACATCCCGACGCCTGCTCGTAACAACGACCTCCCGTTCCTGATGGCCGTTGAGGACGTTATGACCATCTCCGGCCGTGGTACCGTTGCTACCGGTCGTGTCGAGCGCGGTGAGCTCAAGCTCAACGAGCCCGTCGAGATCGTCGGCATCAAGGATACCCAGAACACCGTCGTTACCGGTATCGAGATGTTCCGTAAGTCCATGGACTTCTGCGAGGCTGGCGACAACGTCGGTCTGCTGCTCCGCGGCATCAAGCGCGAGGACATCGAGCGCGGCCAGGTTCTCTGCAAGCCCGGTTCGGTTACCCCGCACACCAAGTTCACCGGTGAGATCTACGTTCTGACCAAGGAGGAGGGCGGCCGTCACACCCCGTTCTTCGATGGTTATCGTCCTCAGTTCTACTTCCGTACCACCGACGTTACCGGTACGGTCAAGCTCCCCGAGGGCACCGAGATGGCTATGCCTGGTGACCACATCACCATCGAGGGCGACCTCATCCACCCGATCGCCATGGAGGAGGGCCTGCGCTTCGCTATCCGCGAGGGTGGCCACACCGTCGGTTCGGGCATCGTCTCCACGATCATTGAGTAAATTAGCTCTTTGATATAGCTGACTTAGAGAACCCGGCACTTATTTGGGTGCCGGGTTCTTTTCTGCAATGGATATTGAGCCGTTGCTGGTGTCGAGAGGATCGATAATGGTTCTGGGTACACCGTCGATTAGATCTCGCTGGCCCCATTGATGTGTTCCAAATATGAATGGATCCACCGAGAACCAATTGATTCGAGGTTTTCATTGACAGCACTTACATAGAGCTGATAAAGTACCATCTCGTGCCCGTACGGGGCGGATATGAAAGGTTCAGGATACATGCGTACTCTAGTTACTCTTGCGTGCACTGAGTGCAAGCGCCGCAACTATACGACCACCAAGAACAAGGCGAACATGCCTGATCGTATGGAGATCAAGAAGTATTGCCCCTGGTGCCGTCACCATACGCTGCACAAAGAGACTCGCTAGTCTCTAGTCACATACGCCAGTAGTTCAATTGGTAGAGCATCGGTCTCCAAAACCGAGTGTTGAGGGTTCGAGTCCTTCCTGGCGTGCCAGTCATTATTCCGTAAGCTCCCACTTGGGGGCTTACGGTTTACTCATGTATAAGCGCATTGCGCGGAGGTAACCCAAATGGCCAACAAGAAGAACAAGAAGAAGGCTCAGCAGCCGGCACCTGCCAACAACGCTGCCGCCAACTCCAAGGTTGAGGCCAAGAAGGCCGTTGCCAAGAAGAACGAGAAGGCTGCGAAGTCCAAGAAGAACGAGAAGCCTGGTTTCTTCGCCCGCACCAAGAAGTATTTCGCTTCGGTGAAGTCCGAGATGAAGCGCGTCACGTGGCCCGATAAGAAGGAACTCGTGAACTACTCGGTCGTCGTTTGCGCTTCTCTGATCGTCGTCGGCGTCGTCATCGCTCTGCTCGATGCTGGCTTTGGCGAGGCTCTTGCTCTGTTCTCTGGATTGAGGGGCTAAACCATGTCTAAGCGTTGGTACGTCGTTCACACTTACTCTGGATACGAGAACCGCGTTAAGTCCGATCTCGAGCATCGCATCGAGACTATGGGCATGCAGGACCGTATCTTTGATATCGAGATTCCTATGGAGCGCGTCACCGAAATTAAAGAGGGTGGCAAGCGCGAGACCAAGGATTCCAAGATCTTCCCGGGCTACGTCCTGGTTCGCATGGAGATGGATGACGATGCATGGACGTGTGTTCGCAACACGCCCGGCGTCACCGGTTTCCTGGGCGGCAACGGCAAGCCCGCTCCGCTTTCCCGCGACGAGTACAATAAGATGACTCGTCGTCCCGGTAAGGGCGATTCGCCCAAGCGTACGTCGGTTGATATTCAGGTCGGCACGTCCGTCCGCGTCACCGATGGCCCGCTTACCGACTTTGATGGCAAGGTCTCCGAGGTTAATACCGAGGCAGGCAAGCTCAAGGTCACGCTGATGATCTTTGGCCGCGAGACGCCGGTCGAGCTCGACTTTAACCAGGTCGCTGTCATCGCTTAAGTTTGCGTCCGTTCGCGCGAGCGTGCTTCTTCTGTGACTGCTCATCTCAGGAGTGCTTCTAACACGTGCGTGCTTACGATATAGCAAGTACTTCACACTCGTGATTCGAAAGGAATGACCATGGCTGAGAAGAAGGTTGCCAACGTCATTAAGCTCCAGATTCCTGCTGGTGCAGCTAACCCCGCTCCTCCCGTCGGCCCCGCCCTGGGCGCTGCTGGCGTGAACATCATGCAGTTCTGCCAGGCCTTTAACGCCGAGACGCAGGACAAGAAGGGCGACATCATCCCCGTTGAGATCTCTGTCTACGAGGATAAGTCCTTCTCCTTCATCACCAAGACCCCGCCGGCGGCTCACCTCATCAAGAAGGAGCTGAACCTCAAGTCTGGTTCCGCTAAGCCCCAGGCCGACAAGGTCGGTCAGCTCTCCCAGGAGCAGCTCACCAAGATCGCCGAGATCAAGATGCCGGACCTCAATGCCAACGACATTGACGCCGCCAAGAAGATCATCGCCGGTACCGCCCGCTCCATGGGCGTCACCATCGCTGAGTAGCGATTTCTTTAGGTAATGACGGGTGCTCCGACCGGTGCGCCCGTTATATGTGTGCAATAGGGCACACGATACGATGTGGGAGGGCTCACGCCCGTTTAACCACAGGAGGTAATGCACATGGCTAAGCATGGTAAGAGCTATAACGCCGCTGCCGAGAAGATCGACCGCGCCACGCTCTACACCCCCCTTCAGGCTGCCAAGCTCATCAAGGAGCTCGACACCGCCAAGTTCGACGAGACCGTCGAGGCCCACTTCCGTCTGGGCATCGATACTCGTAAGGCTGACCAGAACATCCGTGGTTCCATCTCCCTGCCCCACGGCACCGGCAAGACCGTTCGTGTTGCCGTCTTCGCCGAGGGCGAGAAGGCCCGCGAGGCCGAGGCTGCCGGCGCCGACATCATCGGTTCCGACGAGCTCGTCGCCCAGATCCAGAAGGGCGAGATCAACTTCGACGCCGCTATCGCTACGCCGAACATGATGGCCAAGGTTGGCCGCATCGGTAAGATCCTTGGTCCCCGTGGCCTCATGCCGAACCCCAAGCTCGGCACCGTGACCATGGATGTTGCCAAGATGGTCTCCGAGCTCAAGGCCGGCCGCGTTGAGTATCGCGCCGACCGTTACGGCATCTGCCACGTGCCCCTGGGCAAGAAGTCCTTCTCTGAGCAGCAGCTCGTCGAGAACTACGCTGCCCTGTACACCGAGATCCTGCGCGTCAAGCCTTCTTCTGCTAAGGGCAAGTACGTCAAGTCCATCTCCGTGTCTTCCACCATGGGCCCTGGCGTCAAGGTCGATCCCGCTGTCCAGCGTGACTTCCTGGCTGAGTAACTTTTAGTTACTGCCTGAGCAAAGCAAGCATTGCTAAAGAAACCCGGTTCTGCCTCGTGCAGGACCGGGTTTCTTGCTTTTGAGTCAACGAAACCACCACGAAGGGGACAGGCACCCTTGTGGTGGTTTTACTTGTGTTGTACTTTAGCGCGATGTAGTACTACCCGAGGCCGAAGGGAGCCCAACATGTTTAAGAACACGCAACAGCTCCTAGCCCTAGCGCTACTAGATTGGATAGCGCGCTAGGGTTGTAATCTCGCTATAACGATTTGTTGTACCCGGGTGCGCTATCGTCTGCCGCTTTCAGGCGTGATGAGCGACACGGGTATTTTTCTATCTCTAGGCCTTCTCTCTCTCCTGAAAGCCATCTGTCATAAAACGGTCAATCAGGAGGAACATATAAGCCGCAAAATCACAATCTTTGACGCCACCCTGTGCGACGGTGAGCAGTCGCCGGGCGCCAGCATGAATACCGAGGAAAAGCTCTTCATCGCCCGCCAGCTGGTGCGCATGAACGTGGACGTTATCGAGGCGGGCTTTCCCATCTCGAGTCCTGGTGACTTTCGCTCCGTACAGGAGATTGGCAAGATTGCGGGCGACCGATGCACGGTATGCGGCCTGACGCGCGCTGTCGACAGGGATATCGAAGTGGCTGCAGAGGCGCTCAAAACGGCCCAGAGGCCCCGTATCCATACAGGGCTGGGTGTGAGCACCAGTCACCTGCGCGACAAGCTCCATATGACTGAGGAAAGGGCAATTGAGTGAGCGATCCATGCCGTCAAACATGCTCGCAAGTTCGTTGACGATGTTGAGTTTTATGCCGAGGATGCCGGCCGCTCCGATCAGGAGTTTCTGGTGCGCATTATCGAGGCGGCCGTAAAGGCCGGTGCCACGGTCGTGAACATCCCCGATACGATGGGCTACAACATGCCGTGGGACTTTGGCGCCCGCATCCGTGACCTGCGCGGGCGCTGCGGGTGCGGCCGGTCAGCGTGCGGTCGACGTGATGGAGTATCGCGAGTACGAGATTGAGCGCATTGCGCGCCAGGCATTTGAGGCGGCGCGCAAACGTCGCGGCAAGGTGACGAGCGTTGATAAGCGCAACGTGCTGGAGACGAGCCGCATGTGGCGCGAGATCGTGCATCGCGTGCAAGACGAGGAGTACTCCGACGTGGAGCTTGAGGACCTGCTCGTCGACAACGCCGCCATGCAGCTCATCAGTCGACCGGCAGACTTTGACGTCGTGGTGACGGAGAACATGTTCGGCGACATCCTGTCCGATGAGGCGGCTCAGATTACCGGATCGCTCGGTATGCTTGCCTCTGCCTCGCTGGATGATGGCGTATCGCTGTTTGGGCCGAGCGCTGGCAGCGCTCCTGACATCGCGGGGCTCGGCGTGGCCAATCCGCTGGCTCAAATCTTGTCGGTGGCGATGCTGCTGACCTACGCGCTCGACATGGGCGAGCAAGCCGCGTGGATCGAGAGCGCCGTGGCGCGCGTGCTCGACGAGGGCTGGCGCACCCGTGACATCGCCGATGTCAACACCCCGGCAGATAAGATCCTCGGCACCACGACGATGGGCGACAAGGTCGTCGCCGCGCTGTAGGCGATGCCGATTCAAGCTGTCAAATATCTCAATCTGTAACATCTAAGGGGCAAAATCGTTCCTACCTGTTACAGATTGAGATTTTCGGCCGAGCATCCGTGGTCTGTCTCGATCTGTAACAGCTAACCGATTATTTGGGCCCTACCTGTTACAGATTGAGACAAACCGTTGGGACAGGTCGGACGAGTCAGCAAAACCACCACAAAGGTGCCGGTCCCCTTCGTGGTGGTTTTTAGCGCAACGAGGTGTTCCCAGCCGACCATACGGGCGGCCTTGCGCTCACGCTGCTCGATGACAGCGCATCTTTAGACGCGAAGTGCGGAACCGGGTGCATATACGAGCCGCGTAGCGTTACGAATTCATGGGAATGACCGTATCGCCAATTTGTACGCTTGCAATCTTGTCTGTGTCACAAACTTGCGAGAACGGCCAGGTCTTGTGGACATCAGTGGTGCCGTTATCCAGTTTATTTGCGAAATAGCCGCTGTGGCTGGTTGCGTCCTCAACATGACCGTCTTTGAACGTCACGATGAGGGGTATGTTGCCAACGGCATCCATAGACTCCTCCATGTTTTGAGACATCTTGCCGCTGTTGTTGTCGTGTTCGATGGAACGATCTATGTTGTAGCGGACTGAAACGCCAACGCAGGATACGGTGGCCTCTTGAATCGTCGCCTTGGTGCCGTTAAAGTTGACCGATTTGGGCGCGGGAATCGTAACGGATGTATCTTCGTAATTCAGCTGGAACTTAAGATCCCATGGGCCCGTAAGTATTTTCTTATACTCGGGAAGCTCTTTGCCAGCACGTGGCACAACGAGAGAGTTGATATGCGTGCGGACGGTCCTGCCCATAAGGCCGGGTGATTCAACGCTGAACTGTGCAAAGTATTGAATGCTGGAGTCATTGGGGTTCTTGTCAATGAGCCATGATTGGCCTTGGCCGCCATGCTCGCCATCAACGTATACGTTTCCATCGACACTTCCGGCGATAGTTCCGTTCTCGCCCGGCTCGGAAAGCTTTTTCAGGGCAGCGGGATCGTCGAACGTAAGCGTATAGGCGATGGTAACCATATCCTTGTCGCCCATGATGGCGTCGGCGGTCACGGTGACTCCGTTGTTGGAGCAGCTAGCACCGACGGGCCGGCCAATACGGTCGATGATCTCGGTTTGAGAAGCAGGTCCGTCAAAGATGTCGGAAAGCATGTCAGAAGGAAGCGGCAGGACGCCTGTTGCCATAGCCGTGCCAGCGCCTCCAATGACGATAGCGAGGACTGCCGTTACAGCGGCAATGCGAGCGACTGTTCTTACGGGATGGCGGGCGATGCGCGGCTTGCGTCGCGTGCCATTAAAGTTGCTTTGAGCGGTCGCCGCATCGCTCGAGGCGACGGACTGAGCAATCGAGTTTGCCATGTGCTGCTTCGCATTATCGGTAAACGAAATGTGCTCCAGGGCGTGGCGATAGTCATTCGAATTCGTAGTCATTGTGGTCTCCTTTCAAGGAAAGCCGAAGTGACGCACGTCCGCGGCTAAGGTGCTGGGCGGTTGCAGCTGGCGTCGCGTGAACGGCGTCTGCGATTTCCCTGATGCTCATGCCTGCGTAGTAGTGCAAAAAGATGGCGATGCGCTGTGCTTGAGGCAGGGCCGTGACAGCGGAAAGAATGGCGCAGTCGCGTTGCGCGAAATCTTGCTCGGTATGTGTTACGGGTGCGCAGAAATCGGGGAGCGAATCGAGGTCGACAACCGGGTGATTCGCGTGCGTACGGCCGATATCGCGACATGCGTTCAGTGCGACTCGGATCACCCAAGCACGTTCGTGTTCGAGCGAGTCGAACGGTTGAGTGCGTTGGAGAATCTTGATCAGCGTGTCCTGGCAGATGTCTTGAGCGTCGTCAGCGGATCCAAGGGCCGAATAGCACAATCGAAGGATGAGGTCGGAATACGTGTCGACCAAGCGCTTTGCTTCCCGCTCGATCTGATCGGCATCGCATCGGAGCGTGCTATTGCGGTTACGGCGTGCAGGCATAGTGTCACCTCCAATTGGTCGTGGTGGATATAGGGAAGGCGTCTCGCGAGGTCCCTCTACATACAACACGGTCGAGACTGCATAAGTTGACAAAAAAGACGGCACGTGAGCGCCGTCCTTACAAAACAATGAGTGTTCTCGTTAATTACACAAGCACCGTGATGGACAGGTCGGACGAGTCAGCAAAACCACCATAAAGGTGCCTATCCCCTTCGTGGTGGTTGTTGGCAGTTACCAGGGGGTTCTGGCGGTTGAAGACTCGATTGCTTCGTGGCGTTTGAGCTCGCGGCGCATGGTTTGCGAGTTGAGCCAAGCGGCCTTCCAACCGCGCGTGGGGTAGCGCGCCTCGTCAATTTCGATCTTGGTATAGCCGCAGGCGTTGACAATCTTCGTTCCGCATGGGTGTTGGCGCTCGCGTTGAAAGTTGGGGCCGTAGCTTTGGTGCACATGCCCGTGAATCATATAGTCGGGACCCCAAGACTCAAGAGCCGCATTAAAGCACTCGAATCCTCGATGCGGCAGGTCGTCCAGGTCGCCCATGCCTGCGACGGGTGCATGGGTAAGTAGAATATCGCATCCGTCTACCAGTGCGATTTTTCGCGATAGCTTGCGCATGCGTTTTGCCATCTCGCGCTCGGTATACATGTTCGCGCCGTCGCGGTAGCGCATGGAACCGCCCAGACCCGCAATGCGAATACCTCGGTACACATATACGCTGTCCTCAACACAAATGCACCCGCCCGGTGCATGACGTGCATAGCGGTCATCGTGATTGCCGCGTACGTAGATGAGCGGTTTGTTGATGACCGTGACCAAAAACTCAAGATAATCCGGGTCCAGATCGCCAGCAGACAGAATCAGGTCGATACCCTCAAAGCGCTCCTTGCGAAAGCACTCCCATAGGCATCGTTCTTCGGTATCGGCTATGGCAAGGATTTTCATAGGGCGCGGACCTTCGGCTCATCGTCGAGTTGCGGAATGGTGCCCACCACGTTGTCGGCCAGCCAGTCCATCTCGACGATTTGCGTGCTCGGCAGCGGGGGAAAGCCCTCGATCTGCACCACGCCGTCTTGGCTATGGAGCTCGCCGCCAAATGGATTGATGGAGCCCTCGACGATGCCATTGCGGAGCAGCTGAACAAGCTTACGCGTCTGATAGGGCAGGCCCGGAGCGTAGCGAATGTCGATGACGCCCGAGCTCATACCATACCAGTAGTTGACGGCACGAATCTGGCTGTCGTCACTGGTCTCATCCCAGGTGCCGTGCAGCAGACTTCGCACGATAAGCTCGTAGTATCGGCCCCAGTTCCATACCGGCATGGCGATGCCGGTGACCTTGCCATCGACCAGGCGGTGGAGTCCGTAGGCCGTGGGGTCTTCGAGCGACTTTGACATGTCAGCGCCGGTCATGACGCTCACGCCCTCGCGGCACATGGCCTCGGAAAGGCCTCCGGCGGGCACATCGCCCCAGGTCAGGATAATTTGCGCGCGGGGGTCAAGCAGCGAGGCGCCGATGGCAAAGGCGTTGATCTCGCTAAGCGCGCCCGACGCAAAGACCGACGCGTGGTAGCCAATGCGATGGTTGTCCGCCATGCTGGCCGCAAGGGCGCCCAGCAGAAACTTTGCCTCGTACATCTTTCCAAAATACGAGCGCACGCTTTGGTGGGGAAGGCCGATGGAGCAGTTGAGGAACCGAACCTGGGGATACTCAACGGCCGCCCTGAGCGTGTATTCCATCAGGCGATGCGAGGTCGAGAAGATGACGTTGTCTCCGTGTTTGACAGCCGTTTCCACGGCGGCGTAGAACACGTCCGGATCGTGGCGGTCCTCAAACGCCTCGGTGCGCACGATACCGCCAAAGTGCTCATCGAGATACTGGCGCCCTTGATCGTGCAGGCTGTCCCAGCTCGACGTCGAACAGGGGAACTCATGGATAAAGGCGATGCGTAGGGGGTTGGCCGCCGAGTAGACGGTCTTGCCCATAAAGAAGTTGAGCACGCCGGAGGTGGACTTGGCGGGCGCCTCTTCCTCATCGACGCTCGGCGCTTCGACAAGATCGACCTTGTCCTCGTCATTTTTGCCGGCAATGACCAGCTCGCGCCAAATCTTGCACAGGCGGTTTACGACGATGTCCGTCGGCGTATCCAGTAGACGGTCTTGGTTGTACACATTGAGGTAGACGAGCATGGCGTCGGCGGGCGTAATGTCCAGATGGTCGCCGCCGGCGCGCAGGTAGGCGCGTTTAAAGAGTAGGAAGGTGTGGCGCAGGTAGTCGACCTTTTTCTGTGGCCACTTTTCGACAAGGTCCTGGCCGAGCATCTTGGCGAGCGTCTCATAGCTTCCCTCGCGCGAGAACTCGATCTCGTATAGGGGGCAGACGCGCCAAAACGCGCAGAACTCGCCGTACAGGCGACTTTCGACGGAATCCCATGTGCCGGGGTAGAGGCGGGTGACCTTGGCCGAAACCGTCGGGGCGTCCAGGAATTTGAGGACGCTGACGCGCTTGTTGCCCTCCTGGACGTAGAACCGATGCATGAACTCGGTGACGATGATGGGGTCGCGATAGCCCTCGGTCACCTGGATGTCATAGAGGTTGGACCACTTGCGGGCGAACTCGGTGCTAAATGGCAACAGGGGCATAAAGTTGCACGAAAAGGCAGACTGACGGCCCTTGGTAACCGTGCCGACGACCATTTCGAGCGGAATGTCCCTTAGGCCGACGCTCTCTCGCTGACCTAAGGGGAGCTGGGCAACGAGGCTATCGAGGTCCGTAAGGTACGGGTGCTCGCTTTGGCTGATGGCGCGACGGCGTCCCTGCTCGCCGCGCTTGCGTGCTTGACGATAGGCCTCTTCCATGGTGTCTACTCCCTTAGTCGTTTAAACAACGATATGAACCATGGTACCACGATGCGAAACCACCACAATGGTGCCTGTCCCCTTTGCGGTGGTTTTAGGCGATGATGGGGGCGATGGCGCGGATGCAAGCGTCGGCTGCCGTGAAAGTGGTGCTGTCGTCGCTGACGATAAAGATGATTTTGCCCTTGACGCCAAAGTCGCCGATCTCGCTAAAGAGCACGTACGGCTCCTTGTCAAAGCCAGAGATGGGAAGCACCGCGGCCTTGGTGGCGTCGGTAAGCTCATCTGCCAGCGCGTCCAACGAGGCCCACTTGGACGTGTCCTTTACGGCAACGGGCACGGCAACGCGCCCAAAGGGCATGAGGTGCACGAGCGTGTTCTTGGAGATATTTGAGTTGGGGACGATGATGGTCTGCCCGCAGGCGTCCTCGATGGTCGTATGGCGCCAGGTGATATCTTGGACCACGCCCGTCACGCCGCCGACCTCGATATTGTCGCCGGGTTTGATGATGCCCATAAAGGTCACCTGCATGCCACCGATAAGGTTTGACAGCGTGTCCTGAAAGCCGAGCGAGATGGCGATGCCGCCGACGCCAAGAGCGGCGACGAGGGCGTTTGCGTTAATGCCAAAGCAGTTGTCGAGGATAAAGCTGCCGCCGATCATCCAAATGACGGCGCGCGCGATGTTGATGAAGATGCTCGATGAAGGGAGTGGGTTATCGTCGCGGTTGAGCAGGTGGTACAGGGTCTTGGACGCGACCTTGGCGGCAACGGCGGTGCCGATGGCCAAGATACCTGCCCAGATGATGTTGTGGACCCATCGTTGTGCAAAGAAATGAAGAATCGGCTCAAACAATTCCATGTAGAGAAACCTCCTAATGATCGTCCAACCATGATACCCATCAAGAAGCCCGTCCGATCACATCGTACGGGCTTCTGTGCTCGATATGGGGGTTAGCGAAAACCGCCGCAAGGGCGTCTGTCCCTTTGCGGCGGTTTTGACTCAAGACTTTAGTCTGCTGGCCGCGCAGCGGCCAGCTTTAAACCACCCGCTATGCGGGTGGAGACAAACGGCTTTAC
>NZ_JADNHZ010000019.1 GCF_015554145.1 Collinsella aerofaciens | reverse complement strand
GGGGCTATTTCCGCGTTGCGCTAGCTGCGGAAACGCGGGGTCCGTTCAGGCTGTTGCGCTGAGATTGAAAATCAACCGGTCCCTCCGGGAGGGTCTCCGGGGCTGAGGGCGGGGGTTAAGTTTGCTGCTCTACAGTCCTGCGCAAGACGGAAAGCACATTAAGTGCTTTCCTTTGCGTGCGGAACTCGCGACAAACTTAACCCCCGCCCTCAGCCCCGGAGACCCTCCCTGCCGTCACATTATTCAACCAGTTTTGCGGGCGTGCGCCGCTGCGCGGCTAGCCCGCGTGCTCCTCGGCGGGGTTGGTCTGATGGATCTTGTTGAACTTTGACCTTTGGCTCATAAAAAACGGGAGATGCGATCTGCATCCCCCGTTTTTGTTGCGGTTACTCTAGGTCAATAAACTTGGTACTTATGATTTGGCCGTCGTTGACGAGCATTCTGGCCATAGTGGGACCTCGGGTACCTCTGGGGTAGCTGGCGCTGCCCGGGTTGAGGACCAAGCAACGGCCCACTTGGGCTTCTTTGGTTACGTGGGTGTGACCGTTGATGGCTACGTCTACGGATCCCACCGGAAGGTCTTCGCGGTAGTGGGCTACGGCGAATTTGAGGCCTTCGTAGGTAAAGAGCGCAAGACGGTCTACATCGGGGCCGTAGTCGCGGTAGTAATCGTTGTTGCCCAATACGGCCCGCACGGGGGCGATGGTGCATAGGTGCTCGTAGTCCATCTCTGACGTAAGGTCGCCGGCGTGGATGATCAGGTCTGCGCCCTCAAGCTCATCCAAGAGCGCAGGCGATAAATAGCCGTGGGTGTCCGAGATGATGTCGATGCGCTTGGCGCTTGCGCTGTTCATGGGATCCCTTCCGCAAAAAACGATTCGGCAGATACATACAAAAAAGGCCCCACGGCCCCGCAGACGATGGGTCTACAGGGCTGCGGGGCCAGTGTGCTAGAGACTCAGAGCCTTCTTGAGCGGCACGACGCGGCGGCGAGAAACCGGCACGCGTTCGTCGACGCCCGTAATGCCCAGCTGGATGGCGCCCGAGGGCACCGTCTCAACGTCCGTGACGCACGCTAGGTTGACGATATAGCGGCGGTGAACACGGAAGAAGCCAAAGTCGCAGAGCTTGGCCTCAAACTGCGCCAGCGAGGTCGTCGACAAAAAGCGATCATCGACGGTATAGATGCAGGAGTAATCGTCCTTTGCCATGATAAAGCGGATGTCATCCACGGGAATGAGCACCTTGCGGCCGCCCTTTTCCACCGGAATGCGCTCGATGGTGGCCTTGCTGTCCGTGACGGGCTTGGCGCGCTGCATGACCTTCTCGATCGCGCGATCCAGGCGTGCCTCCTCAACCGGCTTCATTAGGTAATCGACAGCATCTACGTCGAACGCCTCGACGGCATGATCGCTATACGCGGTCACAAACACAATCGCCGGCGGATTCTTAAGCTTATGCAGTGCCTCGGCAAGCTGCAGACCAGAAGCGCCGGGCATCGAGATATCGAGAAATACGACATCGACGCGGCTTTCCATCAACATCTCAATGGCGGAGCGGACGCTCGACGCCTCAGTGATCTTGCCGATCTTGCCCGTTTGCTCGAGCAGGAAGCGAAGCTCCGAGCGAGCCGGCGCCTCATCATCCACAATCATCGCACGCAGCATAGGGATAAAACCTTTCGTCAACTAACTACGCCGGGCATCCGTCGCATGACGTTGAGCCCATAGCCTTTTATTTTACTCTTGAATGTCAAAGATGCTCTCTGACAAATCAAGGTGCAGGAGCACTTTGGTGCCCTTGCCCGGCGCCGATTCGACGCGCGTATAGGAGTGCGGTCCATAAAAGCGATGGATGCGCTCAGAAATATTGTGCATGGCCACACCGGCGCCGCCGCCTTGCGGGGAACTGGCATCGGGGCGGGCGGAGCGCTCATCAAACAGCCTGGCGGCGGTGCCCTCGTCCATGCCCACACCGTTGTCGGCTACGGCAATCAGGATTGCGTCGTCGCCGTCTTGATGGACGGTCACATCGATCCGCAGGGCACCGTCATCGCCCATGCCATGCCGCACGGCGTTCTCGACGATGGGCTGTATTACAAAGGCCGGGACCAACGTGTCCTCGACATCCTCGGAGACATCGAAGGTCGCCAGTACGCGGTCCTCGCCAAAGCGCGCCTTCTCAAACGTCAGGTAGCGCTTGGTCTGGGCAACCTCGCGCGAGACCGGGATAAGCGACCCCGAGTTGTCGAGCGTGGCGCGATAGAACGACGAGAACTCGCGCAGCAGCTCGCGGGCGCGCAGCGGATCGGTGCGCGTAAACGACGCGATAGTGTTGAGCGTGTTGAACAGAAAGTGCGGATTGATCTGCGCTTGTAGGGCACGAACCTCGGCACGGGCCGTGAGCTCCTTTTGCACCTCGAGCTCGTGGATGGCGAGCTGCGTGGACAGGATCTCGGCAAAACCCGAGGCGAGCGCATACTGGGTACGGTCGACGGCACGCGGAGTCTTGTAGTAGAACTTGAGCGTGCCGACGGTACGATCGCCCACCTTGATGGGGGCGATAATGCCGGCGGGGACTTGGTTGTGCGAGCCGTCCGAGCCCACGACATCCACCATACGGTTGAACGATTGCACGATGCCATGTTCGATAACGTAGCGTGTGGCAAGCGTGTGGATGGGAGAATCTGGCAGTAGTTTTTCCTCAAACTCGCCCGCGCAGGCAAGCACGTTGTCCTCGTCGGTGATGGCCACCGTCATGGCGCGCGTCTCGGGCAAAATGCGTTGGCACACCAAACGCGCCGACTCCTGCGTCAGACCGCCCTTAATGTCCTCGAGCATGGCCGAGGCCACCGAGAGCGTCTCCTCGGTGTACTGGGAGCGCACCGAATCGGGATTGAGCGTCAAAAAGATAAAGATGCACAGAAAGATGCACAGCAGCGCGCAGGCAATCACCGTGGCGATCGGCTCGATACCGGTCACCAGGGCAAAAATAAAGTACACCAGCACGCAAATGGCGCAGGCAACGGCAATGATGCGAAAGATTGATAATGAACTATCGCGCTGGGCGCGGCGGTCGATCATTCGGCCCCCTCCAGGATACTGATCAGTTGTGCGTCACGCCAAAGCCCGTCCATGATCTTGGGCCAAAAGCTCTGGAAACGCAGGTAGCTTGCAGCGTTTTGGCGTGCATAGGCCTTTGCCTCGTCGATACCATGGCGCCAGATGCGCAGGTAGCCCTCATGCTCGCGAGTAAACACGCTGCGGATCATAGCGGTCTTGCGCACGCGGTCGTCGAGCTCGCGCGAAATCCACGGGCCCGGGTAGGGCATGAGCGATGCCGCCGTAACGGAAATGAGCTCCTTTTGATGCGCGGCGAATGTCAACTTGGCCCGTTCGTAGTACCAACGGTATACATCCTGCATAAAGCGCGGTGAGCGCTTTTCGGACTCCGGAGGCAGATGGCGCACGGTCCACTCGTTATCGAACCACACGTCGTAGCCAAACATGCGCATGTTAAAGAGGTAATCCAAGTCCTCGCCGCGGGTGATAAACGGGTCAAAGGCCACACGCGTAAAGGCGCGGGCGTGCAGGGCCATCAGGCCGCCGCACACGTAGTTGGAGCGCGAGATGCGGGTGCCCGAGAGCGCCTTTTTCATCCAACGGTTGAACTCGATGCGCTTGGTCCACCAACGATGGCAGATGCCCGCCTTGTCCGTGGGAGCCAACGGCGAGCCGTCGCGATCGTAGAAATAGCCGCTCTTGACCAAGATCGGCAGGCCCTGACGCGTCTGCTGACCCAGCGCGTAGGTCGCGCGCTTCATAAAATCGGCGTCGATGACAGTCTCATCGTCATCCAAAAAGATAACCGCGTCATGCCCCAGCACAGCGGCACAGGCCAGCCCCATGTTGCGGATGGCACCGTAACCTCGCAGGCTCACGCACTCGCCCGAACCCTTGGGCGCGATCTGAGCAACCCGATCTGCGATGCGCGAGGCCTGGGTATTGGTGACAACGGTGACCTTGAGCGTGGGATGCGCGTCGACAATCTCGCGCACGCGCAGCGACACATCGGCTGTGGCAGAAACGGGACAGACCACCAAAAGGATGATGCGCGGGATGTCACGTACCTGCTCAAGCGAGGCCAGACAGCGGTCGAGTTCGGGATTGTCGGCGTTGAGTCGCGTCGAGTGGTCATAGGTGCCAGGGGCGTTTGCGCAAGCGTCATCGCCCGCCCAATACGTTGGAATCACGACCGTAGCGTTCATGCCTTACCCTCCCTGCAACACAAAAACGGGACGCCGCCAAACACAGGCGACGCCCCGCGACCTAGCTGATTCCATCATACCCACTTGGGCAAATCATTGCTCGCAAGTCGCAATGTTTATTGCGGATAACCCCAAAAGAGTACCGTGGACAGGCACAATAGCCGCTCGCTCCTATGCGGCATGCTCTGCCGCCCGAGTCATGCGGGACAGGCGGACCAGCAGCATAAAGCCAACAATCAGCAGCACGCCAATGGAAAGGACGCCCAGCGACGGGTTGCCGGTCAGCGAGGTGACGACCGACACCAGGAAGGTGCCCATAACGCTTGCATAACGACCAAAGATGTCAAAGAAGCCGTAGTACTCGTTGGACTTTTCCTTGGGGATAATGCGTCCAAAGTAGCTACGGCTGAGCGCCTGCACGCCACCCTGGAACAGGCCGACCATAATGGCAAGCACCCAGAATTCAAAGGCGGTCTTTAGGAAGAACGCGGCGAACAGCACAATGCCCATGTAGGCGGCGACCGCCACCAAGATCATGTTGAGCGTGCCCACGCGTCCGGCGAGCTTGCCGTAGATGATGGCGGATGGAAAGGCCACGAACTGCGTAACGAGCAGCGCAAGCACCAGCTGCGTCGAATCGATGCCCAAGGCCGATCCGTAGCTGGTTGCCATGGAAATAACCGTGTGCACACCGTCGATGTAGAAGAAGAACGCGATCATGTAGACCAGTACGGTCTTGTTGTGGGCAATCTCGCGCATGGTGTGTCCGACCTCGGAGAACACACCGCCCACGATGTGGCCGATGGTGTCCTCGGGACCACGCTCGCGACCGTACTTTTGCTTATAGGTGCGAATGAGCGGCAGGGTAAAGATGAGCCACCAGGCACCAGTGATGATAAACGACAGACGCGTTGCCAGCATGGTGGGGACGCCAAGAGCGGGGCCACCCATGATAAGCGCCAAGCAGATGATGAACGGCACGGTGGAACCGATGTAGCCCCAGGCATAACCCGAGCTGGACACGGCGTCCATGCGCTCGTCGGTGGTAATGTCGGGCAGCATAGCGTCGTAGAACGTCATAGAAGAGTTAAGGCCGATGGTGCACAGCACGTACACGGTCAAAAATGCCATGGCGGACATTGGGATAGCCTGCGCCAGGCAAAGGACCAGGCCCGTGAGGAAGAAGCCCAAGAAGAACTTGATCTTGTTGCCGGCGTAATCGGCAAGCGCGCCCAGAATGGGCATGAGCATGGCAATGACTAGCGAGGCAATCGTCTGAGCGTTGCCCCAAGCGACCACCAGGTCTGCCGAGGAAGCACCGGTATTGATGGCGTTAAAGTAGATGGGCACCACCGAGGTATTGAGCAGCACGAGGGCCGAGTTGCCCACATCGTACATAACCCAGTTACGCTCGAGCTTGGTGTATTTCATGGACAGGGCCCCTTCGTATTCGCCCGATATGCAGTTAGTTCATCGTACCCCAATTGTCCAGAGGCGCCGGTAAGGATTCGGCAAAGGGGCACGCACGAGCCCTACTCTTCGCGGTCGAACTCTTCGTCGACGTCGAGCACGCGACCGCTGTAATTGACATGGTTGGTCACGGCTTCCATATCGCCGGTCTCGATAAAGCGGGCGACCGTGCACTCGTAATCGACCAGCGCGCGGTCAAAGACCTCGGGGAAACTCTCGTTCGAGACCTCGTCGGTAAAGGGGTTCTTCCATGCCAAGTGGCCCAGGTTGCCGGTACGCTCGGGCAGCTCGGTCGTCACACGGTGCGCAAGGCCGTCGAGCAGCGAATAATCGTGCACCAAGCCCTCAACCAACGAGATCGCGCGCGTCTTTACGGAGCCGGCCGGCTCAATCGCGCGGTAAAGTCGCTGCATATTGGCAACGGCGGCACCGTACTCCCCCGCCGGAATGTCAATGCCGTACACGCGTCCGGCAACATAGCTCATCAGCACGCCGGCAACGCGATTGATACGGTCGGTGGTAACGATCTCGCCCGCCGGCGAGTAATCGTCGACCGTAGCGCCATCGCGTTTAAGCTGCAGCATCAGTACATCCAGGTCGCTCTCGATCACGGCATGGACCTGACTGCTCGAATCCTCAAGCTCTGAATCGGACTCCACGATGCCAAACTGTTGCTCATAGACAAAGGGGTGGGCGTTGCGGTCGAGCACGTAATGAGACAGCAGGCCCAACGCAAAGGCACGGCCCAAGTTGGCGTCGCGCGGCAGCAGATGCGACACGCCGTCGCGCAGGCACGCGAACTGGCGAGACATGCGCGAGCGATGCATGACCTGCGCCAGCAGCGTGCAGTCGGAAACGCGCGGCGTCAGAATGTGAAAGAAAAACGGGTCGGGGCCTTGGTTGCCCAAGATAAAGGCAATGCGCTCTTCATCGGACGCGATGACGCCCTGCGGAAGACGGTCGATGCTTTCCTCGCCAAACAGATGATGGGTGATAAGCGCGGGCATAATGATCCTTTCGATTTCATTCGATGCCACCCATTATGCCCACCGCGTGCCCATACCAAACCTGTAATGATAAACGATATGCTGAACGATGCGCGCCGCAGCCAGTCTTTTCCGCTGCTCACGCCTTCTCCACTGCGGCCCCGGCATGGAAACAGGGGGTTATCGTTTAATATCAACATATGCACCCCGCACCCAATTCTTGTCATACCATTATATGGACAGGCAGCGCTTGCCTCGCATCCATCAAACAGCCTCGCGTCGCACGGAGACACTCATGATTACAGTCGCCGATATTTTGGCCCTACCGGCATTTGAGCAAATCGACCTAGTCGCTCCTATCAAAGACGCCGGGGAGCACCGCGTCTACAACGTTGGCATCCTAGACTGCCCTCCCTCAATCAACGACTACAGCGCATACATGCCCGGTGAATTCATTCTCACCAATCTTGGTTTTTGCTACGAAGATCCCGACCTCTCCGACACGTCGCTTATTGCCATGATTGAACGACGTGTCGCAGCCATTGCCGTGAAACGTGTGTACTCGCCTTGCTTCACCGATGCAGTCGCCCAAGCAAGCGTGCGTATGGGCGTCCCGGTGTATCTCTATTCCGGTGCCTACCATGAACGCGTCGCTTTCGAATCGCTTAATCTTCTTCAACGCGATCTTGACGCATCCGACAAAAGCGATGCCGTTGATCAGTTCTTGGTGGGAAGATCGAAGTCTCAAGTACGACAAGAAATCAACAAACTGGCAGGTCTCACCGGCTCGACGATGCGTTGCATCGCCATCTCGGCTGAAAAGGATGACCGATGCTCACTGTACGCAATTCAAGATACACTCAACGATTATCTGGACTCGTTTCGCCAGCGACACGAGGATGTCCAAAATGCCTGTGCGTTTCGCTATCACGATGCATTGCTCGTTTTTGTCTCGTATGCCACCGATGAACAGCACGAGGGCGTCTTCTGCGACCTAGAGAATGCCATTCGAGGCGTTGGCGTAAATTACTGCGGCGTAGGCGACCTGGTACCCCTCGGCGAGGCAGATATCTCCATTCGCCAGGCAACGATTCTTCTCAATGAATCCCATCTGAGCGGAGCGCGCAGGCTTGAGTGGTCGGATCTGTCCATGGACGCTTTCTCGTATGCAGCGCAGACCAACCCAATGTTCGAGCGCACCGCGCAAGGTTTCCGCCGCCGTATCGAAAACTACGACGCACACAACTCTACCGAACTGGTCCAAACGGCACGCGCCTTTGTGCGCTGCAGCGGCGACATCGTCGACACCGCCGAACACCTACACCAACACCCCAACACCGTCCGATATCGGTTGCGGCGCATTCGAGCGCTCCTTGACATGGATGACTCACACGACCGTGAGCTACTCGTATTCCTTTCGCTCGCCTTCCTTAGCAGATAGCGCGAGCTAACCAGAATCGTCATTTTTCACAAAACAGCCCCAACTACGCTCGGATGATTGGGCTTACAGGCCGCCAATCGTTCATGAATGTCCATACATTTGTAAAAAATAACAAATAGACCCCTAGAAGGCTTTGAGTTGGCACCAAATACACGGCATCTGGGTGCTTCTAGACTTTGAGTCATGGTTTCGGCGTGCCGCTGCACCGGCACCCGACAACAGGTATCGATGCCCCAAATGGGGCGAACGAAACACCTAACCTGTCTGGAGGGGCCCGCACGGGCGTCCGTCGGGGATAGGACAAAACCCGACGAAAGGGGACAAACTATGACTGATTCGGTTTTCCAGGGTCGCCACCTGCTCTCCACGAGGGACTACACCAAGGACGAGCTGATGTGGCTCATCGGCTTCGCCGAGCACCTCAAGGACCTCAAGAGGCGCAACGTCCCGCACCGCTACCTCGAGGGCAAGAACGTCGCACTCCTCTTCGAGAAGACCTCCACCCGCACCCGCGCCGCCTTCACCACCGCCTGCATCGACCTAGGCGCCCATCCCGAGTACCTGGGCAAGGGCGACATCCAGCTGGGCAAGAAGGAGACGGTCCTCGACACCGCCAAGGTGCTCGGCTCCATGTTCGACGCCATCGAGTTCCGCGGCTTCAAGCAAGACCACGTCGAGCAGCTCGCCGAGTATTCCGGCGTCCCCGTGTGGAACGGCCTCACCGACCGCGAGCACCCCACCCAGATGCTGGCGGACTTCATGACCATCAAGGAGCACTTCGGCAAGCTCGAGGGCCTCACGCTCGCCTACTGCGGCCAGGGTCGCAACAACGTCCAGAACTCCCTCATGATCACCTCCGCTATCCTGGGCGTGAACTACGTCAACGCCACGCCCAAGGAGCTCGAGCCCGACCCCGAGATCGTCGCCCTCGCGCAGAAGTTCGCCGCCGAGTCCGGCGCCACCATCCGCGTCACCAACGACCCCGTGGACGCCGTCCGCGGCGCCGACGCCGTCTACACCAACGTCTGGGCGGCCATGGGCGAGGAGTCCCAGTTCGCCGAGCGCGTCCGCCTGATGACCCCGTTCCAGGTCAACGCCGAGCTCGTCTCCCACATCGAGAACCCCGACTGGATCTTCCTGCACTGCCTCCCGGCCTTCCACAACGCCGAGACCGAGTATGCCGCCAAGATCAAGGAGGAGCACGGCATCGAGGCGATGGAGTGCACCGACGACGTAATCTACAGCGAGCACTCCCGCTGCTTCGAGGAGGCCGAGAACCGCATGCACACCATCAAGGCCATCATGGCCGCGACCCTCGGCAACCTCTACATCCCGCGCGTCTAGCACGGAGCACCGATTTTCCACGCGCCGCACGGTACCCCCCCCCTCCGCGCGGCGCCCCTCCATCCGCCTCAAGAGAGGAAGCCCCATGGCTGAAGAAATTAAGGAAAAGCCGGCGAAGAAGAAATTCCAGATGCCGAACACGTACGTGATCCTGTTCGCCGTCATCGCCTTCATCGCCCTCCTGACCTGGTTCGTTCCCGGCGGAGCCTACGAGCTCTCCGAGGGCGGCGACGCCATCGCCGGCACCTACCACGTGGTCGAGAGCAACCCCCAGGGCCTCTGGGACATCTTCATGGCCCCCATCACCGGCATGCTCGGTGGTGGCACGGTCTCCGGCGCCATTTCCATCTCCCTCACCATCATGCTGTTCGGCAGCTTGCTCGAGATGATGGATCGCACCTGCGCGCTCAAGACGGCCATCAAGCGCATCACGATCGCCAACCAGAACAACATGCACGCGCTTATCGCCATCCTCGTTATCCTGATGGCATTCTTTGGCACACTCGAAGGCGCTTACGAGGAAGGCATCGTCTACTTCCTGATGTTCGTACCCGTCATCCTGGCCCTCGGCCTCGATACGGTCACCGCGATCATGATCGTCGTCCTCGGCACCCAGATCGGCTGCCTCTCCTCGATCATTAACCCGTTCTCCACGGGCATCGCATCAGGCATCGCCGGCATCTCCCCCGGCGAGGGCATGATCCCCCGCATCGCGATGTTCGTCATCTTCACCGGCCTTGTCATCCTTCTCATCTGCCGCTATGCAGACAAGATCAAGGCGCATCCCGAGAAGTCCGTCCAGTTCTTCCGCCGCGAGCAGGATCTCAAGGAGTTCCCCGCCGCCGACGACGAGGACCTCACCCTCACCGGCCGCCAGAAGGGCGCGCTCGTACTGTTCATGCTTACCTTCGCCTTTATGATCGTCGGCCTGACTCCCTGGACCTCCCTCAACCCCGAGTGGACGTTCTTCGAGGACTTCACCGCCTGGGTCGCCGCGACTCCGGTCCTGCGCAACATCCTGGGCACCGACATCACCGCCTTCGGAAACTGGTATTTCCCCGAGCTCTCGATGATCACGCTAATCATGGTCATCCTCATCGGCCTAGTTATGCACTATGACGCCGACACCATCATCGACACGATTCTAAAGGGCGCCTCCGGCCTGGTCTCCACCGCCTTCGTCGTGCCGCTGGCCCGCGGCATCCAGGTCGTCATGGACAACGGCCAGATCACCCCATCCATCCTCAACATGTGCGAGAACGCGCTTGCCTCCCTGCCGCCCTTCGCCTTCGTCGTCGTCGCCCTGGTCTGCTACTTCCTCATTGCCTGCCTGATCCCCAGCTCCACCGGCCTGGCCGCCGCCACCATGGGCATCATGGGCACGCTGTCCACCTTCGCCGGCGTCGACGTCTACATCATGGTCATCATCTACCTCATGGCGCTCGGCCTGGCCAAGATGATCACCCCGTGCTCCATCGTCGTCATGACGTGCACGGCCGCGGCGCACATGAGCTACGGCGACTGGGTCAAGAAGATCGCCCCCATCGTCGCCATCCTGTTCGCCGCCTGCTGCGCCTTCCTCTGCGTCCTCGTGATGCTCTAGGCGCCCCCCCGTGGGGATTCTCGCGCGGCGGGCAAGCCCCTCCGTTTTTCCCGCCGCGCGCTTTCCATCTAAGGTATGTAGGTCTTAAAGAAAGGAACCTGCCATGTCTGAAGAGAAAATCTACGTCTCCAACGCCACCAATCCGCTTAAAAAAGTCATGATGTGCTCGCCGAAGTACTACACCTTCAACGGCATCAATGTCATCACTTCCGAGTGGATGAAGAAGGGCGATACCGAACAGAACGACATCATGGTCAAGGAATGGCAGATGCTCGTTGACGCCTACAAGGATAACGGCATCGAGGTCGTCGAGGTCGAAGCCAACCCCAAGTATGAGGTCATGACCTTTGCCCGCGACTACGGCTGCATGATCAAGGAAGGCGCCGTCATGGGTCACTTCCGTCATCCGGTCCGCCAGATCGAGGCCCAATCCTATGAGGCAAAGCTTAAGGAGATGGGTGTTCCCATTGTCGCCCGCGTTAACGCGGGCTGCATGGAGGGTGGCGACTTCTGGATGATCGATGAGCATACGCTCGCCTGGGGCATGGTCGATCGTACCGATGAACAGGGAGTCGCCAGCCTCCGCCATCAGCTCGAGAAGTTTGGCTATACCGTCGTCGGCGTTCCCTGCCCGCCCGACAACCTGCACCTCGACATGATCTTTAACATCGTCGCTCCCCAGGTTGCCCTCGCCTGTATCGATCAGCTGCCCTACAACTTCCTGCAAATGCTCAAGCGCCGCGGCTTTGAACTCATCCCCGTCGCCAGCGAGGATATGTACAAGCACGGCTGCAACGTCCAGTGCATCGGCAACAACAAGGTCGTTGCCATCGAGAAGAACAAGCACATCAATGACAAGATGCGCGCTCTGGGCATCGAAGTCATCGACGTGCCGCTCGACCAGATTCTGCACGCCGGTGGCGGCCCGCACTGCCTGACCCAGCCAATCGAGCGTCCGTAGTCCGAACGTTTCGCCTGGACAGTATTGTCCGAGCCTCTCATGGGGCGCCGCTCTGCTGGATTCCGGCGCAGCGGCGCCCCTTTACATGCCAACCCCGTAACGGGAAAAGGAAGCCACCTATGAAGATCCTGATCAGTGATTATGCCGAGAGCATGATGCCCCAGCACGACCTTGAGACCGAAACCCTCAAGTCCCATCTTGGCGACGACATCGAGGTTGACGTCTACGCGTACACCGATGAGGCACGCGAGGAGTTCTACGAACATCTCGCCGATGCCGACGCCCTGCTCACTGCCTTCATCAAGGTGGACAAGGAAGCCTTTGAGCACGCCCCCAACCTCAAGGTTATCGCCATCAACGCCACCGGCTATGACAACGTGGACATGGACGAAGCAACCGCGCGCGGCGTCGGAATCTGCCCCGTCGGCGAGTATTGCACCTGGGATGTTTCCGAAAGTGCCATCGCCTACATGTATGCCCTCAACAAGAACTTTAAGTTTTACATCGGACAGATCGAGCAAGAGCACCGCTGGGACTACGCGGCGGCGCCCGAAGTCCCTCGCCTAGAAGACCAAACGCTCGGCATCTTTGGCTTTGGAAAAATCGGTAAGTGCACCGCTCGCAAAGCCAAGGGTCTCGTCAAGCGCATTGTATCCAATGATCCGTTTATCGATCAGGATCTCTTTGAGCAAAACGGTGTTGAACAGGCAGAAATCGATGAGGTATTGGCCGAGGCCGACATCATCATCAATCATATGAACCTCAACGAGACGAACTACCATTATTTCGATGCCGAGAAGTTCTCCAAGATGAAGAAAAAGCCGATCGTGATCAATCTGGGTCGTGGCCTCTGCATGGACGAGCCCGCTCTTATCGAGGCGCTCGACTCGGGCCAGATTCGCGCATTTGGCGCCGACGTTTTGTATGACGAGACGCCCGACTTGGCAAACCACCCGCTCGTCGGCCGTGACAACGTCATCATCACGCCGCACTCCGCATTCTATTCGTCTTCATCGTTGCGCGACCTCATGATCTTCCCGTGCAACAACATCGGACACTTCCTCAAGGGCGAAAAGGACCAGCTCTTTAAGCTAGTTAACGACGTTCCCGTCGAGAACGTGCTGTAGGAGCCTAAACGGCTTCCAAAACATGTGGCCCAACGGGATGAAGGCCTGTTCTTCATCCCGTTTTATTGCTCCCCCTCTCGCTAGAGCAACATGCAGTCACCACAAACCGAAACAGCAGGGGCCACAAGACCAACAGCAAAGAATTCTCTAGGGGATAGTTCTTTAAAATACCAGCATATATACAATAACGTATATCACATTGTACGTTCACCGATAGGTCGGCTCGTTTGCGGAATACATGCCGCCAAAGACGTTCTCACATACTACCCGAGTGATAATATCGATATGTGATGCACGTATTATTAAACGCATCGCTTCCCTGACATGAAGGGTGCAGCCTTCAAGTCGGCAACAGAGTCAAGACCTCACCACTTAATTTAGAGGCGCATCCCCCTCGCTGGGATGTGTTTCGTCGTGAAGGAGCTCGGTATGTTCGATAAGGCTGCCGGCTCTGGCGAGAAGCGCAAGCCACGCCAGATGCCATCATCTTTTACCATCCTCTTTGGCTGCCTGCTGCTCGTGGCCATCGTCTCGTGGGTCGTTTCGTCATTTAGCCCCGATGTGCAGGCCGCAACGCTTGGCAACTTTATGGCCTCCCCCTTCTTGGGCTTCGAGAGCGCCATGCAAGTCTGCGTGTTCATTCTTGTGCTTGGCGGTTTTTTGGGCGTTGTCCAAAAAACGGGCGCACTCGACACCGGTATCGCCGTGCTCGTCCGCAAACTGGGCGGCAATGACCTACTGCTCGTCCCCGTCCTCATGCTCGCTTTTGGCATCTGCGGATCCACGTACGGCATGCTCGAGGAATCTGTCCCCTTCTACCTGCTGCTGGCATCGGTCACGTTTGCCATGGGCTGGGATCCGCTCGTAGGATGCATGGTCGTCCTGATGGGCTGCGGCCTTGGCGTTTTGGGATCGACGGTCAACCCGTTTTCAACCGGACTCGCACTCGATGCCCTCAAGGCAGCCGGCATCCCCTATGACCAGGGGCTCATGATCGGCATCGGCCTGGCAATGTTCACCATCGCCGAGATTTCGGGCATCATTTTTGTCATGCGGTACGCCAAGCGCGTTCGCACTGACCGCACTTCCTCATCGCTTACCCCCGAGGAATGGAAGACCGCCGAGCGCCTCTACGGCGACAAGGATGGCGATTCCGCTGAAGACGCACACATCGAGCTATCCAAGATTCAAAAGCGCGTCCTTGTTCTCTTCGCCCTCACGTTTGTCGTCATGATTATCGGCTTTATTCCGTGGCAGACATTCGGAGTTGGCTTATTTGATATCGGAGCCACGGGCGATGACCTCAGCACCGCATGGAGCGCGCTTTTGACCGGCTTGCCGCTTGGCCAGTGGTACTTTACCGAATGCGGCATCTGGTTCTTCACGATGACGATTATCATCGGCAAGGTTGCCGGCATGCAGGAGAAAGAACTCGTCGATACCATCCTGCATGGATGCGCCGACCTGGTTTCCGTCGCGCTCGTCGTCGCCGTCGCCCGCGGCGTCTCCGTACTCATGTCCATCACCGGACTCGACGTGTGGATCCTCACCAACGCCGCCAACGCGCTCGCCGGCGTATCCGCCGCAGTGTTCGCGCCACTCTCGTACGCCCTGTACTTTGCGCTATCCTTCTTGATCCCCTCGAGCACCGGCATGGCAACCGTCTCCATGCCCATCATGGGACCGTTGGCAGCATCGTTGGGCTTTGCCCCCGAAGCCATGGTCGCAATCTACCTCGCCACACATGGCGTTGTAGCCATGATCACCCCCACATGCGGTTCCATCATGGCCGGTCTCGAACTTGCCCAGGTAAGCTACGCGACCTACATCAAGACGGCCGCCAAATATATGGCCTTGCTTACCGTGATCACTGTTTCATTTGTCACCGTGCTGATGCTCATTTTGTAATCGGCAGGCACATCGCGAATCGTATCTTTAGAAAGGGGCTCACAGAGCCCCTTTCTCTTAGCTCAAAGATGAACTCTAGGCGTTGTATTTGTTACCCTCGCCGAAGGTGCCGGCCTCGACAATCCAGCCGTCCTTCATGATGACGTCCATGTTGTCGGTGTTGAGCACGTGGATGTCGGCGGCGACGTCACCGTTGACGACCAGCAGGTCGGCGCACTTGCCGGCCTCGATGGAACCGGTCTCGTCCTCGATGTGGCACATCTTGGCACCGTTGAGGGTGGCGCAGGTGATGGTCTCGACCGGGGTGAAGCCGATCTTGTCGACGAACTCGTACATCTCCTCGATGGAGCAGGTGCCGTACGGGGTGACGAAGGAGAAGGAGTCGGAGCCGATCGTCATGACGACGCCGCGCTTCTTGGCCTCGCGCAGGCAGTCGTAGTTGCGCTGCAGCTCCTTCTCGACCAGGGTGCCCTCGTACTTGTCGTGCAGCTCGGGGACGTAGACGGGCGGATAGGTGGCGTACCAGGTGGGCAGGAAGGCGATCGTCGGGGTGAAGAAGGTGCCCTGCTCGGCCATGAGGTCCATGGTGCGCTCATCGATATCGAAGCCGTGGATCAGCTGCTCGCAGCCAAAGCGGACGGAATCGTAGGCAGCGGCGTGGTTGTTGTAGCAGTGGCTCCACACGGGGATGCCGACCATCTTGGCCTCTTCGACCACGGCCTGAATCTCCTCGGAGCAGTAGTGCTGGTCGCGGCCGGAGTCCCAGCGCCAGATGCCGCCACCGGTAGCCCAGATCTTGATGGCATCGGGGTTCTCGCGCAGGCGACGGCGGACGGCCTTACGCAGATCCCAAGGACCGTCGACCTGATCGCCCCAGGGGTGCGATTCCTTGTTGAGCTCCTGGCTGCAGTGGTGGGAGTCGCCGTGGCCGGCAACGCGGCAGAAGCCAAGGCCGGTTGCCAGAACGCGCGGGCCCTTGAAGACGCCCTTGTCGATGCAGTCACGGATCTGGATACCAAAGCGGCCGATCTCGCAGACGGTGGTGAGACCGTGGGTGAGGCAGTCGTAGGCCTGCTTGACGGCGACGGCCTGCTTCTCGAGGAGCGGCTGCATGACCCAGTCGGTGTCATCGTCGGTCAGGTTGCCCGAGAAGTGCAGGTGGGTGTCGATCAGGCCGGGAAGGACGGTCTTGCCGGCGGCGTCGATAACCTCAACGCCCTCGGGAAGGTCCTGCATGACACCGGCGTACTCGATCTTGCCATTGTCGTCGACGAGAACGAGGGAGTTCTCGACCGGCTCGGCACCGGTACCGTCGATGAGCTTGCCGCCAACGATTGCATACTTAGTGGACATGGTTCCTCCTTATGGATCCATATAGTGGGCGAGGCCGCGTTGAGTTAAGGCCTCACAAAACTACCCAAGTGGTGCCGGGTTCGGTGCGCGGGAGAGAGGGCCCCGCACACCCGATCCGTCCCGGCTAGGCGTTATTTTTTGCGGGAATTGGTGAAGGCCATGAGGGCCAGGCCAACAGCCAGCCAGCCGATCACGATGCTCCACTCCACCATGTTGAGGGAGGCGGGAGAGAACGGGATCACGAGCAGGCCAATGATGGTGCCGCAGGCAACGATAGCGAGGCTGATGCCAAACTTGCCGCCAGGCACCTCGTAGGGACGAGGCAGGTCGGGCTCGGTGAAGCGCATGCGCAGGCAAGCGAGGGCGACCATGCCGCAGGAGAAGATGAAGGCGAGAGCCGACACGTTGGTCAGAGGGATGAGCATGTTCTTGTCCAGGAACGGACCGACGACGGTGATGACGCCCAGAACGACGCAGGCGAGCTTGGGAGCGCCGGACTTGGGATCGACCTCGGCGAACTTCTCGGGCAGCTGGCCCTTGCGGCCCATGGCGAGCATGATGCGGCTCGTGGCGCCGTAGAAGGAGTTCATCGGGCCCATGGGTCCAAGCGTGGCGATGACGAGCATGGCCAGGTACAGGAGCATGTTGATGCCCTTGAGGCAGGCAAGCGCGGGAACCGGGCTCTTAACAAACTCATGCCAGTCGAGGATGGTGCCGAACGAGTAGATGCAGACCATGTAGAAGCCGCCGGCGGCCAGCAGAGCCAAGGAGATGATCTTGCCGAACTTGTTCCAGTTGAGGCCCTCGGCTGCTTCCTCAGCCTGCTGAGGAATGGTGTCGAAGCCGGCGTAGAAGAACGGGGTCAGAACCAGAACCGAAACGATGCCTGCGAACAGGCTGGTGCCCTCGGTAGCGGGCTTGCCGCCGCCAGCACCGGTGACCTGGGAGAACACGGGCATGGCGTTGTCCGGCGAGCCGGTGAACAGCGAGACGCCCATGGCGAGTAGCATGCCGCAGAGCAGGGCCTTGGTCAGGAAGGCCTGCAGCTTGGCGGCCGAGCTGGCACCGCGGAAGTTGAGGAAGATGACGTAGGTTGCAAAGCCGAGCGCGATCAGCGTCGGGAACAGGTAAACGTCGGCGCCCAGGATGGTGTAGAGCTTGACGGCGCGCAGCCACTCAAGGCCGGGCAGGCTGCCGAACATCTCGGACACGAGGGTCGAGATGGCGATGGCCTTCCACGGGCACAGGATGCCGTTGCCCGGGGCCAGGAGCCAGCCGGTGATGTAGCTCATCGTACGGCCAAAGCTACGATCGACATACTCGACGATGCCGCCCGAAATGGGGATAGCAGCCGTGAGCTCACCGAAAACAGCTCCGACGGGCACGAGGAAGATTGCGCCCAAGAGGAATGCAATCATAGCGGGAACGGGACCGCCGCCCACGACCATCCAGTCGCCGACCTGCAGAACCCAACCGGTACCGATGATGGCACCGAAACCGATGGTGAAGAAGTTCCAGAGCGAAAGCGTTTTCTTCATGCCGCCGTTGTCCTCGACTGCAACTTCTGCGTTCTTGTCCGCCATTGTTCCCCTCCTTTCCTTTTTGACGCCCCCTGGCGTCACCCCTTGCGCGGCCTGTTCGACCGCGCGCTTTTATTTCGTGGCTTTAAGATACGGCCTCGGCGCCACGCTGCCGCTTATGGCTCGACCGAAGGCAGAACTGCAAAACGAGCGGCGCCGTTTTTGGGACGAACGGCGGGAGACGTCATTCGTCCTGGACGCTTTCATCTTGTCTGCTTTTGGATACCTGTTGCCGTGACGCTTGGCGCGCGGCGCGGCAACGTTCATACCATTTGTCAGGCTTTTGGCGCACATACCCATGTGTCGTGCATCTTTTTATGTAGGATAGACAAGTTACACACGAGGCAAGGTGATTCGAATGGCATACGGATACAATGACGGCGACCAACGGCCACAAAGCGTGCGCCTTGCCGGCCGCACCACGCCAACGCCCAGAAGCACCTCCGACAACGGCAACCCGCAGCGCCCCCAAGAGCAGCCCAGGGCTTCTTCTCGGCAACAAAGCCGTACCGTGCAGCAGTCAGACCGCGTGAGCACGAGCACGCGCCAACGCCAGACCGACACATCGCAGCCGCGCCGCTACGATCGCCGTAAGACCGACTACTACGTTAAACGCTCCTTTTCGCGACCTCAACGCGATCGCGGCAATTCCGCCCCTCACCCCGCGTCGCATACCACAAGCCACGTGCTTCCGGCCCGCCGCCTACGCCTTGCGCTTTGCTCCATCGCCGCCTGCCTCGTCTTTGTGTTTTTGGGATCCTGTATCTCCCACGGATCAGCCGGTCTTGAGCCCACTGCCGAGGACAAGCTGCTTAAAGCTCCCGTCGCGCCCGGTTACTCCTTTGCGTTCTCGACCCCACGCTCGCAATGGCAGGCCGGCACCATGCCCCACATCTACCAAATTGACCCCGCATGGTCGGAGCTGCCCTATGCCGGTGGCACTATCCGCGAAAACGCTTGCGGTCCCACTTGCCTCACCATGGTCTATATCTTTAAGACCGGCCACACCGATAAGACGCCGGTCGATATATGCGCGCTGGCCGAAGCCGGCAACTACGCCCCCACTGGTGCCACCGAGTGGTCGTTTATGACAGGCGGTGCGTGGCAGCTGGGACTCAACGGAACACAGCTCTATAACGATCGTGAATCGATTACCCAAGCACTTCGCTCGGGTGCGCCCGTTATCGCCGCAGTGCACCCCGGTACGTTTACCAACGTAGGCCACTACATCGTGCTCTACGGCATCGACGATGCCAACCAGATTGGCGTCTACGACCCCAACTCGGCCAGCCGCAGCGCCCGTCGCTGGGGCGTCGTAGAAGTCCTCAACGAAGTCGAAGCCATGTGGGCCTACTACTAGTCAGTGAGCACTCATTGGGGACAGACTTAAACGAGTGGTCGTTGGGGACAGTCTTACGGACGCCGGCCGAGAGCAGACGAAAAGGGCCATCCCGAACTGCTTGGAACTGCCGGCACGGAAAGCGCATCCTGCTTTGGGGCCCAATAGCGGGATGCGCTTTCCGTTAGCGGCCCGTTTGGGAAACTAGGGACCGCTTTTCGACAAAAATCTGGGATGCATTTTCCGATTGAGGGCCTCAAGGGAAACCGCACCCCATGTTGGACGCTCATTCTGGGATGTGCTTTCCGCAGTTGATCGATGCGGCCTTTAAGGACTGTCCCAAGCTGCCGGCAGGAAAGGAACGTCCCCAAGTGCCGGGTTTCCGCAGTCTGCAATGCTCCTCATGAACAGCCGCCTCAATAGCAAAAGCCCCGCGGCCGAAGCGGACCGCGGGGGCAACAGACCTGCAAGAGTTAACTCAAGTCCTCGCCATTTGATGCAATGACCTTTTGGTACCAGCAGAAGCTGTCCTTTCGGTAGCGATCGAACGTGCCTTTGCCCGTATCATCGGCATCGACATAAACAAAGCCATAGCGCTTCTTCATCTGCCCCGTCGAGGCCGACACCAAATCGATACAGCCCCACGGCGTGTATCCCATCAGGTCAACACCGTCCTCGACAATTGCATCGCGCAGCGCAAGAATATGCCTGCGCAGGTAATCAATATGATACGCATCGTGGACTTTGCCGTCTTCCAGCGCATCGAGTCCGCCCACACCGTTCTCGGCGATAAAGAGCGGAAGATGGCAACGATCGTGGTATCCGGCAAGCGTCACGCGCAAACCCAGCGCATCGATCTGCCACTTCCAGGCAGTCTCTTTATCCTTGAGGTACGGATTGCGCAGCGTCGGGAACACGTTGCCCTCCGCCTTCTCGGCGATCACCTGATCATCGGCGCACACCAAGCGCGAGCAATAGTACGAGAACGAGATGAAGTCGACCGTATGCTCTGCCAGATACTCCGTATCGCCCGGCTCAAAGGGCACGTGAACACCCTCTTTCTCGAGTGCACGCAGCTTCCAAGCAGGATAGGCGCCCGCAGCCATCACGTCTGTGTAGAAGTAGCGGCCGCGGTCCTCCTCATACGCAAGCCATACGTCCTCGGGCGCACAACGGTACGGATAGGTCGCGCCGGCAGCGATCATGCAACCCACCTTGTTTGCGGGATCGATCTTGTGCAGAATCTCGACAGCGCGAGCGCTCGCCATAAACATATGGTGCGAGAACGCCGCGGTCACGGCTGCACGGTCACGCTCATCCTCGAGCGTGACACCCGCGTTGAGATAGGACAGCGCCACGCTGTTGATCTCGTTGAACGTAAGCCAATATCGCACGAGGCCCTGGTACGCGCGTCCGACGGTCTCGACGTAGTGCGCATACCGCTCGATCATCTCTCGGCTTTGCCAGCCACCATAGCGCTCGACCAGAGCCAACGGATAGTCGTAGTGCGACAGCGTCACAAGCGGCTCGATTCCATGCTCGCGCAGCGCCTCGAATACCTGACGGTAAAACTCCAAGCCCTCGCCGTTGGGCTCGGCCTCCATCCCTGTGGGAAAAATACGGCTCCAGCAAATCGAAAGACGAAGGCACTTAAAGCCCATCTCGGCAAAGAGCTCGACGTCCTCGTGCCAATGATGGAAGAAGTCGTTGCCCCAGCGGCATGGATACAGCCTGTCCGGATCGTCCACGGGCTTTTGCCTGCCAAACATTACATCCCAGCGGTCGGAACCCTGTGGGATCAGGTCGGAGTGCGACATGCCGCGGCCGCCCTCGTTCCAGCCCCCTTCGGCCTGGTTGGCGGCGAGGGCACCACCCCACAAAAAGCCCTCGGGCATACCGGCGGCAGACGTTCTGTCAAAGTAACTCATGCTACTCAGTATCCTCGGCAGAAGCTGCCGCGGCGTTCTCCTGCTCCTGAGCCAGGAGCAGGTTGTCGTACACCTTAAAGAACGGGTACCAGACCACAGCCATGACCACGATCAAAACGATCGTAAACACCCAGATGCGCGGGTCGAGGCACTGGATAAAGCCCTGAACGAAGATGGGGAACGTGCCGCTCACCAAGATGTAGAAGTTAGAGACAAGACCCAGTGAGACCGCACCCCAATACAGCAGGGCCGAGATCATGCCGCCTAGCACAAACGGAATCATGAGGATCGGGTTGAAGATGATGGGCGCGCCGAAGATCGCGGGCTCGGAGATACGGAAGAAGCTCGGCACGATCGATGCCTTGCCAAATGCCTTGAGCTGCTGCGACTTTGCCCTAAACGCGCAGAGCGCCACAAAAGAGAACGTATTACCCGTGCCGCCGATGAGGTTGATGACCATCGACATGAGCACCGGGTGGAACTCAAGCGGCTGCCCGGCAGCATAGAGCGAGGCGTTGGCGGCAAAGGCGGCAAGCGTGACCGGGGCGGTGATGGGCATTACGATCATGTTGCCGTGGACGCCAAAGCACCAAAACAGCAGCGTCATGAAGCAGATAAGCAGTGCGCCGGGCACAGAGTCAACTGCGACGGAAAGCGGGGCAGCGAGCAGCTTCTCGATAACCGAGGGGATGGACAGCGCGGGATCGATCATCTGGATCAGCAGGTTGCCGCCAAAGAAGATGAGGATGTTGGCGAGCATAGGTACGATGGCGCCAAAGGTTTCGGACAAAAACGGCGGCACGCCATCGGGCATCTTGATGGTGATGCCCTTGGTCTGGCAGAAGCGCGTGACCTCGACGGAGACCAAGGCAACGATGATGGCGGTAAACAGGCCCTGCGCACCCAGATAGGTGCAGGGGACCGCCTGGAGCACGGACTCGTCAGCAAGCTGGTAGTAGGACGACGGCGCCGCGGCGATCAGGAACATCACCAGTGAGGTCATGCCGGCGTTAAGCTTGGGCATCTTGTAGGTGCCCGCCAGGTTATAGGCGATTGCGAACGTCACGATCACCGACAGTATGCCCATCGTCATGTTGAAGGGGATGAGCAGCGTGAGCTTATTGGCCGTGGCAAAATCGAGCCAAGGGCCAAAGACGGACCAGAACCCGCCCTGCGCCGCCAGGTCGACCGTGACCGGCGGGTTGGCGAGGACCATAAAGACGGCAGATACCAAGATGAAGCTGATCGCGCTCATAAAGCCCTTTTGCATGGAGGCAAAGTGGCGCTCGGTGCCTCAGAAATTGGCGATAGGGGTCAGTTTTTCCTGAAGCAGGGTCATGAACTTCTCCATGGTCGCCTCCTAACCCAACAGCGACTGGGCGAGTGCCAGCACGTTGGCGGCGTTGCCCATGCCGTAGTCCTGTGCGGGGATGACCGCGGTCGGCTTACCGCTCCCCTGCTTGACGGTGTTGAGCTGGTAGGACACCTGCGGCCCCAAGAGCAGCACGTCATAATTGGCGCACGTCTCCTGATACTCGCCGATACCCACCGCATCGATATCGAGCTCGATGCCGTTTTGCTCCGCATATTTCTCGAGTTTCTTCATCAGAATGCTTGTAGACAGACCAGCTGCGCAAACAAGAAGGATCTTCATAAGGGATTCCCTTCGCATTGATTGGTTGGATAGTCACCGCACGCCGCTAGGCGTTCTTGGTTGCAGTGCGCTCATACAGACAGATCAGCTCCTGCACGAGCTCCTGAGCAAGCATGGAGCACATGAGGTGGTCCTGAGCATGGACCAGCAACACATCCACCGACAGATGCTCGCCCGCTGCCTCAGTCGAAAGCAGCTGCGTTTGGATGTGGTGAGCCTTGATTCCCGCATCCTTTGACTGCTTCATGAGTTTGGCGGCGGCGTCAAAATCCCCCGCTTTTGCCTTTTCAAGGGCTTCGAAGGCAAGGCTGCGTGCCTCTCCCGCTGCAGCGACCAGCTGAAACGAAACCATCTCGGTTCCCTGATCGTCCATAACGGTCTCCTCTCCCGTGATGTTTGGTTTGTACTTGAATATTCGAAACGCCTATCTCCCGCCCGCAATCCTCGAGGTTTATTGCAGGTAGACAGACAGGGTTATCGACAAAAGAAGTCTTAAGCCGTATGCGCTTGCACAAGCGCCATCAGCTCATGCCAGGACCGGCGCTCGCGTAGGCGCTCGACCCCCTGGCGGTCCATAAAGATCTCGGCGAGCAGTGAGCTCAAGATCCGCGCCTCATCGCCGCCCGACCGGGCAAACGACACCATAAAGACGATATCGACCTCATGGCCGTATTCGTCCCAAAGAATGGGATGTTCGAGCAGGCCCACGGTAACAAAGGCCTCGGCGCTCAAGGGATGCATCCCATGGGGCATGGCTACCCCATTGCCAAACGAGGTGGCACTTGCGCTCTCGCGCTCGGCGACCTCTTGGGCAAACTGGGCATCGACACGGCCGCTCTCGACGGCGCGCTCGGAGAGATATCGGAGAACGGCCTGCTTCGACGACGCCTCAACGCGGTTGAAGAACAGGGCACGGCTAAAGAAAGAGCTCACGGAGTCCGATTGCGCAGTGTCGTCGCTCAACACCTTGCGGATAGCGTTGACATCGCTCGTCTCCAAGAAGAAATCGGCCTCGCGAACGGGCACGGGCAACTTGACGTTGAGCGGCACCGTTGTGAACACGTAGTCGATGTGCGAAAAATCGAGCGTTCCCACGCGGGCGACATCGCATGTCTCAATCGAATCGATATACATGCCAAACTGCTTGCGGTACTGGTGCTCTAGCATACGGGCGCTTCCCGCTCCCGAGGCGCACACGATCAGGATGCGTTTGCGACGCGGCTGGTCGGCTTGCTGCTCGAGGGCCAGGGCAAATGCCATGGCGATGTAGCCGAGCTCTTCATCAGAGGGCTGGCTGCCAAAATGACGCTCGAGTACCTGCGAGGTGCCAGCTGCCATCGAATAGGCCAACGGAAACCTCGTCTTGATATCGGGCAGCATGGGGTTATCCATATGCATGTGATATTCAAGGCGATAGCCCAGAGGGCCGATATGCCGAGCAAGGTTCATGCGAAGTTCAAGATCGCCGCTAAAGTCAAACCTAAACTCATCGTTGACCGCACGTACCATCTCGGAAGCAATCTCCCACATCTCATCCGAGATAACGGCAGAGCCCTTCTCGGGCACGCCCGTGCCCCTGCCGAGCAAATGGATTGCGATAAAGGCAACCTCTTCTCGGGGCATGCTCACGCCCAGGGCATCCTTGATGTTTGCGGCAATCTGGAAAGCCGCGGCGTATTCGCGCGTTCCCTCCAGTTTTTGAACGTCCGATTCTGCAGCTGGGACATAGCAGCCCTGCTCGATGCGGCCAAGAGCGATGCAAAGATGCATGATGAGATTGCGGGATGCCAGCGAGCTCACCGTGACGGGCGAGGCCGTCAGGGCATCGTCCACACATGCGGCGATGGCCCGCAGGCGCTCGGCGAGCTTTGCATCGTCGGTGTCGGGCAACACGGGCCTCACCAGCGAGGCGAGGCACAGGCGCCGTTGCGACTCCCCGCCCGCAACGCGGATTCCGTAGCGTGGGCGCTTTTCGAGCGTTAAGTCAAATTGGGCGAGTTTCTGCTCTACCAGACGCATGTCATTGGACAGAGTTCGCGCCGAAACGTAGAGTAAATCCGCATACTCCTCAATCGTCACCCACTGGGACCGCATGAGGAGGTCGTTAAGAAGGAAGGACACACGGCCGTCGCGCGTATCAGGAATGCCCGGATGAGCCAGAGCCGCACCGTCTAGCAAGCGAGCAAGCTCATCTGCACGTGCAACATCGATACGATACTGCCCCTTGCTGCCAACGATGCGTGCAACCCCTGCAAGGTTGTCGTTTGCGCGATGGATATAGTTTCTCACGGCGCGTTCGCTTACCTCGAGACGCTTGGCAAGTACCGCGACAGCGACAGGCTGAGCGTCCTCGATCATATTTACAAGCTGCTTGACGCGAGCATCCATGTCCTCCTCCTTTCCCTGCGTCTAGTCTAACTCGGTAAAGAATGACACTCCACGTCGCGCTCGTTCCGCCAACTCGGAACAGGTTGCGGGGAGTCCAGCTGAGCTATGGAGAGCCTGGGGAGAGGGCCCGAAGGCAATGCGTCGGTGTGGGATGCGCCTTCCCAGCCATTGGGCAGTCATTGGGGACAGGCTTAAATGAGTAGTCGTTGGACGTTCTTGTTTGACTAGTCGTTTAAGAACGTCCCCAATGACTATTAAGGACTGTCCCAAGCTGCCGGCAGGAAAGGACCGTCCCCAAGTGCCGGGTTTGTCCCCAATGACTAGGTGAATAGCAAAAGCCCCGCAGTCGGAGCGGACTGCGGGGCTCATGAAGAGAGGTAGTTTGTGGGCGCTTTGCCTGGCGCCCACGAGAGAGGCAACAGAGTAGAGACTACTCGTGGATGCGGGTGCCGGAGAGGCCGGCCATGGTCTCGGCGGCCTTGTCCAGGGCGCCGATAATGCAGGTGCGGCCCTTGCGGGAACGGGCGAACTTGATGGCAGCGCGGACCTTGGGCTCCATGGAACCCTTGCCGAACTGACCCTCGTCGGCCAGACGCTCGGCCTCGTCGGCGGTGAGGTCCTCGAGCTCCTCCTGGTTGGGCTTGCCAAAGTTGATGGCGACATGCTCAACGGCGGTCAGCAGGAACAGAACGTCGGCGTCGCAGTCCTCGGCCAGCAGCTCGCCGCCCAGGTCCTTGTCGATGACGGCGGGAACGCCCTTGTAGCAGCCCTTGTTCTCGTAGTCGCGGACGACGGGGATGCCGCCGCCACCGCAGGCGATGACGATGAACTCGTTGTCGAGCAGGTTGAGGATGGAGTCAGCCTCGACGATCTTCTTGGGATCGGGGGAGGCGACGACGCGACGCCAGCCGCGGCCGGAATCCTCGACGAAGACCTTGGAGGGGTCCTCGGCCATGAACTCCTTGGCCTGCTCCTCGGTGTAGAACGGGCCGATCGGCTTGGTCGGGTTCTTGAACGCGGGATCGTCGGGGTCGCACTCGATCTGGGTGACGACGGTGGCGGCGTGCCAACGCTTATAGCGCTTGTGCATCTCGCGGCCGATGCCCTGCTGCAGGTGGTAGCCGATGTAGCCCTGGGACATGGCGCCGCACTCGGGCAGCGGCATCTCGGGGGTGCCGATGGCGTCGTGGGCAGCGGCGAAGGCGTTCTGGATCATGCCGACCTGCGGGCCGTTGCCGTGGGTGATGATGATCTCGTTGCCCTGCTCGATAAGACCGAGGAGAGCGTGGGCGGTGTTGCTCACGGCCTCGATCTGCTCGACGGGGTTGTTGCCGAGGGCGTTGCCGCCAAGGGCGACGACAATACGATCGGGCTTGCCAAGAGGCTTAGACATTGCTGGAATCCTTTCTGTAAAAGGCCTACAACCCATTAATAACCCGCGTCCGTGCGATACGCGAGTTTATTAAGGTTTATATTCTCTTTATCGCTCATTTTATTCATTTTGAAAATAGTGGAGCGGTGAACGGTCGTTTTTATCCGCTCAGCGTACAGAATCCCAGCTCAGACATATCTACGCCATTTACGTGCGACTTTATTTGAATACAGCAAGGATTATGTTGGATTATACAAACTATATCTCTGCTAAACACAAAACGGACAGCATAATATCTTACTCGCACTATACGAGATTCTATGCACTTATAGGACGAGTATGCATCCCTGCAAAAACATGGGGCTTTTCATCCAACAAAAAGGATAGTCGATCGTGCTTCACCCTGCGGTAAGCGACTGTGAACAAGTTGCGCTGTGCCCAAGCGTCCAAAAAAATCTAAACAGGGATATTGCTTCGGCTCCCAAGGCGTGATACTTTAGCCAAGTACAGCACGGGCTGGGGCGGCAGGCATCTGTCGTGAAGTTTGGGTTCGGCGACCCCGTGGCTGTCTTCTCCTTTATCCGCCAGCGAGCCCCTTGAGCGACGGATTGAGGAGGTCCTTACTATGACAAAAATGCTCAAGATTACGCTGAATGGTGAGACGTTTCTCGCCGACATGCTCTGGGACAAAGCGCCCGAAGCATGCAGATTGTTCGAAGCGTCCTGTCCGGTCGAGTCGCGCATCTTTTCGGCAAAGATTTGCGATACCGAGGTGACCTATCCCGTATCGGGCCCCATCGCCAACTACGAGCACATCGAGAATCCCGTCTTTAACGAGCCGGCGGGTGCGGTGAGCTGGTACGGCGGCTGGTCTTCGGTCTGTATCTTCTTTGATGTTTGCGAGCCTTTTGGCACCTGCAACATGTTTGCCCGCATCTGCGAGGCCGACCGCGAGCGCTTTGCCACCGCTTGTCGCAACATTTGGGACAATCAGGGCATGTACATCAAAAACGAAATCGTCGAGATCGAAGCGGAGGCCTAAAGATGATGAATATCGACACCCTGCTTGTACTCGACCTTGCGGAGTACACCACTTCGCTAGAAGCCCTTGCCGACCAAATGATGCTTGAGGAGCCGCGCGATATCGACTATATGCGTCGCCGCAAGCTCGACACTGGCCGCGAGTTCGCAGTATGGAACTTTACCGTCGGCTACTGCATGAACGCTGCCGACGCCCTTTCGCTCCTGCGCGCCCAGGCAGCCGAGAACGTCAACGGTAACACCGCCGACTTGGCCACCCTCAACAACAGCGCCGCGCGCCTGTGCGACTGGTTCTCGGGCGCCTTTGACGTCACCGGCAAGATGGACGATACGACCGCCGTCCTCGCCCGCAGCCGCGACCTCTACGCCCAGGTCGAGACCCATGAGCAGTTTGCCGCCCTCACCCGCGCCACCGAGCGCTATCTGGTCCAGCTGCAATTTTGGGTCGATCGCCAGATTCCCTGGCCGGCCATCAGCGACCTGGTCCACGGCTACCGTCTGCGCACCGAAACCGGCGAGACAAGGTAAACCGGACTAGCAGCACCAACCACACCCCATCACGGGGCCCAAAGTAGTAATCAAGAGGCTGGAGACGCAAGCAACAGCGTCCCCAGCCTTTTTGCATGGTACCGCGCCGGTTCGATGGCTTTGAGACCTAAGCGAATCTTCGCTATCTGCCAATTTCTGTATGATTTGGGTCATTTCTAACTGCCAATTTTTGTACTTATAGGGGCAATCCTATCTACCAATTTTTGTCATTTAGGAGTTTTAATGCCACCCAGTAAGATCATTGATGGGCTTTTGAACTGGCAAAACAACTCCAATAAGGCGTTGCTTGTTATCAGCTCCCCCTCTATACCCAGAGAAGCGCGTGGTTTCGCGGCAATGCCGCGAAACAGCAACCGGGACAAAAGGCCCTGCCAACCACGCCCCCCGTTCAGTCCCACAATCCGAGGACGTAGTCGTAGCAGGATCTGAGGGCTGACCTTCGCGGACATTCCGCAGGACGAAAGAACCCCCGCCGCACGAAGTGCACAGCGGGGGTTCTTTCATGTCCGAGGACGTCCGCGAAGGTCAGCCCTCAGATCCTGCGGTGAGAGACCTAGGCCTCGTTGTACACCGTCTTGAGCTTCAGCAGGTGCTGGTAGCGATCCATGGCGGCCTGCTCGTTCTCCTTGAAGAGCTCCTCGGCGCGCTCGGGGAAGGAACGCGTCAGCGAAGCGTAACGGGCCTCGTTCATCAGGAACTCCTGATAACCGCCCGCGGGCTCCTTGGAATCGAGCGAGAACTTCTTGCCGGCAGCAGCCTCGGGGTTGAAGCGGAAGAGGTTCCAGTAACCGCACTCGACAGCCTTCTTCATCTCGGCCTGGCAGTTCTGCATGCCGCCCTTCTTGATGGAGTGCATCTCGCAGGGGCTGTAGCCGATGATGAGGGACGGGCCGTCGTAGGCCTCGGCCTCATGGATGGCCTTGAGGGTCTGAGCCGGGTTGGCGCCCATGGCAACCTGTGCCACGTAGACGTAGCCGTAGCTCATGGCAATCTCGGCCAGAGACTTCTTCTTGGTCACCTTACCGGCAGCGGCGAACTGAGCGACCTGGCCCAGGTTCGAGGCCTTGGAGGCCTGACCACCGGTGTTGGAGTAGACCTCGGTATCGAAGACGAAGACGTTGACATTGTGGCCGGAAGCCAGGACGTGGTCCAGGCCACCGAAGCCGATGTCGTAGGCCCAGCCGTCGCCGCCGAAGATCCAGAAGGACTTCTTGGTGAGGTAAGCCTTGTCGGCGAGGATCGCCTTGGAAGCGTCGCAGCCGCACTTCTCGAGCTCGGCAACGTAGGCAGCGGCAGCGGTCTTGGAAGCCTCGGCGTCGTTGACGGAGTCGATCCAAGCCTGGCCGGCGGCCTTGAGCTCGTCGGACGGACCATCGGCAGCGATGATGTCCTGGGTGGCGGCGATCAGCTTGTTCTGGACGGCCTCGTAACCGACAGCCATGCCCAGACCGTGCTCGGCATTGTCCTCGAACAGGGAGTTGTTCCACGCCGGGCCGTGACCGTCCTTGTCCTTGCAGTAAGGAGCGGTGGCAGCGGGGTTGCCCCAAATGGAGGAGCAGCCGGTGGCGTTGGAGATGAACATGCGGTCGCCGGCGACCTGGGTCACCAGACGTGCATAGGCGGTCTCGGCGCAGCCGGCGCAGGAGCCAGAGAACTCCAGGTAGGGCTGCTTAAACTGGCTGCCCTTGACGTTGGCCGCGATGAGCTCCTTCTTCTCGGAGACGTTCTCGACCATGTAGTCCCAAACGGGCTGCTGGTCCATCTCCTGCTCGGTGGGAACCATCTCGAGGGCACCCTTGGGGCAGACCTTGACGCAGTTGGTGCAGCCCATGCAGTCGAGCGGGGACACGGCCATGGTGAACTTCATGCCCTTGGCCTTGGGGCCCATGGCGTCGAGCGTGCGGGTAGCCTCGGGCGCGGCGGCAGCCTCATCCTCGGTCATCGCGAACGGACGGATGGTGGCATGCGGGCACACATAGGCGCACTGGTTGCACTGGATGCACTTGGTCTCGTCCCAGTGAGGAACGACCACGGCGACGCCGCGCTTCTCGTATGCGGAGGCGCCCAGCTCAAACTGGCCGTCGGCGCAATCGACGAAGGCGGAAACGGGCAGGCTGTCGCCATCCATGCGATCGATGGGCTCGAGCAGGTTCTTGACCTGCTGGGCGATGGCGGACTTGGTCTCCTCGGAGAGCTCGACGGGAGCGGCATCCTCGGCAGTTGCCCAGTCGGCCGGAACCTCGAACTTACGGAAGGCGGTAGCGCCGGCATCGATGGCCTTGTGGTTGGCGTCGACGATGGCCTGGCCCTTCTTCATGTAGGACTTGGTGGCCGCGTCCTTCATGTACTGCAGGGCGTCCTCGGCGGGCAGGACCTTGGCCAGCGCGAAGAAGGCGGACTGGAGCACCGTGTTGGTGCGCTTGCCCATGCCGACCTTGGCGGCCAGGTCGATAGCGTCAATCAGGTAGACGTTGACGTTGTTGTTCGCGATGTAGCGCTTGGCCACGGCGGGCATGTGCTCGGCGAACTCCTCGTCGCTCCACTGGCAGTTGACCAGGAAGGTGCCGCCCGGCTTGACGTCGCGGACCATCTTGAAGCCCTTGACGATGTAGCTGGGGTTGTGGCAGGCGACAAAGTCGGCCTTGGTCACGTAGTACGGCGAGCGGATCGGGGAATCACCAAAGCGCAGGTGCGAGACGGTGACGCCGCCGGTCTTCTTGGAGTCGTACTGGAAGTAGGCCTGAACGTACTTGTCGGTGTGGTCGCCGATGATCTTGATCGAGTTCTTGTTGGCGCCGACGGTACCGTCGCCACCCAGACCCCAGAACTTGCACTCGATGGTGCCGGGGGCTGCAGTGTTGGGCGCATCCTCGGCCTCGGGCAGGCTCAGGTTGGTCACGTCATCGACAATGCCGATGGTGAACTCGCGCTTGGGCTCGTCCTTCTTAAGCTCCTCGAAGACAGCGAACGCGGACGCGGGAGGCGTGTCCTTGCTGCCCAGGCCGTAACGGCCGCCGACGACCTTGATGCCCGTCTTGCCGGCCTCGTAGAGAGCGGAGACGACGTCCTGGTAGAGCGGCTCGCCGATGGAACCCGGCTCCTTGGTGCGGTCCATGACGGCGATCTTCTGGACGGTCTCGGGGAGAACGTCGACGAAGTGCTTGATGGAGAACGGACGGAACAGGCGAACCTTGACCAGGCCGACCTTCTCGCCGTGAGCGTTGAGGTAGTCGATGACTTCCTCGAGCACGTCGCAGAAGGAGCCCATGCACACGACGACACGATCGGCGTCGGGAGCGCCGTAGTAGTTGAACAGGCCGTAATCGGTGCCGAGCTTCTCGTTGATCTTCTTCATGTAGCCCTCGACGACGGCGGGAAGCTCGTCGTAGACCTTGTTGCAGGCCTCACGGTTCTGGAAGAAGATATCGCCGTTCTCGTGGCTGCCGCGGGTGTGCGGGTGCTCAGGGTTGAGCGCATGGTCGCGGAAAGCCTGGACGGCGTCCATGTCGCACATCTCGGCCAGATCCTTGTAGTCCCACATGGCGACCTTCTGGATCTCGTGGCTGGTGCGGAAGCCGTCGAAGAAGTTGAGGAACGGGGTCTTACCCTCGATGGCGGCAAGGTGAGCCACCGGCGAGAGGTCCATGACCTCCTGGACGTTGCCCTCGGCGAGCATGGCGAAGCCGGTCTGACGGCAGGCCATGACGTCGGAGTGATCGCCAAAAATGTTCAGGGCGTGGGAAGCGACGCAACGCGCGGAGACGTGGAAGACGCCCGGGAGCTGCTCGCCCGCGATCTTGTACATGTTCGGGATCATCAGGAGCAGACCCTGAGAAGCCGTGTAGGTGGTGGTTAGAGCACCGGCGCCCAGCGAACCGTGAACGGTACCGGCTGCACCTGCCTCGGACTCCATCTCGACGACCTTGACCGGGGTGCCGAAGATGTTCTTGCGACCCTGGGCCGCCCACTGGTCGACATGGTCGGCCATCGGGCTGGACGGCGTAATGGGATAGATTCCCGCTACCTCGGTGTACGCATACGAAACATATGCGGCCGCCTCGTTGCCGTCCATAGACTTAAACTTACGCGCCATATACCCCTCTCCTCTCATATAGGTATACAGGCCCCGGCGATCGCCGGGATGTTGGCGTGATGGGATTTACGCTGTTGCTTCCAATCATCTGGCAGGCAGGCTCAGCAGCAGGTACATGGCGTGGAGAGAAGACATGCCGAGGCGAGGGGCAGTTGATGCGCCCCACAGACCCGACCGCCCGTCTTGCACATGACCGAGCGCCGCAAAGGCCGCATGCCGGATGCTCCCGGGCACGCCCCGGCGATGGGAAGAGCCCGCAACGGAAATCCGCATGCGGGTTTATTGTACCCCGCCTTCAAGTGTAATTTCGGCAAATATAGGCGGGCGGTAAAGGTTTACCTTGGGTGACTGCCAAGGGCCAAAATGGCCTCTCCATCCCCAGGCGACCGGCTCTGGCGCGCCAAGGAGTGTCCCCAGCCGGCAGAAAAGGAACGTCCCCATCTGCCGGCTAGAGGGCACCGAAAAGGATGGCGTAGGTAGTGGATTCGCCGAGCTTGAGCTCGTCGCCGGGATTGAGTTGGGCGGAACGGCCGGGCTCGACCTGAATGCAGACGCGCGTGGCCCCGTTTACCACCACGGTTCCGTTGGTGGACGACAAGTCCTCGACGTGCCAGATATTTTGAGCATCGCACCAGATATGGGCATGGCGGGCCGAGACATCGTCGCCGACGTCGGTAATATCGCCCTCACCAGTGGCCAGCGCGCCAATCTCAACACCCTGCTCACTCGGCTGAATCCAGCGCGGGGCGCTCACGACAAAACTGTTTTGCACGCGCAGCAAGCCCAAGGGGTGCGCCGGGGCGGGTTCGCGTTCGCCTGCGGTCAGCGACATGCCAAGCGAACGCGGCGTGGATGTGCCTCCGCCACAGGTCGCGTGTGCGTAGTCGATGGCATAGTTCACCGAGGACCGCACATCCGCCGAACAACCGACGGCGACAAACAGCACCAGCACGGCCTCGGCGCGCTCGGCGGGCATGAGTTCCGCCGCCTGGGACAGGCGATCGAGCGCGTTGCGATAGAGATTTGTGTCCTGGTGGCACTCTTCGAGCGCGCGTACCATCGGTTCACCTGCAGGGCCGCACACCATATTGATCACAGCCGTGGAGTCCATGGGATTGCGCTGGCGCAGGGCCAGTTGCGACATAATACGCGCAGCCGAGGTACCGTATTCGGCAAAGTAGCGCTGCTGAAGTGTGCCGACCGGTGCGCGAACGATAAAGCGGGAAACCCAAGAGCGATCGGCAGCTCGGCTCTGCGGGCTGCGGCCGTCGGCGAGCGGACGGGACGAAAGCACCAAGCCGCACAGCTCGATATGGCTCAGATGCGCCGCGCGCTTAAAGATGTCAAACATGGCCCCGCATGGGGTGAGCTCAACTTGAGATGCCATGACCTAGGCCTCCTTGGTCGTAGAAATAGAATCGGACGATACTTCGACAGGTCCGCCAAAAGTACGGGCAGCTGCGGCTCCACCGGCAAGCGGAGTCGCCATCTGGGCTTTTGTGCGTCGCGGTGCCGAAACGGGAAGTTCAAAGGCAAAGCCCATCGCAAGCAAAAACCACGTAAGCGTATAGGTTGCAACCAGAGCGGCAACAAGGCCGCCCATCACGGCGCGTTGGGAAAATACGCTACATGCAGCCACAACCAGCACCGGAACCTCGCAGGCAGAAAGCGCAAGCACACCCTGCAGGAAGCCCGAGCGCCGATCGCGCGCAAGTGCCCCCGCGGCAACGCCGGCCATGCCTGGCAGCGCCAGCGCCAGTGCGGCAATAACACCCGGTAGCGACCCAGACCACACGAGCGATCCCAAAGTCGCCGTCACGCGAGCGCCCGACGCCAGCAGCGCGGCCGAAACCACGACCGCAGCCCAAACCACGCCGCAGACGACCGCCGCGCCGACCATCAGCGCGCGACGAACCGCGCGGCCGGACGCATCCATGGGGCACGGCGTGAGCGGCTCGCCGCGGAGCGAACGACCGACATTTTGCGCATAGTGGTCACAAAACGCCGAGAGCGCCGCCTCGACCGCCGCCGGCTCGGGACGATCTTTTTGATGGCTGGACAGACAGGCCATCACCACGTCGAACAGCTGGGCATCGACAAACGCCAGCGCATCGCGTAGCTCCTCGGAATCCGGCTCAAGCCCCAGCTGCTGGGCCTGCTCGGCCGCGGCGAGCGCCACATCGGGCTCACGACGAAGCAACTGAGTCAAATCGCAACCGGGCGCATGGGCACCAATGGGATAGTCGGGCTGCGTGTCCATCTTGAGACGGTAGGGGCTGGCGATGTCGCGCGTCTTTTTGCGCGAACCCGAGGCGCCCGAAGTGCTCGGCACGGCTTCGTATGGCGCGACGCCGGCAATGAGCTCGTAAACCGTGCTTGCCGCGGCATAGACGTCAATCGCCGGCGACATACGCAAAGCGCGCAGGTCGGGAATATCGTCGGTGAGCATCTCGGGCGGGGCATAGGCAACCGTCGCGCGACGCAGCGTGGCATAGCGCTCGGTAAAGGATGCCTTGCCGCCGGTACCAGCCACGGCCGACGCAGGCTCAAGCGCCAGCGACGAGCCAAAGTCGATCAGGCACAGGTCAAAGGTGCCCTCGGCAAGCTGCCGGTCAAGCGGTAGACGCGCCGTACGCACCATAATATTAGCGGGCGAGATATCGCGATGGACAAAGCCCTCACCCACCAGGCTCATACGGCAGAGCAGATCGAACAGGTCGCGACCCAAACGCGCCGCCACAAGCGGCGACAGGCGTCCGGCATCGTCCACGGCGAGCCGCGAACGCAAGCGGGCGAGCGTCTCGCCCTCGACCCATTCCATGACAATTGCAGGCACACCGTCGACCTCGCCCCAGCCATAGAGGCGGGGAAAGCCCTTAAGGCCCGAAAGGGCGCGATGGCATTCGTATTCCTCGCGAAACGCCGCCTTGAACTTGGCGACCAGCGCCTCGTGAGTTGCATCGTCGTCAAACTCATCGCGCGTCGGCAAGATGAGCTGCTTGAGCGCCACGGCCTCGCCTTGGGCGTTGACGGCACGCGTCACGCGGCCGATACCGCCACGGCGTATGGTGGCATCGTCGGCAAACAGCATCGTAAAACGACGCAGATAGGCAGGCAGTTCGTCCTGACCGAGCGCAATGGCCGGCTCAAACCCGTCGACACGCGCCAGGCGCAGGCCGACCATGGAATCGCGACCGAGCGATTGTGGTGTGGTGGATGCAAGATCGGTCATCATAGGGCAAGCGCCGCCACGTTATTGTTGAAGTTACCGAGCGCGACGTCATCATCGCCGTAATGGCCGACCCATTGACATAGGTTGGTGTAACAGCCCCACAGATTGGCATACTGCTGATACCACTTTGACCGGGGCGAGAATGTCTGACGACCGAACTCGGCTCGAATGACAAACATCTCCCCGACCAGACTGTCGCACGGCCTGGGATCTCCCGTAGAGTTATAGGTCGAAACCACGTCATTGGCACGAGAAACATAGCCGTCGAGCATGTTGTACTTGGTCACAAGCCAACTGTGAATGCTCTCTTCCTCAGCAGCGGAAAGGCCACCGGAGTTTGCATCGTTGTCAGTGTTGCCGCCCGTCGAGCCGCCGTTTCCAGACCCTCCGGCAGAGGAACCCGATCCTGAGCCGCCGCCCGAACTCGACGAATCCGAGCCGGAGCCAGAAGTATCCGAGCTACCGGGCTTTCCGGACTGCTGGGCGTCCTGCTCCTTCTGCTGCTCGACCTTACTCACCGTTGCCGCCACGCTATTGTTGGACAACCGATCGATGATCTTGGTGTTGGTGAGCACGATGGTTTTGCCATTGGCAAGCGTGACTTCGTTGTCTGGGGCCTCGGCGCCGTTCGCGTCGTCGGTGCCAAACACAATATGCGCGACCACACTTGCCCAAGCATATCCAGTCGTGGTGCCCAGGTCACTTTTGACCTCATGCCCCACGCGCGGTTCGCGTGCGGCATGCGCCTGCATCATGGACGGCACGGTCATGCCATAGACAGAAACGCCAGCTATGACCAGCACCAGCGAGCAAGACAGCAGTGCGTACGCCCGCGGCGCCAAGCCCAGTCGGCGTCGCATGCGCACCGCGGCGCCGCGCTTTGTCTGAGTGCCACCGGGCCGCATGCGTTCTCCTCCAACAAAAACACGCCGCTCGGGAGCGGCGCATTCATTCGAATCCATATTTGAGTGTATCAGCGAACCCAAAAGGTTGCGAAACGAATGGGCAAATTAAGGATGCGAATGAAAGCATCCATGCGATAAGCGGATACAAAGCATCTTTGTTGCACAACAAACTTACAGTCGCACGGGGAAATTATGGCTACCCCGTGCGTCGCGAGGATAACATACGGCAGGAGCAGGCTCGCCACCTAAATCGTGCGACGGGCCTCAATGGCGCGCCCAAGCGTAAGCTCGTCGGCATACTCCAGGTCGCCGCCCACGGGAAGGCCGCTTGCCAGACGCGACACCTCGACGCCCAGCGGCTTGATAGTGCGGGCCAGGTAGCTCGCCGTGGTCTCGCCCTCAATATTGGGGTTGGTGGCGATGATGACCTCGTGGATGTCCTCGTGGCCCAAGCGTGCCAGCAGCTCACGAATGTGCAGCTGCTCGGGGCCGATCTTGTCCATGGGACTGATCACGCCGCCCAATACGTGGTAGAGACCATGGTAGCTGCCCGTGCGCTCAATCGCCTGGACATCGCGCGGCTCGCCCACCACGCAAATGCGAGTGGTATCGCGCATCGAATCCTGGCAGATGGAGCACTCGTCGGCCGTGGCGTAGTTAAAGCAGCGGCTGCAAAAATGAACCTCCTGCTTAACCTCCAGGATGGCCTCGGCCAAGCGGCGCGCCTCCTCGGCATCGGCCTCGAGCAGGTAATAGGCGATGCGCTGAGCCGACTTGGGGCCAATGCCCGGCAGGCGACCCAGCTCATCGAGCAATTTTTGCAGGCTATGGTTAGCACTCATATATATGCGCGTCTTAGAACGGCATGCCCGGGATGTTGAGACCGCCGGTGATGGCGCCCATCTGCTTGTTGGCGAGCTCGTTGACGCCGCGAACGGCCTCGTTGACGGCAGCCATGATCATATCCTGCAGCATATCGACGTCCTCGGGATCGAGGGCATCGGGGTCGATGGTAAGGTTGACGAGCTCCATCTCGCCGTTAACGGTCACCTTGACCATACCGCCGCCGGCAGAGGCGTCGACGGTCTGGGACTTGAGGTTCTCCTGCGCGGCGGCAAGCTGCTCCTGCATCTTGCGAGCCTGCTTCATCATCTGCTGCATGTTCATACCGGCCATGATGGCTCCTTTACGTGCGGCCGCACGCCGAGCTGCAAGGGCAGCCGGAGCGCGGTGGGACTTTCAAACTCAAAAATCGTACCACGGCGCGGGGCAAGCAAGCGGGGCGGACACGCTACCTCAGTCGATATACATGTCCTGGAGTGCAAACCGCACCCAAAGATTATGCGAAGTTGAATAATTCACATCTGCATATTATTGAAAGCTAAATCTTGTAGAGCCGGAATCCGACATTTTCTGCATCCAGCTAGATAACAAAATGCCGAACCGCTGCTCGAGGCGGCGCTCATGATGGCAGGGTATAATTTGATTGTCACAGACAGCAATTTGGAGGTGCCCCCATGAATGCCCCCGACGCGCTCCAAAACATCCGCTCAAAACACCCCGTTGCATATGTGGTTCTCTATCTCTTTGTCGGCTGGGCATTACTGGTTGTCATCACCCATGCTATAGCCTTTGGAGCAGAACTGCTGATAGCCAGCTCGGACCAGCCCGTCGTCAAATGGGAAGCGACCGATGAGTGCACCGACGGGACCCGGACCGTTTACTACAACAGCCCGTCCCTTTACCAAGAGCTCAAGGTCAAGATAAAGGACTCCAAGATTGTCGGTGCCGAACCAGGCGCTTTCTTGACAATCGGAGCAACCCTCGACGCCGAGCAAGTCGAGTACACGGACAGCCGCGCGACGTATCGTGTCGACCTCAGCATCCTAGGCCGACCGTCACGCGCTTGTCTGCTCGAATGCGATATACGCGGCACCACACTACACATGTCCGAAATACAGATGCGCCCGGACAAAAGAAAGTGATATATGGCCGAGTCGGAAGAGACTAGGCATAGACTCGTCCGCCTTCGTAGGCAAAACGCAGGATGAGCGGGGCATTGTTGCGCACGAAATCATCGAGTTCTTTGAGGTCCGCTTCGCTAAAGCCCTCGCGTGACACCCAATTGAATGCCGGCAAGATGCACTCCGCCGTGTCAAAACCCCAATCGCGCGGGCGCTCCACAACAACCTTCACCGTGTTGTCCTCACGGACTTCGGAATACGAAACTTGCGTATCGTCCTCAAGGCGGACATATTCCCACATCATAAGCTCGCTCCGTTCAAAGACGTCTCTTCTTGAGCAGTATACCCGCCTGTACAGCTACTCCACCGGTTTGAAGATGGTGGACTGACCGAAGACGCTGCGGATGAGGGCTTTGGCCTCGTCCTCGGTCTGCGGGATGCTTGGGGCTGCGCCCTGATGGCCGAAGGGACTGCCCGCGCCGGGGTTGGACTCCCAGGGAGCTGCAGGAGCGTCCTCCTCTTTGGGGGCAGTTGCAGCGGGCTTGGGCGCGGGCGTCGCACCCGGCACGTCGAACGGAGGCAGATCGTCCCCGCTCGCATCGCCTGCAAAGCCGCCGACCATGGCGTCATCGTAGGGCACCTGCTCGGATTCCCACGGTGCAGACTGCGCAGACGGCTGAGCCTTGGGAGCGGACGCGCGCTCGGGCGCTCGGGGTGCGGGCTCGGTCGGGAGCTTGCCCGTGGCAGGAGCGCCAGCGGGGTTGTCGGAGCGCAGCCAGGGGGCTTTGCCCAGGTCGGATGACTTGGGCGCAGGCGCGGCGGCGGGCTTGGGCGCGGGGACCGGAGCAGCCTGTTTGGGCGCAGCGGGTTCAGGCGCCGACGGGGTCGGTGCCGCTACCGGTGCCGCTTTTGGCTGCGTCGCGCTGACGTTCGAGGATGCAGGGGCCGCCGAGGACACGGGTTGCGGGTCCGCAGATGCCGCAGCCCGTGCAGATGGAGAATGCTCCTCATGTTGAGGAGCCAGCGTGCCACCTCCATCCAGGACGTAGTCGACGGTGCGACGACCGAAGACCGCACTGACTGTCGGCAGGACCACCGACTGCGTGTCGGCGCGTCCGAGCATCTTGATGGCAAAGGTCGAGCCCGCGGGGAACGAGACCGTGAGCTTGGAGCCGTCGTCTGCTGTGGCGCGGGCATTGAGCAAAAGCCCTGCGTAGGAGGCCTGACGAGCCTTGACGCGTTCGACGACCTCGGCCCATTTGCGCTGGAGCTCACCGGCATCCTCGACCGCGGGGGTCTCGGCGGCACCAGCGGCAGCAACCTGGGCGGCGGTGTTGGGCTGGGGCTTAGGTGCCGGAGCGGTGGCAGGCGCGGGGGCTGCAACGGGCTGAGGCGTCGGAGCCGGCGCAGACTGAGGTGCAGACGCTGCAGGCTTGGAAGCCGACACGGACGCAGAACGGGGCGCAGGCTGAGCCGCCGGAGCGGCAGCACCACGGTCCCAAGGCATACCGCCCTGGCGCGCGGACGTATCAGCGGTGGTAGCAGATGCCGCCGGAGTAGCGGCTCGGGCACCCGAGATCAGCGTCGGCTGCTGGGCAGCAGCGGGTACGGATGCTGCAGGCGCGGTGGCCTGAGCAGCAGCCACGCTCGCCGGCACGGCGCCGTTGGCAACCATGGCCTCCAGACGCGCCACGCGCTCGGCCAATGCCTCAATCGTTAAATCAGCCTCGGGACGTGCCAGACGCGTACAGGCAATCTCGAGCACCAGGCGCACGTCGCTCGCGCCCCTCATCTCCAGTGCGGCATCGTCGAGCACCGTCAGCACGCGGGCCAGGCGGTCGGCAGGATGCTCGCCAAAGGCAGCGGCCTCGGCAGCAAGCGCCTCGGCCTGCTCGGAGCCGCCCTCAAACAGCTCGGCACGGGCACCGGCAACGCAGGCAACGTACACGTCACGCACATGCGCTACCAGGTCGCGCGTCAGCTCCAGCAGGTCGTTTCCTTCCTCGACCTGCGCACGGATCAGTCCATAGAGCTCGGCAACATCGCGATCGGCAATGGCGCGGGAAAACTCGCCCAGAATCTGGTCCGAAACCTCGCCTAAAAGCGAGCGGGCATCGTCCGCATGCACAGAACCGTTGCCAAAAACGCTCAGCTGCTCCAGCGTGGAGAGCGCGTCGCGCATGCCGCCCTTGGCATGGCGCGCCACGATGGCGAGCGCCTCGTCGTCGTAATCGAAGCCCTCCTGCTCGCATACGTATGCCAGGCGATGCTCAATATCCTCGTTGCCGATGCGATGGAAATCGAAACGCTGGCAGCGCGAGAGGATGGTCTCCAGAATCTTTTGCGGGTCGGTGGTGCACAGCACAAAGATCACGTGTGCCGGCGGCTCCTCAAGCGTCTTGAGCAGCGCGTTGAACGCCGCCGTCGTGAGCATGTGGACCTCGTCGATGATATAGATCTTGTACTTGCCGCGCACCGGGGCAAAGTTGACGGAGTTGATGATCTCCTCGCGCACGTTGTCCACGCCGGTACGGCTTGCGGCATCGAGCTCGTAGACATCGGGGTGGTTGCCCTCGGCAATGAGCTCGCACTCCTCGCAAGCACCGTCGGGCATGCAGCCGCTTGCACCCTCGGCGCGCGCCGCCTCGGCATTGCGGCACAGCAGCGCCTTGGCAAGGATGCGCGCCATGGTGGTCTTGCCCGTGCCGCGCGGTCCGCAGAACAGGTAGGCGTGGGACAGGCGTCCCTCGGTGATAGCGTGCTCGAGCGTCGAGACGATATGCTGCTGGCCCACCACGGAGTCGAAGGTGAGCGGGCGATACTTTCGGTACAACGATTCCATGGGTGCTCCCCCGGGTATACTGAGACTTGTTGCCGCGACGGCCATGCGGTCGCACGGCATACTGCATTCATAATAACCCGTACGGCGAGCCCGCCGCGATAGGAGTCCAAAGAGCATGGCAGACGCAGAGAGCAACCTCGTTCCCTCCGAAGCAGCCGACCAGGTCGAGGTCGCGCTCGAGGCGCAGGCCGCAGCCGACGACGGCATCCTGTACCTCAACGAGTATCAGTACGAAAACGACCTCGTCACCGACTTTGCGCGCCTGGTCGCCTCGCCCAGGCGCCGTGGCTCCCTGTACGTCGCCGCCGCGATTGCCGCGCTCATCGGCATCGGCATGCTGGTGGCCGGCGGCAGCTGGATCAAGTTCGGCGTCGTGCTGATCGTGTTCGGCGCCTTTTTGGCCTGGTGGAGCAAGAACCTGCACCACACGCTCGCCCGCGACTATATCGACGCCGTCGAGGCCGACGAGTCCATGGGCGGCCGCTATCGCCGCGTCGCCGCCAACGAAGACGGTCTGATGGTTTGGGGCAAGAGCGGCAAGTCGCAGTTCTTCCCGTTTGACAAGCTCGACCACGTACTCGACGGCGAGCGCATCTTTGTGGCCATGTTCGCCGACCAGGGCGTGACGATCCCCAAGGACACCTTCGTCCGTGGCGATGCCGAGCAGTTCGGTCCCTTCCTCAAGGCCCGCATCAACAAAAAACTCCGCATCGAGACCAAGAAGAAGAAAATGAAGGCCGAGAAGGCTGCAGCCGAGGCCAAGCAGGACGACAAGCCCCAGGAGACCAAGGGCAAGCAGCGCAAGCAGAAGAAGAACAAGAAGAAGCACTAAGGCCAAGCCAGACAGGCAGCCTCACATCCCGTTATCCTCGCCATCCGCCCGAGCGTGCTACACTAGCAGCATCTATGCCACCGCGAACGGCTCGGCTCCGCGCCCGCCACTCGCAAACGAACTTTAAACGCACGAGGGTTGGCCATGCCGCTTTTCTCGCAACATACCGCCCGGTTCTCGCCGGACGTTCCTTTGGAGGGCACCAGCTCTCGCGAGCTGCTCAAGCGGTACCAGCCGCTCGAGACACTTGCGACCGGCGGTTTTGGCTCCATCGAGATTTGCCGCGACACGCACCTGCGCCGCCGCGTCGCCATTAAGCGCATCCCCCTTATCAACGGCGCCGGCATGCCCGCCAGCGACATCATGGATGTCCTGCGCGAGGCGCACACTGCCGCCATGCTTCAACATCCCAATATCGTGCAGGTCATCGACTTTACGCATGACACCGCCTATGCCTACCTGGTCATGGAGTATGTCGACGGTATGTCGCTGGCCGAGTTTTTGCATCGCGTGGACGGCCACTCACTCACCTTTGACGAGGCCGCGGCCATTGCCGATGCCCTGGGCCAGGCGCTCACCTTCGCCCATAGCAATGGCGTACTCCACCTGGACATTAAGCCCGCCAACGTGCTCATCGACCACTCGGGCAATGTAAAGCTCACCGACTTTGGCATGGCGCGACTGTCGTCCGCCGGTGGCTTTGGCGGCTCGCGCGGCGGCACCATCGGCTACATGCCGCCCGAGCAGCTCGATATCGAGACCGGCACGGTCGACGAACGCGCCGATGTCTTTGCCCTTGCCTGCGTTATCTATGAGGGCTTGTGCGGCAGCGCTCCCTTTATGGCGGCCACGCCCGCCGACTCGCTCGACCGCATCATCGGCGGCGCCACCTATCCCAGCGAGCTGATACCACACTTTCCCCCGGGAGCCGAGGCCGCGCTCATGAGCGCGCTCTCCCCCATGCCGCAGGACCGCCCCAACAGCATCGAGGCATTTTGCGACCAACTCCTTGCCGGTCTGGGCAGCGTGCGCGAGGGCCGTCGCAGTCTGGAGCAAATGGTTGGCGAGCTTTCGGATGACGAGCAGGAGCTCGACGATATCGAGCCGTCGTACTACGAGGACGACGCCATCGAGGTCGACCCCGCGCTCGGCTGGGCGGGCACGCGCTGGAGCCATGCGCGCGACTACACCATGCACGCTATCTCGGTGCTAACGTGCGGCGCCTTTAGCTTTTTGCTGATGCAAACGGCCGGGGTCGCGGCGCTTCCCGGCCTGGTCATTGCGGCTATCGCGATCGGAGCGGCGGCTGGCCTGGCCCCCCAGATCGGCTCGGCCATCTCGGCTGTGGGCTTTTTGGTGCTCATGGCCAACGCCACCATGCAGGCGCAGGGCATCCTGTCGATGTTGCCCGTCGCGGTGATCTTTGCCGCTGCCATGTCCGGTTGGTGGATCGCCTGGGGTCGCACCGAGGCTGCCGCGAGCGCCGCGCTCACCTGCGCACTCGCGCTTGGCTGTCTGACTGGCAATACCTTCCTGGCAGCTGGGGTCGCCGCCGGCGTCGCGTCATTTTGGCTCGGCCCGGCAAGCGCCGCCGCGGCAACGGGCATGGGCGTGCTTTTTGCCCGTCTGGCGACGGTCGCGCTTTCAGCCGGAGGCGTGCTGGGGCTCGGTAACGTTGCCGCAGCGCTGGAAGACCCGCTCCTTTGGGCTGCCTTTGTGCTGGTCGCGACAACTGCCGCAGCGTCATCTGCGCTGCTCAATGCCCATGCCAAGCGTGCCGACCAGGGCTCAAACCTTGCCGCAATCGCCGCCATCGCCGTCACCGGCATCGGCTGCGCAGCGGCATCCTGTCTTGCGCACCATATGGAAATTGCCAGCCTTGCAGCCGCGGTCGCCGCCAAGGCGGCAGTTGCGGGAACCCTATCCTCTATAATCGTTGGGATATGCCTATATTTGCTCGGATACCAAAGAACCTATACGGAGAGTGATCTTTCGTGAACTTCCTGAACATCTTCGAGGACCACGTGGCCGGCATCTTCGGTGCCACCCGTGCCCCGTTCTCCTTTAAGAAGCTTGCCAAGCAGGCCGCTCGCGACATGGAGGATCAGACTCTGGTGATTAACGGCGTCAACACGGCGCCGGCACTCTATACCATCCTGATCGCCGCCGACGACGATCCCATGCTCGCCCCGTTCTACCCCGAGCTTTCGCGCGAGGTCCGCGAGTTTGTGAAGGCGCAGGCCGAAAAGCGCCGCTATGTCTTTGTCGGCGAGCCCCTCGTGCGCTTTATGATCGATCCGCAGCTGCGCGCCGGCAAGTTCTCGGTCTTTGCCGAGAACGTCGATGCCCCCACGCTCGGCCGCCTGTACGAAGAAGAGCGCGCCTATCAAAACGGCCTGGGCCAGAACAACTCCGCGGCAAGCCGTGCCGCCAGCGCCCCGCGCGCCGGCCAGCAGCAGTTTGCTGCCCCGCAGCAGCAGCGCCCCGCCGCCATGCCCCAGCAGCAGCCGACGCCTCGCGCCGCCACTCCTGACCCGCTTGCCACGGCAGACCCCTTCGCGCCTAGCGTCCCCGACCCCGCCGCCGCACCCATCCCGGTGCCGCAGACCATCTCGCGCGACGCGCTTGCCGGCATGGGCGGAGCCGCCGCGACCGGTGCCGCCGTGGGCCTAGGCGCCGCAACCGGCATCGCCTCCAACATGGCGAGCACTCGCGCCCCGCAGCGCCCGCTCGCCCAGCTCGTCGACGTCGTGAGCGGCGAGAGCCATAGCATCACCTCCGCACAGGTGACCATCGGTCGCGAGCGCTCAGTTTCCGACATTGCCCTGCGCGACCCCAACGTGTCGCGCCGCCACGCCCAGCTCACCTTTACGGGCTCGGATTGGTCGATCGAGGACCTCAATTCCACCAACGGCACACTCGTCAACAACCGCCGCATTACGCGCTGCCCGCTGCGCAACGGCGATCTGCTGACGTTTGGCCTGAGCACCTTTGAATTTAGGGGATAGTCGCTTATGAACATCGATATCGTCCTTTTTGCAGGCCGCATCGTCCTGGTCGCCCTGCTCTATATCTTCCTGTTCGCCGTCATGAAGACCGGCGTGGGACTTGTGCGCGGACAGCGCCGCGACTCGGCTATCTGGACGATCGATGTGGACAAGGGCCCGCGCGGTATCCGCGGCATCCACGTAGACATGCTCGGCCCCGTCATCGTCGGTCGCTCGCCATCTTCGGACATCTGCATCAACGAACCATTCGTCTCGGCCTCGCATGCGCGCTTTTCGCTGCAGGGCCCGGCGCTCATCATCGAGGACCTCAACTCGCTTAACGGCACGCTCGTCAACGGCCGCCAGCTCGTGGAGCCCGCGACGCTGCGCGAGGGCGACGAAGTCCAGATCGGCGATGTGGTCATGAAGGTGAACCGTCGATGATCGACGAGGAGAACAAGTCCGCGACTATGACCGAGGCACCGGCTGCCGCCACAGCTGCGCCGGCCCACGCCGCTCCGGCGGGCTCCGCACCCGTGGAGCCCGAGGACACCGTGTTCTCCCTGCCTCTTTCGCATGTAACGCATGATATTTCGGATCTCGCCGATAACGAGGACGAAGAGGATGCCGTAGCGGCGCCCATCGGCGCACATGCTGCGGAACAGCCCACAGCGCCCGAAGCAGCCCCGGCGCCGGCTCACTTTGCAGAGCCCGTCGCCGCGGCAATCAACGAGAGCGCTGCGGTGTTTGCGGCACCCGAACCCGCCGCGCCGGCGTTTCCCATAGCCCCGGCATCCGAGGTTGCGCCCGCGTCTACGCCGGCGCCCGAGCCTATAGACGTCAGCCCGCAAGACGATGAGTCGACCGCCCGCGTGTCCGAGGAGCCCGACTCCCCGGACACCGGCGATTCCGAATCAAACGCCGAGACCGACACCGTCTCTCCCGGTGACACAGCCGAAATCGACGTTGCCGCCGTTGAGGCCAAGCTCAAAGACCCCGGCTCGACCATGAGCTTTGAGCCCCTGACCGAGGAGCGCATCGAGACCGACTCGACCTATGATGCCGGCACCACCACGCAACTCATGTGGGGCGCCCGCTCCGACGTTGGCTGCGTACGCCCGCACAATGAGGATTCCTACCTGGTGCAGTCGCCGCTCTTTTGCGTATGCGACGGCATGGGTGGTCACGCTGCCGGCGAGGTGGCCTCTTCCATCGCCGTTGAGACTATTGCCAAGACGGCCCCGCAGTCCGCCGACGCAGCACGCCTGGCGGCAGCCGTCGAGGCAGCTAACGCCGCCGTAATCGAGGCGGCCCTGAACGGCCTAGGCAAGCCCGGCATGGGCTGCACAGCCACTTGCGCCTATATCGAAAACGACACGCTCGCCATCGCCCACGTGGGCGACTCTCGCGCCTACCTGCTCCACGAGGGCACGCTCATCCGCGTGACCCGCGACCACTCCTACGTGGAGGAGCTCGTGGACGCCGGCGAGATCACGGCAGACGAGGCTCGCGTCCACCCCAACCGCTCGGTCATCACCCGTGCGCTGGGCTCGGACCCCGCCATGTATGCCGACCACTTCACTCTGCATATCGAGGAAGGCGACCGCCTGATCCTGTGCTCCGACGGCCTTTCGAGCATGATTCCCGATAGCGATATCGAGAACATCGCCACGCAGTCCTCAACCGCGCAAATCTGCGTCGACAACCTAGTGGACGCGGCGCTTGCCGCCGGCGGCCACGACAACGTGACCGTAGTAGTCGTTGACCTGGTTGACGATGGCGTTATGCGCGAGGCGCAACGCGTGCGTCGCCGCAACGTCACCATCGGCGTCGTCTTAGGTCTCGTCTTGGTGCTGGCGGCTGCCATCTGGGCCTACACGGGTGTCACCGGCTCGTACTACCTGGGTACCTACCAGGGCAATGTCGCCGTCTGGCGCGGCCTGCCCGGCAAGCCGCTCGGACTCAAGCTCCACTGGCTCGAGAGCGAAACCAGCATCAAGCTGTCCGACCTGCCCGAAGACACGCAAAACCGCCTCAAGGCGGGCATTCCGCAAACAAGCGTCGACGATGCGCAGGACACGATATCCAAGTACCGCCACCAGATCGACGAGGAGCAGACCCGCCAGGTGATCGACGCGCAAACGATTCGCGACAACACCGACCAGGGATCGACCTCCGAATCAGATTCCGAGAAAACCGCCGAACAGTCCGCCGAGGCCGAAGCCTCCGATAAGAATTAGAAAGGGAGTGCCGCTTATGAGTCGCCGCAACACCGAACTGCTCTTGCTCATCGCCTCGGCGTTCCCCGTCATCTTGCTGTATGCGATGTACGTCCTCACCGCGGGCGCCGTTATCTCCTTTGAGACGCTCGCCGTACCGATCGGCCTCTTTGCCGCCTTCGCCGCGGCGCATATCGCCGTGCGCATCTTGGCGCCTGGCGCCGACCCTGCCATCCTGCCCATCGTATTTATACTTTCGGGCATCGGCATCACGTTCGTGACACGCCTCGCCCCCGCTCTCGCCATCTCACAGCTCATCATCCTGTTTGTCTCGGTGGCCCTGATGGTGGGAACGCTCGCACTGGTCAAAAACCTCGACGTGGTCATGCGCTACAAGTACACCTTTGGCATTATCGGCATCATTCTGCTGATGCTGCCTATCTTTATCGGCACCACGATCTCGGGCTCCAAACTGTGGATTCGCATCGCCGGCTTTACCATTCAGCCCGGCGAGTTCGCCAAGGTCTTTATCGTGCTGTTCCTAGCCGGGTACCTGGCCGAGAACCGCGAGCTGCTCTCCATCTCCAACCGCAAGATCTTAGGTCTTAAGATCCCTCGCCTGCGACTGCTGCTGCCGTTGTTTGCCGTGTGGGGTGTGTGCCTGCTCGTCGTCGTCTTCGAACGCGACCTGGGTTCGGCCGTGCTGTTCTACACCATCTTCTTGCTGATGCTCTACGTTGCCACGGGGCGCTTTTCGTATGTCGTTATCGGCCTTGCGCTCTTAGCTGTCGGAGCCGTGGGCGCCTACAAGTTCCTATCGCACGTTCAGGTGCGTTTCCAGGTTTGGGTCGATCCGTTTAAGGACGCCCAGGGCCAGGGCTACCAGATCGTCCAGTCGCTCTTCTCGCTTGCCGATGGCGGTCTGGTCGGTGTTGGCATCGGCAACGGCATGGCCAACAACATCCCTGTCGTCGAGTCCGACTTTATCTTCTCGGCTATCGGCGAGGAGATGGGCCTTTTGGGCGGCGGCGCCGTGCTCATCCTGTTTATGCTCTTTGCCGTGCGTGGCCTCACCACGGCTGCCCGCGCTAAATCCGACCTCGCCGCCTTTAGCGCCACCGGTCTTACGGCAGCCATCAGCTTCCAGGCCTTCTTGATCGTTGGCGGCGTAACCCGCCTGATCCCGCTGACCGGCGTCACCCTGCCCTTTATGAGCCAGGGCGGCTCCTCTCTGCTGGCGAGCTTTATCATCGTCGCGCTCCTGCTGCGCGCCGGTGACGAGGCGACCGGACGCGAGGCCGAGCTTACCGGCACCGGCACCATGGCTGCCATCACCGATGATCAGGTCGCATCCGCCGCCGCCCCGACGGGCACGCGCTTTGCCACCTCGTCTTCCTACGGCAGCGGCAGCCATTCCGTCGGCTCGCGCATGCGCCGTCGCCTGCTCGACACGCCTGAATCCGGTGTGCTCGGCCGCGTTGCGCTCGCCAACCGTCTAACCCGTGCGGTGCTCGCCTTTACGGCGCTGTTCGCCATCCTTATCGGCAACCTCACCTATGTCCAGGTCATCAAGGCCAAGGACTATCAGGATATGCCGACCAACAACCACACTATCGCCCGCTCCAAGTACATCCAGCGCGGTTCCATCATCACGTCCGACGGCGTGACGCTGGCCGAGTCGCTGCAGCAGGAGGACGGCACCTACGTACGCTCCTACCCCAACGGCAACCTGGCAGCGCACGTGGTTGGCTACGTGAGCCAGCAGTATGGCACCACCGCCATCGAGAGTGTCATGAACGACACGCTCACCGGCTCTAAGGATTACTCCAGCTGGAACAACGCCATCGCTTCGCTCGCGGGCCAGACCCAGCCGGGCAACACCGCCAAGCTCACCATCGACTCGCGTATCCAGACGACGGCCGAGCAGGCGCTCAAGGGCTTTAAGGGCGCTGTAGTGGTCATCGACCCGCGTACCGGTGCGGTGCTCGCATGCGCCAGCTCGCCCACCTATGACAACACCAACATCGACGCCCTGCTGCAGGCGGGCGGCGGCGAGGACGGCTCCATGTACAATCGCGCCATGGACGCGCTGTACACGCCGGGCTCCACGTTTAAGGTCGTTACGCTTTCCGCGGCACTCGAGACCGGCACCGCCAGCCTTACCAGCACCTACCAGGCGCCCGGCTCCATGGACATCGGCAACGCGCCGGTCACCAACTATGCCAACGAGAGCTACGGCACCATCAGCCTGCAGCAGGCCTTTGCCGTGTCTTCCAACGTCGTCTTTGGCCAGGTGGCAAACGAAGTTGGCGCAAACACGCTCGTGCAGTTTGCCAACGCCTTTGGCTACGGCCAAAAGCTCGGCCAAGACCTGACCTCCGCGGCCTCCATCATGGCCGACCCGTCGCTCATGACCGAGTGGGAGACCGCCTGGGCCGGCGCCGGCCAGCCTGTCGGCATGGACCACACGCCCGGGCCGCAGACCACCGTCATGCAAAACGCCGTAATTGCCGCCGCCATCGCTAACAGCGGCGTGGTCATGGACCCGTACTTTGTAGCCCAGGTACTCGCCCCGGACGGAACCGTGGTCAAGACCACGCAGTCCCGCTCGCTGGGTCAGGCCGTCAGCTCCGCCACGGCCGACCAGGTCAAGCAGGTCATGCTTGCCGTCGTCCAGTCCGGCACCGGCACCGATGCCCAAATCCCCGGCGTCAAGGTCGCCGGCAAGACTGGCTCGGCCGAGACCGGCGGCACCAACGTCAACTCGATGTTCGTTGGCTTTGCACCTTACGATTCACCCACAGTCGCTATCTCGGTGGCCTTAGAGGATTACGACAAGCATGACGTCAAGGCCGCCAAGATCGCCGGCATCGTCCTGACCGCGGCGCTTGCCGCACAGGGAGCGTGATGCCCATGATTGAATCGGACACCCGAGGCGCGCCGCGGCCGAAGAGTTAGCGGCAACGCGCCACACGGCCCCAGCGGCCACATCGTAGGTACTACACACATCGTTGAGCGAATAGTTATGTTAGGAGCAGGAATGGAACAGAGGGTCCTCGGGGGAAGATACCTCCTCAAGGATAAGGTGGGAACAGGCGGCATGGCGACCGTCTACCGTGCACAGGACCAGGTCCTCGACCGCACGGTAGCCGTCAAGATCATGCTGCCACAGTATGCTGGCGACGCAACCTTCGCCGCACGCTTTAAGCAGGAGGCACAGGCAGCAGCCGGCCTCTCCTCCCCCTATATCGTGGGCGTCTACGATTGGGGCAAGGACGGCGACACCTATTACATCGTCATGGAGTACCTGCGCGGCACCGACCTTAAGAGCGGCATCAAGAGCCACGGCGCCCTCGACCCCAAGAAGGTCGCCCAGATCGGCTCGCAGATCAGCTCCGCGCTTTCGGTCGCCCACAAGCACGAGATCATCCACCGCGACATTAAGCCGCAGAACATCATGGTGCTGCCAGACGGCAACATCAAGGTGATGGACTTTGGCATCGCGCGCGCCAAGAACAGCCACCTCACGCAAGACAACAACGTGCTGGGAACCGCCCACTACGTCAGCCCCGAGCAGACCCGTGGTCAGGACCTCGGCCCCACCTCGGATATCTACTCGCTGGGCGTCGTGATGTACGAGTGCGCCACCGGCCGCGTTCCCTTTGACGGTGACGACGCTATCTCGGTCGCACTCAAGCAGGTCAACGAGCTGCCTATTCCGCCGAGCCAGATCAACTCCGGTGTCGACGCCGACCTTGAGCGCATCATCCTCAAGTGCATGGAGAAGGACCCGGCAAACCGCTTCCAGACCGCCGACGAGCTGCGTCAGGTGCTCAACAGCTACCTGTCGGGCCGTGCCGTCAACATCTCGGAGCCCACGCGCATCATCGGTGCCCCCGGTGAGCTGGGCGCCACCAAGACTCGCGAGCTTTCCGATCAGACGCGCGCCATGGTGCGTCCCGTCTCGGGCGTGAGCGGCCAGAATACCGCCCGTAGCTCGGTTTCGGGCTCCACCGGCTCCTACGAGGTCGAAAAGCCCAAATCCAACAAGAACAAGATCATCGCCGCCGTGGTGGCAGCCGTTGCCGTCATCGGTATCGTGGTGGCCTTTGCCACAGGACTCTTTGGCGGCGAGCAGGTCACCGTGCCCGATGTGCTAGGCAAGGACCAGCAGACTGCCGTCGAGCAGATCAAGGAAGCCGGCCTCGAGGTCGGCACCATCGACCAAAGCTACAACGACGATGTCGACGAGGGCAAGGTCGCCGAGCAGACGCCCAACGGCAACACCAAGAAGGCCAAGGGCACCAAGGTGAACCTGGTAATCTCCAAGGGCCCCAAGCCCTCCGAGAAGGTCGAGGTTCCCCGGCTGGTCGGCCTGACCAAGGACCAGGCAGAAGCCGCGCTGGCAAGCGTTGGCCTGAAGGGCAACGCCTCCGAGGAGGCCAACGAGGCCGATGAGGGCCAGGTCTTTGAGCAGGGCACCGAAGCCGGTAAGGAAGTCGAGAAGGGCACGACCATCTCGTACAAGGTCTCGAGCGGCCCGGATACCACGTCCGTCCCCGACCTGACCGACATGACCGAGGCCCAGGCGCGCAACGCCCTCGATATGGCAGGCTTTGGCGTCGACGTGAGCTACCAGGAGAACGACTCGGTTACCGAGGGCACCGTGATTAGCTGGAACCCCAGCGGCAAGCAGAAGCCTGGCGCCACGATTACCGTCGTCATTGCCAAGAAGTCCGGCAAAGCCAGCGTTCCGGGCAACCTGTACGGCAAGAGCATCTCCGCCGCCGTTACCGCGCTCAACAACGCCGGGTTCTACAACATCGCATTCTGCGATCAGAACGGTAACCCCGTGAGCGGCAACGAAAACGCCACCGTTACGGGCGTCTCCCCCACCGGCAAGCAGTCCACCGACAGCACGATTACGCTGACGGTTTCGATTTCTGGCTCGGGTTCGGGCTCTGGCTCGGGCACGAGCACGGGCGACGATTCCGGTACGACCAACTAGTCGCCGCCCCACCGCCCATTACGGCTCCCGCCGCAAACATATTCGCTCACAGGCGCCCGCTTGCTCCCCCAGCAAGCGGGCGCTTCGTTTTTGACATGACATGAACCAGAAGAACCCGGTACCGTGACGGTGTACCGGGCTCGATCAATCTCTGGTGTCCCCGGGCTGATTCGAAAACTCCCCCCCGCGGGGAAATTGGTGACGCGGGTGTCGACGGTCCTAATCCGTCGGCAGCTCCCACAAACCAGAAACGGCGCCGCTCTCGCGACGCCGTTATAATCTTCTGGTGCCCCCGGGCGGATTCGAACCGTCGACACCCGCTTTAGGAGATATGATTTAATGCTACCCCCTACCATTCATCAAGCATCATTGAACATCATATAACCGCAGATAAACATAGCAGTTTGTGTCTTTTGCCTCCGGTAGCTGCGCCTACGCTTTTACAAACATATTACTAACAGCTTTAGCTAAACTGCACTCAATGAATTGTTGAAAACTATTCAAAGAAACGGAGTGCAAAGATGGCAGAACAGCCACTCATTAGCGGAAGAGGCACGTGTTGGAAAGACAAGAGGTCACCTAACACCTACCGCTATTATTTCTCACTTGGGATCAAGGACCCTAAGACGGGGCGCTACAAACGATCCCCAACTTATACGGTTCGTTGCAAGACTAAAACAGAAGCTAGGGCTGCAATGCAGGCCAAGCTGGCTGAAATCAACTCCTCTGGCACGATCACTAAAACTAAAAAGCCCACTTTGCTTGCGTCCTACTGCTGGGCCTTTCATGAAAATAGGGACACCGAACTTGCGCCAACGAGCTATGAAAGAGAAGCGTACGATTGCAGGCATATCGAAGACCTATTCGGTGCGTTTCAGACAATTGAGGGGCTAACTCCCGATCTAATCGAAGAAGCATATGCCGAAGCTCGTCGTACGGGAAAATACAAACCATCAGAGCTTGTACGAATCAATTCGAAACTGCGTCAGATTCTGTCGAATGCAGTCGCAAAGAGAATAATTGACCGAAACCCCTGCGCTACCGTTCATGTTCGCAGACCACGCAACAAAAGAGAATCACTGACAATCGACCAAGTAGCTACCCTATGCACACATCTTCAACACATTGAGCTCACCGCCGAAGCTGTTGGTACGCTAGTACTAGTGTATACGGGTATGCGAAAAGGCGAGATGCTGGGCCTCGAATGGCGCGATTGGGACCCTGCCAATAAAACCTTGAAAATTGACAGGCAGTACACCAACGACCATGAACTGAGGGCACCCAAGTCACAAGAAAGCCAACGCAAAATCCCCGTTGGAGAGACCTTGGCCGAACGTCTTCAATCATGGTCAGCCATACAAAAAGAGCTCCTGGCCTCTCTGGGGCTGTCCCAGACTGGCAGCACTCCCATCATTAGCGATATTGCTGTCAAGCAGGGGGTCCCTACTGTCTGTCACATGAAAAACTACATCTTCAACCATTGGTTTCGCGATTTCGCAGTTAGCTGCAATCTTGGAATCTATGAGCCGAACAATTCGACTGGCGGAAAACTATATAAGGGCATCTGCCCGCATCAGCTCAGGCATTGTGTAAGCACTTTTATGCTGGCGAACGGATCGGACGTTAGAAGCGTGCAAGGTATTCTTGGCCACGCGGACCCCAATATCACGCTCAAAACGTATACAAGCCTCGTTCAACAATCAGAAATAAAAGCAGTTAAAGGCTACGAAGACTTCATCAACGCCTATATACAGAAAAGCGAGAAATAGCATGTTGTTCATTCATCGTTTCATCAATAATATTACGGTACTATACTACTATTTCCGCAGGTAAACGCTTTATTTGATTGACATCTAATGAGTTTTAATAGATTCTAAAGCTGTCAGATGGCTACGCATGTAGTCATAAAAACCGGCCCCCCAAGTGCTTATGAACCTGGTAAGTCTTACAAGCACAGGGAGGGCCCTCATTGAAAGGATAGCTCATCATGGCTACTCCACAGATTAGCACTCAGGCGTCCACACCGACTTTCCCCACTGGTGCCGCTCAGTGCGATCGGTTGCTCCGCGTTAACGATATCCGCGAACTCACTGGCTGGAGCGAAAATACCGCGCGCAAGTTTATGCGCGAGTCCGGCAAGCTCATCCAAATCCATCGCTCGAATTACATGTTTGAAAGCTCATTCTACGAACTTTTCAAGCAGCTCGAAGGTCGTACCGCCCACCTTGACTAGGCGGTAAACATGAGCGAGCTACCGTCAATTGCCGACAAATATTCCAATGATGTTACTGAGCAACGAGAGATTAGAAGGAAAATGGATAACGCGAATTTTATTTCGGTGCCCGACTGGGCGTGTTGCGCCACCACTGTCGCTGCCGAGCGCCTCATCCTCGGCCTAGTATGGAAGCTTGGAAATCCTTCCAAAAACAAACGAGCCATGGGCTTTTACGCAAAAAGCAAATGGATTGAGGAGCGCTACCACCTGAGTAAGAACACGATCTCCCGGGCCTATACCTCTTTGAAAGATAAGGGGTTTATTCAAAAAGCGGGCGATGGCAGCTGGATGCTTAATTACGCTGCAATCTACCGTGCCGCGATCGAAAACGCTTGGGAGCCCCCGAAATCTTAAGTCCACAGACCGACTATCGACGTGGGCTTCTGTCAAACAACCGAGTTAAAAACCACTGAGCCAGAATCCGCTTCAATAGAAGAGGATTCTGGCTCAAATGATATCCGGCCGTTCGCGCAGCGATGTCCACCGCAATCTGGCAAGAATCGAGGACGGGGAAACCGTCATCGAGGTCGTGAAGGTCGGTAATCGCCAGGCGTCTACAAAAACATGCCGCGGATGTAAAATGAAACAGGGCCGAACCGAAACAGTTCCCGGACAATTGGCGTCCGGCCAGACACTTCGATTCGACCCTTTTTCATGCCCGCATCTAAAACAATCCCATAATCATTCTCGACATCTTTAACGCCATCACTCTCCCGCCACCAACACGTCGTAGGTGCCATTTTCAACGAATCGATATGGCCGTCCATTCATGGTCTTTAAGGCGCGTGATACCATGAAAACGTGCGGTATTTCTCCAACCGAAAACCTGCGTGAATGCATGACTTGAGACGCCTTTTAGAACTCACCGATTGCAGGGCGAACACAAATCAACAGCGGCCGTGCATTGTTCCCAGCCATATGGCATGGCGGAGCCATGCCCGTTGTTGATTGGAGTGCCGCACCATGGCAGACGAGAAGAAAATCAGGGAGATCTACGGCGTGAAGTCCGTCCTCGATGAGGCCGCCGAGCGAATCGAGGCGACGTGGCGGGAGAAGCTGCTGCGCGAGACGGGCGACCTCAGAACCGAGAACGCGTTACTCAGGGCCCAGCTCGACGAATTCAACCGCAAGCTCGTCGAGGCGAGAGACCGGAACGAAAGACTTGAGGCCGACTGCAATGAGCGGGTCGCCTTTATCGAGGAGAAGTTCGAGCTCGACACCGCGAGCATGGAGCTCGAGAACAATGAGCTCCATGCCGCGAGCGTCAGATACCTCGCCGATGCCAGGGAGCTCAGCAGGCAGGTCGTCCAGCTCCACGCCGAGGCTGAGGCCATGTCCGATGAGATCGAGCGTCTGCGCGTCGAGCGTGACGCCGCGTTGAAAGCCCAAGCCGAGCTGAGCGATGCGCTCCTGGCCCAGCGCGACCTGACGGCCGAGGTCGCCGCCCTCAAGGACCGCCTCGCTGTAGCCGAGCAGCGGGCGGCTGTGGCCGAGGCCAAGGTCGAGGTCATGACCCAGATGAAGGGCGAGTAGCCCCGTGCTTCTCCTGTCGGGCTGCTGATTTCTAGGAATCTTCTAGAGCGCTTCCAGAAGGTTTCTAGAACCGAGCGCGGCATCTTCGATCGACACGATGTCTCGGTAGATCAGGCGGTGCTTGGCGTCGCACCATTTGTCGTCGTGGTAGTGGCCGAAGAACCAGGCGCGGTAGCCGAGCTGACCGTCGAGCTCGGCAAGGAATCGCTGAAGCCGGTCGCCCCGATACTCGCGCCCGCGCTCGCGGCACAGCTTCTCCGCCAGGGCGGCAGGGGCCTCATGAGTCACAACGCAGTCGACCTTCCAACCCACGCGGCTGAGCGAGGAGCGGCAGTGTTCCGTCTCTTCCTCGCTCGGCATCTCCTCGGGCCACCAGCTCCTCCCCTCCTTGCGATACTGCCTGTCGTTGCTCGCGGCTCCGCCCATGGTAAGAACCGTGGTTCCCGCGATGTCGAATACCCCTCCGCGCATGAGGTGCAGCACGTGCGGTCGTACCTCTGTTAGCGTCAATATATTTTTCACCATTTTCACCAACGTATTTTCGCCAATCGCGCCAACGCGGATGCGCCGGATTC